>NZ_JBQHDE010000003.1:0-527466 GCF_052068455.1 Micromonospora sp. H33 | reverse complement strand
CGCACCAACATCCGCCCGGTCGTCGTCTTACCGCAGCCGGACTCCCCCACCAGACCCAGCGTCTCCCCCGGCCGCACCTCGAAATCCACCCCGTCGACCGCCCGCACCAACCCCGTCGTCCGCAGCCCGGTCCGCACCGGGAAATGCTTGGTCAACCCCCGCACCCGCAGCAACGGCTCGGCGGCCGGCCGGGCGTCGGGGCCGATGGTCGGGTCGCCGGGTCGGGCCGGTGCGATGTCGGTGCTCATCGGGCCACCCCCACGTGTGCCACGTCCTCGGCGTACAGGCCGGTGCGGTCGTCGGCGGACAAGTGGCAGGCGACCAGGTGGCCGGGCGCGCCGGCCGGGCGCAGCTCAGGCACCTCACTGCGGGACCGGTCGCCGTTGCGGTCGGCGTAGCGGCACCGCGGATGGAACGCGCACCCCGACGGAAGGTTGATCAGACTCGGCGGATTGCCCGGAATCGGCAGAAGGTCCGCCTCGGCGTCACCGTGCAACGACGGCACGCTGGACAGCAACCCCCACGTGTACGGGTGCTGCGGCCGCCGCAACACCTGCTCCACACTGCCGTGCTCCACCGCCCGACCGCCGTACATCACCAGCACCTCGTCGGCCACCTGCGACACCACACCCAGGTCGTGCGTGATCAGGATGATCGCCGACCGGAACTCCCCCTGCAGATCAGCCAGCAGATCCAGGATCTGCGCCTGCACCGTCACATCCAACGCCGTGGTCGGCTCGTCAGCGATCAGCAGATCCGGATCGTTCACCAACGCCATCGCGATCATCGCCCGCTGCCGCATCCCACCCGAGAACTCATGCGGATACTGATCGAACCGCCGCGCCGGCTGCGGAATCCCCACCCGACCCAGCATGTCAACCGCCCGCTGACGGGCCTCCCGCTTGCCGGCCCTCGGGTGGTGCACCCGGTACGCCTCGGCGATCTGCCGCCCCACCGTGTAGTACGGATGCAACGCCGACAACGGATCCTGGAAGATCATCGCCATGTCCCGGCCGCGCAGCCGGCGTACCTCCTCTTCCGGCAGGCCGACCAACTGCCGGCCGCCGATGGAGATCTCGCCGGTGATGGTGCTGCGCTTCGGGTCGTGCAGGCCGAGGATCGCCAGCGACGTCACGCTCTTGCCCGAGCCGGACTCGCCGACGATGCCGAGGGTGCGGCCGCGCTCCACCGCGAACGACACCCCGTCGACCGCGCGCACCACGCCATCGGTGGTGTCGAACCGCACCCGCAGGTCGCTCACCCGCAGGTACGGCCCGTCGCCGTCACGCGGCTCCGGCATGCTGGGGCGGCCGCCGGACGCCGCCGACTCCCGACTGCCCATGACCGCCTCCCTCGAATTGATGTAGGGAACCTACAGCAGAACTCAGAGGGTGAAAATAAGCTACAAGGCACGGGCTGTCAGCGGGCCCAGCGTAACGACTGGGCAACGCCCCCGACAGCCCTCGCCCCTCGACGTCATCCACCAACGCGGCCACGGACGACCCGGCCGGAGGATCTGCTCGCCTGACGGATGTCGGTCGGCTCGCCTAGGGTCGGCCCATGACCGAGTTCGACGCGGCGTCCGCCGCCGTCCAGGCCGCCCTCGACGCGGGCGCCCGGTACGCCGACGCCAGGGTGATGCACCGGCGCTACGAGTCGATGTCGGCCCGCAACGGGGACATCGAGGAGCTGACCCAGGACGAGAGCGTCGGGCTGGGCGTCCGGGCGCTGGTCGGGTCGAGTTGGGGCTTCCACGCCGTACCCGACCTGTCCGACGCCGCCGCCCGCGACGCCGGCCGACGCGCCGCGCGGACCGCCGCCGCGAGCGCCCGCGTGCCCGGGCCTCCGATCGACCTGGTGCCGAGCGAGCCGGTGACGGCGAGCTGGGCCTCGGCCTGCGAGGTGGATCCGCTCGGCGTGCCGCTGTCGACCAAGGGCGACCTGCTGGTCGAGGCCACGAAGCTGGTGGCCGACCACGGCGCCGACGTGGCCGAGGGTCTCTACCAGATCTGGGACACGGCGAAGTGGTTCGTCTCCAGCGAGGGCCACCGGATCGACCAGCGCATCCGCGAGTGCGGCGGTGGCATCTCGGCCACCTCGATCGGGGACGGGGAGACCCAGCGCCGGTCGTACCCGAGCTACCGGGGCCAGTACGGCACGACCGGCTGGGAGCTGGTCGACTCGCTCGACCTGACCGCGCACGCCGCGCAGATCGCCGAGGAGTCCCGGGCGCTGCTCACCGCGCCGCTCTGCCCGGCCGGCGAGACCGATCTGATCCTCGGCGGCGAGCAGCTCGCGCTCCAGATCCACGAGTCGGTCGGGCACGCCATCGAGCTGGACCGGATCCTCGGCTGGGAGGCCGCGTTCGCCGGCACCTCCTGGCTGGACCTGGCCCAGCTCGGGTCGCTGCGCTACGGCTCGGAGCTGATGACGATCACCATCGACCCGACGATCATCGGCGCGCTGGGCAGCTTCGGGTACGACGACGAGGGCTCGCCGGCCGTCAAACGGGACGCGGTCCGCGAGGGTCGCTGGGTGGGTGTGCTCGCCGGCCGGGATTCGGCCGCGGTCGCCGGCCTCGACTACGGCGGCAGCGTGCGCGCGGACGGCTGGGCGCGGCTGCCGATGGTGCGGATGACCAACGTGGGCCTGGAGCCCGGCCCGCACACCCTGGAGGAGATCATCGCGGCGACCGACGACGGTGTGCTGATGGACGTCAACCGCTCCTGGTCGATCGACGACAAGCGGCTCAACTTCCAGTTCGGCTGCGAGATCGGCTGGGAGATCAGGAAGGGCAGACGGGGGCGGATGTTGCGCAACCCCACGTACACCGGCATCGGCCCGCTCTTCTGGCGTTCGATGGACATGCTCTCCCACGAGACCGTGGCGTGGGGCACGCCGAACTGCGGCAAGGGCCAGCCCGGCCAGGTCGGGCACACCGGCCACCCGGCGGCGCCGGCCCGCTTCCGCAACGTCCGGGTGGGGGTGCGCGCGTGAGTGGGCCGCACGACCAGTCCGAGCTGGACGTCGCCGGCCAGGTGATCGAGCTGGTCCACCGCCTCGGCGGGCCGGCCGCCCAGGCCGAGGCGGTGGTGACCCGGGCCGACCTGGCGTTGACCCGGTTCGCCAACTCGTTCATCCACCAGAACGTCGCCGAGTCCGGCGTCGGGGTGCGGCTGCGGGTGCACGTGGACGGGCGCACCGCCGCCGGCAGCGGCAGCGTGGTGACCCCCGACGGGCTGTCCGCGCTCGTCGAGCGCACCCTGGCCGCCGCGCGCCTCTGCCCGCCCGACCCGGCCTGGCCGGGCCTCACCCCGGCCGCCCCGACCCCGTCCGGCGTGCCGGTGGACGAGGCCACCGCGTACGCGGAGCCGGACGAGCGGGCCGAGCGCGTCCGGGCGTTCGTGACGGCGGTCGGCGGGCTGGAGGCCGCCGGCTACTGCCGCACCGCCCTCCGCTCGTCGGCGTTCGCCAACTCGGCCGGCCACTCGGCGCAGGGCCGCACGGCCGAGGCGGCGATGGACGGCATCGCACGCACCGGCGGCGCGGACGGGGTTGTGCGGCTGGCCGCCGACCGCCTCGCCGATCTCGACGGCGCGGTGCTGGGCGCCCGTGCCGCCGCCAAGGCCCGCGCGGCGGCCGACCCGGTCGAGCTGTCGCCCGGCCGCTACGAGGTGGTGCTGGAGCCGGCCGCGGTCGCCGACCTGCTCCAGAACCTCTCCTTCTACGGCTTCAACGGCAAGCGGTACGGCGAGCGGCAGTCCTTCGCCCAGCCGGGCACCGCCCAGTTCGATCCGGCGGTCACCCTGGTCGACGATCCGCTCGGCGGCTCCGGCCTGCCGTTCGACGTGGAGGGCACCCCGCGCGGCCCGGTGACCCTGGTCGACGCCGGCACCACCCGCGCGGTGGCGCACGACCGGCGCACCGCGGCGGAGGTCGGCACGGTCTCGACCGGGCACGCCGTCCCCGGCGGCGCCACCTGGGGGCCGATGCCCCGCAACCTGCGCCTGTCCCCCGCAGCGCAAGCACCGACAGCCGGGCCGGCCGGCTCCGGCACCGGCGCGTCCGAGTGGGTGGGCGGCGGCGACCTGTCCGGCGCGGTGGTCGATCCGGACACCGCCGCGCTGGTCACCGGGGTGCGGCGCGGCCTGCTGGTCAGCGACCTCTGGTACACGCGGGTACTCGACCCGAAGAGCCTGGTCGTCACCGGCCTGACCCGCAACGGGGTGTGGCTGGTGGAGGACGGCGTCGTCGCCCGCGCGGTCCGCGACTTCCGCTTCACCGAGGCCTACCCGCGGGCGCTCGGCCCGGGTGCCGTGCTCGGCCTCGGGCGGCTGCCGGCACGCCAGCCGGACCGGGTCGACGGTGTCTGGTGGGAGGCGCCGGCGTTGCGGCTCGCCTCGTGGAACTTCACCGGCGGGGCCTCCGGCTGACCTGGGTTAGGGTGGGCTCCGGCGCGCTCGCGCGCCGGGCTCGGCGGCGGGGTCGGATTCATGTACGCGGTGTTCGAGTACCGCGACCTGCCGCCGCTGCTGACCATCGTGGCCCAGCACCACCCCGAGCCCTGGGTCCCGGCCGTGCTGGACCGGCTCGGCGTCGCGTACGCGGACGAGCGGAGCGGGCGGGCGGGCCCGGCGGTGGCACGGCTGCGGGGGCACCTCGGGGACGGACGGCCGGTGGTGGCCACCGTCGACCGCACCCGCCTGCCGTGGCACGGCCTCGACCCCGGTCCCGGCGCCGATCCGTACCCGGTGGTGGTCGCGGGGCTCGACGGCGACGTGCTGCTGGTGGACGACGAGGGGCGGCAACCCCACCCGCTGCCGGTGGAGGCATTCACCGCCGCCTGGTCGGCCCACCGCAAGGGTCGTCACCAGAGCGTCACCGTCACCGATCCGCGCCAGCGGACCGATCTGCCGGACGCGATCCGGGCGGCGGTCGCCACCACGGTCGCGCACCTGACCGGCCCGGTGCTCGGCAACAGCTTCGACGCCAACTTCGGGTTCCGGGGCATGGCCAAGCTCGCCGAGCAGCTCCGGGACGGGCGTACGCGGACCGGGTGGCCCCGCCGGTTCGGCGCTCCCGTGCCGTTCTTCCACGGCGTACGCCGCCTCTACGAGTGCGTGGAGCTGGAGTACACGGCGCCGGGCGCGACGCGGCCGGTCTACGCCGACTTCCTAGACGAGGCGGTGCCCCTGGTCGACCCCCGGTACGCGGAGGCCGCCGCGCTGTTCCGCCGATCGGGCGAACGATGGTCCCGGCTCGCGGCACTGGCCCTGGAGACGGTCCAGGGGCTCGGCGCGTACACCGAGCTGGCCGAGGAGCGCATGCGCCTGGTCTTCACCCGGGGCCGCGACGCCGAAGCCGAGATCCGGGAGCTGACCGGGCGCCTGGCCGTGCTCAGTGCGGAGTACGCCGCGGACGACGAGCTCGGTGACTCCGGGCGGGCGGACCTCTTCGCCGCCCTCGCCGACCTGGTGGACTCCTGCCTGGACCTGGAACGGGCCGCGGTCGGCGTCCTCGCCGCCACCAGCCGGTCCTGACGGCCGGGCATCGATTGTGACGGAAGGGCTTTCCAAGAGCCGGAACACACGGGACACTGCCTTGCGCGGACGGCTCGCAAAGATCGGCGTAACGTGTGTCACTTAGCTGCGCCGTATCGCCGGCGCGGTCGTTGGTGCGCGCAAGACGTGGCAGTGGACGCGGTCTGGCCGGTCCGCTGACCGAAGGGAACGTGATCCGCCGCCCGTCAGGGCCCCGTCAGGGAGACGACTGCAATGACATCAACGGCAACGAGGCCGGGAGGGCCGGGTGCGCGGCCCCGCGCCGCCATCGCGGCGAGGACGTTGCGTACGGACCGCTGGTGGGTGCAGCCCGCCATCATCGCCGCGATCCTGCTCTTCTTCATCGTCTACTCGACGATCCGCATCTTCATGGCGAAGTGGTACTACGTCGAGGACTTCCACTACCTCACGCCGCTGTACTCGCCGTGCGTGTCGAACGAGTGCGTGCCCGGCTCGGCCCACTTCGGCACCCCGTTCGGCGACTTCCCCTTCTTCCTCCCGCTCGGCATCATCGCGTTCCCGATCGTGGCCGGGTTCCGGGTGACCTGCTACTACTACCGCAAGGCGGGCTACCGCTCGCTGTGGGCGTCGCCCCCCGCCTGCGCGGTGACGGAGCCGCACAAGAAGTACACCGGTGAGACCCGCTTGCCGCTGTTCGTCATGAACTGGCACCGGTACTTCTTCTACTTGGCGGCGCTGATCCTGCTGATCAACCTCTACGACGCGATCTTCGCGTTCCGCGGGCCGGACGGCGGCTTCGGCGTCGGCCTGGGCACGCTGATCATCCTGGTGAACGTCGTCGCCCTCGCTGGTTACACAATCTCCTGCCACGCCTGCCGGCACGTCGTCGGCGGCCGGTTGAAGCACTTCTCCAAGAACCCGCTGCGCTACCGCTTCTGGACGCTCGTGTCCAAGCTGAACGTCCGGCACGGCACGTTCGCCATGGTGTCGCTGTTCACGGTGATCTTCACCGACCTGTACATCATGGCCGTCTCGGCCGGCTGGATCAGCGACCTGCGGTTCATCAACTAGAGGGCCCCTGACATGACCACTACCACGCGAATCGAACGACACCACTACGACGTCGTCGTGATCGGGGCCGGCGGCGCCGGGCTGCGGGCGGCGATCGAGGCCCGGCTCGCCGGCAAGAAGACGGCGATCATCTCGAAGTCGCTCTTCGGCAAGGCGCACACGGTGATGGCCGAGGGCGGCGCCGCCGCCGCGATGGGCAACGTGAACAGCCGGGACACCTGGCAGGTGCACTTCCGCGACACGATGCGCGGCGGCAAGTTCCTCAACAACTTCCGGATGGCCGAGCTGCACGCGAAGGAGTCACCGCAGCGGATCTGGGAGCTGGAGACGTACGGTGCGCTCTTCGACCGCACCAAGGACGGGAAGATCTCGCAGCGCAACTTCGGTGGCCACGAGTACCCGCGTCTGGCGCACGTCGGCGACCGCACCGGCCTGGAGCTGATCCGCACCCTCCAGCAGAAGATCGTCTCCCTCCAGCAGGAGGACAAGCGCGAGCACGGCTCGTACGACGCCCGGATCAGGGTCTTCTCCGAGACCACCATCACCGAGCTGCTGCTCGACGGGGACCGGATCGCCGGCGCGTTCGGCTACCACCGGGAGTCCGGCGAGTTCGTCCTCTTCGAGGCGCCGGCCGTGGTGCTGGCGACCGGCGGCGTCGGCCGCTCGTACAAGGTCACCTCGAACTCGTGGGAGTACACCGGGGACGGGCACGCGTTGGCGCTGCGCGCCGGGGCGACGCTGATCAACATGGAGTTCCTCCAGTTCCACCCGACCGGCATGGTCTGGCCGCCCTCGGTCAAGGGCATCCTGGTCACCGAGTCGGTCCGCGGTGACGGTGGCGTCCTCAAGAACTCCGAGGGCAAGCGGTTCATGTTCGACTACGTGCCGGACGTGTTCCGCAAGCAGTACGCGGACAACGAGGCCGAGGCGGACCGCTGGTACGACGACCCGGACAACAACCGGCGTCCGCCGGAGCTGCTGCCCCGCGACGAGGTCGCGCGCGCCATCAACAGCGAGGTCAAGGCCGGCCGGGGTACGCCCGCCGGCGGTGTCTACCTGGACATCGCCTCCCGGCTGCCGGCCGAGGAGATCCGCCGCCGCCTGCCGTCGATGTACCACCAGTTCAAGGAGCTGGCCGACGTCGACATCACCAGGGAGCCGATGGAGGTCGGCCCGACCTGCCACTACGTGATGGGTGGCGTCGAGGTCGACCCGGATTCCGGCGCGGCGTTCGGGCAGGTGCGCGGGCTGTTCGCGGCCGGTGAGGTGTCCGGCGGCATGCACGGCTCCAACCGGCTCGGCGGCAACTCCCTGTCGGACCTGCTGGTCTTCGGCAAGCGCGCGGGCGGTCACGCCGCCTCGTACGCCGACGGTCTGGCCGCCCGCCCCCGGATGCCGGTGGCGGCGGTGGAGGCCGCGGTGGAGACGGCCCTGGCGCCGTTGCAGCGGGACACCGGCGAGAATCCGTACACCCTCCAGCAGGACCTCCAGGCGGTGATGGGGGATTTAGTCGGAATCATCCGGCGGGAGGGCGAGCTCGTCGAGGCGCTGAGCCGGCTCGGCGAGCTGCGCGAGCGGGTGGCCAAGGTGAGCGCGGCCGGCGGCCGGCGCTACAACCCGGGCTGGCACCTGGCGCTGGACCTGCGCAACATGCTGGTCGTCTCGGAGTGCACCGCGAAGGCGGCGCTGGAGCGGCAGGAGTCGCGGGGCGGCCACACCCGGGAGGACTATCCGGCGATGGAGCCGGCGTGGCGCCGGGTCAACCTGGTCTGCTCGCTGGACGGCGACACCGTCCACCTGGACCGCAAGCCGCTGCCGAAGATGCGCCCCGAGCTGGTCGCGCTCTTCGACCGGGCGGAGCTGGCCAAGTACCTGACCGACGAGGAGCTGGCGGAGTTCGACGCCCTCGCTGAGGAGGCGGGCAAGTAATGGGCACCAAGAGGCAATTCCGCATCTGGCGGGGCGACGAGACCGGCGGCGACCTTCAGGACTACATGGTCGAGGTCAACGAGGGCGAGGTGGTCCTCGACGTCATCCACCGGCTCCAGGCCACCGACGCGCCGGACTTGGCCTGCCGCTGGAACTGCAAGGCGGGCAAGTGCGGCTCCTGCTCGATGGAGATCAACGGCAAGCCGAAGCTGAGCTGCATGACCCGGATGTCGACGTTCGAAGAGGACGAGACGATCACGGTCACGCCGCTGCGGACCTTCCCGGTGATCCGGGACCTGGTCACCGACGTCTCGTTCAACTACGAGAAGGCCCGGGAGACGCCGGCCTTCGCCCCGCCGCCCGGGGTGGCGCCGGGCGACTACCGGATGCAGCAGGTCGACGTCGAGCGCTCGCAGGAGTTCCGCAAGTGCATCGAGTGCTTCCTCTGCCAGACGGTCTGCCACGTGATCCGGGACCACGAGGAGAACAAGCCGGCCTTCGCCGGGCCGCGGTACTTCATCCGCGCCGCCGAGCTGGACATGCACCCGCTGGACGCGCGGGACGACCGCAAGGAGTACGCGCAGGCCGAGCAGGGCCTCGGCTACTGCAACATCACCAAGTGCTGCAGCGAGGTCTGCCCCGAGCACATCAAGATCACCGACAACGGGATCATCCCCATGAAGGAGCGGGTCGTCGACCGCAGGTACGATCCCCTCGTGTGGCTTGGTAGCAAGATCTTCCGCAGGGGTCAGGTGCCCCAGACCATCGTGACCGGCGAGCACTCCCCGGGTGCCGTCGGCACCCACGCGGCCGGGCCGGCCGGGGTTCACTCGCACGCGGGTGGCTCGCACGACGTGCGGTCCGAGACGCAGGCGCAGGCAGGCGTCAACTGGCGCCGCGAGGTGCCCCATCCCACCGCGCCGGCTGTCGACGCGTCGGGCCGGATGCCCCTGACGGAGCTCACGTTCGACCGTGCGGCCGCACCGTCGCCGTTCGGCGACGACGTGACGTTCCCGCTGCCGCCGGAGCACCTCAACTTCGCCCACCCGGAGCAGGACAAGCACTGAGGGCACTGACCATGACGGGGGCCGCGGCACATGCCGCCGGCCCCCGTCCGTTTTCGGCCCGTCCCTCCGGTTCGACGGGGGACGGTCAGTCGGCGGCCAGGAGGGGACGGAGTGCGGCGACGATCGGGGCGTCGGCGGGGAGCCAGGTGACGGTGTCCAGTTCGGTGGCGGAGAGCCAGCGCAGCGCCGAGTGCTCCAGCGCCTGCGGCTGGTCGCCGTGCAGCAGACGGGCCGCGTACACCTTGAGGACCGAGCGGCCGTGGGCCATCCGCACGTTGCGGCCGACCCGGTCGCCGACCTCGACCCGGACGGCCAACTCCTCGGCGCACTCGCGGACCAGCGCGGCGGTCTCGCTCTCCCCCGGCTCGACCTTGCCGCCCGGGAACTCCCACATGCCCGCCACCTCGGGAGGCGCGGAGCGGGCACAGGCGAGCACCCGCCCGCCCCGGATGATCGCCGCACCGACGATCACCTTCGGCTCCCGTCGCTCAACCTGCCCACCGTCGTTGGCCCGTTCGGTCCGCACGGGCGTCCAGCGTGCCAGATCAATCGGCGGTTTGGGTACCGTGGCCGACCGTCAGGCCAAGAAGACACGGAAGTGTGGCCGTGGACACACTCACCGTACGACGACAGACTAGAACCACCGGCAAGACACGGGACGGCGACGATTTGGCCACAAGCCGGCAACGGCGCCTGGGAGGTGTGGTGATGCGTGTGCTGTTCAGCGGGCGGGGGAAGCACGACTACCTCAGCGACGCGTTGACCCTGCTTCCCGGGTGGACCCGGGAAGGCGAGCAGATCAGACGCACCCTCGTCATCGACGATTCGCAGCACGCGGCACTCACCGAGCGGGTCAAGGTGGTCGCCGACGCCCTGCACCTGCGCCCCGAGATCAACCGTCGCGCCGACCGCACCCAGATCCGGGTCGGGCACGGCAACGCGCCGCTGACCGAGGGCGAGGTCCTGCTGGCGGCCCGCATCGAGGACGCGTACCGCGCGGTCACGGAATCCTGACCGCCGCCCCGGAGCCCCGCCCGCCTCCCACGGATGCGAGCGGGGGCTCGACGACGTCTCAGGCCGGCCGGTCCTGCGGATACCAGCGCAGCTCGACGGAGTTGCCGTCCGGGTCCCGCACGTACACCGAGGTGGCGCTCCCCCGCGCGCCGAACCGCCCGACCGGCCCCTCCAGCACGTCGAAGACGCCCGAGCGGATCACTTCCGGCCAGTCCAGCGGCTCGACCACCAGGCAGAAGTGGTCCACGTTGGTCCCGCCCCGGTTTCCGCGGACCAGGTCGATGATCGTCTCCGGGCTCACCCGCACCGAGGGGAACGGGACCTGCCCGGCCCGCCACTCCTCGACCCGGACGGGGGCCAGGCCGAGCCGGCCGCAGTAGAAGCCCAGCGAACGCTCCACGTCGGCGACCGTGATGACGAGGTGGTCGAACCCGGTCACCCGCAGCGGGGTGGGCTGGCTGTCAGTGCCGCTCATGGTGTCTCCCTTGTCGGCTCGGCTTTGTCCTCTCACCTTCGGCCAGCCGGACGGGCCGACCAAGACGTGATCGCGTCACTATCGTTGAGCCAGACTCAACGACAGGATGTGACGTGCTGGAACGCCACGAGTTGGAGACCTTCCTGACCCTCGCCGAGGAGCTGCACTTCGGCCGGACGGCGGAGCGCCTGCGGGTGAGCACCGGACGGGTCAGCCAGGTGGTCCGGAAGCTCGAACGCCGGATCGGCGCCCCGCTGTTCGCACGGACCAGCCGGGTCGTCCAGCTCACCCCGATCGGCCGGCAGCTCGCCGACGACCTGGCGCCGCTGGTCGCCGGCATCGAGGACGCGGTCCGCCGGGCCGCCGAGGCGGGACGCGGCGTGACCGGACGGCTGTGCGTCGCCTTCCTCGGCGAGTGGACCGCGCCGGTGCTGCTCAAGGCCGTCGCCCTGTTCAGCCAGCGGCACCCCGAGTGCCAGGTGGAGGTCCGCGAGGTCCAGCTCTTCAACTCGCGGTCCAGCCTGGTGGACGGGTCGATCGACCTGCTCATCGCCGCGTACCCCTTCGACGGGATGGCCTGCGGTCCGGCGCTGCTGGAGGAGGCGCGTGTGCTCGCGGTGCCCGCCGGCCACCCCCTGACCCAACGGGCGTCGGTCTCCCTGGAGGTGCTCGCCGACCACCCGGTGGTGCAGTACCCGTCGGCGACCTCGGCCGGCTTCAAGCGCGACCGCACGCCGGAGCACACCCCGTCGGGGCGGCCCGTGCCGAAGGGGCCGGTGGGCGGGACGTTCTCCGAGATGCTGACGCTGGTCGCGATGGGCCGGGGCGTGCTGCCGGTCGGCGAGCACACCCGTCGCTACTATCCGCGCCCGGATGTGGCGTACGTGCCGATCCACGGCGCGCCGCCGATCCGGCGTGGCCTGGTGTGGCGGGAGAGCAACACGACGGCCCGGGTCCGCGAGTTCGTCCGGGCGGCGAGCGACGCCAGCCCGGCACCCACTGGTTGATCTTGGTGGTGGTCCGCCCGACCTACCCTGACGTCATGGCGAACGCGACGTACGACCGCAAGGAGCAGTTCCAGCAGATCCAGAGTGGCCTGCTCGAGGGTGAGCAGATCATCGCCGTCTACGACGCCGTCGGCACCGGCACCGGCTTCATCGGCCTGACCGACCGGCGCGTGATCATCCAGGACCGCTCGTTCATCGGCAAGCGGTACGCGATCACCAGCATCCCGTACTCGAAGATCACCAGCGTGAGCGTGGTCAGCAACAAGTCGTGGGGCGGCTCATTCTTCTCCACCGGCTCCATCGCCATCCACGTCGGCACGCACACGTACGAGGTGGAGTTCCGCGGCGCCCAGAAGAGCCACCACGTCCACAACGTGATCCTGCACTACATCAGCTGACGCGCTCCGTAGCAGAGATCTTGGAAGCTTTCGGCTGGGGGGCCGCGGATTTCCAAGATCTGCCGCAGGTCAGGGGCACAGCTCGGTGGCGCGGTCCAGCAGGGCGCGGCGTTCGGCTCCGGTGCAGGCGGCCGCCGCCTCGCGGAACAGGGCCGCCGCCCGCGCGGTGCCGCCCAGCCGGGCGGTCAGGTCGGCCTCGGCGGCGATCGCCAACGGGTACGAGTCCAGCGCGCCGCCCGCCCGCACCGCCGCGAGCAGCGTCAGCCCGGCCTCCGGCCCGTACGCGTAGCCGTGGGCCACCGCCCGGTTCAGCTCGACCACCGGTGACGGCTGGAGGCCGGCCAGCCGGTCGTACGCCCGGGCGATCGCGGGCCAGTCGGTGGCCTCGGCGGACACGGCGGTGGCGTGGCAGGCGGCGATCCGGGCCTGGAGGGCGTACGGCCCGTCCCCCGCGCGCGCCAGCGCGTCGAGGCCCTCGGCGATCGCCGCGTGATCCCAGCGGGACCGGTCCTGCCGGTCCAGGGTCAGCAGGTTCCCGTCCGCGTCCCGGCGGGCGTCCCGCCGGGAGTGGTGCAGCAGCGCGAGCGCGAGCAGCCCCGCCACCTCGGGCTGCCCCGGCATCAGCCGGTCGAGCAGCCGCGCCAGCCGGACCGCCTCCCCGGCGAAGGCCGGCTGCCCGTCGGCGTCGTACCCGCGCGTGAACAGCAGGTACAGCACGGCCAGCACGCCGGGCAGCCGCTCGTCGAGGCTCCGCCCGGTCGGCACCCGGTACGGGATCCGCGCCGCCCGGATCTTCGCCTTGGCCCGGCTCAGCCGCCGCGTCATCGTCGCCTCGGAGACGAGGAGCGCCCGCGCGATGTCCGCGGTCGACACCCCGCAGACGGTACGCAGCGTCAGCGCCACCCGCGCCTCCAGCGCCAGGGCCGGGTGGCAGCAGGTGAAGACGAGCCGCAGCCGGTCGTCCACGATCTCCCCCTCCCCCGGCGCGGTCTCGCCGTCCGGCCCGGTCAACGCCAGCACCGCCAGCTCGCGCAGCTTCCGGCGCTCGACGTCGACCCGGCGCAGCACGTCGACCGCCCGGTTCCGGGCGACGGTCATCAACCAGCCGCCCGGGTTCGCCGGTACGCCCTCGGCCGGCCACCGCTGCACCGCGCTCGCCAGCGCCTCCTGGGCGCAGTCCTCGGCGAGCGTCCAGTCGCCGGTGACCCGGATGAGGGCGGCGACGATCCGCGCGTACGCCTCCCGGCCGGCGGTGGCGACGGCCTCGGCCGCCACCGCCTGGCCGCTCAGAGCCGAAGCCTCCACCGCGGGCCGGCCGCCGCTCGTGGCCGACCCCGCCACCGCAGGCCGGTCGGGTCGCGCGGCGGCCGGTGCCGGCCTGTCACTCATCCAGGTCCGCGAAGGGCCGCAGCTCGATCCGCCCGCCCCGGGCCATCGGGTGGGTACGCGCCACCTCGATCGCCTCGTCCAGGTCGGCGCACTCCAGGAGGTCGAAGCCGACGATGACCTCCTTGGTCTCGGCGAACGGGCCGTCGGAGACGAGGAGTTGACCGTTGCGGACGCGGACCGTGGTGGCGGCCGACGGCTCGGCGAGGCGTTCGCCGGCAAGCCGACGTCCTCGGGCGTCGTTCTCCGCCACCCAGGCCTCGACGTCGGGCCAGTCGGACCGGTCGGTGTCCGGCTCGGTGTCGGTGCAGACGAACATCAGGTACTTCATCGTGTGCTCCTCTCGCGGGTGCGTCACCAGGATGACGAACAGGCACCCCCGATCCGGACCGTCGGGCCATCAGATTCTCGGCGGCCGCACCGAGCAGGGCCCGTCATGGTCGTCGCGCAGGCCGCAGCGCCGGCCGCCGGGCAGCAGCGTGTCACAGAAGGCGCGGTGCCGCAGGTGCTGCGCGTCCTCGGCGGACACCGTGGTCTCGCCGGGGTCGGTCTGCGGGAGCACGCTCGCCCACCGCGCCACGACCCGAGCCAGGCGTACGGCGGAGGACAGGTCTCTGGTGACGACCGGAAGGCGCCCGGCCGATTGATCGAACCGCCGTCGGCGGACGTCGTACCGGTCGGAGCGCCCGGACCCACGGCTCGATCGGCTCCCTAGTCCCGGTCGGGGAGATGTGCGTCCGGCGGCCTGCGGGGAGACACTCGCCCGCAGGCCGGCTCGGACGTCAGGCGCGGGCGTAGTAGACGCCGGTGCAGTACTCCAGGTCTCCCTTAACCAGGCACACCTTGACGGCGACGGGCGTGTTCTCGGCGATGTCTCCGGTGACCCAGCCGGTGCAGTACGGGGAGTTGTGACCGCGGGTGGACGCGACGCGATCGGTCTGCTGGAAGCCGCTCGACGAGCCGATGTCCATCCGGATCTCGACGCCGAGCCCGTCGGCGAGGTTGTCACACGCACCGAGGGCGTCGCCGGGTGCGCCGTATGCGTCGGGGTCGGCCCGGAACTCGCCGTCGCCGACCTTCTCGTTCCAGCCGTTACGGATGGTGATCTTGATGGTGTTCGACTCGGCCGGCCCGGAGCCGTGGTACCACCTCGACACCTCGATCTTGTAGTCGGACGGCAGCGCCGCCAGGGCCGGCGACTGGCCGGCCACCAGCGTGAGGGCGGTAGCGGCCAGCGCCGCCAGCGCCATCCGGGCGGATGAGAGCAGCTTGCGATTCACGTCGTCTCCCTTACTCGGAGCCGGACACCATGTGCCCACGCCCCCCGTGCGTTCCGGTAACGGATCTTCCGACTGGCGACCGCGACGTCGACACCGCCGCCGCCATGATCGCCGATCGGATGACCATAGAGGACGGTCACCGGATGATCAAGAGCGGTCGATGGCCCACGGCAGTTGTTCACCACGAACCGTCAGCCTCCCTCGATGGCGGACGTTGCCGGCGTCGTCCTGCCTTTCGGAAGTTGCACGCTTCTCGCCGGCACCCTTGCATTCGTGATCGATGGACGCCGATACTCACGGAATCGTCGCCGGGAACACGGGATCGACGGCCCGCTGGTGCGGCTCCTGACGACACCGCAGAGGACCCCCACCCCCGGTCCTCTCACTCCTGAGGAGGAGACAGTGAGACCCACTCGCCCCCCTGTCGCCCGCCAGATCCCCCGATCCGTACGACTGCTCGCGGTGGCCGTCGGCCTGATCGCCACCGCAGCGTTCGCCCCGCCGGCCGCCGCCGCGCCCGCCCAGGGGTACAGCGCCAGCGAACTCTCCGCCGTGAGCGGCGCCGTGGATCGGTCGGGCGTCGAGGGCATCGCGTGGTACGTGGACGCCGCGTCCGGCCGCGTCGTCGTGACCGCCGACAGCACCGTCTCGGCCGCCGAGATCGCAAAGATCCGGCAGGACGCCGGCAGCAACGCCGGTGCCATCCGGATCCAACGCTCCCCCGGTGTCTTCACCCGGCTGCTCTCGGCCGGCGACGCCATCTACGGCGGCGGCTACCGTTGCTCGCTCGGCTTCAACGTCGTCAGCGGCGGCACGTACTACTTCCTGACCGCCGGACACTGTGGCGACGTGGCCAACACCTGGTACACCAACTCCAGCCAGACCACCCTCATCGGCCCGACCGTCGGCTCCAGCTTCCCGGGCAACGACTACGCGCTGGTCCGCTACGACAACGCCTCGCTCAGCCACCCGGGCGGGTACACCGTGGCGGACGCCTTCGTCGGCGAGTCGGTCAGGCGCACCGGCTCGACCACCGGCACGCACAGCGGTACGGTCACCGCGCTCAACGTCACCGTCCGCTACGTCGGCAGTGGCACCGTCAAAGGCATGATCCAGACGACCGTCTGCGCCGAGCCCGGCGACTCCGGCGGCCCGCTCTACGACGGCACCAAGGCGCTCGGCATCACCTCGGGCGGCAGCGGCAACTGCCGGACCGGTGGCACCACCTTCTACCAGCCCGTACGCGAAGCGGCTGACGCGTACAGGGTGAACCTTCTCTGATCCGTCCGGCGCGCCCGGCCGGCAGGCTCCCCCCTGCGCGGCCGGGCCGTCCCGGTTCCAGACGATGGTCCACTCCATGCCGCTGGCAACGCGGCATTACGACGTCAGTGACACCGCCATGCCGCTGACCTGGAGTGGATCATCCGGCGAGGGGACGCCGGACCCTGTTCAGGCGGTGTCCTGCAGCCAGTAGACGGAGATGGCGAGAAGCACGTCGGGTCCGTCGTTCCGGATCTGGTGCGGCACCTTAGCGGACGATCAACAGGCTCAAGAACTTCCGGGCCGTGGCCACCAGGTACGACAAGCGGACCTACGTCTTCCATGGCACCGTCACCGTCGCCGCGATCTGGCTCTGGCTTCGTCCATGATCCGCCGGACAGGACCTGGCAGTGAGGCGCTCGAAAAACCAGTGGAACAGCGCCGCTGTGCGCCATTACCGTGCTGCCGAACCAAGTCGTCTAGTCAAGGACGTGCCGTTGTACACCCTGTGAGACCTCCCAAGCGCTGATTCGTCGCGCGTCGCGCATGTGCGCCGCGCTTCTTTTTGCTGCGGACTTCTCACTGAAACCGGTGTACTTCTGTGTTCAAAAACTGGGTGGTCGTGCCCACCTGCCTGCCGCTCGTTCTCCGCCGTTGCCACGCGTGCGCGTCCGAGCGCTTCCGGGCAAGCGGTAAATTTCGCGTCAACGCAAATCACAAGCTCATCGACGCCTGGCTCCTCGCGCTCTGTACCGCTTGCGGGGAAACTGCAAAGCTCACGGTCCTGGATCGGATGACTGTGCGCTCCGTACGACCTGAGCTGCTGGACCGGCTGCATGACAACGACCCTGGCCTGACAGCTGAGCTGCTCCAGGATCCGGTCGTGCGGCGCCGTAGTCGCATCGCCCTCGACTGGGACAACGCCTGGCGCCTCGACACCGGCGGATCGGATCACCTGGACCGCGAGGTGATCGACGTCTCGGTCCGCTTTGCGGCGCGGATCCCTGTCCGGCCGGTGCGACTGATCGCTGAAGGTTGCGGTCTTTCGCGGGCCGAGGTCGAGAGACTGATCACGGAGGGGAAACTCGTTTCGGCAGTCCGGCTGAGCGGCAAGCTCTCCGGCGACTTCACCTTCACGCTCAAGCGCTGAGCCCTCATCGGAACCAGGGGCCTGTCCGGCAAGATCCGCCGGACAGGCCCCTGGTCCCCTGCATCGGCGAGGGCACAACCTTCTGAACTGCGGAAACAGGCCGGAGTCAGACGTTGAAGCGGAACTCCACGACGTCGCCGTCCTGCATCACGTACTCCTTGCCCTCGATGCGGACCTTGCCCGCCGCCTTGGCCGCCGCCATGCTGCCGGCCGCGACCAGGTCGTGGTAGGAGACCACCTCGGCCTTGATGAAGCCGCGCTGGAAGTCGGAGTGGATGACCCCGGCGGCCTCCGGCGCGGTCGCGCCGGTCGGGACGGTCCAGGCCCGCGCTTCCTTGGGGCCGGCGGTGAGGTACGTCTGGAGCCCGAGCGTGCGGAAACCGACCCGGACGAGCTGGTCCAGCCCGGGCTCGGACTGCCCGATCGACTCCAGCAGCTCGCGGGCCTCCTCCTCGGGCAGGTCCACCAGCTCGGATTCGATCTTGGCGTCCATGAAGACGGCCTCGGCCGGGGCGACCAGGGCGCGCAGCTCGTCGAGGAACTCGGCGTTGGCCAGTTCGGCCTCGTCGACGTTGAAGACGTACAGGAACGGCTTGGTGGTGAGCAGGTGCAGCTCGCGCAGGTGCTCCAGCTCGATCCCGGCGGCGGCCGCGCCCGCGTACAGGGTGGTGCCCCCGTCGAGCACGTCGATGGCGGCCTTGGCGGCGGCCAGGGCGGCGGCCCGGTCCTTGCGGAGCTTGGCCTCCTTCTCGAGCCGCGGTACGGCCTTCTCCAGCGTCTGGATGTCGGCGAGGATCAGCTCGGTGTTGATCGTCTCGATGTCGTCGGCCGGGGAGACCTTGCCGTCGACGTGCACCACGTTCGGGTCGGAGAAGGCGCGGACCACCTGGCAGATCGCGGAGGCGTCGCGGATGTTGGCGAGGAACGCGTTGCCCCGGCCCTGCCCCTTGGAGGCGCCGCGCACCAGGCCGGCGATGTCGACGAACGACACCGGCGCGGGGATCACCTTCTGCGAGGTGAAGATCTCGGCGAGCTTGTCCAGCCGCTCGTCCGGCAGGCCGACCACACCGACGTTGGGCTCGATGGTGGCGAAGGGGTAGTTCGCCGCGAGCACGTCGTTCTTGGTCAGGGCGTTGAACAGCGTGCTCTTGCCGACGTTGGGCAGGCCGACGATGCCGATGGTGAGACTCACGACGGGCCAGCTTACGCCGCTGCCCGCCGGTCACCGGCACCTGCCTCGGGTGTCGGGCGCCACCGGCGCCCGGCCGTCCCAGCGAGCGGATCACGGTCGGTGGGTGGTGGTGACCGGTTGCTACCCTTTCCGACGCCGAGAGTCCGTGGGAGGCCTTGTGGACCAGGTGACGCAGTTCGACCGGTTGTTCGAGCAGACCCGACAGGTCCTGGCGTCGATGCGGGCGCCGGGTGAGGCCGCGCCGGGCGACGGGCCGGAGGTGGAGCCGGCGCGGGGCGTCGGGTCCGCGGCGGGCGGCCAGGTCGAGGTGGTGATGATCGGGCAGCGGGTCGAGTCGGTGACGCTGGATCCCCGGGCCCTGCGGATGGGCGCGGACCTGCTCGGCGAGCAGCTCGTCCAGGCGATGAACGCGGCCCTCGACGACCTGCGGCACCAGGCGGCCACCGACGCGCAGGCCCCGGCGGTCGACCCCGAGCAGCTCGGCCGGACGCTCGACGAGTTGCAGAACGAGTCGGTCCGCAGCATGTCGGCGATGACCGAGGCGCTGGCCGACGCGGTGCGGCGCATCCAGCAGGGCGCCCGGTGATCGCGGATGTCGGACGACCTTGAGGTGCATCCGCCCTCGCTGCGGCAGGGCGGCGGTCACCTGGAGTCGGTGGCCGAGCAGCTCGCCGCGCAGTGGGAGGCGTTGCAGGCGCGCAGCGCGGCGATGGGCGACATCTTCGGCGACGACGACGTGGGTGGCCTGATCGGGCTGTCGTACCAGGTCGCCCAGGAGATCGCGGCGGAGTGCCTGGGTTCGGTGGTCGACGGGCTACGGGGGTTCGGCACCGGCCTGCAGACCATGGCGGAGCAGTACGACCTGGTCGAGCAGGACAACCGGGCCAACTTCACGAACCTGAGCTGGTAGGGGCGAGCGAATGGGCATCATGCTCCCCGGCGAACTCGCCGGCCTGCTGAACGAACTCGGCTACACCTGGCCGAAGTCGGACGAGACGAAGCTGTTCGAGCTGGGCCAGATGTGGATGGAGTTCGCCGGCTCGCTCCAGCAGGCCGCCGCCGAGGGCGCGGCCGGCGCGCAGCGGGTGCTGGACGGCAACCACGGCGACGCGATCAAGGCCTTCCGGGAACGCTGGGAGGCCGACGGGTCGGCGCTGGCGGTGCTCAGCGACGGTGCGACCGGGGCGATGATGGTGGGGGCGACGCTCTTCGTCTGCGCGCTCGTCGTCCTGGCCCTCAAGATCAATGTGATCGTCCAGTTGGTGATCCTGCTGGTGCAGATCATCCAGGCGATCGCCACCGCGGCCCCGACGTTCGGCGCCTCGCTGCTGGAGATCCCGGTCTTCAAGAAGCTCACCGACATGGTGCTCGGCCTGCTCGTCGACCAGGCCGTCAAGGCGGTGCTGGGATGACCGCCCCGCTGCCCGAGCTGTACGTCGCCGTCGACGTCGAGGCGGACGGCCCGATCCCCGGCCCGTACAGCATGATCTCGCTCGGCATGGCCGTGGTCGGCCACTCCGATCTGCGCTTCTACACCGAGCTACGGCCGATCTCCGACGAGTACGTGCCGGCGGCCCTGGCCGTGTCCGGGCTGGACCGCGAGCGCCTGCTCCGGGAGGCCCCGACCGCCGAGGAGGCCATGTCGGCCGCCGCCGCCTGGGTCAACGGGCTGCGCCGCGTCGGGCGGCCGGTGTTTCTCGCGGCGCCGGCGGTGTGGGACGGCATGTTCGTGCACTGGTACTTCGTCCGCTTCACCGGGCGCAGCCCGTTCGGGGCCACCGGTTCCGGCATCGACCTGCGCAGCTACTGGATGGGCGTCACCGCGAGCGAGTGGGTGCAGACCCGCAAGGGCAAGATCAAGCACGAGCTGGGGCTGCAC
Organism: Micromonospora sp. H33; assembly: GCF_052068455.1. NCBI lineage: Bacteria > Bacillati > Actinomycetota > Actinomycetes > Micromonosporales > Micromonosporaceae > Micromonospora > Micromonospora sp. H33. The sequence goes on along the minus strand of NZ_JBQHDE010000003.1, from coordinate 506,836 downwards.
GACGTGCCGCACACCCACCACGCCGGCGACGACGCCGCCGAGCTGGCACAGGTCTTCGACGCGGTGCTGCGCCACCGGCGGGAGGCGACGGCATGAACGAGCGAGTCATCCGGCCCGGCACGGGGACCGTCGACCGGTGGGAGGCGGCAGCATGAGCGGCCGGCGGGATCTCCCGGACGGGGCGACGCGGGCGGCGCGGGGCATCATCGCGCAGGCCGCCCGCAGCATGATGCGCAAGGCGGACGACGTGGCCGGTGACGCCGCCCAAACGGCCGCCACCCGCACCACCCGGCGGATCCCGCAGGGTTTCACCGAGCGGCAGTGGACGCGATTCGCCCGGGGCGCCCGGCAGACCCAGCGGCAGGCGGGGCTCCCCGACGGCGATCTCGTCGCCCACGGCAGCCGGGTCCGTGGCACCGCCCGCCCGGACTCCGACATCGACGTCGCCCTGATCGTCGACGACGACACGTTCTTCGACCTCGCCGAGCGGTCGCTCGCCCGGGCACCCGACGGCACCCGGCTGCGCAAGACGATGCTGCGCCGGATCAACGAGAACGGCCAGCTCGCGAGCTTCGACCTGGGCACCGACTTCACGCACCTGCGGCGCGAGCTGATGGACGTCCACGTCCCGCACAAGGTGCAGTTCTCGGTGCTGCGCCGGGGCGGCAAGTTCGACAACGGCCCGTTCCTCCCGCTCGATTGAGCCGGACCGCATCTGGCAAGGTGGCAGACGTGCAGACGACGTTGCAGTTCCTGATCATGGTCGACGGCCCGCTCGAGGCGGCGGAGCTGCTGGACCGGATCCGCACCCGGCTGCCCGACGCGGTGCCGTACCGGCGGGACTCGGTGGACGTCCGGGGCAACCTGCTGGAGATCAATCCCAACGAGGGGTTCGACCCGCACCTCGCCACCACCGACGAGGACGACTACCTCTACTTCCGCTGGCGGGTCGAGCTGACCCCGACCGACCGCTCGGTCGACGAGGAGCACCAGATCGCGCTGGCCCGGGAGCTGCTGCGCGCGATCGAGGGGCCCGGGGTCCGGGCGACCGTCTGCGCCGCCTTCGAGGACCGCGTCTGAGCCGGCGGCCCCGCAGACCCGAGCCCGCTCAGCCGAGCAGGCGGGGGCCGATCGGTGTCTCCCGTACGCTGCCGTCCGGGCCGCGGCTGACCTCGTACGCCGACACACCCGGACGGTCCGCGACCGCCTCGACCAGCCGCTCGCCCCGGTACAGCAGGCCGGTCCCGTCGTCCGTGCAGTGGGAGGTCGGCAGCGTGCCGTCGCCCACCAGCCGGTGCATCAGCGGCCGGCGCTGCTCCTCGCTGTCGTAGTGCACGCCGTTGCCGTACGGCAGCCAGCCCAGCCCGTCGGTGAAGCCGCGCAGCGCAAGGCCGAAGCTGTCGGTGGCGCCGCCGGCGTGCCAGCAGATGGAGCCGGCCGACACCCCGCCCAGCACGACACCGGCCTCCCAGCACTCACGCAGGATGTCGCCGAGGCCGTGCACCCGCCACACGGCCATCAGGTTCGCCACGCTGCCACCTCCCACCCAGATGACGTCCTGCGCCCGCAGGCACGCCCGGACGTCCTCCACGTTCGGCATCGGGAACAGCGCCAGGTGCGTCATCCGGAAGCGGGTGCCGGCGAACGCCTCGTACACCCGGGTGAGCGTGGTCGGCTGGTCCCCCTCGGCCTGGTTGAGGAAGCAGATCTTCGGCTCGGGCCCGGCATCGGCCAGGTCCGCGGCCAGGTCGAAGACCGGGTTGATCCGCCGGGCCCCGCCGGCGCGGCGCGGCGCGTAGATGCCCATGCTGGTGGCGAGGATCGTCGGTTCGCTGGCGGCCACGGTCGTCCTTCCGTCGGGAGCGTCGCCCATCCTGCCGCAGCCGCCGAACCCAGCCGCCGCCGGTCATGCCCCGCGCACTTTCACGGAAAGAGTGGCTATAGCCGGCTGATCAGCCACTCTTTCCGTGAATGTGCGCCTTTGGTGAACGTGCGCCGTCGCCGGGCGCGTTAAGCGGCGCGGATCAACGCTGGGCGTCGGTCGCCGCGCCGAGCAGGGTACGTAGCAGGTCGGCGAGGCGCTCCTGGTCCTCCGGCGGCAGCGCGTCGAGCAGCCGGCGCTGCACGGCGAGCCCGGCGTCCGCCGCCTCCTCGACCAGCGCGCGGCCCGCGTCCGTCAGCGTCACCTGGAGGCCCCGCCGGTCGGCCGGGTCGGGTGAGCGGCGGACCAGCCCGGCCCGTTCCAGCCGGTCGAGCCGGCCGGTCATGCCGCCGGAGGTGAGCATCAGCGACGCGGCGAGCGCCTTCGGCGCCAGGGTGTACGGAGCACCGGCGCGGCGCAGCGCGGCGAGCACGTCGAACTCCCCCCGGCTGATCGACCACCGGGCGTACGTGCGCTCCTGCTCGTCGCCGACCAGCCGCGCCAGGCGGTAGATGCGGCCGAAGACGGCCATGGGCTCGGGTCGCATGCCCGGCCGTTCCCGCTGCCACTGCTCGACGATGCCGTCGACGTCGTCCCGCTGCGCCACATCCGGATTGTGCCGCACCTCGCACCCCGCATATCGCTCGACACCAAGTAGCTTAGCACTAAGCTACTTAGCCGAGAGCATTGTGAGGAGGAGCAATGGACCACCGCCGCCTCGATCCCCTGGTCACCGCCGCCGCGCCGGTCGCCTGGGGTACGACGTACCTGGTCACCAGCGAGCTGCTGCCCCCGGACCGGCCGCTCTGGTCCGGCGCGCTCCGGGCCCTGCCCGCCGGTCTGCTGCTGCTCGCCGTCACCCGACACCGACCGCACGGCTCCTGGTGGTGGCGGAGCGCAGTGCTCGGCGCGCTGAACATCGGGGCCTTCTTCCCGCTGCTGTTCCTGGCCGCGTACCGACTGCCCGGCGGGACGGCTGCCGTCCTCGGCGCCACCCAGCCCCTGCTGGTCGCCGGTTTGACCGTGCTGGTGCTGAGCGAGCGCCCCCGCCCACGGGCGCTCGCCGCGGCGGTCGCGGCACTGGTCGGCGTCACCCTGGTCGTGCTCCGCCCGGATGCCGGCCTGGACGCCCTCGGCGTGGCGGCGGGGCTGACCGCCACCGCGGCGATGGGGACCGGGCTGGTGCTGACCCGGCGCTGGGGCCGCCCACCGGGGGTGGGCACGCTCACCGCCACCGGGTGGCAGCTCACCGCCGGCGGGTTGCTGGTGGTGCCCGCCGCGCTGCTGGTCGAGGGGGTCCCACCCGCCCTCGACCTGCCCGCGCTGGCCGGGTACGCCTGGCTGACGCTGGTCGGCACGGCGCTGGCGTACGCTCTCTGGTTCCGCGGCGCCGCCCGGCTGCCGGTCACCCAGGTCTCCCTGCTCGGCGCACTGAGCCCGCTGACCGCCGCCGTGCTCGGCTGGGCGGTGCTCGGCCAGGCGATGACCGGGGGGCAGCTCGCCGGCTTCGCGCTGGCGGTCGGCGCCACCGTGGCCGGCCAGCTCCCCCCGCGCCGGCCGGCCGCCGAGCGTCAGTCGCGGGGACCCGGCTGGCGCGGCACGACGGGCTCGATCCGCAGCGCGCCGGGGGCCAGCTCGGCGGCGGCGGCGAGCGGCAGGGTGAAGCGGGCCTCGGCGGCCGGGCCGGTGGCGTACGACTCGCGGAGCATCCAGCGGACCTCGTCGGCCGTCCACCCCAGCCCCGGCCGGGCGGCGATCTCCCGCAGCAGGCGCAGCGCTGCCCGCGTGTCGTCGTCGTAGAAGCGCATGCACCAGTGGTGCACCCACATGCCGAGGGCGCGGAGCCCGTCGTCGTCCAGGGAACGGACGAGCCGGCCGCAGGCGGTGTCGCCGAAGGCCCGCCCCGGGTCGCCGGCGCGGTCGCGGTCGAGTGCGCCGACCGCCGCGGGGGCGACGGCGCGCATGCGGACGTAGAAGCCCTGCACCACCGCCCGGTCCGGTGGAGGATGCCCCTCCCGCGTCGACGCCGCCTGCCGACCCGCCCCGCTCGCCATCGCCGCACCCCTTCTTGAGTTGGTGGCGGGACGGTACCGACCACAACCGACAGTTTCGGCGGCCGGTTGGCGGCTCCGGCGACGGGATCCTGCGCGCCCCGGTCCGCGGGCAGGACCGTGGGTGTTAACCAGGGGCCCTTCTTCTACCGGAGGCGTTAACCAGGGGCCCTTCCTTACACCCACGTCCGAATCCCGCCAGCCAGTGTCTCCGGGCTGGGGGCATCATCGGTGCGTGGACCTGGACTTCGAACGGTGTTACCGGGCCGTCGACAGCCGCGACCAGCGGTTCGACGGCTGGTTCTACACCGGCGTGACCTCGACCGGCATCTACTGCCGCCCGTCCTGCCCGGCGATCACCCCGAAGCGGCAGAACGTCCGGTTCTTCCCGTCGGCCGCCGCTGCGCAGGGCGCGGGCCTGCGCGCCTGCCGCCGGTGCCGGCCGGACGCCGCACCCGGCTCGCCGCAGTGGGACGTGCGGGCGGACGTCGTCGGGCGCGCCATGAGGCTGATCGCCGACGGTGTCGTCGACCGGGACGGGGTGCCCGGCCTGGCGGCGCGCCTCGGCTACACCGAGCGGCACCTGCACCGGATGCTCCGCGCCGAACTCGGGGCCGGGCCGCTCGCCCTGGCCCGGGCGCAACGCGCGCAGACCGCGCGCACGCTGATCGAGACCACCGGGCTCGGGATGGCGGACGTCGCGTTCGCGGCCGGGTTCGGCAGTGTCCGGCAGTTCAACGACACCGTCCGCGAGGTGTACGGGGTCGCGCCGACCGAGCTGCGGACCGCCCGGGGGCAGCGCCCGGCGCCGGGAGGGGCGGGCACGATCACGGTACGGCTCGCGTACCGGCCGCCGTTGCACGCCCGGGCGCTGCTGGACTTCCTCGCCCTGCGCGCGTTGCCGGGCGTCGACGAGGTGCGCGACGGGACGTACCGCCGGGGGCTGCGGCTGCCGCACGGCACCGGCGAGGCCGCCCTGACCCCCGCGGACGGGCACGTGGTCGCGACGCTGCGGCTGACCGACATGCGCGATCTGGCGCCGGCGGTGGCCCGCTGCCGCCGTCTGCTCGACCTCGACGCCGACCCGGTGGCGGTGGACCAGACGCTCGCCGCCGACCCCGCCCTCGCCCCGGCGGTGACCGCCGAACCGGGTGTCCGCGTCCCGAGAGCGGCCGACGGCTTCGAGACGGCCGTCCGCGCGATCATCGGCCAGCAGGTCTCGGTCACCTCCGCCCGCACCACCCTGACCCGCCTCCTAACCCACCTCCCACCCCTCACCCACCCCCACCCCGTTGATCATGAGGTTGGCGGCAGTCAGGGAGATCCACATCGCCGCCAACCTCATGATCAACAGGGAGAGTGGCGGGGGGTGCGGGGGTTTGCGTCGGCTGAGGAGGTGCTTGGCATTCCGGATCACGGGTTTGGGATGCCGGTGGCGCGGCGGGAGACCATTCGGGGGCTTGCTCGGGCGGTCGCCGACGGGTCGCTGGATCTGGAGCCGGGTGGGGATCGGGAGGAGACCCGCCGGCGGCTGCTGGCGCTGCCCGGTATCGGGGCGTGGACGGCGGACTACGTCGCGCTGCGCGCGCTCGGCGACCCGGACGCGTTCCTCCCCACCGACCTCGCCGTACGCCGCGGGGCCGCCGCCCTCGGCCTGCCCGACGACCCGAAGACCCTCGACACGTACGCCGACCGCTGGCGCCCCTGGCGCTCGTACGCGGTCATCCGACTCTGGAGAGCAGCATGAGCACGATCGACAGCACCCTCATCGCCACCCCGGCCGGCCCCCTCAGCATCGTCGCCGGGCCCGACGGGGCGGTCCGGGCCGCCGGCTTCACCGCCGATCCGCAGACCCTGGTCCCCCTCATCCACCCGAGCCTGCGGGCGCCGCTGCGGCCCCGGCCGGACCTCGGCTCGGTCAGCGCCGCCGTGGCGTCCTACCTGGACGGCGACCTGACCGCGATCGACACGGTGCCGGTCGAGCAGCACACCGGAGGGGCGTTCATGGCGTACGCCTGGACGGTGCTGCGCGACGTGAAGCCGGGCGAGCCCGTCACGTACACCGGCTTCGCCGGGCTGGCCGGACGCCCGGCGGCGGTCCGCGCCGCCGCGGCGGCCTGCGCCCGCAACGCCGCCGCGCTCTTCGTCCCCTGCCACCGGGTGCTGCGCACCGACGGGACGCTCGGTGGCTACCGATGGGGGCTGGACGTGAAGAAGTGGCTTCTCGGTCATGAGCGGCGGTTGACAACAAGCTGACACCGGCACCGCTCCCAATCCCGCTACCGTCGGGTAGTGCCTGCGGACAGTGAAGGAGACTCGGTCCCCGCCACGGGCCGACATCCGCTGCACAACCTCTGGCGCCTCCGGCACTACCTGCGCCCGTACGCGGTGCAGTTCGCCTGGCTGCTCGTCGCCGGGCTGGCCGCCACCGCGGCGGGGATCGCGGTGCCGCTGGTGGCCCAGCGGGTGGTGGACGGCCCGGTCGCCCGGCAGGATCCGGGCGGGCTGGTCCGCCTCGCCGGCCTGGCGCTGCTGCTGGGCCTCGCCGAGGCACTGCTGATCTTCGTCCGGCGCTGGGTGCAGTCGTCCTCCTCGGTGGGGATGGAGGCGGCCATCCGCGCCGACGTCTACGCCCACCTGCAACGGCTGCCGCCCAGCTTCCACGACCGGTGGCAGTCCGGCCAGTTGCTGTCCCGGATCACCACCGACCTGTCGGTGATCCGCCGGTTCCTCTCCTTCGGCCTGTTCTTCCTGATCCTCAACCTGGTCACGTACGTGGTCGTGGTGGTGCTGCTGATCCGGCTGCACCCCGTGCTGGGCCTGCTGGTGGCGGCGAGCGCGGTGCCGCTGTTCCGCATCGCCCGGCGCTTCGCGCAGGCCTACCACACCGCCTCCCGGCGCATGCAGGACCAGCAGGGCGACGTGGCGACCCTGGTCGAGGAGACGGCGCAGGGGCTGCGCACGATGAAGGCGTACGGGCGGGGGCCGGAACTCGCCGCACGGTTCGCCGAGGGAGCCCGGGCCCTGCACGACACCGGGGTCGGCAAGGGGCGGCTGCTCGCCGCGACGTCGGCCCGCCTCGACCTGGTGCCGAACCTGACCCTGGCCGTCGTGCTGGTCGCCGGCGCGGCCGCCGCCGCGAACGGCGTCCTCACCATCGGGGAGCTGGTGGCGTTCGTCAGCCTCCAGCTCATGCTGGTCTGGCCGGTGCAGGGCCTCGGCTGGATCATCGCCGGCGGGCAGGAGGCGGCGACCGCGGCCGACCGGGTCCGGGAGGTGCTGGACACCCCGCCCGCCATCGTGGACCGTCCGCACGCGGTCGCGCTGCCCCGGGCCGACGTGCGCGGCCGGCTGGTGTTCGAGGGGGTCTCGTTCCGCTACCCGGGAGCCACGGCACCCGTCCTGCAGGCCCTCGACCTGACCGTCGAGCCGGGAGAGACGGTGGCGCTGGCGGGTGCGACCGGCTCGGGCAAGAGCACCCTGCTGTCGCTGGTGCCCCGGCTGCACGAGGTGAGCGGCGGGCGGATCACGCTGGACGGGCACGACCTGCGGGACCTGCGTCTCGCCTCGCTGCGCCGGCTGGTCGGGGTGGCCTTCGAGGAGCCGACGCTGTTCTCCATGTCGGTATGGGAGAACCTCACGCTGGGCCGGCCGGACGCCGGCGAGGAGGAGGTCCGCGCGGCGCTCGCGTTGGCGCAGGCCGACTTCGCGTACGACCTGCCGTGGGGGCTCGCCACCCGCGTCGGCGAGCAGGGTCTGTCGCTCTCCGGCGGGCAGCGGCAGCGGCTGGCGTTGGCCCGGGCCGTACTCGGCCGGCCGGCGGTGCTCGTGCTCGACGACCCGCTGTCCGCCCTCGACGTGCACACCGAGGCGATGGTGGAGGCGGCGCTGCGCCGGGTGCTGCGCAACACCACGGCGCTGGTGGTGGCGCACCGGCCGTCCACCATCGCGCTCGCCGACCGGGTCGCCCTGCTGGAGGAGGGGCGGATCACGGCGGTGGGTCGGCACTCACAGCTGCTCGCCGCCGTGCCCGCGTACCGTGCGCTGCTCTCGGCGGAACCGCCGGCGCGCGCGCCCGGCCCGCCGTCGGGCGCGCCCGACCCGGCGGCGGGTGACCCCGCACCCGGCGGGCGGGGCCTGGTGCGGTCGTGACGGGGGCCGACGGCGACACGGAATTGCCGCCTCGGCCCGTGCCGTCGCCACGGCGGCCGTCCGATCCGCCGCCGCGCCGACCGCCCGACCTGGACAGTTGGCGCGGGATCGCCACCGACCCGGACGCCGACCGCAGCCACGCCGAGGACACCGACCCGGTGGCGGTGGCCCGGCTGCGCGCCCGCAGCCGGGTGCTGCTGCGGGACCTGCTGCGCCCGCACCGCTGGCGGCTCGCCGTCGCGGTAGCGCTGCTGCTCAGCCAGAACGCGGCCGGCATGGCCGGGCCGTACCTCGTGATGCTCGGCATCGACCGGGCCATCGCGCCACTACGGGCCGGGAATCCCGGCCCGCTGATCGGGATCGCCGCCGCGTTCGCCGTCGCCACCGCCGTGGAGTACGCGGCACGGCGCGGCTTCCTCGTCCTCTCCGCGCGGATCGGCCAGGCCGTCCTGCTCGACCTGCGACAGCGGGTGTACGGCCAGTTCCTGCGGCTGTCGGTGGCGTTCCACGAGCGGTACACGTCGGGTCGGATGGTCTCCCGGCTCACCAGCGACCTCGACTCGATCGGCGAGCTGGTCGGCGGCGGCATCGACAGCCTCGTGCTCGCCGCCCTGTCCATCCTGTCGGTGGCCGCCATCATGCTTTGGCTCGACCCGCCGCTGGCCGCCGTGACCCTGCTCGCGTTCCCTTTCCTGTACGGGCTGTCACGCTGGTTCGCGCGCGCCTCGGCCGCCGCGTACCGGCGCACCCGGGAGACGATCGCGCTGGTCATCGTCCACGTCGTCGAGTCGATGCGCGGCATCCGGGCGGTGCAGGCGTTCCGCCGCGAGCCCCGCAACCAGCGGATCTTCGACGCGGTCAGCGACGACTACCGGCGGGCCAGTCTGAACGCCTTCCGGCTGATCGCCACGTACTCCCCCGGCATCAAGGTGATCGGCAACGTCACCGTGGCGGTGGTGCTCTGTTACGGCGGCTGGCGGGTGCTCGGCGGCCACACCGAGATCGGCGTACTCGCCGCCTTCCTGCTCTACCTGCGGCGGTTCTTCGAGCCCATGCAGGAGCTGAGCCAGTTCTACAACTCGTTGCAGTCGGCCACCGCGGCGCTGGAGAAACTCGCCGGGGTGCTCGACGAGCGGCCGGCCGTGCCCGAGCCGGCCCGCCCGGTGCCGCTGCCGGCCGGGCCGGCCCGCGGCGCGGTCACCTTCCGGTCGGTCACCTTCGGGTACCGCCCGGACGCCCCGATTCTCACCGGACTGGACCTGGACATCCCGGCCGGGCAGACCGTCGCGCTGATCGGGCCCACCGGCGCCGGCAAGTCGACCATCGCCAAGCTGCTGGCGCGCTTCCACGACCCGGTCGCCGGCCAGGTGCTGCTGGACGGCGTCGACCTGCGGGACGTCGTCGACGCCGAGCTGCGCCGCGCGCTCGTGCTGGTCACCCAGGAGACGCACCTCTTCGGCGGCACGGTGGCGGAGAACATCCGGTTCGGCCGTCCCGACGCCGACGACGCCGCCGTGGCGGCGGCCGCGCGGGCGATCGGCGCGCACGACTTCATCGCCGCGCTCCCCGAGGGGTACGCCACCCAGGTGCACCGCCGGGGCGGTCGGCTTTCCGCCGGTCAGCGGCAGCTCGTCGCCTTCGCCCGCGCGTTCCTCGCCGACCCGGCGGTGCTGATCCTCGACGAGGCGACCTCGTCGCTGGACGTCCCCACCGAACGGGCGGTCCAGCACGCCCTCGGCACCATCCTGCGGGACCGCACCGCGCTGGTGATCGCGCACCGGCTGTCCACGGTCGAGATCGCCGACCGGGTGGTGGTGGTGGAGGCGGGACGGATCGTCGAGGACGGCCCGCCGGCCGAGCTGATCGCGGCCGACGGCCGGTACGCCGCGCTGCACCGGCAGTGGCGCGACTCCCTCGTGTAGGTTGCCCCGGCTTCGCTACGAGGCGGACGCGGCCGCCTCGGCGCGCAGGTCCCGGGGCAGACGGTCGACCGTCCGGGCGAACCCGAAGAGCAGCACCAGCAGCACGGCGCCCATCGTGGTGAAGAGCGGCACGGTGAAGGACGGATCCTGCTCCGGCACGCCGGCCTGGGCGCGGAGCACGACCGGCGCGAGCGCCGTCGCGCAGAGCATCAGCGCGGCCGGCCCGAGGACGAGCACACCGGCGGCGGACGCGTCACGGGTCCGACCACCGGTCCGCTCTCCCAGGGGCGCGATGGCCTGCCCGTCGGCCGGACCGGCAGTCGATCCTCCCGCCGGGCCGGCAGCCGGCGAGCCCACCGCACCACCGTTCACCGTGCCGGGCGGGCCCGCGGTCGGCGTCCCCGCCGGACCGGTCACCAGGACGATGCCGGACCCGAAGGCCAGGCCGAGACCGACGGCGACCAGCACCGGCCCGACCGTGTCGGCCGGGAGGTCCGCCCGGGCCACCGGCCAGGTCAGGGCAGTCGCGGCGGCGGCCACCACCAGTCCGAGCGCGTCCCAGGGCAGCATCCCCGCCGCGTGCCGACCCGCCAGCGCACCGCCGGCCACCGCCAGGAGCCCGAGCAGCAGGACGAGCGCCGTCCGGGTCGCCGACGACGGGCCGGTGTCCGGGAACGTGACCACCGCGATCGGCGCCGCCGCGGCGCCGAGCACCACCCAGCGGGCGGCCCGTGCACGGCCGAGCCGGTAGGCGTAGGCGGTCAGCAGGAGCGCGGCGACGGCGGCGAGGACCACAGCGGACACCTGGGCGAACGACTCTTCCGTGCGGTCCTGGCCGGCCATCTCGTCGGAACTGGGGCGGAACTCCCGGAGCATCCCCATCCGCAGTGCGAGACCCAGGAGGAGCAGCGCGGCGACGGCGATCACCGCCACGGGCGCGCCGGGCCGGAACCGGGCGGAGCCGAGCGGGCCGCTCCCCCGGATGTACGCGACGACGGCGGCGACCAGGGCGAGCCCGAGGGCGAGCCAGAGCTCAAGGTCGCCGGTCCCACGGTCCGCGCCCGGAACCGTCGCACCGTACGGGGGCAGCACCGCGCGGAACAGCTCGCCGCTGACCGGGTGCAGGACCAGCCCGGCGGCCAGGCCCGCGCCGACCCACCACGAGGTGGCCGGCGACGCCTGCGCGAGCGCGAGCAGCACCCCGCCCAGGGCGAGCCCGAGGCCGGCGGTGGCGGCGAGCGCGAGGGCGACCTCGCGTGTCGTGCCCACCTCGATGGGCAGCAGCGCCTTCATCATCAGGTCCGCGTCGGTCAGGTCGCCGGCGAGGTAGACCGCCAGACCGGCTGCCGCCACCGGCCACCCCGGCAGCCGCGGCAGCAGCGCCGGCACGGCGATCGCCACCGCGAGCACAGCCGCCGCGTACACGCCCGGCCCCATGGGCCCGCGGGCCAGGATGTCGGTGAAGGCGGCGAACAGCGTCAGCGGGAACCCGCCGGCCGCGACGACCAGTCCGACCGCCGCGGCCGCGACGACGCCGAGCAGCTCGGGCCACACCGCGCGTGGTCGCATGTCCTCGTCCATGGTGGCCCTCCCCCGCGCGCCGTACGGACGCGGTGATGCTGCCACAGACGTCGGCGGACGGGTGTCCCCTGAACGGGCACCGGCTCGGTCGACACCGCCACACCGGGCCATGGCTAGAATCACGGCTCGTCGATCGGCTCCGGCTCCCGGTACCCGCCGATCGCGCACCGCCGGACACACGGGGAGGTTGCGGCGTGCGTACCAGGACACGGATCGCGGTCGCGGGACTGGCTGCCGCATGTGCGATCGGCGCGGCGGCCGTCGCGCTGGCACCCAGGGACGAGGCCGGGCGGGCGCCGGCGGCCCCGGTGGGCGCTACGGAAGAGTCCGGCGTCGTCGGCGCGGGGAGCGACCCGTCGCCGAGCGCCGACGAGGCGATCGGCGACGCCCAGCCGTCCCCGGTTGAGGGTCGCGCCGCGGCCGCCGGTGGCTCCGCCACCGCCGCGGTGGGCCGGGTCGCGCCCGCCTCCGTCGCGTACCTCCGGGACCGGTACCGGGTGTCGGCGACCGAGGCCACCCGCCGGCTCGCCCTCCAGGAGCGGTCGCCGTCGCTCGCCGAGCGGCTCACCGACCGGTTCCCCGACACCTACGGCGGCATGTGGCTGGACCAGGCCGGCGGCGGGCTCCTCACTATCGCGGCGACCGACACCGGGCCGGTCCGGGCCGCGCTGGCCGGCGATCCGGACCGGGCGCACCTCCGCGTGGTTCCGGTACGCGTCCCGCTGGCCCGCCTCACCGCCGCGGCCTCCCGGCTCGCCACCGCGCTCGACGGGGTCGCGGGAACCGACGTGGTGGTGGACCAGCAGGCCAACGAGGTCGTCGTGCTCACCGGCGACCGGATCGCCGCCGACGACCCGCGACTGGCCGACGCGCTCGCCGACGCCGACGTGACCGCCCGCGCGCAGGCCCGGATCGCCGGGACGAGCGTGCCGAAGGCGTGCGACCCGCGCTACTGCGCCCAGGCGCCGATGCGGGGCGGGATCCGGCTGGACGTGCCCCGCGACGACGGCACGGTCGGTGGCTGCACCACCGGCTTCAACATCGTGGGCCGGAACGCGGTCTCATACGTGCTGACCGCCGGGCACTGCGTCGTCGGTGGGCGGCACCAGCACGTCGACATGACCTGGCACCAGTACCTCGGAAAGAAGGTCCGGGTGGGCATCGAGTCGACCACGCCGGTGCTCGCCGAGAACGCCTTCCCGTACGACTACGCGATCATGCCGTACATCTCGAACGCGATCGAGCGCTGGGCGTACCCGAGGCGCCCCGGCGACCAGCCCAGCCTCGTCAACTACTGGTGCGTGGCGGACAACCCGCGGTGCACCACGAGCCGGGACGTCCGGATCACCGGTCTGGTGCCGGCGAGCGCCGTGCAGGTCGGCTGGGTCGTCTGCGCGACCGGCTCGGGCTACACCCCGAAGTCGGGCGAGCAGTACGTCGACTCCGGCGCCGGCGCGGGCTACCTGCCCGGGACCCGGTGCGGCGAGGTCACCGACAAGGCGAGCGGCGGCATCGGGGTCCGGATCTGCGCCCGACCGGGCGACAGCGGCGGCCCGCTCTTCACCGAGGCCGACGGCAAAGCGATCGGCATCCTCTCCTACGGCGACCCGGGCAGCGGCCCGTGCACCAACCGGAACGAGCGCAACGTCTACGCGCCGGTCTCCACCATCCTGGACCGGGCGAACGCGCAGACCGGTGGGTCGCTCAGCCTCACGCTGGCCACCCGCGGCCCGATGCTCGTCCGGCAGCAGCCGTCCTGACCGCCGCTGGACACCGAAGCGCCACGCGGATAACCCGTCGTTCGGGCGGCGGGCCGTGCCTACGATCGACGGATGACTGATACGGCGAGGACGGCCCGCGCCGGCGTCCCCGAGCGTCCGACCCTGGACGGGCTCGAGGAGACCTGGGCGCGCCGCTGGCAGGAGGAGGGCACGTACGCGTTCGACCGCAGCAAGGCGACCGTCCGGGGTCGCGGCGAGGCGTCAGACTCGCCGAGCCCGGATGGCCGTAGGTCGGACGTGTACGCGATCGACACCCCGCCGCCGACCGTATCCGGCGAGCTCCACATGGGACACGTCTTCTCGTACACGCACACCGACCTGGTGGCCCGGTTCCAGCGGATGCGCGGCCGCACGGTCTTCTACCCGATGGGTTGGGACGACAACGGCCTGCCGACCGAGCGCCGGGTGCAGAACGTGTACGGGGTGCGCTGCGACCCGGAGCTGCCGTACGACCCGTCGTGGGTGCCGCCGGCCGCGCCCGTGGACGACGCCGCCCGCAAGGACCCGACGCCGATCTCCCGACGGAACTTCATCGAGCTGTGCGAGCGGCTGACCGTGGCCGACGAGCAGGTTTTCGAGGCGCTGTGGCGGCGGCTCGGGCTGTCGGTGGACTGGTCGCTGACGTACACGACGATCGGGCGGGTCGCGCGGGCGACCAGCCAGCGGGCGTTCCTGCGCAACCTGGCGCGGGGTGAGGCGTACCAGGCGGAGGCGCCGACGCTGTGGGACGTCGGGTTCGCCACCGCCGTCGCCCAGGCGGAACTGGAGGACCGGGAGCGGCCGGGCGCGTACCACCGGCTGCGCTTCCACGGGTCCGGCGGCCGGGAGGTGCTGATCGACACCACCCGGCCGGAGCTGCTGCCGGCGTGCGTGGCGCTGGTCTGCCACCCCGACGACGAGCGGTACGCGGACCTGGTCGGCGCGGTTGTGCGTACGCCGGTCTTCGGGGCCGAGGTGCCGGTGCGCGCGCACCCGCTGGCGGACCCGGCCAAGGGCACCGGCATCGCGATGGTCTGCACGTTCGGTGACCTGACCGACGTGACCTGGTGGCGCGAACTCCACCTGGACACCCGGGTGGTGATCGGCCGGGACGGCCGGCTGCTGCCGGAGGCGCCGGCCGGCGTGCCGGCGGAGCCGTACGCGGCGCTGGCCGGGCAGACCGTGAACGGCGCCCGCCGGACGATCGTGGAGATGCTGGCCGACGCCGGCGACCTGGTCGGCGAGCCGCGTCCGATCACCCACCCGGTGAAGTTCTACGAGCGGGGCGACCGTCCGTTGGAGATCGTGTCGACCCGGCAGTGGTACCTGCGCAACGGCGGCCGGGACGTCGGCCTGCGCGAGGAGTTGCTGGCCCGGGGCCGGGAGCTGCGCTGGGTGCCGGAGCACATGCGGCACCGCTACGAGCACTGGGTGGGCGGCCTGACCGGTGACTGGCTGGTCAGCCGGCAGCGCTTCTTCGGGGTGCCGGTGCCGGTGTGGTACCGGCTCGACGACGCTGGCGAGCCGGACTGGACCCACCCTCTCACGCCGGAGGAGTCGGCGCTGCCGATCGACCCGTCCACGGACGCGCCGCCCGGGTACGACGAGTCGCAGCGCGGGGTGCCGGGCGGCTTCGTCGGCGATCCGGACGTGCTGGACACCTGGGCCACGTCGTCGCTGACCCCGCAGATCGTGGGCGGCTGGGAGACCGACCCGGACCTGTTCCGCCGGGTGTTCCCGATGGACCTGCGCCCGCAGGGGCAGGAGATCATCCGCACCTGGCTGTTCGCCACGGTGGTCCGCAGCCACCTGGAGCACGGGGTGCTGCCCTGGCGCGACGCGGAACTGTCCGGCTGGATCCTCGACCCGGACCGCAAGAAGATGTCCAAGTCGAAGGGGAACGTGGTCACCCCGATGGCGCTGCTGGAGGAGCACGGCTCCGACGCGGTGCGGTACTGG
Source organism: Micromonospora sp. H33 (assembly GCF_052068455.1). NCBI lineage: Bacteria > Bacillati > Actinomycetota > Actinomycetes > Micromonosporales > Micromonosporaceae > Micromonospora > Micromonospora sp. H33. The sequence continues at coordinate 491,490 of NZ_JBQHDE010000003.1, read as the reverse complement.
GCGGCGAACGGCCGGCCCGGCACCGACCTGGCCTTCGACCCGGCGCAGATCAAGGTGGGCCGGCGGCTCGCCACGAAGCTGCTGAACGCGTCGCGGTTCGCCCTCGGGCTCGGCGCCGCCGACGCGTTACGCGCCTCGGCGACCGAACCGCTCGACCGGTCGATGCTCACCGAACTGTCCGGCGTCGTCGTCACGGCGACGTCCGCGTTCGAGGCGTACGACCACACGGCGGCCCTGCAGGCCGCGGAGGCGTTCTTCTGGCGGTTCTGCGACGACTACATCGAGCTGGTGAAGGAGCGCGCCTACGGCAGCGGGCCGGGGGCGGACTCGGCCCGGGCGGCGCTGGCCAGCGCGCTCTCGGTGCAGCTGCGGCTCTTCGCCCCGGCGCTGCCGTACGCGACCGAGGAGGTGTGGTCCTGGTGGCGGTACGGCTCGGTGCACCGCGCGCCGTGGCCCACCACGTACGAGGTGGGGCGGGCGATCTCCGGCACGGGTGACCCGGAGCTGCTGCGCCTCGCCGGTGACGCGCTCAGCCAGGTGCGCCGCGCCAAGTCGGAGCGGAAGCTGTCGATGAAGGCGGAGGTGCCGCTGGCCGAGGCGCTCGGCCCGGCCGCGCTGCTGGACCAGCTCACCGTGGTCGCCGACGACCTGAAGGCGGCGGGCCGGATCGGGAAGCTCGACCTGCTCCCCGGCCGCACCCCGGAGCTGGTCATCGCCTGCGCCTTCTGACCGTCGAGATCCGCGCACTTTCACGGAAAGAGTGGCCATGAACGCCGTCGAGGGCACTCTTTCCGTGAAAGAGTGCCCTCGACCGGAGCGGCGGACGTCGGGTCAGCTGGTTTCGCCGGCCACGCTGAACGAGCGGAGGCGGTCGATCGCAAGGACGGTGAAGCCGACCGCGATGAGCGTGCTCATCACCGCCGCGACCGGGACCGACACGTCCGTGGCGAGCAGCTCGGTCGGAGCGAACCGGTCGGCGAGCGCGATCACGTACTGCTGGATGGAGAGCACCTTCGTGCCGCTCACGAAGTTGCCGAGCAGCCCCTCCCAGATCAGCACGTAGACCAGGCCGAGGAGTACCGGGCGCCGGGTGACCAGGCTGAGCGCCACGAAGAACGCGCAGTACGCCAGCGCCCCGATCGCCGCGGCGGCGGCGAGCGCCAGGCCGAGGCGTACCGAGTCGGCGAGCACGCCCGCGACGTAGAGCGGCACGGCGACGGTGACCGCGGTGACGCCGGCGGCGACCGCGAGCTTCGGCAGCACGATCTGCCAGCGCGGCAGCGGCTTGGTCAGGATGTGCACCACCGTGCCGTCGTCGATCTCGGCGCCGAGCACGCCGGTGCCGACGATCAGGGCGATCACCGGCAGCACCACGGCGAGCCCGAGGCCGACCAGCACCGGCGGGCCCCAGGCGCCCGGGTCGACCCCGAGCGCGCGGGACAGCACGGCGAGCAGGACCAGCAGCGCCGGCAGCGGGAACAACAGCAGGAAGCGCCGCCGCCCGAACAGTCCACGTGCGGTGATCCAGGTAACGGTAGACATCAGGCCTCCACCAGGTAGGAGAAGACGCTCTCCAGGGACTCGTCCTCGGGCACCAGTTGGCGGACCCGGATGCCCCCCGCCAGGGCGATCTTCGGCAGCGCCCGGGTGAAGGCGCCGTAGTCCCCGGCCCGCACCGTCAGCCCGGTACGGCCCAGCTCCACGCCGGTCACCGACGGCTCGGCCATCAGCGCCACCGCGAGGGCCCGGTCGTCGGTGGACCGGATCGCGAAGACGTGCGGCCGGTTGGTCATCAGGCGGCGGATGGTCCGGAAGTCACCCGAGGCGGCGAGCCGGCCGGCCACCATCACCTGGACGGTGCCGGAGACCTGCTCGACCTCCTCCAGAATGTGCGAGCTGAACAGGATGGTCCGTCCGGCGGCGCCGAGGCGGTGCAGCAGGTCCATCATGTGCAGCCGCTGCCGCGGGTCCATGCCGTTGAACGGCTCGTCGAGCAGCAGCACCTGCGGGTCGTGGACCAGCGCCGCCGCCACCCGCGCGCGCTGCCGCATGCCCTTGGAGTAGGTGCCGATCCGGCGGGACTGCGCGCCCTCCAACTCGACCAGGGCGATCGCCCGGCGGGCCGCCTCCTCCGGGTCGGGCAGTCGGTGCAGTTGGGCGCTGGCCAGCACGAACTCGTACGCGGTGAGGAAGGTGTGCACCGCCTCCCGCTCGCTGACCAGGCCCAGCCGCCGGTAGACGTCCGGGTTGCGCCAGGTCGGCGCCCCGTCGAGGGCGACCGTGCCCCGGGACGGTGCCAGGAAGCCGGCCATCATGTGCAGCAGCGTCGTCTTGCCGGCGCCGTTGGGGCCGAGCAGGCCGGTGACGCCCGGCCCGAGGGCCATGCTGACGTCGTTGACGGCGACGACGTTGCCGTACCAGCGGGAGACCCCCACCAGGTCCAGCGTGCTCGTCGTGCGGGTGGGCGCCGGCGTCCGCTCGGCACTGATCGCGCTCATCGGGCGGCCACCTTCCGGTACCGGGCCAGCAGCAGGGTGACGCAGGCGGCGACGAGCAGCACGGCGGCGAGCGCGTAGACCGGGCCGAAGTCCCCGATCAGGGAACCGGCCGCCTCGGCGGCATCGTCGGTGATCAGCAGGTCGCCGAGGGACCAGACCCCGACCCCCTGCACCAGGGTGGACGGCGAGGCGAGGAAGGCCAGCTCGTTGACCGTCCGCGAGGGCAGGACGGAGAGGATGCCCACGATCGGCGTGGTCATCAGGAAGACCGCGACGATGCCACCGGCGGCGAACGCCCGCTTGCCGGTGAGCGAGGCGATCAGCAGGCCGATCGAGGCGAAGACCACCGCCCAGAGGCCGGCGTAGAGCAGGCCGGGCAGCAGGTCGAGCAGCTCGTTCCAGACGCCCCGCATCCCCTCCTTGGTGGTGAACGCGGCGCCGAGGAACATCACCAGCTGCGGCCCGCCGAGCAGCAGCCACAGGGCGGTGACCAGCGCGAGCAGCTTGGCCACCGGGTAGTCCGACCGGGGCAGCGGCCGGGAGAAGTACAGCGGCAGCACGCCGCTGCGCAGGTCACGGCTCACCAGCTCGGGGGCGGCCACCGCGACGAAGAAGATGACCAGCCAGCTCATGTTGTCGGCGAACTGCGCGTACGTCATGACGACCTCGCCGATCTGGCTGCGCACCGCGGTGACCCCGGCCGCCACCAGCGTCACGATGCCCACCACCAGCCAGGGGAAGATCTTGGCCTTGGCGCTGCGGCCGAAGCCGAAGACCGTCCGCAGCCCGTGCAGGTACAGGGCTCCGAACACGGCGCCCCGGCCCAGCCGGGGGCCGGTGTAGCGCTGGTACCCGATGTCGTGGATGACACCGGCCGGCTCAGACATGGCTGGGCTCCCTCGTGGCGAACAGCTCGGCGACCCGGTGCCGGCGCTGGTCCAGCCGGTGCAGCGGCAGGTCCAGCTCGGCGACCGCGCCGAGGATCAGGTCGTAGGTGGCGTCGTCGGCGAGCGGGACGAGCAGCAGCCGTCCCTCCCGGCTCACCGGCAGGCGGTACGCGGCGAGCCGGGCGGCCAGCTCCTCCGTACCCTCGCTGACCTCGACCGCGAGGATGTCGGTGGCCGTGGTCATCGCGGCGATGTGGTCGGCGCGCAGCAGGCGACCACCGTCGATGGCGACCAGTGTGTCGCAGATCCGCTCCACCTCGCCGAGCAGGTGCGAGCAGACGAGCACGGAGATGCCGAACTCGGTGCCGATCCGGTGGACCAGGGCGAGCATGGCGTCCCGGCCGGCCGGGTCGAGGCCGTTGGTGGGCTCGTCGAGCAGCAGCAGGTCCGGGTCGTGGACGAGCGCCTGGGCGAGCTTGACCCGCTGCTTCATGCCGGTCGAGTAGCCGCCCACCGGGCGGTACCGCTCCTCGTAGAGCCCGACGTGCCGCAGCGCCTCGCTGGCGCGTTCGCGGGCCACCGTCCGGGGCAGGCCGCTCATCCGGCCGAGGTGGGTGACCAGCTCGGCGGCGCTGAGGTCCGGCGGCAGGGCGTCGTGCTCGGGCATGTAGCCGACCCGGGCGCGCACCTGGTCGGACTGGGTGGTCGGGTCCAGGTCGAGGACCCGCACCCGCCCGCTGGTGGGAGGGAGCAGGCCGAGCAGGATCTTGATCAGCGTCGACTTGCCGGCGCCGTTCGCCCCGACCAGGCCGATGATCCCGGGTTCGACCGCGACGGTCAGGTCGGCCAGCGCGGTGACCCCACCCCCGTACGTCTTGGTCAGCGACTCCGTCGCGATGAGTGTCACGCCCGCCAGCCTAGGCAGGTCACGCACGTCTCGGGCATCCGGCGCGCCCCTGATCCGCCCACTAGGGGTACGGCGTAAGGCTCCGGTAATCCCTCCGGCGGCTCCGGGACGGAAGACTGTGCGGCATGCTCTCCCGACTGCTGCGCGCCCCGCTCACCTGGGTCGCGGTCGCCGTGCTCGCCGCCGGGGCCGCGGTCGGCCTCTGGTGGTTCCAGCCCTGGAAGCTGGTCACCGACACCGAGGTGGACGACGACCTGACCGTGGTCGCTACCCCGGCACCGCCGTCCGCCGCGACCAGCACAACGTCCGGCGCGACCGCCGCCCCGGCCGGGCCGGTGGTCGTCCGCAGTGGTGAGTTCGTCACCCACGAGCACGACACGACCGGCACCGCCCGGATCGTCCGGGGAGCCGACGGCCGGCTGCGGTTGGAACTGGTCGGGCTGGACACGTCCAACGGCCCGGACCTGCGGGTCTGGCTGACCGACCAGCCGGTCCGCAACGGCACCGCCGGGTGGCGGGTGTTCGACGACGGCCGCTGGGTGGAGCTGGGCCGGCTCAAGGGCAACCGGGGCGACCAGGCGTACGACATCCCGGCCGACGTGGACCTGACCGGGCTGACCAGCGTGTCGATCTGGTGCAAGCGATTCGCCGTGTCCTTCGGCGCCGCGCCGCTGACCCCGGCCTGACCGGTCACCGACCCGCCACCGGGCCGTCACCTCGGATCCGTCGCGCCGGTCACCCGCGTCTCCTCCGTCACCGGGAGTGGCACTCGACCGATCCCGGGGTGGGCTGAGAAACTGTGTGCCGATCAGCGGGTTGGGGGTTCGATGAGCAACGGCTGGGTGCTGCCGGACGAGGTGCTCCGGGACGCGCCGGCGTACACGCCGCGCCCGGGCGAGTTGGCCGATCTGGAGCTTCTGCTGACCGGGGCGTACACGCCGCTGACCGGCTTCATGACCCGGGCCGACCTGGTGTCGGTGAGCCGGCGCAGTCGCCTCGCCGACGGCTCGCCCTGGCCCGTGCCGGTGACCCTCCAGGTGCCCACGGCGCTCGCGCAGGGGCTGGACGTGCGCGACCCGGCGCGCCGCACGCTGGTGCTGACCGACGGCGAGGGCGCTCCCGTGGCGGCGCTGGAGGTCACCGACGCGTGGCCGGTCCGCGACGGGGTGGCGGGCGTCGGCGGCCCGGTGCGCCGGCTGGGCGACGGGGGCCACGGGCCGTTCCAGCGGCTGCGCCGCACTCCCGAGGAGATCCGCGCGCTGCTGCCGCCCGGGCGGGTGCTCGGGGTGATCGCCGACCGCCCGCTGCACCGGCCGCAGCTCGCGCAGATCGCGCACGCCGCCCGTACGCTGGGCGCCCACCTGCTGGTGCTGATCCCGGTCGGTGAGGACAACGGCGGCGGCCTGCCGCCGGAGGCGCTGGTCCGCAGCGTCTTCGCCGCCCGGGACCGGATGCCCCCGGCGACCCTGGTCGCCGTGCCGCTGTCCCACCGCCGTGAGGAGATCAGCGACGCGCTGCTGCGGGCCCGGGTGTCGGCCGCCTACGGGGTGACCCACCTGCTCTCCACCGGCGAGATGCTCTCCGGCGCCGGGCTGCGGGTGCTGGTGCCCCGCGAGCTTGCGTACGACAACCGGGACGGCCAGTGGCGCTGGCGGGAGGACATCCCGCCGCGCAACCGGCGGCTGGCGCTGAGCCAGGCGGAGATTGACGACCTGCTGGACCGGGGCTTCCCGCTGCCCGAGTGGCACACGCCGCCGGCGGTGGCGAAGGAGCTGGTCCGGGCCCGCCCGCCCCGGCGCTACCGGGGTCTGGTGATCTTCCTGACCGGCCTGTCCGGTTCCGGCAAGTCCACCATCGCCCGGGGTCTCGCCGACGCGCTCCGGGAGCAGGGCGAACGGACGGTCACCCTGCTCGACGGCGACGTGGTCCGCCGGGAACTGTCGGCCGGCCTGGGCTTCAGCAAGGCCGACCGGGACGCGAACGTCCGCCGGATCGGCTGGGTGGCGGCCGAGATCGCCCGGCACCGGGGAGTGTCGATCTGCTGCCCGATCGCCCCGTACGCCCAGGCCCGCGCCACCGCCCGGGAGATGGCCCTGGCCGCCGGAGCGGGCTTCCTGCTGATCCACGTCGCCACCCCGCTTGAGGTCTGCGAGCAGCGGGACCGCAAGGGCCTGTACGCGCGGGCCCGGGCCGGCCTGCTGAGCGGGATGACCGGCATCGACGACCCGTACGAGGAGCCGACCGACGCCGACCTGGTGATCGACACGACGGATCTGTCGGTCGACGAGGCGGTGCAGTCGGTGCTGCACCACCTGACCGAGACGGGCTGGGTCGAGCCGCGCCACCCGACCGTCTAGATCACACCCTTCCCTTTCGTGGGTGACGCCACCGCGCTAGTGTTCATTCTTGTTGGAACACGTTCGACCGCGTGGGAGTGCGCGGTGAAGGCGCGGAGGTGCGGCGCATTGCTGGCGCAGCAGCGGCAGGCGGCCATCCTCGACCGGGTGCGCGCCGCCGGCGGGGTCCGGGTGACCGAGCTGGCGGCCGAGTTCGGCGTGTCGGACATGACCATCCGACGCGATCTCGACCTGCTGCACGAGCGCGGGCTGCTGGCCAAGGTGCACGGCGGCGCGACGGTCGCCGGGCCGGGCTCCACAGACGAGCCGGGCTTCCGGGCCAAGTCGGTGCGCCAGCTCGCCGAGAAGGCCGCCATCGCCAGCCGGGCCGCCGAGCTGGTCCGGCCCGGGGCGGCCATCGCCCTCTCCGCCGGCACCACCACCGCCGAGCTGGCCCGCCGGCTCATCGACGTACCCGGCCTCACCGTGGTGACCAACTCCCTGCCGGTCGCCGAGATCCTGCACGCCGGCGGCCGGCCGGACCAGACGGTGGTGCTCACCGGCGGTGTCCGTACGCCCTCGGACGCGCTGGTCGGACCGCTCGCCGTCGGCGCGATCCGCTCGCTGCACCTGGACCTGCTGTTCCTCGGCGTGCACGGGATCAGTGAGCGGGCGGGATTCACCACGCCCAACCTGATGGAGGCCGAGACCGACCGCGCCCTGGTGACCGCGTCCGACCGCCTGGTGGTGCTCGCCGACCACACCAAGTGGGGCACCGTCGGGCTCTCGTCGATCGTCGAGCTCTCGGCGGCCGACGTCCTGGTCACCGACGACCGGCTGCCCCCCGACGCCCGGCGGGTACTCGACGAGCAGGTGGGCGAGCTGCTGACCGTGAGTGGCGCGGGCCGGACCATGCCGACGAGTGGAGGGGTGGCGGAGTGAAGCGCACCGCGATCGAGCTGGCCGACGGCCGGGAGCTGATCTACTTCGACGAGTGGGACGACGCCGCCCGCGACCAGCCGGACCGCCGGGAGCTGCCACCGCCCCCACCGGCGTCGCAGCTGCGGTACGACCCGCTGACCGACGAGTGGGTGGCGGTCGCCGTGCACCGGCAGACCCGCACCTTCCTCCCCCCCGCCGACCAGTGCCCGCTCTGCCCGTCCACCGCCGACCGGCTCAGCGAGATTCCGGCCCCCGACTACGACGTGGTGGTCTTCGAGAACCGCTTCCCCTCGCTGAGCGGCCGGATCGCCGAGGAGCCGGCGGAGATCACGCCGTTCACCCCGGTCCGGCCCGGGCAGGGCCGGTGCGAGGTGGTCTGCTTCACCGACGACCACAACGCCTCCTTCGCCAGCCTCTCCCCCCGCCGGGTGCGGACGGTGCTCGACGCGCTGGCCGACCGGACCACCGCGCTGAGCGACCTGCCCGGCGTGGAGCAGGTCTTCCCGTTCGAGAACCGGGGAGTCGAGATCGGCGTGACGCTGCACCACCCGCACGGGCAGATCTACGCGTACCCCTTCGTGACGCCGCGGACCCGGGCGATGCTGGCCGCCGCCCGCCGGCACGCTCACCGCACCGGGGGCCGGAACCTGTACGCCGACGTGCTCGCCGCCGAGCGCGCCGCCGGGGATCGCGTGGTCGCCGGCAACGAGCACTGGACGGCGTACGTCCCGGCGGCCGCCCGGTGGCCGTTCGAGGTGCACGTGGCGCCGCACCGGCCGGTGCCGGACATCCCGGCGCTCACCGACGCGGAGCGGGCCGCCTTCGGGCTGCTGTACCTGGACCTGCTGCGCCGCTTCGACGGGCTGTTCGACCTGCCGATGCCGTACATCGCGGCCTGGCACCAGGCCCCGGTCCGCGTCGAGCGCGAACTGGGCCACCTGCACCTTCAGCTGTTCACCATCCGGCGCGCGAAGGACAAGCTGAAGTACCTGGCCGGGTCGGAGTCCGGGATGGGCGTGTTCATCAACGACATCGCCCCGGAGCGCGCCGCCGAACTCCTCCGCGCGGCCTGAAGGAGGGGCCCCTTCTTAACGCCTCCGGTAGCGGAGGGGCCCCTTGTCAACAGGCGGACAGGGCGCGGGGGGCCCGGGACTGGGCCCCCCGCTGGGAAGGGACGGCTGGCTGTGCGCGACAGCCGGGAAGGCTGGCTGATCGGCACGCATGTCGCGGGGCGACCGCGGTCAACCTTCCTGGACGTGACTGGCATCTCGTCCACTCAGGTCAACGAGGCGCGCCGGGCAAAGTGACGCAAACCGGCGTGTCGCCTGCCCGACACGCCGCGGACCGCCGCGCCGACGGCGTTAAGAAGGGCCCCTTGTACAACGCCAGGCGTTAACAAGGGGCCCTTCCTTACACCTCAGGCGCCGAGCTTGCGGGCCAGGTTCTCGTCCAGCGCGTTCATGAACTCGTCGGTGGTCAGCCACGGGGCGTCCCGCGAGATGAGCAGCGCGAGGTCCTTGGTCATCTGGCCACCCTCGACGGTGTCGACGATGACCTGCTCCAGGGTGTTGGCGAACTCGGTGACCGCCGGGGTGTTGTCGAGCTTGCCCCGGTGGGCGAGGCCGCGGGTCCAGGCGTAGATCGACGCGATCGGGTTCGTCGAGGTCTTCTCGCCCTTCTGCCACTGCCGGTAGTGCCGGGTGACGGTGCCGTGCGCGGCCTCGGCCTCGACGGTCCGGCCGTCCGGGGTCATCAGCACCGAGGTCATCAGGCCCAGCGAGCCGAAGCCCTGCGCCACGGTGTCGGACTGGACGTCACCGTCGTAGTTCTTGCAGGCCCAGACGAACCCGCCCTCCCACTTGAGCGCGGCGGCGACCATGTCGTCGATCAGCCGGTGCTCGTAGGTGATGCCGGCGGCGTCGAACTCGGCCTTGAACTCGTTCTCGAAGACCTCGGCGAAGATGTCCTTGAACCGGCCGTCGTACGCCTTGAGGATCGTGTTCTTGGTCGACAGGTACACCGGGTAGCCACGGTCCAGGCCGTAGCGCATGGAGGCGCGGGCGAAGTCCCGGATCGACTCGTCGAAGTTGTACATGCCCATCGCGACGCCGCCGCCGGGGAAGTTGGCGACCTCCATCTCGATCGGGGCGGAACCGTCGGCGGGGGTGTAGGTGATGGTCACCGTGCCCGGGCCGGGGACGACGAAGTCGGTGGCCTTGTACTGGTCACCGTGGGCGTGCCGGCCGATGATGATCGGCTTGGTCCAGCCCGGGACCAGCCGCGGCACGTTGGACATGATGATCGGCTCGCGGAACACCACGCCGCCGAGGATGTTGCGGATGGTGCCGTTCGGCGACCGCCACATCTTCTTGAGGCCGAACTCCTCCACCCGGGCCTCGTCCGGCGTGATGGTGGCGCACTTGACGCCGACGCCGTGCTCCTTGATGGCGTTGGCGGCGTCGACGGTGACCTGGTCGTCGGTCTCGTCACGGTGCTGGATCGACAGGTCGTAGTAGTGCAGGTCGACGTCGAGGTACGGCAGGATCAGCTGCTCCCGGATCTGCTTCCAGATGATCCGGGTCATCTCGTCGCCGTCGATTTCCACGACCGGGTTGTTTACCTTGATCTTCGCCATCGGCCGGCGCTCCTCTCGGGGGACACGTGCTCAAGCAGTACGAGCGTACTGGAAACAGGCCGGCGGCCCCCAGCCGGCCTCGCCCCGGTCGGCGCGGGCGGCGCGGAGGTCACTGGCAGGCGTCGCCGCGTGCCACTGAGCCGTACCCCTGGGTCTATCACGGCCGCCGCCCCACGACAGCGGCGAGGGTGGCATTGGGTACGGCGTCGGGAACGGCGAAGGGCCGCCGGCGACGCCGGCGGCCCTTCACGGGGATCAGGTCAGCTCACATGCCGCCGACGTCGGCCTGCTTGGCGCGGACGGCCTCGGCGGCCTCCTTCAGGGCGGCCAGCTCGTCGGCGTCCAGGTCGGTCTCGACGACCCGCTTGACGCCCTCGGCGCCGATCTCGGCCTCGACGCCCAGGTAGACGCCGGAGATGCCGTACTCGCCGTCGACCCAGGCGCAGACCGGCATGGTCTCGCCGGAGTCCTCCGCGACGGCCTTCGCCATCCGGGCCGCGGCGGCGGACGGCGCGTAGTACGCCGACCCGGTCTTCAGCAGCGCGACCACCTCGGCGCCGCCGTTGCGGGTCTTGACGACCAGCTCCTCGATCTGCTCGGCCGGCATCACGTCGCGCAGCGGCTTGCCGTCGACGGTGCTCCGCGAGGGCACCGGGACCATGGTGTCGCCGTGCGAGCCGAGGGTCAGGGTGCGCACCGACGCCACCGGTACGCCCAGCGCCTCGGCCACGAAGTTGGTGAACCGGGCGCTGTCGAGCATGCCGGCCTGGCCCAGCACCCGGTTCTTCGGGAACTGGGTGGCGAGCTGGGCCAGCGCGGTCATCTCGTCGAGCGGGTTGGAGACGACGATGACGACGGCGTTCGGGGCGTACTTGGCGACGTTCTCCGAGACCTGGCGGACGATCTTGGCGTTCGTCTCCAGCAGGTCCATCCGGCTCATGCCGGGCTTGCGCGGCAGGCCGGCGGTGATCACGACGACGTCCGAGCCCTCGATGGCCTCGTAGCCCTCACCGCTCGGGCCGGTCGTGACGCCGACGACCTTGGTCTCGAAGCCCTCGATCGCGCGCGACTGGTTGAGGTCCAGGGCGAGGCCGGCGGGCTTGCCCTCCACGATGTCGGTGATCACGACGGTGTCGAAGACGTCGTACTCGGCCAGGCGCTGTGCGGTGGTGGAGCCGTAGAAGCCGGCCCCGACGACAGTGACCTTCTTACCCATGGTCGTCCCACTCCCCTGATACCAGTCGGTTTACCGGACCGTATCAGCCATCCTGGCACCGATCCGGCCAGGGGCGGACGGTTATGACCCTGATGGGTGGGACGTCTCAGTCGCGCTCGGCCCGCTCGACGACGTTGGTCAGCAGCATGGCGCGGGTCATCGGGCCGACGCCACCGGGCATCGGCACCAGGGCGCCGGCGACCTCGGCCACCTCCGGGCCCACGTCGCCGGTGTAACGGCCCTTGCCGTCGGGGCCGATCACCCGGGTGATGCCGACGTCGACCACGACCGCGCCGGGCGTGACCATGTCGGCGGTGAGCAGCCCGGGTACGCCGGCCGCGACGATCACGATGTCCGCAGCGCGGGTGTGCGAGGCGAGGTCGAGGGTGCCGGTGTGGCACAGGGTGACGGTCGCGTTCTCACTGCGGCGGGTGAGCAGCAGGCCGAGCGGGCGGCCCACCGTGTTGCCCCGGCCGACCACGGCGACCTTGGCGCCGCGCAGCGCCACGTCGTGCCGGCGGAGCAGCTCGACGATGCCGCGCGGGGTGCAGGGCAGTGGACCCGGGTAGCCGAGCACCAGCCGGCCCAGGTTCACCGGGTGCAGGCCGTCGGCGTCCTTGTCCGGGTCGATCAGCTCCAGCACCCGCTGGGTGTCCAGGTGGGCGGGGAGCGGCAGCTGGACGATGTAGCCGTGGCAGGCCGGGTCGGCGTTCAGCTCGGCGAGGATGGCGTCGACCTGCTCCTGGGTGGCGTCCGCCGGCAGCTCGCGCCGGATGGAGGCGATGCCCACCTCGGCGCAGTCGCGGTGCTTGCCGTTGACGTACGCCTGGGAGCCGGGATCGGCGCCGACCAGGACGGTGCCGAGCCCGGGCGTGACGCCCCGCTCCGCCAGAGCCTTCACCCGAACCCGCAGCTCGTCCTTGATCTCGGCCGCGGTCGCCTTGCCGTCCAGAAGCGTCGCCGTCACGCCCAGATCGTCTCACGCCCGAGCCTCGGCGGGCCGACGACCCGGCCAGCCACCGCCGCCCGAACGCGACCGCCGATCGCATGACGGTGCGTGACGTGGGGTTGGTCACCGTGAGTGATTCTCTATCGCTGTCGCCGGGCCGACAACCCGACGACGGCGGCGGGACGGGAGGATCGGAACAGCGGGGCGAACTGATCAGAAGGGCGTCGCATCAGCCCGTCCGGCAACGCCAACTTACACCGATCACGCCTGGTGAAGTGCCACAGGAAGGCCCAACCCCTACCAGGCCGGCCAGCCAGGCGCAAGCCAGGACGCCACGCTCCGTTATCGGTTCGCAACGGCTTCGTTGTCGATCGCGATTGTGCGATCTACCGTTGCCCATCGTTGCGCAGCGTAAACCCAGCGCCGGGCCTGACTGCGCAGTGTGAGGAGATGAGGAGACTTCATGCGCGTTCGTAGGCTCGCCGCCTGGACCGCCCTCCCGCTCGCGGTGACCCTGGGCCTGATGGCCTGCGGCTCGGGCGGCGACGGCGGATCCGGCGGGACCAACCCCAGCGCGGCGGTGCGAATCGAGATCGCCGAGCCGCAGCACCTGGTGCCGACCAACACCACCGAGACGAGCGGCTCCCAGGTGCTCGCCGCCCTGTTCAGCCCGCTGGTCGACTACGACGACGCCAACAAGGCGTACGAGGTGGCGGCCGAGTCCGTGACGTCCGAGGACAACAAGACCTGGACGATCAAGCTGAAGGACGGCTACACCTTCCACAACGGTGAGAAGGTGACCGCCGAGAACTACATCGACGCCTGGAACTACGGCGCGTACGCCCCGAACGGCCAGAACGCGAGCTACTTCTTCGAGAAGATCGCCGGGTACGAGGACCTGCAGGGCGAGCAGCCGAAGGCGAAGACGCTCTCCGGCCTGGCGAAGGTCGACGACCTGACCTTCACCGTGACCCTGTCGCAGCCGTACACCGAGTTCAAGACCATGCTCGGATACACCGCCTTCTACCCGCTGCCGAAGGCCGCGTTCTCCGCCCCCGGCGTGCTGGTCGAGGGCTACGAGCAGGCGCCGATCGGCCAGGGCCCGTTCAAGATGAAGGGCAACTGGCAGCACGACGCCAAGGTCGAGGTCGAGAAGTACGACGCCTTCCCTGGCGAGAAGCCGAAGGTGGCCGGCGTCGAGTTCCGGATCTACCAGCAGCTCACCGCCGCGTACGCGGACGTGCTGTCGGACAACCTCGACGTCATCAAGACCATCCCGACCGAGAACCTGTCGACCGCCTCGACCGACCTTGGCGACCGGTTCAAGACCAGCCCCGCCTCGTCGTTCCAGTTCCTCTCCTTCCCGACGTACCAGAAGGAGTTCAGCAACCCGGACGTGCGCAAGGCCATCTCGATGGCGATCGACCGGGACGAGATCACCAAGTCGATCTTCAAGGACTCGCAGACGCCCGCCCACTCGTTCGTCTCCCCGGTGGTCGCCGGCTACCGCGACGACACCATCGGCGAGGCCGGCCGGTTCGACCCGGCCAAGGCGAAGGCCCTGTACCAGGCCGCCGGCGGCCCGTCGAAGATCGAGCTGTCCTACAACGGCGACGGTGGCCACAAGGACTGGATCGACGCGACCTGCAACCAGCTCAAGGCCAACCTGGGCGTGGACTGCGTCGGCACGGCCGAGCCGAAGTTCGCGGACCTGCTGACCAAGGTCAAGGCGAAGCAGCCGGTCGGCCTGTTCCGGATGGGCTGGATCATGGACTACCCGTCCATGGAGAACTACCTCGGCCCGCTGTACAGCAGCAACGGCTCGTCGAACTACTACGGCTACAGCAACCCGCAGTTCGACAAGCTCCTCGCCGAGGGCTCGGCGGCAGCCACCGAGGAAGAGGCGATCAAGAAGTACCAGCAGGCCGAGGACCTTCTGGCCAAGGACATGCCGGTGATCCCGCTCCGGTTCGGCCAGAACAGCTTCGGTCACTCGACCAAGGTCGCGAACGTGGAGATGGATCTCTTCGACCGGGTCGACCTGCTGAAGATCGAGGCCGTTCAGTAACACGGCGCGACGGGTCGGGTCACCGGTGGACGGTGACCCGACCCGCCTTCACCTTCGCCCTTTTTCAGAGAGACTGCCTAGTATGTTCCGCTTCATTCTGCGGCGACTGCTCCAGATGGTTCTCGCGTTCTTCGGGACCACGCTGATCGTCTACGCGCTGATGTTCGCCGGTCAGGGCGACCCGATCCAGGCACTCGCCGGCGAACGCCCGGTGACCGCCGCCCAGCGGGCATACCTGACCGAGAAGTTCCACCTGGACCAGACCGGGGTCGGCGGCTTCTTCTACCGCTACTTCGACTACGTCAAGAACCTGCTCCAGGGTGACCTCGGGCAGTCCCTCACCGGACGCCAGATCAGCGACATCCTGGCCGCCGCCTGGCCGGTGACCATCAAGCTCGCGTTGATCGCCATGGCGGTCGCCGTGCTCTTCGGCGTCACCGCCGGCGTCCTCGCCGGCATCCGGCGGGCCAGCATCTTCGACAACTCCACGTTGCTGCTGACGCTGCTGGTGCTCGGCATCCCGACCATCGTGCTGGCGCCGCTCGCGCAGTACTTCCTCGGCGTCCGGTGGCAGCTCTTCCCGCCCACCGCCGGCGCCGATCCCGACCTGTACGCGCTGCTCCTGCCCGGCATCGTGCTGGGCTCGCTCTCCCTGGCCACCGCGCTGCGGCTGACCCGGACCTCGGTGGCGGAGAACCTCCGCGCCGACTACGTCCGCACCGCCCGGTCCAAGGGCCTGGTCAAGCGACGGATCGTCGGGGTCCACGTGCTGCGCAACTCGCTCATCCCGGTGATCACCTTCCTCGGCGTCGAACTGGGCAACCTGATGAGCGGCGCGATCATCACCGAGGGCGTGTTCAACATCCCCGGTGTCGGCTTCAACCTCTTCCGCGGCATCCGCACCGAGGACGGCCCGCTGGTGGTGGGCATCGTCAGCGTGCTGGTCGTGGTCTACCTCGTCGCCAACCTGGTGGTGGACGTCCTGTACGCCGTACTCGACCCGAGGATCCGCTATGAGTGAGCGCAGCGAACGAATCAGCAATGCAGCGTGCTCAATCGCTCAGGTCCGCACCGAGCGGAGCGAGGTGCGGGCATGAGTGACTTCGAAACGGTGGCGGCGTCGGAGGACCACACCGCGCGGCGGGGGCCCTCCGGCGAGCCCGGCGCCCCGAATCAGGTCGGCGGCACGTCGACCGTCACCGGCAGGCCCCGCAGCCTCGCCGGCGACGCGTGGCGCGACCTGCGCCGCAAGCCGATCTTCTGGATCAGCCTCACGCTGGTCGTGCTGGCCACCGCGATGGCCGCCGTGCCGGGCCTGTTCACGGGCAACGACCCGACGGACTGCGTGCTCCGCCGGCAGCACGCCGGGCCGTCCGGCGGGGCCATCTTCGGGTACGACTTCCAGGGCTGCGACACGTACGCCCGGGCGGTGTACGGAACCCGAGCCTCGCTGCTGGTCGGCGCGCTCTCCGCGTTGTTCACCGGTCTGATCGCGCTCGCTGTCGGAATGCTCGCCGGGTACTTCGGACGGTGGGTCGACTCGATCCTCTCCCGCCTGATCGACATCGTGCTCGGCATCCCGCTGCTGCTCGCCGCGATCGTCCTGCTCAAGCGGGTCGCCAGTGACAGCCCGACGGTCCGGATCGCCGCGGTGATCTTCGTGCTCGCGGTGCTCGGCTGGACCACGGCGGCCCGGGTGGTCCGCTCGTCGGTGATCACCGCCAAGGAGCAGGACTACGTCGCCGCCGCCCGGATGCTCGGCGCGAGCAACGGCCGGATCATGTGGCGGCACATCCTGCCCAATGCCCTCGCCCCGGCGATCGTGGTGCTGACCATCGCGCTCGGGTCGTTCATCGCCGCCGAGGCGACGCTCTCCTTCCTCGGCATCGGGCTGAAGGATCCGACCGTCTCCTGGGGCATCGACATCAACAAGGGCCAGCAGCACATGCGGGAGGACGCGATCCCGCTGGTCGTCCCGTCGACGTTCCTGGCGCTGACCGTGCTCGCGTTCATCATGCTCGGCGACGCGATCCGTGACGCCTTCGACCCGAAGCTCCGGTGAGGCACTCATGACCCAGTCCGCTGTCCACCCCACCCCCGCCTCCCCGACGCCGGAGGGCGGTCACCTGCTCGAGGTGCGGGACCTGCACGTCGAGTTCCGCACCAGCGAGGGTGTGGCGAAGGTGATCAACGGCGTCTCGTACCACCTGGACGCCGGTGAGACCCTCGCCGTCCTTGGCGAGTCCGGCTCCGGCAAGTCCGTCACCGCCCAGGCGATCATGGGGATCCTCGACACCCCGCCCGCGGTGATCCGCTCCGGCCAGATCCTCTACCAGGGCCGGGACCTGCTCACCCGGTCCGAGGAGCAGCGCCGGCAGGTGCGGGGCAAGGAGATCGCGATGATCTTCCAGGACGCTCTGTCCGCGCTGAACCCGACCTTCCCCGTCGGCTGGCAGATCGGCGAGACGCTGCGCCAGCGCTCGGGCATGTCGCGGTCCGACGCCCGCCGCCGCGCGGTCGAGCTGATGGACCTGGTGAAGATCCCGGCCCCGGCCGACCGGCTCGGCGACTACCCGCACCAGTTCTCCGGGGGCATGCGGCAGCGCGTCATGATCGCCATGGCGCTGGCGATGAACCCGAAGGTCCTCATCGCCGACGAGCCGACCACGGCGCTGGACGTGACGGTGCAGGCCCAGATCATGGACCTCCTCGCCGACCTGCGCCGCGACCTCGACATGGCGATGATCCTCATCACCCACGACCTCGGCGTGGTCGCCGGCGTCGCGGACCGGATCGCCGTCATGTACGCCGGGCGCATCGTCGAGCACGCCGACGTGCGGTCGCTGTACAAGGCGCCGGCCCACCCGTACACCAAGGGGCTGCTGGAGTCGATCCCGCGGATGGACGTCCGCGGCCAGCAACTGTCGACGATCCGGGGTCTGCCACCGAACCTGATGCGGATCCCGTCCGGCTGCCCGTTCCACCCCCGGTGCCCGTACGTCCAGCAGGTCTGCGTGGACGTCGTGCCGCACGACCTGGTCCTCGGCGACGGCCGGACCAGCGCGTGCCACTTCGCGCAGGAGGTCCGTGATGACAGCGCCCGCTAGCCCGACCAAGGTCCGCGGCGAGACGATCCTCTCCGTCGAGAACCTGGTCAAGCACTTCCCGATCAGCCGGGGTGTGGTGTTCCAGAGGCAGGTCGGCGCGGTCAAGGCCGTCGACGGGGTCAGCTTCGAGCTGCGTCGCGGCGAGACACTCGGCATCGTCGGCGAGTCCGGCTGCGGCAAGTCCACCCTGGCCCGCCTGCTGATGCGGCTGGAGACGCCGACCTCCGGCAAGGCGACGCTGGAGGGCCGGGACCTGTTCAAGGCCTCGGGTGCCGAGTTGCGCCGGCTCCGCCGCAACATGCAGATGGTGCTCCAGGACCCGTACACGTCGCTCAACCCGCGGATGACCGTCGGCGACATCATCGGCGAGCCGTTCGAGATCCACCCCGAGGCGGCGCCGAAGGGCAGCCGGCAGCGGCGGGTGCAGGAACTGCTGGACGTGGTCGGCCTGAACCCCGAACACATCAACCGGTACCCGCACCAGTTCTCCGGCGGCCAGCGGCAGCGCATCGGCATCGCCCGCGCGCTCGCCCTGCGGCCCGAGGTCATCGTCTGCGACGAGCCGGTGTCCGCCCTGGACGTGTCGATCCAGGCCCAGGTGATCAACCTGCTGGAGCAGCTCCAGGACGAGCTCGGGCTCTCGTACATCTTCATCGCGCACGACCTGTCGGTGGTGCGGCACATCTCGGACCGGGTCGCGGTGATGTACCTGGGACGGATCGTGGAGATCGGCACCGAGGACGAGATCTACGAGCGCGCCACCCACCCGTACACGCAGGCGCTGCTGTCGGCCGTGCCGGTGCCGGACCCGGAGCAGCGCGACAACCGGAACATGATCCGGCTGGTCGGCGACGTGCCGAGCCCGGCGAACCCGCCGAGCGGCTGCCACTTCCGTACCCGCTGCTGGAAGGCCCAGGAGGTCTGCGCCCGCGAGGACCCGCCCGCGGTACCCCGCGCCGCCGACCCGCACCCGTCGGCCTGCCATTTCGCGGAGCTCCGCGCGTAACGCTAACGCCAACGGCGCGCGCAGGGCACCCGCAGATACAGAGAAAGAGTTGCTATTCGGCGCGGAATAGCAACTCTTTCTCTGTTCAAGGGCGATGGAGCGGCGGGCCCGCCGCGTTGCTCAGTGGAAGAAGTGGCGGGTGCCGGTCAGGTACATGGTCACGCCGGCCTCCTTGCAGGCCGCGATGGTCTCCTCGTCCCGGATCGAGCCGCCGGGCTGGACGATCGCCCGCACGCCCGCGTCGATGAGGATCTTCGGGCCGTCCGCGAAGGGGAAGAAGGCGTCGGAGGCGCACACCGCTCCGCGAGCCCGCTCGGTGCCGGCACGGTCCACCGCCAGGCGGGCCGAGTCGACCCGGTTGACCTGGCCCATGCCGACCCCGACGGTCGCGCCGTCCTTCGCGAGCAGGATCGCGTTGCTCTTCACCGCCCGGACCGCCCGCCAGGCGAAGGCGAGGTCGCGCAGGGTCGCCTCGTCGGCCGCCTCGCCGGTGGCCAGGCGCCAGGTCGCCGGGTCGTCGCCCTCGGCGTCGATCCGGTCCCGCATCTGCACCAGCACCCCGCCGGTGACCTGCCGCCACTCGGCCGGCAGCGGGGCGTACGCGGGTGCCCGCAGCAGCCGGATGTTCTTCTTCCCCCGGAGGATGTCGACGGCGCCGGGCTCGAACTCCGGCGCGACGACCACCTCGGTGAAGATCTCCGCGACCTGCCGGGCCAGCTCCACGCTGACCGGGCGGTTCACCGCGATGACGCCACCGAACGCCGAGACCGGGTCGCAGGCGTGCGCCTTCCGGTGCGCCTCGGCGACGTCCGCGCCGACCGCGATGCCGCACGGGTTGGCGTGCTTGATGATGGCGACCGCCGGCTGGTCGGCGAAGTCGTTCGCGGCCCGCCACGCGGCGTCCGCGTCGAGGTAGTTGTTGTACGACATCTCCTTGCCGTGCAACTGCTCGGCCTGGGCGAGCCCGGCCGGGCTGGACGGGTCGGAGTAGATGGCGGCCGCCTGGTGCGGGTTCTCCCCGTACCGCAGCACGGCCTGCCGGCGCAGTGCCAGCCCGGCGAACTCCGGCCACCAGTTGTCCTCGACGAGCTCCTGGGCGCACCACTCGGCGACGGCCACGTCGTAGTCGGCGATCACCGCGAAGGCGCGGGCCGCGAGCGCCTTGCGCTGCGCCAGCGTGAACCCGCCGGCCCGCACGGCCTCCAGCAGCACCGGGTACGCGACCGGGTCGGTCACGACCGCGACCGAGGCGTGGTTCTTGGCGGCGGCCCGGACCATCGCCGGCCCGCCGATGTCGATCTGCTCGACGCACTCGTCCTGGCTGGCGCCGGAGGCGACGGTGGCCTGGAACGGGTACAGGTTGGAGACCAGCAGGTCGATCCCGGCGATGCCGTGCTCGGTGAGCTGCGCGGCGTGCGACTCCTTGCGCAGGTCGGCGAGGAGGCCGCCGTGGATCTTCGGGTGCAGCGTCTTGACCCGGCCGTCGAGGATCTCCGGGAAGCCGGTCACCGACTCCACCGCGGTCACCGGTACGCCCGCACCGGCGATGGTCGAGGCCGTGCTCCCGGTCGAGACGATCTCCACGCCGGCGTTGTGCAACGCCCGGGCCAGCTCGACCAGGCCGGTCTTGTCGTAGACGCTGACCAGCGCCCGCCGGATCGGGCGGCGCTCGTCCTGACTGGAACTCACGGGACCGTGACCTTTCTTCCGGTGATCGTCCAACCTTCGCGGACCAGGCGGCCCACCTGCTCGACGAGTTGGCGCCGCTCGGCTTCCTTGATGCGCTCGGTGAGCGTCTCCACGTCGTCGTCGTCGAGCACCGGCACGGCGACCTGCGCGACGATCGGCCCGGTATCCATACCGGCGTCGACGAAGAAGAGGGTGGCCCCGGTGATCTTGACGCCGTAGGCGAGCGCGTCACGAGGCCCGTGGATGCCGGGGAACGCCGGCAGCAGCGTGTTGTGCGTGTTGAGGTAGCGGTCGCCGAACGCGGCGAGGAAGTGCGGGCCGACCAGCTTCAGGAAGCCGGCGGAGATGACCAGGTCCGGCTTGTGCTCGGCGACCCGCGCCGTGAGGGCGGCGTCCCAGTCCTCGCGGGTCGCGTGGTCCTTGACCCGCTCGACGAACGTCGGCACCCCCGCCGCGGCGGCCCGGTCCACCCCCGCGATGCCGTCCCGGTCGGCGCCGACCGCGACCACCCGGGCCCCGTACGCCGGGTCGGCGCTCGCGTCGAGCAGTGCCTGGAGGTTGCTGCCGGAGCCGGAGACGAGGACGACGATGCGGGCGACGGACGCGGGCTCGGTCACCGGACAACCCTATCGGGGCGGCCACGCCGTCCAGCCGCTGGGCGGCGCGCCGGTCACGGACGCCCTGACTGGCACGAACCGGGTACGCTGCCGGTCGCTTTGGCCGGCGCGTGCCCGGCCGTCACGATCCGACGCCCCGGCGTCGAGCCCCCGATGAGGAGTAGCGAGAGATGCAGCCCGGATACCCGCCCCAGCAGCCGGCCCCCGTCGACAACAACATGACGATGTCGATCGTCTCCATCTTCCTGTTCTGGCCGTTGGCCATCCCCGCCATCATCAACGCCAGCAAGGTCAACCCGCTGCTCCAGCAGGGCGACTACGCGGGCGCCCAGGCCGCCGCCGCGGAGTCGAAGAAGTGGTCGAAGTGGGCGCTCATCGTCGGCATCGTCATCTGGGCCATCACCATCCTGTGCTGCCTGGCCTCGTTCGCGCTGAGCGGCAGCACCACCAACAGCCTCTGACCCGGACGGGGTAACACACATGCAGCCCGGCCCGGATCCGTACGGCCCGCCGCCGACGGACCCCACCGCACCGCCGCCCCACGACCCGTACGCGCCGCTGTACGGGTCGGCACCCGGCCAGCCCCACGACCCGTACGGCCCGCCGCCGGCACCGCCGTACGGCGCACCACCCGGAGCGCCGTACGACCCGTACGGCCCGCCGCCGGCACAGCCGTACGGCGCGGCGCCGGGGCAACCGTACGGTGGGACGCCGGGGCAGCCGTACGGCGTGGCGTACCAGGATCCGTACGGCGGGACGCCGATCTACCCGAACGCGGGTTACCCGTTTCCGCAGGGGCAGCAGAACACGCTCGGCCTGATCTCCATGATCCTCGGCATCGCGTCGGTCCCACTGGTCTGCTGCCACCTCGGCCTGCCGTTGGGCATCGCCGCCGTGGTGACCGGATGGCTCGGGAAGCAGAAGGCGGACCAGGGCCTGGCGGGAAACCAGGGTCAGGCGATGGCCGGCCTGATCTGCGGCGCGATCGGCGCGCTCCTGGGCCTGGCCTGGGGTGCCCTGGCGATCGTCGGGTTCAGCCTGTCCGGGCCGTGACCGGCGCACCCATGAGGCATCCGGCGGGGACGCCCGGACGATCCGGGCGTCCCCGCCGCCGTTCGCGGCCCCAGCGGGCGGCGGCGCTGAAGGGCGAGAAGCGCTCCGGGCCGGTCCCCGGCGGGTGGGCGGGACGCCCGACGGGTCAGGGGCGGGACAGGATCCGGGTCGCGGCGGCGCCGAGCAGCACGCCCACCCCGGTCACCGCGGTCGCGACGGCCGCCACGTGCCACGGCACCGGGCCGATGTCGGCCAGCCGGCCGCCGCCCAGCGGCCCGGCGGAGGCCGCCGCGGCGACGCCCGTCAGCAGGCCCGCGACGGGCCCGGCGAGCACCGCCGGCCGCAGCAGGGGCGCCCAGCGCAGCGGTGCCTTCTCGTCGGCGGCGAGCCGGAGCACCCGGCGGGCCAGCAGCCAGCCCGCCGCCATCCCGGCCAGGACCGGCACCGCGAGCAGCGCGGCGGCGGGACCGTCGACCGGACCGCTGGGGAGTCCGGCCACCAGTGGTACGGCCGGCAGCGCGCCCACCGACACCTCGCTGGTCCGGACGGCGGTGTCGGTGCCGACGGCGAAGCCGGGACCGAGCAGGTAACTGGCCGACCAGACGGCGGCGTTCGGGGCGTAGGCCAGGCTGACCAGCGTGATGCCCGCCTGGCCGGCCACTCCGGTCCGGTACGCCCCGATCAGGTCGGCGGCGTCGCCGCCCCCGGTCGCCACCGCCAGCCCCGCCGTGCCGGCCCCGGCGCCGAGCAGCAGCAGCCCGGCGACCAAGCCGGTCCGTATCCCGTCGCGCAGCGGCAGCGGCGCCCGTTCGGCGAGCAGGTGGGCGACGCCGGTCGTGCGGATGGCACCGACCAGGGCGGCGAGCGTGCCGAACACGGCCAGCGTCACTCCCGCCCGCACCGGTGACACGCCGGGCCCGTCGGCCGCCACCAGCAACGCGGCGAGCGCACCGAGCATCGCGTACGCGAGACCGACCGCGCCGGCGGCGACGAGCGCGCGGCGCGGGGAGCGGCTGCCGCGCGCGCCGATCGCGCGGCTGGTGTGCACCCCGGCGCGGGTGAGCCGCCAGACGGCGAGCATCGTCAGGGCCAGCGGGGCGAGCCCTATCGACCCGGCGTCGGTCGTCAACGGGACACCGTGCCCGAGAAGCCAGCCGGCCAGCCCGGCGCGGACCGCGCCCGGCACCGTCGCGGCCCCCTCGCTGAGCTGGAAGAGCCAGAGCACCACCGCGACCGGCAGCCAGGAGGTGAACGCGGCCCCGGCGGCGGCGACCCCGGCGGCGACGGCGAGCGGCGGCCGGCGGCGCGGCGGCTCACCCGTGCGCGGCGCGGGGATCCGCCGGGCCGTGCCGGGGCGCCCGGGCGGCCGCGGGCCGGCCTCCGCGGGTCGGCTGGGCTGATCGGGGGTGAACGACATCGGGTCTACTCTGGCACGCCGCACCGGCGATGGCAGTCCGATAGCGCGCCCGGACGGCGGCGAGTTCCGTGATCCACCGTCTCCCACCTCCGATCGCGTCTAGCCTCGACCACAGGACGTGGTCGCGAGGCGGAGGAGGCACGCCGTGAACGCTCCCTATCCACCGCCCCCGCCGCCACCGGCGGGCGGCCGGGACCGGACCACCCTCTGGGGTGTGCTCGGCATCATCACCGGCCTGCTCTGCTGCGGCATCCTGGGGATCGTCTTCGGCTACCTGTCGATCCGCGACGCCCGGCGCTTCGGTCAGTCACCGGTGCTGGGCTGGCTGGCCATCGCCTTCGGTGTGGTCAACATCATCGGTGGCGGCATCCTCTGGGCCGGCGGCAACTATCCGCTCTACAACGACTGAGCGCCAGGCCGCCAGGATCCGGGAACGGCGGAAGGGGTCGACCGTGCACGGTCGACCCCTTCCCGACAGCCTCTGAGGGCTCAGCCCGCGGACATGATCTCCCGCATCAGCTTCGCGGTCTCGGTCGGGGTCTTGCCGACCTTGACGCCGACCGCCTCCAGCGCCGCCTTCTTCGCGTCGGCGGTGCCGGCCGAGCCGGAGATGATGGCGCCCGCGTGGCCCATGGTCTTGCCGGGCGGCGCGGTGAAGCCGGCGATGTAGCCGACCACCGGCTTGGTCACGTTCGCCTTGATGAACTCGGCGGCCCGCTCCTCGGCGTCGCCGCCGATCTCACCGATCATGACGATCGCGTCGGTGTCCGGGTCGGCCTCGAACGCGGCCAGCGCGTCGATGTGGGTGGTGCCGATGATCGGGTCACCGCCGATGCCGACGCAGGTGGAGAAGCCGATGTCCCGCAGCTCGTACATCATCTGGTAGGTCAGCGTGCCGCTCTTGCTGACCAGACCGATGCGGCCGGTGCCGGTGATGTCGGCCGGGATGATGCCGGCGTTGGAGGCGCCCGGCGAGGCGATGCCGGGGCAGTTCGGGCCGATGATCCGGGTCCGCTCCCCCTGCGCCACGTTGTACGCCCAGAAGGCAGCGGTGTCGTGCACCGGCACGCCCTCGGTGATCACCACGGCCAGCGGGATGCCGGCGTCGATCGCCTCGATCACCGCGCCCTTGGTGAACTGCGGCGGCACGAAGATGACCGTCACGTCGGCGCCGGTCTCCTTCATGGCGTCCGCGACGTTCGCGAAGACCGGCAGCTCGGTGCCGTCGAAGTCGACGGTGGTGCCCGCCTTGCGCGGGTTCACGCCGCCGACGACGTTGGTGCCCGCCGCGAGCATCCGCCGGGTGTGCTTGGAACCCTCGGAACCGGTCATCCCCTGGACGATGACCTTCGAGTCCTTGGTCAGCCAGATCGCCATTTGTCAGACCCCCGCAACGGCCAGCTCGGCGGCCCGCTCGGCCGCGCCGTCCATCGTGTCGACCCGCTGCACGAGCGGGTTGTTCGCGCCGTCGAGGATCGCCCGACCGGCCTCGGCGTTGTTGCCGTCGAGGCGGACGACCAGCGGCTTGGTGACCTTCTCGCCACGCTGCTCGAGCAGGGCCAGCGCCTGCACGATGCCGTTGGCGACCTCGTCGCAGGCGGTGATGCCGCCGAAGACGTTGACGAAGACGCTCCTGACCGACGGGTCGGAAAGCACGATCTCCAGGCCGTTGGCCATGACAGCCGCGCTCGCGCCGCCGCCGATGTCGAGGAAGTTGGCCGGCTTGACGCCGCCGTGCCGCTCACCGGCGTACGCGACCACGTCGAGGGTCGACATGACCAGACCCGCGCCGTTGCCGATGATGCCGACCTCGCCGTCGAGCTTGACGTAGTTGAGGTCCTTCGCCTTGGCGGCCTGCTCCAGCGGGTCCACCGCGGACTGGTCGACCAGCGCCTCGTGGTCCGGGTGCCGGAACGCGGCGTTCTCGTCCAGGGTGACCTTGGCGTCGAGCAGCAGCATCTTGCCCTCGCCCGTCTTCGCCAGCGGGTTCACCTCGACCAGCGTGGCGTCCTCGGCGACGAAGGCCTTCCACAGGCCCACGGCGACCTCGACGACCTGGTCGGCGACCTCGGCCGGGAAGCCGGCGGCGGCGACGATCTCGCGGGCCTTCGCCTCGTCGACGCCGGTGTTCGCGTCGATCGGGGCCTTGACGACCTTCTCCGGGGTCTCGGCGGCGACCTGCTCGATGTCCATGCCGCCGGCCACGCTGGCGATGCAGAGGAAGGTGCGGTTCGCCCGGTCGAGCAGGTAGGAGAAGTAGTACTCCTCGGCCACGTCCGCGGTCACGGTGATCATGACCTTGTGGACGGTGTGTCCCTTGATGTCCATGCCGAGGATGTCGGTGGCCCGGGCCACCGTCTCCTCCGCGCCCTCGGCCAGCTTCACACCGCCGGCCTTGCCACGGCCGCCGACCTTCACCTGTGCCTTGACGACCACCCGACCGCCGAGGCGTTCGGCGATCGCGCGGGCCTCCTCCGGGGTCGTGGCGACGCCGCCGGCGAGCACGGGCAAGCCGTGCCGCTCGAACAGGTCCCGCCCCTGGTACTCGTACAGGTCCACGTTTGCGCGTCCCGTCCCGTCTCCGCGGCGCGCCGTCGCGCCGCCACCAGCGTTATGGAAAACAGTTTGACGCCTGTCATCAGTCGAGACAGGCCATTGGGCGCAGCCTAGCGACGTCGGCACCGCTGGCAACCGAGCGGGTGCGCGGTGTGCGGTAATGCACAACCGCCCCGCCGCGACCCGCCCGTCACCCCCGCGTCAGCCTTCTGGGCGATGTTGCCGGGGGTGCGTAACCCCTCCGGAGGGGCGTCGTTGAGTCAGGTGTCGGAGCGCTGGTTCGGCGCGACGACGGGAGACGGCCGATGCCCTGTCGGTCGAGGGGTGGCGGCGGGGCATCGTGCATAGAGGGGCCGGACGTGTGAGGGGTGCGTCCGGCCCCTCCCCCTGTCCCGGTCCGGCCGCGGGTCGGCCGGCCGTGCGCGGCCGTACGCGTCAGCTGACGGGCTGCGCCACGTTCTGCCGGACCCACTCCACGATCGACTGGGTGGTCGCCCCCGGCGTGAAGATCTTGGCGACCCCGAGCTTCTCCAGCTCCGGGATGTCGGCGTCCGGAATGATGCCGCCGCCGAACACGACGATGTCCCGCGCGTCCCGCTCGCCGAGCAGCTCCAGCACCCGACGGAAGAGCGTCATGTGGGCCCCGGAGAGAACGGAGAGCCCGACGGCGTCGGCGTCCTCCTGGATCGCGGTCTCCACGATCTGCTCGGGGGTCTGGTGCAGCCCGGTGTAGATGACCTCCATACCGGCGTCCCGAAGGGCACGCGCGACGACCTTGGCGCCACGGTCGTGGCCGTCCAGGCCCGGCTTGGCGACGACGACCCGAACACGAGAGCTCATCTGCGCATCCCTTTCACCGGCTCCGCGGCTTTACCTGAACGAACGGTAACCCGACCGGGCCGGGCCCGGAAATCCGGGCCGCGTCACATCCAGCGGACGACGGACACCGGTGCGTGGCCGGGCAGTGACAGAGACGGTCTCGGTCGTCAAGCGGGACGACTCCGCCGTTCGGTCACGCTGCGCGACGAACGGTCGGTATCGGGGGCACCTTTACCGGGCCTCGAGGTACCACAATCGTGGACGCAATCGGACAGATCGCAACACCAATTCGGCGATGCGGCTTGTGACGGGCGTGGCGGTTGGCTAACGTGTCCACGGTTGTCATCAGGTCCATGGACGGGTGGCGACGCGGTCAGCGGAAGTTCAGTGGAGCTTCACGAACCCCCGAGGGCCGCTTCGGTACCCCGACAACGGAGGGTGTGCGTGCGCCAGCGCCTGTCGTCTGAGCCCGATAGATATCGCGGCCGCCGCCGCGTACCCACCCCGCCGCGGAGCCGCTACGCCGCCGTCGTCACCACCGCTTTCGTCGGTGCCGGTGGAGTCGCACTCCTCGCGGGAGCCCTGCCGGATGCCAAGAGCGTCAGCCCGTCGGTCCTCGACGAACTGAAGGCCGCGTCCACGCTGAGCCAGGACGCCGCCGAGCGCGGCGACGCCGCGGACCGCGCCACGCGCGGCAACACCCGCGGCGGCGCCGAGGCCGAGCCCGAGGTCTGGCTGCTCCCCCTGCAGGGTTACGACTTCAACTCGCCGTACGGGGTGCGCTGGGGCAAGCTGCACACCGGCGTCGACCTGGTCGCCCCCGAGGGCACCCCCTACGTCGCCATCCACGACGGCACCGTCACGAAGGCCGGCTGGTTCGGCGGGTACGGCTACACGGTGATCGTCCGCCACGCCGACGGCAGCGAGGCCATCTACGGCCACTCCTCCGCGGTCACGGTCAAGGAGGGGCAGCAGGTCAAGGCGGGCGACCAGCTCGGCCTGGTCGGCAACACCGGCCACTCCTACGGCCCTCACCTACACCTGGAGATCCATGTCAAGGGCGAGCCGCTCGACCCGGTGCCCTGGCTCGAGGATCGCGGAGTGGACATCAAGCTCCAGGTGGAGGCAATTTACAACGAGGTGGCCACGTCCTGACGCTGCGTTACGCCAGATGACCGCCCGGATCGTATGATCCGGGCGGTTTTTCGTCGGTGCCTGGGACCGGAAAGTGTCTCCGGTCACATCACGTGATGTGACCAAGGGCACGGCCACCCATGATCACTTTTGCCGGCATCCCGGACAGCGGCGGACATAGAGCCCTCGACCACATCGGACCCCGCCGCAGCCGCCCCGGTCCCCTTACCCGGCCCGATCTGGACCGACACCAGTATTTCGAGGTCACGTGCCCCTCGATCAGTGAAGGTCCGCAGTGCAGGACGACAGCTTCATCCCGAACGAGAACATCGCCCCCGCCCGGCACCGCAGGCGGGTCAGCACCCGTACCCGGATCCTGGTGACCGCGGCGGTCGCGGTGGCCGGGCTCGGCCTCGGGGGCGTCGCGGTCGCCTCCGCCGGTGACGACGACCGCACCGTGCCGGCCGCCGCCGCGATCGACGCGCAGGCCCGCGCCGACGCCGCCGCCCGGGCCGACCGCTCCGCCCGCGAGTCGGCCAGCCCCACCCCGGCCAGCCCGACGCCCGCCCCGTCCACGGCGAGCCCCACGCCCAAGGCAACCGCCAAGCCCACGGTGACGGCCAAGCCGGCGCCGAAGAAGACCACCAGGCCGAAGCCGGCGTGGGTGATCCCCATGAAGGGGGCGGAGATCACCTCCTGCTACGGGCCCCGCTGGGGAGTCCTGCACGCCGGAATCGACTTCGCCATGCCCGCCGGCACGCCGGTCCGCGCCGCGTTCGGCGGCACCGTGGAGAAGGCCGGCGACGTCGGCGACGGCTACGGCATCTCCGTGGTGGTCAACCACGGCAACGGCTACCTCACCCACTACGCCCACCTCAGCACCGCGAAGGTGAGCGTGGGTGACAAGGTCAGCGCCGGCGAGACCATCGGGCTGGAGGGCTCCACCG
This sequence comes from Micromonospora sp. H33, assembly GCF_052068455.1. Classification (NCBI taxonomy): domain Bacteria; kingdom Bacillati; phylum Actinomycetota; class Actinomycetes; order Micromonosporales; family Micromonosporaceae; genus Micromonospora; species Micromonospora sp. H33. The sequence continues at coordinate 462,707 of NZ_JBQHDE010000003.1, read as the reverse complement.
GCGACTCCACCGGCCCCCACCTGCACTTCGAGGTGCACCAGGGCCAGATGTGGAACCAGATCGACCCGGCGTCGTTCCTGCGCGCCCGGGGCATCGACGTGGCCTGCTGACGGCCACGGCACGAGGAGGGGCCCGGCCCGGCGCTCAGCCGGGTCGGGCCCCGCCGTGCAGAGCCCGGAACCGCGGAGACCGGCCCGGGCCGCCGCTCATGTAAGCTTGTCGATCGGGGCGTGCCGCAGGACCAGCCACATCGTCTGGTCGCCGAAGTCGATCTGCGCCCGCGCCCCCGGGCCGTGCCCCTCCACGGCGAGCACCCGGCCCAGCCCGTACCGCTGGTGGTTGACCCGGTCCCCGACCGCCACCTTCGGCGCCTGCGGCAGCTCGCTCGCCGTGGCCAGCCGGCTGCCGTCCACGCCGAGGCGCCGCGCGAGCTGCGCCGCCTTCGGCGTACCCCCGGCGAAGCCGCCGCGGCCGCGGTCCGCGCGGTCCGCGCGACCGCCCACGCCCCCGCCACCGCCGGCCCACGACGTGTACGAGCCCTCGGTGCGCTCCCAGCGGACCAGCTCCGTGGGAAGCTCCTCCAGGAACCGGGACGGCGGGTTGTAGGCCGGTTGCCCCCACGCCGAGCGCGTCACCGCCCGGGACAGGTAGAGGCGCTGGCGGGCCCGGGTGATCCCCACGTACGCGAGGCGCCGCTCCTCCTCCAGCTCCCGCGTGTCGCCGAGGGCACGCAGGTGGGGGAAGACCCCGTCCTCCAGGCCGGTCAGGAACACCACCGGGAACTCCAGGCCCTTGGCGGTGTGAAGGGTCATGAGGGTGACCACGCCCTGGTGCTCGGGATCGTCGCTCGGCACCTGGTCGGCGTCGGCCACCAGCGCGACCTGCTCCAGGAAGCCGGCGACCGTGGCCCGCTCCCCCTCGGCGCCGAGCGCCTCGATGCGCTCGGTGTACTCCCGGGCGACGCTGACCAGCTCCTGGAGGTTGTCGACCCGACCGGCGTCCTGCGGGTCGAGGCTCTCCTCCAGCTCGGTCAGGTAGCCCGAGCGGGTCAGCAGCGCCTCCAGCACCTCCTCGGGCGCGCCGGTCTCGGCCAGCTCCCGGGCGCCGTCGAGCAGCGCGACGAACTCGCCGATGCCGTTGGCGGCCCGGGTGGAGATGCCCGGCGCGTCCTTGGCCCGGCGCAGGGCCGCGCCGAAGGAGATCCGGTCCCGGCTGGCGAGCGCCTCGACGCACGCCTCGGCCCGCTCGCCGATGCCCCGGCGCGGCGTGTTCAGGATCCGGCGGAGGCTGACCGTGTCGTCGTCGTTGACCACCGCGCGCAGGTACGCCAGGGCGTCGCGGACCTCCTTGCGCTCGTAGAAGCGCACCCCGCCGACCACCTTGTACGGCAGGCCGACCCGGATGAACACCTCCTCGAAGACCCGCGACTGGGCGTTGGTGCGGTAGAACACCGCCACGTCCCCCGGGCGGGTGTCCCCGTCGTCGACCAACCGGTCGATCTCCCGGGCCACCCAGTCCGCCTCGGCGTGCTCGGTGTCGGCGACGTAGCCCACGATCGGGTCACCGGACCCGGCGTCGCTCCACAACCGCTTCGGCTTGCGCGACGTGTTGCGGTCGATCACCGCATTGGCCGCGTTGAGGATGGTCTGGGTGGAGCGGTAGTTCTGCTCCAGCAGGATCGTCCGGGCGTCGCTGAAGTCGCGCTCGAACTCCAGGATGTTGCGGATCGTCGCGCCCCGGAACGCGTAGATCGACTGGTCGGCGTCGCCCACCACGCACAGCTCGGCCGGGTCGAGCCCCTCGGTGCCGGACACCAGCTCCTTGATCAGCACGTACTGGGCGTGGTTGGTGTCCTGGTACTCGTCGACCAGCACGTGCCGGAACCGGCGCCGGTAGGTCTCCGCGACGTGCGGGTGCGACTGGAGCAGGTGCACCGTCGTCATGATCAGGTCGTCGAAGTCCAGCGCGTGCGCCTCCCGCAGCCGCCGCTGGTAGAGCGTGTACGCCTCGGCGAGCGCCCGCTCGTTCGGGCCCTTGGCCCGCGCGGCGAACGCCTCCGGGTCGACCAGCTCGTTCTTCAGGTTGGACACCTGGGCGGCCAGGCCGCGCGCCGGGTAGCGCTTCGGGTCGAGATCCAGCTCGCGGGCGACGAGCTGCATCAGCCGGCGGGAGTCGTCCGCGTCGTAGATCGAGAACGTGGACTTGAGGCCGGCGTGCTCGTGCTCGGCCCGCAGGATGCGGACGCACGCGGAGTGGAACGTCGACACCCACATCAGCCGGGCGCGCGGGCCGACCAGCGCGGCCACCCGGTCCTTCATCTCGCCGGCGGCCTTGTTGGTGAAGGTGATCGCGATGATCTGGCCGGGGTGCACGTCCCGGGCCGCGAGCAGGTACGCGACCCGGTGGGTCAGCACCCGGGTCTTGCCGGAGCCGGCGCCGGCCACGATGAGCAGCGGCGACCCGGCATGGGTGACCGCGTCCCGTTGTGGGCCGTTCAGCCCTTCGAGGAGCTGCTGCGCGTCGAGGCGCGCGGCGGCGGGCCGGCGCGGCGGGGCAGGCTCGGGCGCGGGCGGGGACACGGGGATGTCGAAGAGAGGATGCATCGCACGGCGAGTCTATGCCGCCGCCCCGACGAAACCCGCCACGCACAGCTGGGGTGTAAGGAAGGGTCCCTTCTTAACGCCTGAGGTAGAGGAAGGGGCCCTTGTTAACGTCTTTCCTTGCGCCGCCCACCACGCCCCGGGCATACTCGACGGCGTGTTCGGTCAGCGCTTCTACTTTTACTACGGCTCCGGGAGTCCGGCAGCCGTGGGTCGCGCCTGATCAACCAGACCTACGAAAGCCCCGGGCTCCGCGAGCCCGGGGCTTTTCCGTCCCGGGATCCGGGCACCGGGCCCGACATCCGAGGGGTACGGCGATGATGACAGACGTGGCGGAGCAGAACGGGAGCCGGGCCGGAGCGGGCGGGGCCGGCGGCTCCGTGGATCCCCGCACCGGCACGCAGGAGCCGATGGCGGCGGCCCGGATCGCGGAGATCCGCCAGCGCATCGACGAGATCGACCAGGCGCTGATCGAGCTCTGGCAGGAGCGGGCCCGACTCTCCCAGCAGGTCGGCGCCACCCGGATGGCGTCCGGCGGCACCCGCCTGGTGCTCTCCCGCGAGCAGGAGATCCTGGAGCGGTTCCGGTCGGCGCTCGGCGCGGACGGCACCCAGTTCGCCCTGCTGCTGCTCCGGGCCGGCCGCGGCCCGCTCTGAGGTCGGCCACGACGCCGCCCGTGCGGCGGGCCGGGAAACAGGACCGGGGCGCCGGCCGTGGTGCGGCCGACGCCCCGGATCACTGAGGAGGCACTACCTTCACCGCCGGCCCGGTCAGGGTGGTCCGGGCGACGGCGTCTGAACGGCTACTCGACCGCGTGCACCACGTCGCGTACCTCGGCGAAGTGGCAGGCGCTCGGGTGCGCCGACTTCTCCCGGGCCATCAGGGCGGGTTCCTCCTGGGCGCAGATGTCCTGGGCCTTCCAGCACCGGGTCCGGAACCGGCAGCCCGACGGCGGGTTGGCCGGCGACGGGACGTCACCGGTCAGGACGATCTGGTCCCGCAGGCCGCGCAGCGTCGGGTCCGGCACCGGCACCGCCGAGAGCAGCGCCTGGGTGTACGGGTGCGTCGGCTTGTCGTAGATCTGGTCCTCGGTGCCGATCTCGACGACCTTGCCGAGGTACATCACCGCGACCCGGTCGGCGATGTGCCGGACCACGGACAGGTCGTGGGCGATGAAGATGTACGACAGGCCCAGCTCGTTCTGAAGCTTCTCCAGCAGGTTGATCACCTGCGCCTGGATCGACACGTCCAGGGCGGAGACCGGCTCGTCGCAGAGGATGATCTCCGGGTTGAGCGCGAGCGCCCGGGCGATGCCGATGCGCTGGCGCTGGCCGCCGGAGAACTGGTGCGGGTACCGGTTGATGTGGTCGGGGTTGAGGCCGACCAGCTCCAGCAGTTCCTGTACCCGCGCCCGCCGCTTCGCCCTCGGCAGCACGTCGGGGTGCACCTCGAAGGGCTCACCGACGATGTCGCCGACGGTCATCCGCGGGTTGAGCGAGGTGTACGGGTCCTGCATGACCAGCTGGATGTTGCGCCGGCCGCGGCGCCGCTCGGCGGCGCTGACCTTCGACATGTTCCGGCCCTGCACGAACAGGTCACCGGAGGTCGGGGTCTCCAGACCCACCAGCATCCGGGCCAGCGTGGACTTGCCGCAGCCCGACTCGCCCACGATGCCGAGCGTCTCGCCCCGGCGCAGCTGCAGGTTGATCCCGTCGACCGCGCGGACCGCGCCGATCTGCCTCTTGAAGACGATCCCCCGGGTCAGCGGGAAGTGCTTCACCAGGTCGCGGGTCTCCAGCACGATGTCAGACATCGCCCTTGACCTCCTTCCAGAAGTGGCAGGCGGCGGTCCGGGCCGGCGACACCTGGTACAGCGGCGGCGCCGGGTCCTGGCGGCAGACGTCCTGCGCGTACCGGCACCGCGGGTTGAACGCGCAGCCCTTGGGAATGTTCGTCAGCGCCGGCGGCAGCCCCTTGATGGCCGAGAGCTCCTGGCCCTTGAGGTCCAGTCGCGGAATCGACTCCAGCAGGCCCTTGGTGTACGGGTGGGCCGGGCTGGCGTAGATGTCCTCGACCGGCGCCTCCTCGATGACCCGACCGGCGTACATCACCGAGATGCGGTCGGCCACGTCGGCCACGACGCCCATGTCGTGCGTGATCAACACGAGGCTCATGTTCCGCTCGCGCTGGAGCTCAGCGAGCAGGGTCATGATCTGTGCCTGCACCGTCACGTCCAGGGCGGTGGTCGGCTCGTCGGCGATCAGCACCTCCGGGTCGAGCGCGAGCGCCATGGCGATCATGACGCGCTGGCGCATACCACCGGAGAACTGGTGCGGGTAGTCGTTCACCCGCTGGTTCGCCGCCGGGATCCTCACGAGGTCGAGCAGCTCGATCGCGCGTGCCTTGCTGTCCTTGCGGGACATGCCGCGGTGCTTGCGGAACATCTCGCCGAGCTGGAAGCCGACGGTGAAGACCGGGTTCAGCGCGGACAGGGCGTCCTGGAAGATCATCGCGATTCTGTTGGCCCGGACCTTGCGCCGCTGCGCCTCCGGCAGCTTGAGCAGGTCGACACCGCGGTAGAGGATCTGGCCGCCGGTGACGAAGCCGGGCGGGCTGTCCAGGATGCCCATGATCGCCTGGGCGGTGACGCTCTTGCCGCAGCCGGACTCGCCCAGGATGGCCCGGGTCTCACCCGGCCGCAGGTCGAAGCTCACGCCGTTGACCGCGTGCGCGATGCCGTTGCGGGTGCGGAACTCGACGTGGAGGTCCTTGACCTGCAGCGGCATGGCGTTCGGGTCAAGGCCGGGCAGGGCGTCCAGCTTGACGTTCACATCAGTGCTCACGGGACTCACCGGAACTTCGGGTCGAGGGCGTCACGCAGGGCGTCACCCATGAGGATGAAGGACAGCACCGTGCCGACCAGCAGACCGCAGGGGAAGAGCAGCAGCCACGGGTCCTCCAGGAAGTACACCTGGTGGGCCGAGATCATGATGCCCCAGGACTCCGCGGGCGGCTGAAGCCCGACACCGAGGAAGGTCAGCGTGGCCTCCGCGGCGACGAACGCGCCGAGCACGATGGTCGCGTACACGAGCATCGGGGCGACCGCGTTCGGCAGGATGTGCCGGAACATCAGCCGACCGTTGCCGGCGCCGACCGCCTTGGCCGCGTGCACGTAGTCCAGGTCCTTGGAGGAGATGACGCTGCCGCGGATGATCCGCGCGATCGTCGGCCAGCTCAGCAGGAACAGCACGAGTGCGATGGTCCAGATGTTCTGCCGCTTGATCACGGTGAGGAACACGATCGCGCCGAGCAGGAACGGCAGCGAGAGAAAGACGTCCATCAGCCGGGAGATGATCGCGTCGACCCAGCCGCCGTAGTAGCCGGCGAGCAGACCGAGTGCACCGCCGACCGTCACCATCGCGCCGGTGGCCATGATCGCGATCACCATCGACGGCCGTGCCCCGTAGATGGCGTGCGAGTAGTAGTCGCAGCCCAGGATGTCGAAGCCGAACGGGTGGTCCGCGCTCGGCGTGACCCGGGACCGGTCGGTGTTGCACGCACCCGGGTCCTGGCTGGTCCACAGCTTCGGAAAGGCCGCCATGGAGCCGACCACGAGTACGTAGAGGAAGGCGATCATGAACACCGGATCACGGACCAACTGCCGCCGGGCGTCCGCCCACAGGCTCGCGCTGCGCTCCTTGCCCCCGGTTGCCCGGGCGTCCGGCATCGGGCCGTCGCCGCCCACCGGGCCGCCGCCGATGGCGGTGCCGGCGCTCGTCAAGTCGCTCATGTCCACACCTCGTTTCGCTTCGCCCTGCCGTCAGCGACCAGGATCGCCGGTCGCCGCTCGCTGACCACGCCGCCGTCAGTCATGGCGAATCCTCGGGTCGAGCACGGCGTACAGGAGGTCGACCAGCAGGTTGGCGATCAGGACGACCAGCACCAGCATGGTCACCACGCCGATGACCACGGACGACTCACCGGTGCGGGCCGAGAGCGTCACCAGCCGGCCGATGCCGGGCACGTTGAAGATGGTCTCGGTGACCACCGCGCCGGCCATGGCCGATCCGATGTCGACACCGAGGAACGTGATCACCGGGATCAGCGAGTTGCGCAGCGTGTGCACGCCGATGACGCGCTTGTTGGCGAGCCCCTTGGCCCGCGCGGTGCGGACGTAGTCGGCCCGGATGTTCTCCATGATGCTGGTCCGGGTGAGCCGCGCCGTCGTGGCCAGCGAGACCGCGCCCAGCACCATGCCGGGGATGACCAGGCTGGCAAAGGGGTAGTCGGGCTTGAAGCCCGGGCTGAAGACACCGTTGGCGAGGACCTCGGGGATCCACGCCTGGTCGCGCAGGATGTTGCCGAACTTGACCCCGACGAACTCCCGCACCACGACGCCGAGCACGAAGATCGGCACGGAGATCACGAAGACCGTGCTGATCTTGACCAGGTTGTCGGCGAAGCTGCCGCCCCGGAGCCCCGCCCACACACCGGCGGCGATACCCACGACCGCCTCGAAGACGATCGCGATCACCAGCAGCTTCAGCGTGTGCGGAAGGGCGTCGGCCACCAGCTCGGTGACCGGCCGCAGGCGCAGGTTGACACCGAAGTCCGGATTCAAGCTGAAGATCTTCTGCAACCGGTCCAGGAACAGCCCGAAGCAGGGGTTCCCCTTCTGGTCGAGGCAGGGGTCGCCGTAGCCGAGGCGGTCGGTGACCGCCTGGAGCAGGGCCGGCGGCGGGGTCCGGTCACCGAAGAGAGCGCGGACCGGGTTCCCGCTGAACTGGATCGCCAGCGAGGTGATGTAGTGGAGCAGGAACATCGTGAACAGCACGGTGGGGATGAACTGGAGCAACCGTCGTATGACGTAGCGCCCCATGTCGGGGTCTCCTCTCGGCGCTGACGTGGCGGCAACGATCGCCCTGGTGGGGTGACCGTTGCCGCCACGTCGTGTTACGGCTGGATCAGGGAACTGAAGCTCAGTTCTGCTTCAGCGAGGTCGCACCGTAGTCGGCGTCCGAGACAGCGTTCCAGACGAACTTGTCCACGTTCTCACCGTAGACCGCGCCGACCTTGCCCCACCACATCGGGATGACCGGCAGCTCCTCGACCAGGATGTCCTCCGCCTTCTGGTAGAAGGGGATCGCCTCGTCGATGGACTTGGCCGAACCACCCTGCTGCAGCAGCGAGTCGAACTCCGGGTTGGCGAAGGTGGAGTTGTTGCTGTCGGCGCCCGTGCTGTACAGCGGACCCAGGTAGGTCTCGAGGTACGGGTAGTCCGGGCCCCAGCCGAGGCGGAACGGACCGGTGAACTTCTTGCTGTCCGCGGTCTCCAGGTACTCGGCGAACTGCAGGTTGACCTTCAGCTCGTAGTCGATGCCCAGCGCGGCCTTGATCTGGTCGCCGACGGCCTGCAGCCACTTCTCGTGGCCGGCACCGGCGTTGGCCCACAGGGTCAGCTTCTTGCCGGCCGGCCAGCCGCCGGCCTCGGCCAGGAGCTGCTTGGCCTTCTCGACGTCCTTCTTGCAGTACGTGCAGACGTTCTCGCGGGCGCCCTGGAAGGACGGCGCGATGTAGCCGGTGGCCGGGGTGAACCGGCCGTCGAAGACGGCGTCGATGATGGACTGCCGGTCGATCGCCAGCGAGAGCGCCTGGCGGACCCGCTTGTCCTTGAACTCCGGCTGGTAGATCGGCATGCCGACGTAGGTGAAGTTGTCACCCGGCTGCTCGTACAGGCGGTCGCCGTAGGTGGCCTTGGCCTCCTTGTAGCGGGCCGGCGGCAGGGTGTACATCACGTCCAGCTCGCCGGCCTGGAAGGCGGCGTAGCCGGCGTCGACGTCCGCGAAGATCCGGTAGGTGATCTTGTCGGGCTTGCCCGCGTCACCCTTCCAGGTGTCGCTGCGGACCAGGTTGATGGCAACGTTGTGCTGCCAGCTGCCCTCGATCTTGTAGGGGCCGTTGCCGATCGGGGTCTCGTTGCACTTGTCCGCGGCCTCGACGCACGCCTTGGCCATCGGGAAGAAGCCCGAGTAGCCGATCGTGGTCGGGAAGCCGGAGAAGGGCTCCGACAGCTCGACGGTGAAGGTCTGGTCGTCGACCTTCTTCAGGCCGGACAGCTCCTTGGACTTCGGCTCCGGGGCCTTCTTCGGGCCCTCGCCGTCCGGGTCCTCGGACGAGACGTCCTTGATGCCGGCGATCCGCTTCATGAAGTACGCGTTGTTCTGGGCGTTCGGCCCGTACGCCGCGTAGTTCCACGACCGGATGAAGGCGTCGGCGTTGACCGGCTCACCGTTGTCGAAGGTGTAGCCGCTCTTGATCTTGATCGTCCAGAGCTTCTGGTCGTCCGAGGTAATCGACTCGGCCAGGTCGTTCTCCGGAGCGGCGGTCTCGGCGTTGTACTTGACCAGACCACGGTAGAGCTGGCGGATCACGTAGATCGACGGCTCGTCGTCACCGGCGGACGGCAGCAGGAACGCCGGCTCCGCCGCGTACACGCGGAGCTCGCCGCCGGCTTTGCCAGCGGCGTCGTCCGAGTCGTTGCCGCCACCGCTGCAAGCGGTGGCCAACAAGGCGGTGGCGGTCGCCGCGACCGCCACCTTCAGGAATTTCCCGCGCATGGGAGTGCCTCCTCAGGGCGCTCGGCTCACGAGGGGGTTGTGAGGTGCCTGCCACTGTGACACTCGATGCGTCCTGGCGGGAAGGCGTGTTATCAACCCGATACCCGGCCGGGACGGCGCCGACATCGACCCGGAGGCGACGTCGCCGCGCCCAGCCGCGCATGGTAGGAGCTGCGGGAACGCCGCCGCCCGGCCCATTTGCGACGGATACGCTCGATCCACGATGACCTTTCCGCCCTCCGCCACGCCCCTGGCCGACGTGCGCCGGGTCCTCGCCATCTTCGCCCATCCGGACGATGTCGACTTCGGCTCTGCGGGCACGGTGGCCACCTGGACGGACAGCGGCATCGACGTAGCGTACCTCGTGGTCACTCAGGGTGACGCCGGGGGCTACGACGACACGCCCCGGCCGGAGCTGGTCCGGCAGCGGGCGGAGGAGCAGCGCGTGGCGGCCGCCGCCCTCGGCGTCCGCCAGGTCGACGTGCTGACCGGGTACGCCGACGGCACGCTCGCGCCGACGCCGCAACTGCGCCGGGACCTCACCGCGGCCATCCGCCGGTTCCGCCCGGACCGGGTGCTGACCAGCTCTCCGCTGCGCCGGTGGGAGCACATCGCCGGGCCCGGCCACCCCGACCACCAGGCGGTCGGCGAGGCGGTCACCTGCGCGATCTACCCGGACGCCCGCAACCCGTTCGCGTACCCCGACCTGCTCGCCGCCGGCCTGGAGCCGTGGGTCGTGCGGGAGGTCTGGTACGCGGGCGGACCGGCACCCGATCATGCCGTCGACGTGACGGACTGTTACGAGCGCAAGGTGGCCGCGATGCGTGCCCACCGGTCGCAGACGGCCCACCTCGACGTGGACACGTGGGTACGCGACCAGCTCGCCGCCATCGCGGCCGACGCCGGCCTGCCGCCCGGCCGCCTGGCCGAGGCGTTCACCGTCCTCCGGACGGAGTGAGCGGCGGCCGGGCCGGCGCAGCGGACACGATCAGACGAGGCGGCGGTCGGCCGCCCAGCGGGACAGCTCGTAGCGGTTCGACATCTGGAGCTTGCGCAGCACGTTCGACACGTGCGTCTCGACCGTCTTGATCGAGATGTACAGCTCCTTGGCGATCTCCTTGTACGCGTACCCCCGGGCGAGCAGGCGCAGCACCTCGCGCTCCCGGTTGGTGAGCTGGTCCAGCTCGGGGTCGGACACGGGCGCGTCCGGCCGGGCGGCGAAGGCGTCCAGCACGAACCCGGCCAGCCGGGGGCTGAACACGGCGTCGCCATCGGCGACCCGGCGGATCGCCGCGGCCAGCTCGTCCGGCGAGATGGTCTTGGTGACGTAGCCGCGGGCGCCGGCGCGGATCAGCCCGATCACGTCCTCGGCGGCGTCCGAGACGCTCAGCGCCAGGAACCGCACCTGCGGGTGCGTACGCCGCATGGCCTCGAGCACCGCCCGGCCGCCGCCGTCGGGCATGTGCACGTCCAGGAGCACCACGTCGGGCTCCGTGACGGCGATCCGGCTGACCGCCTCGGCCACCGTGCTCGCCTCGCCCACCACCTCGACGTGCGCGCCGAGCTCGGCGCGTACCCCGGCCCGGAACATCGCGTGGTCGTCGACGAGGAAGACCCGCAGCTGCTCCGGGGCGGCCCCCGTCTCCTCGACCGGGCCCGTCGTCTGGTCCACCATCACCTGTCCCTTTCCGCCGTGGACGAGTCCCGGGAGATCGACAGGATCAACCGGACCTCGGTCCCCTCCCCCGGCCCGGACCGGATCTCCGCCCGGCCGCCGTGCCGCTTCATCCGCCCGATGATCGAGCCCCGGACTCCGTGCCGGTGGTCCTCCACGGTATCCGGATCGAAGCCCTTCCCCCGGTCCCGGACGAAGACACTGACCTGCTCGGGCTCGACCTCGGCGTACAGCGAGACGGTCTGCACGCCGGCGTGCCGGGCGGCGTTGACCAGGGCCTCCCGCGCGGCCGCCACCAGCGCGCCCACCCGTTCGTCGGTCTCCCGGTCACCGACCACCACCGTCTCCACGGTGATCGCGAAGGTGTCCTCCACCTCGGCCGCCGCCTGCTCCAGGGCCGCCGCGAAACGCTCGGTCGGGGAGGCGGCCGGCTTGTAGAGCCAGTTGCGCAGCGAGCGCTCCTGACCCCGGGCGAGCCGCTGCACGGTCTTCACGTCACCGGCGTTGCGCTGGATCAGGGCGAGGGTGTGCAGCACCTGGTCGTGCACCATCGCGGCCAGCTCGGCCCGCTCCTGCTCGCGGATGCGCCCCTCGCGCTCCGAGCGGAGCTGGTTCCACGTCCGCCAGAGCACCGGCGCGGCGACCACCCCGACGCCGGCGAGCCCGACCAGCGCGAAGATCACGCCGTTGAGCACCGCGTCGAAGTTCTGCGCCGGGGAGTAGACGGCGGCGACGCCGATGATGCCCACCGCGACCAGCACACCGCCGCCGATGAACCGCAGCACGAACGCCCGCCGGTCGCTCTCCTCGACCACCGCGCTCAGCCAGGGCACCGGCATCGTCTCGCCCCACTGCCGCCGCCGCTCCGGGGCGGACTGGTGCCAGATCACGCCGGCGCCGACCGCGATGATCGCGACCAGCCAGCCGGCGGTCCCGGCCGCGCCCACCGAGTCGAAGAGCACCATCTGGAGCAGCAGCACCACCAGCCCGATCGCCACGAACGGCAGCAGCTGCGCGACGTCGCGGCGCGGCGGTACGGCGGTGTCACCCGGCCGTAGCGGCACGACCGCCCAGAAGGCGGCGTAGAGCAGCAGACCGAGACCGCTCAGCCCGAGCAGCACCATGAAGGCGACCCGGACGCGGAGCACCGAGATGCCGAGGTGCTCGGCGATGCCCGCGGCCACCCCGGCGGCCATCCGGTGCTCGGGGGCGCGGTAGAGGCGAGGGGGCTGGGTCACGGCGCTGATCGGGGGCTCCCTGGTCACGACGGGTACGGTGTGGGCGACCGTCCGCTGCCGGCGCCGGTTCGATCGTCACACGGCACGCCGCCGTCCGACCACGGGGACGCCCCCGACATCCGGGCGTCCCGGATCTCAGGGTGGCGTCAGGGTCTCCTCCTGAGGTCGCCGACGCGAAGCGGGGAGCAGGATCGAGGACATGACCGAGGAAGCCGCCCAGTCCCCGACGCCCGGGGCGACGCCGCCGCCCGTGGCGTCCGCGCCGGCCGGCGGGCCGCCGCCCCCGCCGGGGGACCCGATCGGCGCGCCGCCCACCACGGCGACCGCCGCCCCGCCACCGCCGGGCGGGGGCACCAGCTTCACCTCGCGGTACGGGCTGGTCCGCCCGCACGACGGCCGCTACCTGGCCGGCGTGTGCGCGGCGATCGGCCGGGCGACCAACACCGACCCGGTGCTCTGGCGGGTGCTGTTGGCGGTGCTCGGCTTCTTCGGTGGCATCGGCATCCTGGTGTACGTCTCCGCCTGGCTGATCATCCCAGGTGAGGGCGACAGCGCCTCGCCGGTCGAGTCGATGCTGGGCCGGGGACGGTCCAGCATGTCCCCGGTCACCGTGATCGTCCTCAGCATTCTGGTGGCGGTCAGCTTCGCCTTCATCGTCACCGACGCGTTCCGGGCCGTGCTGCTCGGCGCGGCCATCCTGGTCTGCGGGGCGCTGCTGCTCAACCGCGAGCGCCCCGGTGGCCCGCCGGTCGGCGCCGCGCCGCCCGGTGCCGTCGCCGCGCCGCCCGGCCCGGTGCCGCCGGTGGCCTACCCGGCCCCGGTCGGGTACCCGGCACCCGCGCCGGGCGACGCGACCCTGGCCGCGGGCACGGTTCCGCCCGCCACCACGGCGGAGCCGGCCGGGCCGACCATGCCGCTGCCGGTGACCGCGCCCGGGACCGCCGAGCCCACGGCCGAGCTGCCGACGGCGGCGCCCGGCGGGTTCGCGTTGCCGCCGGCGCCGCCGGCGTGGGGCGGGACGTCACCCGGCCCGGCGCCCTCCGCGTGGGGCGCTCCCGTCGCCGGCGCCCCGGCTGGGCCCGTCTGGCCGTCGCCCTCGACACTGTCCGGGCCGCCGACCACGCCCCTGCCCCCGGGCGGCTACCGGCCGCCGTTCGCCCCACACGGCCCGTACGCCGGGTCGGCCCGGCCGGCGGCACCGCCGGCACCGGCGACCCGACCGCCGAAGCGGCCGCGGGAGCGGTCCGCGCTGGGTGCGGTGACCTTCTCGCTGATCTTCCTCGCCCTCGGCGTGGTGACCGTCCTCGACCTGCTGGACGTCTTCGCGGTCGGCGCGTCGGCGTACTTCGCGGCGGCCCTGGCCACCATCGGTCTCGGCCTGCTCGTCGGCACCTGGTTCGGCCGGGCCCGGTGGCTGATCGCGCTCGGTCTGGTGACCGCCGCCGCGCTGACGGTGGCGACCGTCGCCGAGTCCTACGACCACATCCGGGGCGTGGACGGCGCGGTGACCTGGGCCCCGGCCAGCCACGCCGAGCTCGCGACCCGCTACGAGAACAGCTTCGGCGACTCGGTGCTCGACCTGCGCGCGGTGGACTTCAACGGGAAGGACACCGAGATCACCGTCTCGATCAACTTCGGCGAGGCCACCGTGGTCGTGCCACCGGACGTCGACGTGACCGTCATGGCCGACGTCAACGCCGGTGACGCGGTCATCTTCGGCCGCCGGTCGGGGACGCTCGACGAGCGCGCCGGCGGTGTCGACGGACCCCTGCGCGAGACCACCGACCTGGGCGCGAACGGCCCCGGCGGCGGGAAGCTGCACCTGTACATCCACGTCAACGCCGGCAAGCTGGAGGTGACCCGGTGAGGGCGCACCGTACCGACCTCGTGTCCCTGGCGTTCGGGCTGCTCTTCGTCGGCCTCGCCGCCTGGTGGCTGGTCGCCCGGCTGCTCGGGTTCGTCCTGCCGCCGGTCGGCTGGTTCCTGGCCGGCGCGCTGCTGCTGATCGGCGTACTCGGGCTGGCGGGCGCGCTGCGCGCGGCCCGCTCCACCCGCCCCGCCGCGGCGGACCGGACGGCCGCCGCCGACGGGACGGGCGCACCGGACGGGACCCTCGCCCCGACGACCAGCCACCCGGTGCCGGAGGTGGCGGCCTGGGAGACCGGTCGGACCGACGACACCGACGGGTGGCCGGTGCCGGAGCACCGCGACCGGGACGTCTCCGCGCCCCTGTCAGGGGCCCCGACGACCGGGGGCACCGGCCGGGAGGAGGCCGACGAGTGGCCGACCGAGGCAGTCACCGACCGCCCCACCGAGGCCGTCGAGGACCGGTCGGCGGACGTTCCCGGGGACTGGCCGCCGACCCCGCCGGCCGGTGACGACCGCCGCTGACCACAGCGGTGCGCCGCCCGTACGCGCGGCGCATATGCTGGCCGGTGGAGACCTTCCGGCCGGCCGCCTCACGCCCGTGCCGGCCCGCCCACGGCCGAGCCGGCGCCGGCCGTGTCCGGCTTCCGCCTCAACCGTCGTCCCGACCCGTCAGGAGCCCGCCCGACATGACCCAGTCCCCCGCCGTGCGCCCCTCCGGCCGGTCCGGTCCGGTCCGCATCGGCGAGCGTGCCGCCCGGACCCTCGTCGCCGAGTTCGCCCGGATCAACGACCCGAAGGCCGCACTCCTGGTCGGTGCCAGCCCGGAGTCGCCGGTGCTGGCCGCGGCGATCGAGGCGCTGCTGCCCGGCGACACGCTCACCGTGGTGCCGGCCGCCTCGGCGAGCGCCACGCTGCTGCGCGAGCACGTCTCCACGCAGGGCCGCTGGGTCGCCGAGCGGGTCCGCGTCGTCGACACCCTGGCCGAGGCCGAGGTCGCGGCGGTCGCCATCGCCGGCGAGCCGTTCACCGGCACCGCCGAGGAGACCCGCGCCGCCATCGAGGGGCTGGGCAAGTACCTCGCCGACGGGGCGGTGCTCAGCGTCGCCGCGCCGGTCGCCCCGGGACGCAGCGCCGGTGCCGGCGACGAGCTGGACCGTCAGGGCGCCCTGTACGGCGTCGGCAGTGACCTGGTGCTGCGCAACAACCCGCCGCTGCGGGTGCACCGACTCCGCTTCACCCCGGTCGACGCCGCCGCGGCCGCGCGGCTGGCTCCGGCGTACCGGCCGTCGAGCGTGCCGCTGACCCGCACCATGCACATCGACTCCAACGGGGTGGCCGCCGCGGGCATCGCGCTCGGCCTGGCGGGGCTGGCCCGGCTGACCCGGCCGAAGTCGAAGCTGTGGCTGCTGCCCGCCCTGGCCGCGGCACCGGTGGCCGCCTTCTTCCGCGACCCGGAGCGGGACGTGCCGGAGGACCCGTCGGCCGTGGTCGCCGCCGCCGACGGTCAGGTGCTCTCCGTGCAGCGGCTGCACGACGAGCGCTTCGGCGACGGCGAGTGGCTGCGGATCGCGGTCTTCCTGTCGGTGCTCGACGTGCACGTCAACCGCTCCCCGGTGGCCGGGAAGGTGGCCGACTACTTCGTGGCCGACGGCGGCTTCGTCAACGCGATGAAGCCGGAGGCCGAGCACAACGTCGCCGCGTACACGGTGCTGGACACCGCGCACGGCACGGTGGTGGTGGCGCAGCGCACCGGGCTGATCGCCCGGCGGATCGTGCAGCGGGCGCCGATCGGCGCGCTGCTGGCCAAGGGCGAGCGCTTCGGGCTGATCCGGTTCGGCTCGCGCACCGACGTCTACCTGCCCGCCGAGGCGGCGGAGCCGCTGGTCGGGCCGGGTGACAAGGTGGTCGGCGGGTCGAGCGTCATCGCCCGCTGGCGCTGATTCCTCGACACAAGCTGAAAGGGGCGCCGCGGATACCCGCGGCGCCCCTTTTCTGCTGCTTGTCGGTCAGACGGTGCGACGCTGGCGCAGCCAGAGCACCGGGCCGCTGAGCAGGTAGCCCGCGACGATCAGGGCGAACGTGAGCCGGATGTCGATCAGCGCGCCGAGGACCGGGGCCAGCCACAGCCACGGCGGCAGCTTCACCAGGCGGGCGAGCTTCGCGTACGGGAAGCTGGAGACCATGGCGAAGGCGAGCAGCGCCACGCCACTGACCAGCACCAGCCCCGACACCGGCAGCCCGATCGCGACCGTCAGGGCGAGCACGGCGGCGGCCATGGTGGTCGGCACACCGCAGAAGAAGCGGCCGTCCTTCGGCGAGACGTTGAACCGGGCGAGCCGGATCGCGGCGCAGGCCGCGACGAGGGCGCACGCCACCGCGGCGGCGGCCGGCGGGACGGAGCCGGCCAGCGAGGCGTAGACCACCACCGGGGCGGCGAGCCCGAACGAGCACATGTCGGCCAGCGAGTCCATCTGGGCGCCGAACGGGCTGGCCACGCCGAGCTTGCGGGCCAGGGCACCGTCGAGGCCGTCGAAGACGACGCAGGCGATCAGGCAGAGGGCCGCCACCCGGACCTCACCCTGCATGGCGAGGAAGATCGCCAGCATGCCCAGCATGAGGCTGGCCAGGGTGCAGGCGTTGACCACCGCGAACTTCATCCGGCGGGCGGCGGTCCGCTCGCCGGGGAGCAGCGGGATCGACATCGCCGCCGGGTCGTCGACCGGCGACGTGGGGGCGAGGGCGGGGCTGACCGGCACGACCGCTTCGATCTCGGTGTCGTACCGGTCGTACCGGGGGTCCGCGTACCGGCGCTCGGCCAGCGCCACGTCGGTGCGGGCGCGGAGGTCGCCGTCACGGCGGCCCACCCGGACCAGCAGCACCTGGCGGGCGAAGGTGCTGCTGCGGCGCAGCCGGCCCGCCCAACGACGCCCTGCGGGGCGCGGACTGTCAGTCGTACGACGCCGGCGCCATGGGGCTCTCGGCACGTTTTCCTCCATCACCGGATCGGCTCACCGCCTCGGCGGCGGCGTGTCCGGCTGTCTCGTGCCGGACCTTCCTGGCCCGGCAGCCGTTTTGCGGAGTACACCATCGCATAGGGGAACGGGGATTGGCGATAGCTGCCGGCGGTACTTATATCTCCCTTAAACCGCGCGAACCGCTCTGTTGTTCCCATCCCGGGCCGCATCGCCCGTTTCACCGCCAACTCCCTCACTCGAGGGTACCGGACCTGGGCCAAGCCGTCGCAGCGAGCGTTCCCGCCATCCCAGATGCCCGATCTACGCCCATCTTTCGCTGTGCCGATCACCCGGGCCCGGGCGACCGTCCCCAGGTACGGCTCCGCGCGGCGGACGGTTCAGCCAACACGCTCCGTCATCGCGCGAGCGGCGATGTCGGTGAGCGGGAGGCCGGTGAGCTGCCCGACGTCGAACCACGCGGCCCGCTCGGTCGACCCGCCGGCCAGCTCGGTGACCCGCGGCTCGGTCGGCTGGTCGACCGCCACCCGGTAGATCACCCGGACGCCGTGCCAGTCGAGCGGGTATCCCTCCGGCCCCAGCGCGGCCGGGTTGTGCAGGTTGTCCACGCCGATCAGCCCGACGACCCGCCCGAGCTGGCCGGACTCCTCCACCAGCTCGCGCAGCAGCGCCGGCTCCGGCGCCTCGCCGTGGTCGGTGCCGCCGCCGGGCAGGTGCCAGCGACCGGCCCCCGGGTAGCCGTCGGCGATCAACGTCAGCAGCACCCGCCCCCGCGGGTCGGTCACCAGCCCGTACGCCCCGAAGCGCTGCCGGCGGTCGGCCGGGAGCGGGGCGGCCTGAGCCGCCGGCAGGGTGGTCGGGAGCCCCGCCGGCAGAGGTGCGACGGCCAGCCCGAGCAGCTCGGCGGTGAAGGGCATCAGCGGCACGGTCGCCGCCTCCGTTGTCGTGAACCAGCCCAGCTCGTCGCTGCCCCCGTCCGGCTCCGGTCGGAGCGCGCCACCCTGCGCCGTCACGTCGAACACGAGCCGGTCGGTGTGCACGGCGACCCCGGCGTCGGCGAAGGTGGCCACGTCCGCGACAGCCGCCCGGATCCCGGCCACCGCCACGGCCAGCCCGGTCTCCTCGGCGAACTCACGCACGACCGCGTCGACGGGGTGCTCGGCGTGCGTCAACCCGCCGCCCGGGAGCTGCCAGACGCCCGGGTACGGACACGCGGCCGACCCCCGGGCGAGCAGCACCCGCCCGTCCGGGTCCCGGAGGACCCCGTACGCCGCCACCCGCCGTCGCTGCTCCACGAACCCGCTCCCCCCGCCGGCACACCGTCGATCATGAAGTTAGCGCCGCGGACACCGGCGTGTCCCGACAATAACTTCATGATCGACGGGGGGAGGCCCGCGGGCGGGAGATCAGGTCAGGCGGGCGGCCTGGACGGCTTCCGCCGTCACCTCCGTGAGGCGGTCGGTCGGGAGGGCGCCGAGCTCCTCGCGGGCGAACCAGCGGGCCTCGCAGGTGGAGCCGCCGACGTCGGCGACGATCGGCGGGGCGGGCTGGTCGACCACGACCCGGTAGAAGGCGCGGACGCCGTGCCAGTCGATCGGGTACCCCTCCGGGCCGAGCGAGGCGGCGTCGCGGTGGCTCGCCACCCCGAGCAGCTCGACCAGACGCCCGCTCTGCCCGGTCTCCTCCACCAGCTCCCGGATCAGGGCCGCACCCGGCTGCTCGCCGTAGTCGGTGCCGCCGCCGGGCAGGTGCCAGCAGCCGGCCCCCGGGTAGCCGTCGGAGACGCGGGTCAGCAGCACCCGCCCGTCCGGGTCGGTGACCACGGCGTACGCGGCGAAGCGCTGCGCCCGGTGCAGGCCGTCCGGGCCGGGCACCGCGTAGAACGAGGGAAACTCGGGCGGCTCGTCGGGCACGATGTCCGCCGAGGAGGTCGGCAGGCCCAGGGCGCGCGCGGTGAACGAACGCAGCGGCAGCTCGCGGGCCTCGTCCAGGGTGAACCAGCGGGCCACGTCGGTGGGCCGGTCGACCCGGTCGGTGAGCGTCCCGCCACGGACCGACACGTGGTAGACGAGGCGGTCGGTGTGGATGGTGATGCCCCGCTCGGGCAGCGCCCGCATGTCGGCCAGGACGTCCTTCAGGCCGGCGACGCTGACCGAGAGCCCGGTCTCCGCCGCCGTCTCCCGGACGACGGTGTGGTGGGGATCCTCGCCGTGGTCGACCGCGCCTCCGGGCAGCGACCACGTGCCGGGGGTGCCGGAGCGCTCCGATGCGCGGACCAGCAACACCCGACCGACTGCGTCAGTACAGATTGCGTACGCCGCGATCCTGCGGAGCGGCTCCAGCATGGTGGTCACGGAGCCAAATTCTCCCCGCAATCAGTTACCGGCATCGAAAAGAGTCAGATTCCTGACTCTAGGCTCCCGCATCAGGGGCGGGTCAGGGTATGGATCCGGGCGGTCACCGAGGCCGGCTGGACGCCCGGCGCGGACCGTGGAGACATGACGACCACCGGTTCTCCCCAAGCCCCGTACAAGCAGCTCCGCCGCCCCGCCACCGACCGGATGGTCGCCGGGGTGGCCAGTGGAGTCGGCCGCTACTTCGACGTCGACCCCACCCTGGTCCGGGTGATCTTCGCGGTCACCGGTCTGCTCACCGGCGGCCTCGCGCTGCTCGCGTACCCGATCATGTGGTTCCTGATGCCGGAGGAGCCGGCCGGCGCGCCCGCCTGGCCGCACCCGACGGCCGCCGCGCCCGCGACGCCGAACCCGACGACCGCGCCCGCGCCGACCACCGCGCCGGTCCCCGCCCCGGAGTCCCGGCCGGCGCCTCAGCCGCCCGTGCCGCCGGCCGCGTGAGCCCGGCTCACTCCCACTCGATGGTGCCCGGCGGCTTGCTGGTCACGTCGAGGACCACCCGGTTGACCTCGGCGACCTCGTTGGTGATCCGGGTGGACATCCGGGCGATCACCTCGTACGGCAGCCGCGACCAGTCGGCGGTCATCGCGTCCTCGCTGGAGACCGGGCGCAGCACCACGGGATGCCCGTAGCTGCGCCCGTCTCCCTGGACGCCGACGCTGCGCACGTCCGCCAGGAGCACGACCGGGAACTGCCACACGCCCCGGTCCAGACCGGCGGCGGACAGCTCCTGCCGGGCGATCAGGTCGGCCTTCCGGAGCACGGCGAGCCGCTCCTCGTCGACCGCGCCGATGATCCGGATGGCCAGACCCGGCCCCGGGAACGGGTGCCGCCAGACCATCGCCTCGGGCAGGCCGAGCTGGAGGCCGAGCGTGCGGACCTCGTCCTTGAAGAGCGTGCGCAGCGGCTCGACCAGGGCGAACTTCAGGTCCTCCGGGAGCCCGCCGACGTTGTGGTGGCTCTTGATGTTGGCGGTGCCGGTGCCGCCGCCGGACTCGACCACGTCCGGGTAGAGGGTGCCCTGCACCAGGAACTCCACGTCGCCGTGGGCGGCGATCTCCCGGGCGGCGGCCTCGAAGACCCGGATGAACTCCCGGCCGATGATCTTCCGCTTCTGCTCCGGGTCGGTGACCCCGGCGAGGGCGCCGAGGAAGCGCTCCTGCGCGTCGACCACCTTCAGCTTGATGCCGGTGGCGGCGACGTAGTCCTTCTCCACCTGCTCCGCCTCGCCGGCCCGCAGCAGGCCGTGGTCGACGAAGACGCAGGTGAGCTGGTCACCGACGGCCTTGTGCACCAGCGCCGCGGCGACCGCGGAGTCGACGCCGCCGGACAGGCCGCAGATGACCTCCTTGTCGCCCACCTGCTCACGGATCCGGGCCACCTGCTCGTCGATGATGTTCTCCGGCGTCCAGGTGGGCTCGATGCCGGCGATGTCGTACAGGAAGCGGGTCAGCATCTCCTGGCCGTGCGCGGTGTGCCCCACCTCCGGGTGGAACTGCACACCGGCGCGACGGCCGGCCAGGTCCTCGAAGGCGGCCACCGGCGCGCCCGCCGACTCGGCGGTGACCGTGAAACCGGCCGGGGCCTCGGTGACGCAGTCGCCGTGGCTCATCCAGACCGGCAGGTCGTCGGGGAGGTCCCGGAGCAGCACGCCGGCCTCCGGGCGGGCGTGCAGCGGGGTGCCGCCGTACTCCCGGTTGCCGGTCTTCGCGACCGTGCCGCCGAGCGCCTGGGCCATCGCCTGGAAGCCGTAGCAGATGCCGAACACGGGCACCCCGGCGTCGAACATGCCCGCGTCGATCCGGGGGGCGTCGGGCGCGTAGACGCTGGCCGGGCCGCCGGACAGGACGATCGCCGCCGGGTCCTTCGCCAACATCTCGGCGACCGGCATCGTGTGCGGGACGATCTCCGAGTAGACCTTCGCCTCGCGCACCCGGCGCGCGATGAGCTGGGCGTACTGGGCTCCGAAGTCCACCACCAGGACGGGGCGAGGCGTGCTCATGTGCAGAAAGCCTACCGACCGTCACCGCCGCACCGGCCGCGACCCGGCGGCGCGCCTTCCGATCTCCGCGATCTTGCACTTGTGGCCCCTGTTTCGCGACTTGTGCGCCATTCGCCGGGGCAGAAACCGCAAGATCGCGGAGGGGTCAGGGGCGCAGGGCGCCGGGGGCGTCCGCCGGAACCGCCGGGGTACGCGGGGCGACCGGGGCGAGGCGGGTGTACGGGGAGCCGAGGGGCGGGCGGGGATCCTCGTCGCCCCTGTTGGGCCAGAAGGATATGGCGCGTTCCGCCTGGGCGGTGATGGTGAGGCTCGGGTTGACGCCGAGGTTGGCCGAGACCGCCGCCCCGTCCACCACGTGCAGACCGGGGTGCCCGTAGACCCGGTGCCAAGGGTCGATCACCCCGTCGGCGGGCGTGGCGCCGATCACCGCGCCGCCCAGGATGTGCGCGGTCATCGGCACGTTGAACGGCTCGGTGAGCGCACCACCCGGCACCCCGCCGATCTCCTCGGCGAGCAGCCGCACCGCCTGGTTGCCGGCGGGGATCCAGGTCGGGTTCGGCGCGCCGTGGCCGGGGCCGGACACCAGCCGCCGGCCGAGCGGCCCGCGCCGCATCCGGGTGGTCAGGGAGTTGTCGACCGACTGCATGACCAGGGCGATGACCGTACGCTCCGACCAGCCGCGGACCGACAGCATCCGGGCCGCCACGCCCGGCTGCCGCGCGATGGAGCCCAGCCAGCGGCGTACCCGGTGCGGGCCGCCGTCGACCAGCAGCGACTGGAGCAGGCCCATCGCGTTCGAGCCCCGCCCGTAGCGGACCGGCTCGATGTGGGTCTGCGGGTCGGGGTGGAACGAGCTGGTGATCGCCACCCCCTCGGTGAAGTCCGTCCCGCTCGCGCGGGCCTGGCGGCGGGACACCGACGCCCCGAGGATCGCCTCCGAGTTGGTCCGGGTCAGCTCGCCCAGGCGGGACGAGAGCCGGGGCAGCGCCCCGCTGGCCCGCATCCCGTGCAGTAGCCGCTGGGTGCCGAGCGCTCCGGCCGCGAAGACCACCTGGTCGACGTGGATCACCTGGCGGCGCTTGCGCAGCCAGGCTCCGGTGCGCACGGTGTGCACCGCGTACCCGCCGCCCTCGACCGGGCGCACGGCGGTCACCGTCGTCAGCGGGTGCACGTCGACGCCGAGCCGCTCGGCGAGCCACAGGTAGTTCTTGACCAGCGTGTTCTTGGCCCCGTGCCGGCAACCGGTCATGCAGGCGCCGCAGTGCGTGCAGCCGGTCCGCTCCGGGCCGGCGCCGCCGAAGTACGGGTCCGGTACCCGCTGCCCCGGCCGGCCGATGTGCACCCCGACCGGCGTGGCGTGGAAGGTGTGCCCGACCCCCATCCGCTCGGCCACCGACCGCATCGCCCGGTCCGCTGCGGTGGTGACCGGGTACGTGGTGACGCCGAGCATCCGCTTCGCCTGGTCGTAGTGGCGGGCCAGTTCGTCGCGCCAGTCGGTGATGTCCCGCCACTGCGGGTCGTCGTAGAAGGCGTCCAGCGGCTCGTACAGGGTGTTCGCGTAGACCAGCGAGCCACCGCCCACCCCGGCACCGGAGAGCACCATGACGCCGCCGCCGGCCCTCCGGTCGGCCGCCCGGAGCAGGGTGATCCGCTGGAGGCCGTAGCACCCGAGCCACGGCGCCCAGAGGAACCGGCGCACCCGCCAGGAGGTCTGGGGGAACTCCTCGTCGGCGAAGCGGCGCCCGGCCTCCAGGACACCGACCCGGTAGCCCTTCTCGGCGAGCCGCAGCGCGGTGACGCTGCCGCCGAACCCGGACCCGATGACGACCACGTCGTACCGCATGGACGCATCATTACTGGCCGGTAGCCGTCGCGCCAGGGGCAGTTT
The DNA here is from genome assembly GCF_052068455.1 of Micromonospora sp. H33. NCBI lineage: Bacteria > Bacillati > Actinomycetota > Actinomycetes > Micromonosporales > Micromonosporaceae > Micromonospora > Micromonospora sp. H33. The sequence continues at coordinate 439,432 of NZ_JBQHDE010000003.1, read as the reverse complement.
GCCGCGATCATGGACCCCGTTCGACGGACCGCCGAGCCCCGGCTGCAACCCGGTGCCCCGTCCGCACGTTTCTTCAGTTACGGGGGAAGGGGTGGCCGGATGGTCCTCAGGTCGGAAGGACGCCGTGGGTGGCGCCTCGCCCTGGTCGTGCTCGCCGCCGCCGTCCTGCTCACGGCCGGCGGGGTGGCGGTGGTCCGCACGCTGGCCGACCGCGGCCCGCAGCGGCCGGTGACCGGCGAGACCAGCGCCGGGGCCACCCCCACGCCCCCACCGTCGCCCTCCCCGACCGGTCCGCCGCCGGGCGCCGCCGCCATCACCGGTCCGCTCAACCTGCTGCTGGTGGGGGTGGACACCCGGGTGAGCGACCCCGCCTGGGAGCCGCACTCGGACGCCGTCCTCCTGCTGCACGTGCCGCGCGGGCTGGACCGGGCGTACCTGTTCTCGCTCCCCCGCGACCTGCTGGTCGACATCCCGGCGTTTCCCCGGGCCGGCTACCGCGGCGGACGCACCAAGCTGACCCACGCGATGGGCTACGGCAGCCGGGTGCCCGGCCGGCCGGGCAAGCCGGACCCGGCCCAGGGGTACGAGCTGCTGCGCAGCACGGTCAGCGGCTACACGGGCCTGCGGATCGACGCCGGCGCGGTGCTCACCTTCGGCGGCTTCGACCGGCTGGTCGACACCCTCGGCGGAGTGGACCTGCGGATCGACCAGCGGGTGGTGTCGCTGCACCGCCGGCCGGACGGCAAGCACCGCGCCCCGAAGCCGGGCGGCGGCGGGTACGTCGGGCCGCAGATGGTGTACGAGCCGGGCGTACGGCGCCTCAACGGCTGGCAGGCGCTGGACTACGCCCGCCAGCGCTACATCACCGGGGGCGACTACGCGCGCCAGCGCCACCAGCAGCAGCTGATCAAGGCGCTGGTCGCGAAGATCCTCGACGAGAACCTGGCCCGGGACCCGGCCCGGGTCGACCAGGTGGTGGCGGCGCTCGGGGACACGCTGATCTACGCCGGCGGGCCGCGGATCGTCGACGTCGCGTACGCCCTCGGCGGGCTCAGCCCGGACCGGTTCGTCCTGGTCGGCCTCCCCGGCGCCTCCGTCGGCCGGGGCAGCGGCTACCGCGGCGAGCAGCTCACCCAGGTCGGGCGCGGCTTCCTCCCCGAGCTACGTGCCGGCCGAGCCGACGCGTACCTGGCCGCCCACCCCGAACTTCGCGTGCGGTCCTGACCAGGATTCCCGTCGATTGCGGTCAGCGGGGGGTGGGGCGGTCGGGGCGGGTCGTGGACGTCAGCCAGGTGTCGAACAACGGGGCGAGCTTCTTGCCGGAGATGCGTTCGGACAGCGCCACGAACTCAGCCGTCGTGCCATTGTCGTCGCGCTTCTGGGATGCCCAGGCCTTCAGGATCTCGAAGAAGGCCGAGTCGCCGACGGTCACCCGCAACGCGTGCACCGTCATCGCGCCACGCTGGTAGACCGACTCGCTGAACAGGTTCTCCACCCCCGGGTCGCCCGGCGGCGTCCGCCAGACCCGCGCGGGCGAGCCGGCGTACCGCGCGTCGAACTCCGCCTGCGCCGTACGCTCGCCGTCGTGCTCGGCCCAGAGCCACTCGGCGTACGTGGCGAGGCCCTCGTTGAGCCAGATGTCCTGCCAGCGGGCCAGTGCCACGCTGTTGCCGAACCACTGGTGGGCCAGCTCGTGGGCGACCACCCCGGTGTTGTCGCCGCCCCGGAAGAACCCCGCCGAGTACACCGGCCGGCTCTGCGTCTCCAGCGCGTACCGGATGCGGCTGTCGCTGACGACCACCCCGCCGTACGCCGCGAACGGGTACGGCCCGAACACGCCCTCCAGGTAGTCGGCGACCTCGGTGGTCCGGGCGATCGACCGGTCGGGCGCGCCCTCGGCCACCTCGGTGGTGACCGCGTGGAAGACCGGCCGTCCCTTGTGCTCACCCTGGGTCAGCCGGAACTTCCCGATCACCAGGGTGCTCAGGTAGCTCGCCATCGGGTTGCGCTCGGCCCACTTCCACGTCGTCCAGCCGCCCGAGCCGGCCTTCCCGGCCGGCACGCCGTTGCTGACCGCGGTCAGGCCGTCCGGGACGGCCACCTCGAAGTCGTACGTGGCCTTGTCGGAGGGGTGATCGTTGACCGGGAACCAGGTGCTCGCCGACTCGGGTTGGCCGAGCGCGATCGCGCCGGTGTCGGTGTGCAGGAAGCCTCCTACGCCGAGCACCTCGTTCGCCAGCGGCTCGGGCACCCCCTCGTACGCGATCTCGGCGACGAAGCCGTTGCCGGAGACCAGGCCGCGGGCCGGGGTGACCACCAACTCGTTTCCGGTGCGCGCGTGCTTCGCCGGGGCGCCGTCCACGGTGACCGACCGCACCGTGAGGCCGGCCAGGTCCAGGTTGAACGCCGACAGGTCCTGGGTGGCGGCGGCCCGCACGGTCGCCGTGCCGGTGAGCCGGTCCGTCGCCGGGTCGTACCGGACCTTGACCCTGTAGTGGCCGACGTCGTAGCCGCCGTTGCCGTACGTCGGGAAGTACGGGTCGCCGGCGCCGGGCGCGCCGGGCCTGAACTGCCGGGACGACGACGTCGGCGCGCCGCTGGCCGAGATCGGGACCGGCTCGTCGGACGAGCCGCAGGCGGCCAGCCCGAGCGGGATCGTCAGCACCAGCGCGGTGCTGGCGCGCAGGAGTCGCCGCGACAACGTCATCGCCCTGTCCCTTCGCTGTGCCGGCACGCACCACGTCGGCCGCCCGACCGGCGCCGCCGACCGGCCGGGGACGACCGGCGCACGTACCGCCTGGGCGGCAGCCTACCGAGCGTCGATCGACGGCGGGGTCACGGCCAGGGCCGGTGGGGTCACGGCAGGGCCGGCGCGGTCCGCCCGGTCAGCCAGGCGTCGAAGAACGGACGCAGGCTCTTCCCGGAGATCCGCTCGGCGAGCGCGACCAGGTCGTCGGTGGTCGCGTTGCCGCCGCGCCGCTCGGCCGTCCACGTCCGCAGGATCGTGAAGAAGGCCTCGTCACCGACCGTACGGCGCAGCGCGTGGACGGTCAGCGCGCCGCGGTTGTAGACGGCGCTGCCGAACATCTGCCCCCGCCCTGGGTCGAGTGTCGGCCGCGACCAGTCGGTCATCGCGTACTGGCTCTCGAAGTTCCGCTGCGCGGTCCGGCCGCCGTCGTGCTCCTCCCACAGCCACTCGGCGTACGTGGCGAAGCCCTCGTTGAGCCAGATGTCCCGCCAGCGGGCCACCGCGACGCTGTTGCCGAACCACTGGTGCGCCAGTTCGTGCGTGACCACCCCGAGGTTGGGCCGCCCGCCGCGGAAGAAGCCCGGCCCGTAGACCGGCCGGGACTGCGTCTCCAGCGCGTACCCCACCCGCGGGTCGGTGACCACGATCCCGCCGTACGACTCGAAGGGGTACGGCCCGAAGCGCCCGGCCAGGAAGTCGGCGATCTCGGCGGTGCGGGCCAGCGACGTCGCCTCCGGGCCGGTCGCGGCCAGCCGCTCCGGCACCGCCGTGACGATCGGCTTCCCGGCGTGCGTGCCGCTCGTCACGCGGTAGTCCCCGATGACCAGCGTGCTCAGGTAGCTCGCCATCGGCGTGCGCTCGGCCCACCGCCACGTGGTCCGACCGCCGGCGCTGGTCCGGTCGCCCGGCACCCCGTTGCTGAGCGCCTCCAGCCCGTCCGGGACGGTCACCTCGATGTCGTACGTGGCCTTGTCGGTCGGGTGGTCGTTGACCGGGAACCAGGTGGCGGCCGAGTACGGCTGGCCGAGGGCGATCGCCCCGTCCTCGGTGTGCAGGAACCCGCCGCTGCCCAGCTGCCCGTCGGGGCGGGCGGTGGGGACGCCCGCGTACGCCACCTCGACGGTGAACCGGCTGCCCCGGGCCAGCCCCCGCTCCGGGGTCACCACCAGCTCGTCGCCGTCGCGGCGGTACTCGGCCGGGGTGCCGTCGACGGTCACCGTCGCCACGTCCAGCCCGACGAGGTCCAGGTTGAATCGGGACAGCGGCTCGGTGGCGGTGGCGGTGACCACGGCCTGGCCGGAGAGCCGGTCGTCGGGCGGGTCGTAGTCGACGGCGAGGCGGTAGTTGTCGACGTCGTACCCGCCGTTGCCGGCCCCCGGGACGTACGGGTCGCCGATCTCGGCGGCGCCGGGCCGGAAGTCGGCGTCGTCCCGGCCGGACGCGAGGCAGCCGGCGAGCACGACCGCCGCCGCGACGGCCACGGCCAGGGCCGGCCGGATCCGGGCAGAAGTACGACGCACCGGTCGAGCCTATCGGCGCGACCGGTGCGTGCGGTGCTTCTCGAGGTGGGTCAGCGGTCCAGGACCAGGCCGACCTTCTGGAACTCCTTGAGGTCGCGGTAGCCGCACTTGGCCATCGCGCGGCGCAGCCCGCCGAACAGGTTGAGCTGGCCGTCCGGCTCGTCGGCCGGACCGAAGAGCAACTGCTCCATCGAGCCGAGCGGCTCGCCGGCCACCTCGAACGCGCCGCGCGGCAGCGACGGGTGGCTGGCGGCCGAGTGCCACCACGCGCCACCGGCCGGCGCCTCCTCGCACAGCGACAGCGGCTCGCCGAGCATCACCGCGTCCGCGCCGCAGCCGAGGGCCTTCGCGATGTCGCCGGAGGTCTGCATGTCGCCGTCGGCGATCAGGTGCACGTACCGGCCGCCGGTCTCGTCCAGGTAGTCCCGCCGCGCGGCCGCCGCGTCGGCGATCGCGGTGGCCATCGGCACCCGGATGCCGAGCACGGACTCGGTGGTCGACCAGTCGTCGCCGCCGATGCCGACGATCACGCCGGCCGCGCCGGTGCGCATCAGGTGCAGGGCGGTCTTGTAGTCGGTGCAGCCGCCCACGATGACCGGCAGGTCGAGGTCGGCGATGAACTCCTTGAGGTTGAGCGGCTCGTCGGTGGTCGACACGTGCTCGGCGGAGACGATCGTGCCCTGGATGACCAGGATGTCGACGCCGGCGTCGAGGATGACCGGGGCGAGCGCGAGGGTGTGCTGCGGGGAGACCCGCACGGCCACCGTGCCGCCGCCGGCGCGCAGCTCGCGGACCCGCTCGGCGATCAGGTCCGGGCGGATCGGCTCGGCGTACACCTCCTGGAGCCGCTTGGTGTGCCGCGCGCCCTCGTCGAGGCCGGCCAGCTCCTCCAGCACCTTCGTCGGGTTCTCGTAGCGGGTCCACAGACCCTCCACGTTGAGCACGCCGAGGCCGCCGAGCTGGTTCAGCTTCACGGCCGAGGACGGGCTCATCGTCGCGTCGGAGGGATGTCCGACGCAGGGGATGCCGAACGGGTACGCGTCGAGCTGCCAGGCCGTGGAGACGTCGTCGACGTCCCGGGTGCGGCGGCTCGGCACGATCGCGATGTCGTCCAGGTGGTAGCCGCGCTGCGCGGTCTTGCCCAGCCCGATCTCGACCACGTCACGCATGGGGACTCCAGGTGGTTGGGGGTGGTGGGTCAGCGGGAGTGGTAGTTGGGCGCCTCGACGGTCATCTGGATGTCGTGCGGGTGGCTCTCCTTGAGCCCGGCCGCGGTGATCCGGATGAGCTGGCCACGGCGGTGCAGCTCGGGGATGCTCTCCGCGCCGACGTAGCCCATCGCCGCCCGCAGTCCCCCGATGAGCTGGTGGGCGACCTGGGCGAGCGGGCCCCGGTACGGCACCTGGCCCTCGACGCCCTCGGGGACCAGCTTGTCCTCCGCGAGCACGTCCTGCTGGAAGTAGCGGTCCTTCGAGTACGACTTGCCCTGGCCCCGGGACTGCATGGCGCCCAGCGAGCCCATCCCCCGGTATGCCTTGTACTGCTTGCCGTTGATGAAGATCAGCTCGCCCGGGCTCTCCTCGCAGCCGGCCAGCAGGCTGCCCAGCATGACCGTGTCGGCCCCGGCGACGAGCGCCTTGGCGATGTCGCCCGAGTACTGGATGCCGCCGTCGCCGATCACCGGGACGCCGGCCGGCCGCGCCGCCCGCGCCGCCTCCATGATCGCCGTGATCTGCGGTACGCCGACACCCGCCACGATCCGCGTCGTGCAGATCGCGCCCGGGCCGACCCCGACCTTGACGCCGTCCGCCCCGGCCTCGACCAGCGCCTTCGCGCCCGCGTACGTGGCGATGTTGCCCCCGACGATGTCGATGGCGACGTCCTTCTTGAGCCGGGCGACCATCTCCAGCACGGCCCGCTGGTGGCCGTGCGCGGTGTCCACGATCAGCACGTCGACGCCGGCGTCGACCAGGGTGCGGGCCCGCTTGTACGCGTCCTCGCCGACCCCGACCGCCGCGGCCACCCGGAGGCGGCCGGCCTCGTCCTTGGTGGCGTTCGGGTACTGCTCGCTCTTGGTGAAGTCCTTGACGGTGATCAGCCCGCGCAGCTTGCCGGAGCCGTCGACGATCGGCAGCTTCTCGATCTTGTGCTGGCGCAGCAGGCCGAGCGCGTCCTCCTTGCTGACCCCGACCGGGGCGGTGACCAGCGGCGGGCGGGTCATGATCTCGCGGACCGGTGTGGCGGGGTCGGACACGAACCGCATGTCGCGGTTGGTGACGATGCCGACGAGCTGGCCGTCGCCGTCGACCACCGGCACGCCGGAGATGCGGTACCGCCCGCAGAGCGAGTCGACGTCCCGGAGCGTGTCGTCCGGGCTCGCGGTCACCGGGTTGGTGATCATGCCCGACTCGGAGCGCTTCACCAGGTCGACCTGGAGCGCCTGGTCCTCCAGGGAGAGGTTGCGGTGCAGCACGCCGATCCCGCCCTGGCGCGCCATGGCGATCGCCATCCGGGCCTCGGTCACCGTGTCCATCGCGCTGGACAGCAGCGGGACGCTCAGCTCGATGGTGCGGGTCAGTTTCGTGCGCGTGTTCACCCGGCTGGGCACGACGTCCGACTCGCCGGGCTGGAGCAGTACGTCGTCGAAGGTCAGCCCGAGCGGCACCACCCGCGCCGAGCCGGCGGGCAGCTCGGGCAGGTGACCGCCCAGCTCGCCGTTGTCGGCGCCGGTCGGATGAGCCGTGCTGGGCGAAATTTCCACGATTGCTCCCCTGAGCTGCTCGGACGGGCTTCAGCGAGGTGGCGCGGGCGGGCACCGGCGCACGCCGGGTGACGGCGCGTCGTCCCATCGTACCCAGTGACCCGCCCCGCCCCCGCCGGTGGCGGGGCAGGTCACGCACGGCCCGGGGGCAGGCGTCGGCGGGGTGTTGGGTCTACGGTGAGGGGGTGCACGACGAGCCCATCGACCCCTTCAACGGTGACCCGGCCGATCCGGCAGCGGGCCTGCACGACCCCGGCGACGACGGGTCGCTCGACCCGCTGACCGACGTCGAGCGGCAGGACGTGCTGGAGGACCTGGCCGACCTGGAGATCTACCAGGCGCTGCTGGCGCCGATCGGGGTACGCGGGCTGGTCATCGAATGCGAGGACTGCCGTGAGCCCCACTACTTCGACTGGGACCTGCTCCGGGGCAACCTGCGCCACCTGCTCAGCTCCGGCCGTCCCCGGGTGCACGAGCCGGCGTACGACCCGGATCCGGACCGCTACGTCAGCTGGGACTACGCCCGCGGGTACGCCGACGGCGTGCACGACACGTTGAGCGAGGGCTCGGACGAGGAGCCCGGCTCCGGGCGCTGACGCCAGGGTCAGGCCACCAGCCCGGCACGGAACCCGGCGGCCACCGCGTGGGCGCGGTCCCGCGCGCCCAGCTTGCGGAAGAGCCGCCGGGCGTGGGTCTTGACCGTGTCCTCGGAGACGAACAGCTCGCGCCCGATCTCGGCGTTGCTCTTGCCCTCCGCCATCCCCAGCAGCACCTGCAGCTCGCGCTCGGTCAGCCCGATCGGCGCCCGGCCGTCCCGGGCGGCGGAGCCGTTGCGCTGGCTGCCCGGCACGGCCCCCTCCGGCTCTCCGGCCGGCTCGGCGGGGTCGTCACCGCGCTGCACGGGCACCACGGTCGGGTGCCCGTTCACCTGGTCGGAAGAGCCGGCCGACCAGGCCGGGGGCGGGTCGGCGGCGGCCCGGCCGGCCGGCGTGGAGCGGGCCGGCCCGCCGACGGAGGCGGCGTCCCGCGCCGGGTCGGTGACCCGGTGCCGGTTGGCCCGCCCGGGGGCCGAGAGCAGCAGCAGGGCCTTGGCCACCGCGCTGGTGAGGTCGTGGTCGGTGCCCTGGATGAGTCCACGGGCGCCGGCGCTGATCGTCGCGGCGGCCGCCTCGGACTCCTCGGCGCCGAGCAGCAGCACGGCGGCCTGCGGCGCCCGGGCGAGCACGCGGCGGACGAACCCCGCGCTGTCCGGCCGGGTGAGCGCCGTGTCGGCGAGCACCACGTCGGCGGGACGCTCCGCGAGCCGCAGCATCACCTCGGGATCGGAGACGGCGGTCCGCACCGCCCCGGACAGTCCCAGCCGCGCCGCCGCGGAGGTCAGGTGCTGTGCCGCCAGGGGCGTCCGAACGCACACGAGAACCGTACGCACAGTGGTCTCCTCTCCGTTCACGAGCAGACCATGACGGGGTCCCCTCGGGAGGAGGTTCCCGCAATCCTCCGAACTTTTCCGACAGTTGGGGCATATGCCGCAAGTTGTCCGAGGTTTTGGATCACAGAAGTGTGAGTCGCGTCGACCCCGGGTACCGGGACGTCGAGCCGGACACGGCGCGCCAGCGCGGACGCCGGTAAGACAGGGAACTCCGCGGTGCCGCGCGGAAGGAGGGGTGCTGATGTCGAACGTACGTAGACTGCCCGGACCCATCGTCGATCTCTGGGACTGGCAGCGTCTCGGCGCATGCCGAGGTCGGGACAGCGCCCAGTTCTTCCACCCGGACGGCGAGCGGGGCTCCTCCCGGCTGCGCCGGGAGTCGGGCGCCAAGGCGGTCTGCCGCACCTGCCCCGTCCGGGCCGAGTGCGCGGCCCACGCGCTCTCCGTCCGGGAGCCGTACGGCGTCTGGGGCGGCTTCAGCGAGTCGGAGCGGCTGCGCCTGCTCGCCCTCGGCTGGGAGGACCTGGCCGACCGCCGGCAGACGCGGGTCGACGTCGCCCGGTTGGAGGCCCGCCTGGGCCGGCCGCACAAGTCGACCGTCCCCGCTCAGCGCAAGATCGCCTGAGTCCGGCCCGAAGGACGACCCCGACGCCGCGCCCCGAACCCGGGGCGCGGCGTCGCACGCTGTGTGACGCACGCCGCGCCACGACCACACCGGTCGGCCCCCTTTGCTCTGCACCCGGATACGCACCGGCTACGCCGTGCTACCGGCGCGCCCGTGGGTGCAGAGCAAAGGACGGAACCGCGGACAGTCGCACCGCCCTCGGACCCCGGGAAACGCCTCCTCAGCCCGGGTCAGCGGACGGTGACCCGGACCGTGTGCCAGCCGGTCGCGCCGTCCGGCGCCACCGCCGAGCGCCGCCCGGTCTGGGTCTCGCCGGTCGAGTCCGTGGCGCGGACCTCGAGCTTGTGCTCGCCCGGCGTCGCGTCCCAGCGCCACGACCACTGCACCCAGGTCTCCACCGAGACCGTGGTCGCCAGCTTGGCCTCCTGCCACGGTCCCTCGTCGACCCGGACCTCGACGCGGCGAATGCCACGGTGCTGCGCCCAGGCCACCCCGGCGACGGTGACCGGGCCGGCGGTCAGCCGGTTGCGCGGGCGCGGGGTGTCGATCCGCGACTGGGTCTTGATCGGGCCCTGGGCGGACCAGCCGCGCGGCACCCAGTACGCGTCGAAGTCCGCGAAGCTGGTCAGCTCCAGCTCGGTCACCCACTTGCAGGCCGACACGTACCCGTAGAGGCCGGGCACCACCATGCGAGCCGGGAAGCCGTGCTCGACCGGCAGCGGCTCGCCGTTCATGCCGACCGCCAGCAGGGCGTCCCGCCCGTCGCGCAGCAACGCCGTCGGGGTGCCGCAGGTCCAACCGTCGACGGACCGCCCGACGACCTGGTCGGCGCCCTCCTCCGGGTCCGCCTCGTCGAGCAGCTCCTTCAGCGGTACGCCCAGCCAGCGCGCGTTGCCGATCAGGTCCCCGCCGACCTCGTTGGAGACGCAGGCGAGGGTCACGTACCGCTCCACCATCCGCCGGGCCAGCAGTTCGTCGAAGGTGAGCGTGATCGGGTTGCGTACCCGGCCGTGGATGCGCAGCCGCCACGTGGCCGGGTCCACCTGTGGCACCACCAGCGCGGTGTCGATCCGGTAGAAGCCGGTGTTCGGGGTGACGTACGAGGCGAGCTGCGGCAGGTCGAGATCGGCGCCGGTCGGAACGGCGGGTGCCGGCGACGCCGGGGACGGCAGGGCGACCGCGCTGCGGGCCGCCGAGACACTCTGCCGGCCGGCCAGCCAACGGCCGCCGAGGCCGGCCACGCCGGCCGCCCCGAGCAGCAGGCCGGTGGCGGTCAGGAAACGCCGCCGCGACTCCGGGTTCGTTGCCGGAGGCTCCCCGGCGCCGTCCGGGTCGCGGCTGTCCCGTCCCGTCGGCGGACCCGCCGGGGCTGAAGGCGCGACGGCAGCGGTCTCGGGTGCCGCGGATGACGGGGTGGGCGGGGACCAAGGCCACGGGTCGAGCTCCAGCGGGCCGGCGATGAACGCCCACAGCACCACCGCGCCGAGGCCGCCCCCGACCAGCGCCGGCAGGGCGTCGGCGGCGTCCGCGCCGGCCCGGGTCAGGGCCGCCCCGACCCCCAGGGCCGCGAACGCCACGACGCCGGTGAGGCCGTACGCCAACCGGCGCCGGGACACCACGCCCAGCAGCGCGGCGAAGCCGGCCAGCAGCAGGGCCGTGCCGACCAGCAGCGCGATCTTGTCGTACGTGCCGAACAGCGCGATGCCGACCTGCTTGAGCGGCTCGGGCACGGTGTCGACGACCAGGCCCCCGACGGCGACGAGCGGCGCGGAGCGCGGGCCGGTCAGCACCGCCACGAGTTCCGCCGACCCGATCGCTATCGCGGCGGCGGTCACCCCGGCCAGGGCGGCGTGGCGGCGCGTCGTCGTGGTCACGCCGACCAGTGTTTCCGATCAGAGCGGCGGCCCGGTAGTGACGTCAGCGTTCCGTAAGCAGACCCCGGAAAACACGTCGGGGCGCCCCGCCTTCATGGCGGGGCGCCCCGACCGGGCGTACGACGTGGATCAGAAGCCCGGGCCGTGCTGGTGACTGTGGCCGTGGCCGTGGCCGTGGCCGCCCGCGGCCGGCTCCGACTCCTTCGGCTTCTCCACCACGAGGCTCTCCGTGGTGAGCAGCAGGCCGGCGATGGACGCGGCGTTGGTGACCGCGTTGCGGGTCACCTTCACCGGGTCGAGGATGCCGGCCTTGGTCAGGTCGACGTACTCGCCGTTGGCCGCGTTGAGGCCGTGGCCCCACTCCTTGCCGACGACCTTCTGCACCACCACGTAGCCGTCGTGGCCGGCGTTCTGGGCGATCCAGCGCAGCGGCTCGACCAGTGCCTTGCGCACGATCGAGACGCCGACCTTCTCGTCACCGGTGAAGCCGAGGTCGTCGTCGAGCACCGGCAGGATCTGGGCCAGGGCGGCACCGCCGCCGGGGACCGTACCCTCCTCGACCGCGGCCTTGGTCGCCGCGATGGCGTCCTCGATGCGGTGCTTGCGCTCCTTCATCTCGACCTCGGTGGCGGCGCCGACCTTGACCACGGCGATGCCGCCGGAGAGCTTGGCCAGCCGCTCGGCGAGCTTCTCCCGGTCCCACTCGGAGTCCGAGGCCTCGATCTCCTTGCGGATCTGGGCCACCCGGTCGGCGACCTCGGAGGACTGGCCGCCGCCGTCGACGATCGTGGTGGTCTCCTTGTCGACCACCACGCGACGGGCGGTGCCGAGCACCTCGATGCCGACCTGGTCGAGCTTGTAGCCCAGTTCCGGGGCGACCAGCTCGGCGCCGGTGAGGATCGCGATGTCCTGGAGCATCGCCTTGCGGCGGTCGCCGAAGCCGGGGGCCTTCACCGCGCAGACCTTGAGGGTCTTGCGGATCGCGTTGACCACCAGGGTGGACAGCGCCTGGCCCTCGACGTCCTCGGCGATGATGAGCAGCGGCTTGTTGTTCTGGAGGACCTGCTCCAGCAGCGGCAGCAGCTCCTCGATCGCAGAGATCTTCTGCGTGGTGACGAGGATGTACGGGTCCTCTAGGACCGACTCCTGCCCCTCCACGTCGGTGACGAAGTTCGGCGAGATGAAGCCCTTGTCGAACTGGAGACCCTCGGTCACGTCCAGCTCGGTGTGCAGGGCGGAGCCCTCCTCGACGGTGATGACACCGTCGCGGCCGACCTTCTCCATCGCCTCGGCGATCAGCTCGCCGATCGTCGCGTCCTGCGCGGAGATGGTCGCGACGTGCGCGATCGCCTCCTTGTCGGCCACCTCGACGGCCTTGCCGAGCAGCGCCTCGGAGACCTTCGCGGCCGCCGCGTCGATGCCCCGCTTGAGGCCGGTCGGGTTGGCGCCGGCCGTGACGTTGCGCAGGCCCTCGCGGACCATCGCCTGGGCCAGCACGGTCGCGGTGGTGGTCCCGTCGCCGGCGACGTCGTTGGTCTTGGTCGCCACCTCCTTGACCAGCTGCGCGCCGAGGTTCTCGTACGGGTTGGTGAGCTCGATCTCCTTGGCGATCGTCACGCCGTCGTTGGTGATCGTGGGCGCACCAAACTTCTTGTCCAGGACGACGTTGCGCCCGCGGGGGCCGAGGGTCACCTTGACCGTGTCCGCGAGGGCGTTGACACCGTGTTCCAGCAGGTGCCGGGCGTCGTCCGAGAAGCTCAGGATCTTCGCCATGAATGTCCCTTCGAAGCGACGTTGCCCCGGCCCGGCGAGCCGGACCGGGGCAACGACACTGATCGGTTGCTTACTTCTCGATGACCGCGAGGACGTCGCGGGCGGAGAGCACCAGGTACTCCTCGCCGGCGTACTTGACCTCGGTGCCGCCGTACTTCGAGTAGAGGACGGTGTCGCCGACCTTGACGTCGAGCGGCACGCGGTTGCCCTTGTCGTCGATCCGGCCCGGGCCGACAGCGAGGACGGTGCCCTCCTGCGGCTTCTCCTTGGCGGTGTCGGGAATCACGATGCCCGACGCCGTGGTGGTCTCAGCCTCGTTCGCCTGGACCACGATCCGGTCCTCGAGCGGCTTGATCGCAACCTTGGTCGCGGTAGTCACGGGCATACCCTCCTGGGGTACTGGTTTCGTTACCGGCCGGCGAGCCGACCAGCGCAATCTGCCACATGCCACCGGGCGGGGCCGTCGTCGCGGGTGCCGGTCCGCCTGGCGTTCACCTCCCGGACACCAGGGCCCGGGGGTTGGCACCCTCAGGGTGAGAGTGCTAATCGCAGGTTATTCCTCGGCTAGCACTCCGTCAAGGAGAGTGCCAACGGGCGCGCCCGTGTCGCCACTGTTCCGCCACTCTTCACCGCAACACGCCGGCATTCGCTTCCTCGGCGGGTGAGCACGCCCTTACGTTCCGGCATCGGGTCGGAACACGGAGGACGGGCGGATGATCGAGATACCAACACTGGGCTTCCTGCGCGACCAGTTACGCCGGGCCCGCCAGGCGCGCGGCCTCAGCCAGGAGGAACTGGGCAAACTGATCAACTACTCCTCCTCCGCGGTGAGCGCAGTCGAGGTCGGCCAGAAGCCGCTCAACCCGGACTACCTGGCCCGGGTGGACACGGTGCTGGAAACCGGCGGCCTCTTCGTCAGCCTGCTGGAGCTGATCCGGCTGCACGCCGCGCCGGACTGGTTCCGCCCGTGGGAGGAGGTGGAGCGTGAGGCCACCGCCCTGCGCTGGTACGACCCGACGGTAATCCCTGGCCTGCTCCAGACCGAGGCGTACGCGCGGGCGATGCTCCGAGCCGGCCCATTGCTGACCCCCGAGGAGGTCGAGGAGCGGGTGCTGGCCCGGATGGCCCGGCAGGCGGTGCTGAGCCGCGACCAGCCGCCGCAGCTCGTCGCGGTACTCGACGAGCAGGCGCTGCGCCGGCAGGTCGGCGACCGGGCGACCATGCGTGAGCAGCTCGCGCACCTGCTGGCCGTCGGCGCTCAGCCGCACGTGCACGTGCGGATCATCCCGGCCGAGACCTCGTGGTACATCGGGCTCAACGGCCCCTTCATCCTGGCCCGGCTCGCCGACGGCACCGAGCTGGCGCACCTGGACAACCAGCTCCGGGGCCACACCGTGGACGGCCCGAACGACCTTGCCAGCCTGGGACGGCGTTGGGAGACTGTGGCCGGTGAGGCGCTGCCGCGCCGGCAGTCCGCCCGCCTGATCGAGGAAGTGGCGAAGTCATGGACCTGACCCGCGCCGCCTGGCGCAAGTCCACCCGCAGCAACAGCAACGGCGGCGCCTGTGTGGAGGTCGCCGACAACCTGCCCGGCGTGGTCGCGGTCCGGGACAGCAAGGACCCGGCCGGCCCCGTGCTCGCCTTCACCCCGGCGAGCTGGCGGGCCTTCGTCGCCGCCTGCCCGACACCTCGCTGATCACCGCACGCGCGGCCGCCGACCGTCCGGCCCCTGGCAATACGGTCCGGGCACGGCCGGAAGAATGGCCGGGTGGACCTGGAACAGCTGGCGGAGCTGCGTACACCCGAGGGGTCGGCCGCGCTCGCGGCGGCGGCCGAGGTGGCCGGCGGTGACCCGCTGGCCGCGGCGGCGGCGCTCCGCTCGACCGGGGTGCCCGCGGGGCTGGCGGCGGCGGCCCTCACGCAGGCCGAGCTGCGGCGCCGGGCGGTGGGCAAGTTCGGCGCGATCGCGGCCCGGATGTTCTTCACCCGGGCCGGGCTGGAGCAGGCCACCCGGGGCGTGGTGGCGCAGCGCCGCGCCGACCGGCTCCGCGCCGCCGGTGTCACCACCCTGGCCGACCTCGGGTGCGGTCTCGGCGCCGACGCGCTCGCCGCCGCCCGGGCCGGCATCCGGGTGTACGGGGTGGAGGCCGACCCGGTCACCGCCGCGATGGCCGCCGCGAACGCCGAGGCGACCGGGCTGGCCGATCGGTTCACCGTGGAGTGCGGGGACGCGACCGAGTTCGACGTGAGCCGGGTCGACGGGGTCTTCTGCGACCCCGCGCGCCGGAGGTCCGGGCGGCGGATCTTCGACCCGAACGCCTACTCGCCGCCCTGGGACTTCGTGGTGGGGCTGGCCGAGCGGGTGCCGCGCACGGTGGTGAAGGTGGCGCCCGGCCTGGACCACGCCCTGATCCCGCCCGGCGCGGAGGCGGAATGGGTCAGCGTCGACGGCGACCTGGTCGAGGCGGCCCTCTGGTGCGGCGAGCTGGCGGCGGTCCCCCGCCGCGCGACCGTCCTGACGGAGAAGGGCGGACCGGGCGCGTCCGGGAACGCGGGGCCGGCCGTGGCCACGCACCGGCAGACCGGCACCGGCCGGGCCGAGGCGCCGGTCGCCCACGAGCTGACTGGTTCCGGCACGGTCGAGGCGCCGGTCGGTCCGGTGCGGCGGTACGTGTACGACCCGGACCCGGCCGTGGTCCGCGCGCACCTCGTCGCCGAACTGGCCGGCGAGCTGGACGCCACCCTGGGCGACCCGGCGATCGCCTACCTGTACGCCGAGACCCCCACGCCGACGCCCTTCGGCCGCTGTCTGGAGGTCACCGACGTGCTGCCGTTCTCGCTGAAGCGGCTGCGCGCGTTGCTGCGCGAACGCCGGGTGGGCCGGGTGGAGATCCTCAAGCGCGGCTCCGCCCTCGAACCGGAAAAACTCCGCCGCGACCTGAAACTCACCGGCAACGAGCCCGCCAGCCTGCTCCTGACCCGGGTAGCCGGAGCCCCCACGGTCCTGATCGCCCGCCCGGTCCCACCCGCCTGACCCAACCCGTTGATCATGAGGTTAGCGGCGGTAACAACGGCGTGTCGCGCCGCTAACCTCATGATCAACGGACCCGACGTGGGCGGCCGACGAATCCGGGTGGCCGGGTGGGGCCGGTGGCACTAGGTTGGCGGGCGTGGCGGGACAGGGGACTCCGGCGACCTCGCTGCTGGCGAAGCGGAAGGTCGCGCACCGCACCCATCCGTACGACGTCTCGCCGGACGCCCCGAACTACGGGGCGCTGGTGGCGGCGGCGCTCGGCGTGTCCCCGGAGCGGGTGTTCAAGTCGCTCGTGACCGAGGTGGACGGCGCGCTCACCGTCGCGGTTGTCCCGGTGACCGGCGAGCTGGACCTGAAGGCCCTCGCCGCGGCGGTGGGCGGCAAGCGGGCCGCGATGGCCGACCGGGCGGTGGCCGAGCGCGCCACCGGGTACGTGCGGGGCGGCATCAGCCCGCTCGGCCAGCGCCGCCGCCTGACCACCGTGCTCGACGAGACGGCCCTGCGTCACGACACCGTGTACGTCTCGGCGGGCCGTCGGGGCCTTCAGCTGGAGCTGTCTCCGCAGGATCTCGCCACCCTGACCGACGCCACCACCGCCCCCATCGCCTCCGCCTGATTCCGACCGTTTCACCCGGCTCACCCCGCTGATCCGGCTTGCCCCGGCTCGTCCGAGCAGAGAGCGCTTGCCGCTGCGTAAAGCCTGGGAGTCGCTGGCGTTGCCGAATTGTTACTGCCCACAACAAACTCATGACCTCAGCACTCTTGTGCGGGCGGCGTAGCGCGGAATACGTTGCCGGGCACAACAAAACAACCACCATCCCCCACCTCCGAAAGGACCCTGCACATGCGCAAGGGCTTCCTCGCCGTCGCCGCCGCGGGCCTCCTGGCCACCGGCAGCATGGCGGCCTGTGGTGACAATTCCGGCGGCGACCAGGCCGGCGGCCAGAAGACTCCGAAGATCGGCGTGATCCTTCCGGACAGCAAGTCCTCCGCCCGCTGGGAGGGCGCGGACCGCAAGTTCCTGGAGGAGGCCTTCAAGGCCGCCGGCGTCCAGTACGACATCCAGAACGCCCAGGGCGACAAGTCGCAGTTCTCCACCATCGCCGACCAGATGATCACCAACGGCGCGACCGCCCTGATGATCGTCAACCTGGACTCGGGCACCGGCAAGGCCGTGCTGGAGAAGGCGAAGTCCCAGGGCGTCGCCACCATCGACTACGACCGGCTGACCCTCGGCGGCTCGGCCGAGTACTACGTCAGCTTCGACAACGAGGCCGTCGGCAAGCTGCAGGGCGAGGGCCTGGCCAAGTGCCTCACCGACGCGGGCGTGCAGAAGCCGGTCGTGGCGTACCTGAACGGCTCCCCGACCGACAACAACGCCACCCTGTTCAAGAACGGGTACGACTCGATCCTCAAGCCGAAGTTCGACGCCGGCGAGTTCACCAAGGGCCCGGACCAGGCCGTGCCGGACTGGGACAACGCCCAGGCGGGCGTCATCTTCGAGCAGATGCTGACCCAGACCAAGGGCAAGATCAACGGCGTGCTGGCCGCGAACGACGGCCTCGGCAACGCGGCGATCTCCGTCCTGAAGAAGAACAAGCTCAACGGCAAGGTCCCGGTGACCGGCCAGGACGCGACCCCGCAGGGCCTGCAGAACATCCTCGCCGGTGACCAGTGCATGACGGTCTACAAGGCGATCAAGGAGGAGGCCAAGGCGGCCGCCGACCTCGCCATCGCGCTGGCCAAGGGCGAGCGCAAGGAGACCGGCCAGACCGTCAAGGACCCGGAGAGCGGCCGTGACGTCGCGGCCGTGCTGCTCACCCCGAAGCTGATCTACAAGGAGAACGTCAAGGACGTCATCGCCGACGGCTTCGTGACCAAGGACGAGGTCTGCACCGGGGCGTACGCCAAGCTCTGCGCCGACGCCGGCATCAGCTGAACCCCGCCGTGGTGAGCGCCGCCCGGCACGGGCCACCCCCCGTGCCGGGCGGCGCGCCGCCACTACCGACGGGCTGAAGAGACCTTCCCTTGAGCCGTAAGGAGAACCCCGTGTCCGCGACCCCCCTGCTGGAGCTACGCGGGATCGACAAGAGCTTCGGTCCCGTCCAGGTCCTGCGCGACGTCGCCTTCACCGCCCACCCCGGCGAGGTGACCGCGCTGGTCGGCGACAACGGCGCCGGCAAGTCCACGCTGGTCAAGTGCATCGCCGGCATTTATCCGACCGACGCCGGGGAGGTCCTCTTCGACGGCCGGCCGGTGACCATCCACAGCCCGCGCGACGCCGCCGCGCTCGGCATCGAGGTCGTCTACCAGGACCTCGCGCTCTGCGACAACCTCGACATCGTGCAGAACATGTTCCTCGGCCGGGAGAAGCGCAGCGGCATCGTGCTGGACGAGCCGACCATGGAGCAGATGGCCGCCGAGACGCTCGCCGGGCTGTCCGTCCGCACCGTGAAGTCGCTGCGCCAGCACGTCTCCAGCCTCTCCGGCGGCCAGCGCCAGACCGTGGCGATCGCCAAGGCGGTGCTCTGGAACAGCAGGGTGGTCATCCTCGACGAGCCCACCGCCGCGCTCGGCGTCGCGCAGACCGCGCAGGTGCTCGAACTGGTCCGCCGCCTGGCCGACAACGGCCTGGCCGTGGTGCTCATCTCGCACAACATGAACGACGTCTTCGCCGTCTCCGACCGGATCGCCGCGCTCTACCTCGGCCAGATGGTCGCGCAGGTGAAGACCACCGACATCACCCACGCCCAGATCGTCGAGCTGATCACCGCCGGCCGGTCCGGCGGCCTCGGCCTCGGCAACGGGCAGCACGACAACGGCGGGCAGCCCGCCACCACCCCGGGAGCCGTCCGATGACCACCACCGCAGTACGCGAGGAGGGGCCGGCGGCCGTCACCCCGGCACCCACCGTCGCCAGCCACGTCCGCAACTACCTGGCCCGGGTCCGCGGCGGTGACCTCGGCTCGCTGCCGGCCGTCATCGGCCTGGTCGTCCTCTGCGTCGTCTTCGCGATCGTGCGGCCGGTCTTCTTCTCCGCCGGCAACTTCGCCAACCTGTTCACCCAGGGTGCGGCGGTCACCGCCATCGCGATGGGCCTGATCTTCGTCCTGCTGCTCGGCGAGATCGACCTCTCCGCCGGCTTCGCCAGCGGCGTCTGCGCGGCCATCCTCGCCAACGTGGTGACCGTGCTGGGCTACCCGTGGTACGTCGCGGTGCTCGCCGCGCTCGCCACCGGCCTGGTCATCGGCCTGACGCTCGGCTTCCTGGTGGCGAAGGTCGGCATCCCGTCCTTCGTGGTCACCCTCGCCGGCTTCCTCGCCTTCCAGGGCGTGGTGCTGCTGCTGATGAAGGAGGGCACCAACATCTCGATCGGCGACGAGGTGATCATCGCGATCGAGAACCGGTGGGTGCCGCCGCTGATCGGCTGGGCGCTCTTCGCGGTCGCGGTCGCCGGGTACGCCGCCGCGCAGCTGCTGCGCCACCGCAACCGCACCGCCCGTGGCCTGGTCACCGAGCCCATCATGGTGGTCTTCGGCCGGATCGCGGTGCTCGCGCTCATCCTCGGCTTCGCCGTGTACGTGCTCAACCAGGAGCGCAGCATCAACCCGCTGATCAGCTCCAACAAGGGCATGCCCATCGTGGTCCCGATCCTGGCCGCGCTCCTGATCGGCTGGACGTTCGTGCTCAACCGCACCGCGTACGGCCGGCACCTGTACGCGGTCGGCGGCAACCGCGAGGCCGCCCGGCGGGCCGGCATCAACGTCGACCGCATCCGGATCTCCGCGTTCGTCATCTGCTCGACGATGGCGGCGGTCGGCGGCATCATCGCGGCCAGCCGGGACAGGTCGGTCGACCCGAACACCGGTGGCAGCAACGTGCTGCTCTACGCGGTCGGCGCGGCGGTGATCGGTGGTACGAGCCTCTTCGGCGGCAAGGGTCGCATGATCAACGCGGTGCTCGGTGGCGCCGTGGTCGCGGTCATCATCAACGGCATGGGCCTGCTCAACCTCAGCTCCGGTCTGAAGTACGTCTTCACCGGCGCGGTTCTGCTGCTCGCGGCCGGTGTGGACGCGCTGTCCCGCCGCCGGTCCGCCGCGACCGGCACCCGTTGACCTCGCTTCACCGGAGTAGCACACCGCGATGCGCGTAGGACCGAGCCAGGACGAGATCCGCCGGCAGAACCTCGGGGCGCTGCTGCGGCACGTCCACCTGCACGGGGCGACGTCGCGGGCGGAGCTGACCACCGCGCTCGGGTTGAACCGCAGCACCATCGGCGCACTCACCACCGACCTCGCCGCGGCCGGACTGGTGAGCGAGGGGGCGCCGAAGGAGACCGGCCGGGCCGGACGACCGTCGCTGGTCGTCCGGCCCGAGTCGGCCCGGGTGCACGCGTACGCGTACTCCATCGAGGTGGACCGGCTGCGGGCCGCGCGGATCGGTCTCGGCGGCGCGGTGCTCGACCGCCGGGAGCTGGACCGGCCGCGCGGCCTCACCGCCGCGGAGGCCGCGCCGCTGCTGGCCGGGGCGGTCAAGGAGATGCAGCAGGTGGTCCCCGCCGACGGGATCTGCGTGGGCGCGGGCGTCGCCGTCTGCGGGATGGTCCGCCGCGACGACGGCCTGGTGCGGCTCGGCCCCACGACGGGCTGGGTGGACGAGCCGATCGGCACGGCGATCGGCGCCGAACTGGGCCTCGACGTGCCGGTCACCGTGGGCAACGTCGCCGACGTGGCCGCCTTCGCCGAGCACGCCCGCGGGGCGGCCGAGGGCTGCGACAACGTCATCTACCTGTACGGGGACGTCGGCGTGGGCGCCGGCATCATCGCCGGCGGACGGCGGCTGACCGGGCACGGCGGCTACAGCGGCGAGGTCGGGCACATGGTCGTGGTCCGCGACGGCGCCCGCTGCGAGTGCGGGTCCCGCGGCTGCTGGGAGACCGAGATCGGCGAGCACGGCCTGCTGCGCGCGGCCGGCCGCTCGGACGCGCGCGGCCGCGAGGCGTTGCTGGCCGTCTTCGACGCCGCCGACCGGGGGGACGCCCGCGCCCAGACGGCGGTACGACAGGCCGGCGACTGGCTCGGCTTCGGCGTGGCCAACCTGGTCAACATCTTCAACCCGGAAATGGTCATCTTCGGCGGCACCATGCGTGACCTCTACCTGGCCGCGGCGGCCCAGGTCCGCAGCCGGCTCAACTCGATCGCACTGCCGGCCTGCCTGGAGCACGTCCGACTGCGGACCCCGAAGCTCGGTGCCGACGCCCCCCTGATCGGCGCCGCCGAACTGGCCTTCGAACGCCTCCTCGCCGACCCGCTCGACGTCGGCTGATTCGCGATTCCCACTGAACTGATCCGCGGCTCAATCCGTACCTGAGGACGGACGGGCGGCCGGCGGGGTGCGGCTGCCCGACCCCGACGTCCCACCGGCCCGGAACCCAGGAGGCACCGCAGACATGGCACCGCGCAGATCCGCCCGTCGCCGGCAGGGCCACCGGACCCGTCGCCTGGCGGTCCTGCTCATCGCGATCGCCGCCGGGCTCGGGGTGCTGCCCGGCGCCGCCCTCGCCGCGCCGGCCGGCCAACAGCTCAACGCCGCCGACGCCGCACTGCTCGACGGCGTACGGCTGGCCGGGCTGTGGGAGATGCCCGCCGGCCAGATGGCCGCCGAGAAGGGGCAGTCGCCCGTCGTGCGGGAGATCGGCGCGGAGATCGCCAAGCAGCACGAGGAGCTCGACCGGCTGACCGTCGCGGCGGCGAACAAGCTGGGCGCGATCATCCCCACCGAGCCGACCGCGGAGCAGAAGGGGTGGCTGGGTGAGATGCAGAACGCGCGGGGCGCGCGGTTCGACCAGATCTTCGTCACCCGGCTCCGGGTCGCGCACGGCAAGATCTTCCCGGTCGTGGCGGCCGTGCGCGCCAGCACCCGCAACCCGGTCATCCGGGAACTCGCCGAGGCGACCAACACGTTCGTCAACAACCACATGACCATGCTGGAGAGCACCGGGCTGGTCCGGTGGGCGGAGCTGCCGCCGGCCGCGCTGCCCGCCCCCGGCGAGGACGGTCTGCTCGCCGCCGCGTCGGCCAACACCCCGCCGCAGCTCGGGGTCAGCAGCGCTCTGGTCTGGCTGGTCTTCCTCGCCGCCCTCGGCACCGGCGGCGTCGCCACCTGGCGGATGCTCCGACGCACCTGACGCCCGCCCACACCGCCGCCCATGCGGACGAAGAAACGCACCGAATCCCCGCCCGGACGTACCCGGGCGGGGATTCTCCTCGGGCTCGTCCTGGCCTGCCTGTGCCTCACCGTGATCCCGGCGAGCCCGGCGGCCGCGCACGCCGTCGTGGTCGCCACGACACCGCAGCGCGACGAGGTCGTCGGCTACGCGCCCCGGGAGGTGATGGTCACCTTCAGCGAGCCGGTGGCACCGATCCCCGGCCGGGTGCAGGTGCTCGCCCCGGACGGCCGGCGGATCAGCCTCGACGAACCGGAGGTACGCGGAGCGACGCTGCGCATCCGCGTCCGGGTCCCCGACCGGCCGCTCGGCACCTACCTGGTCAGCTACCGGGTCATCTCGGCGGACAGCCACCCGGTCGCCGGCAGCTTCACCTACTCCGCCGGAGCCCCCTCCACGGCCCCGCCCCAGCCGGGGCAGGAGGATGCGTCACCCGGGAGCCTGCTGGTGCCGGCGGCCAAGTACCTCGGATACCTGGGCCTGGTCGCGGCGGTCGGTCCACCGCTGCTGGCGGTCACGATGTGGCCCCGCCGGCTCTCCCGACGCGGTGCCCTCGTCGTGTCGTGGGCCGGGCTCGGGCTGGTCGCGGCGGCCACGGCCGCCACCTGGGTCGGGCAGGCCGCCGAGGCGGTCGGCGTACCGGTGGCGAAGTTGTCCCTCCGGGACCTCGAAGCCGTCGGCACCGGCGGGGTGGCGGTGGTGTACGCCGTACGGCTGGCACTGATCGGGGTCGCCGCCGCGCTGCTGCCCGCCGTCGTCCGCGGGACCGCCGGCCGTCCGCGCGCCGGGATGCTGGCGGCGGTGGGGCTGGCCGCGGTGGCGACCTGGCCGCTGGCCGGGCACCCGGTCGCCGCTCCCCTGCCACCGGTGAGCATCGCCCTGGTCACCATCCACCTCGCCGCGGTGACCGTCTGGCTGGGCGGGCTGCTCACCCTCACGGCGTTCCTGCTGCGCCGGACCCACCCCCGGGTCCTCGCCCGGATCCTGCCGGCCTGGTCGAGGTGCGCCACCCTCGCGGTGTGCTGGCTCGTCATCGCCGGCCTGGGCCAGGCCGCGATCGAGCTCGGCCGGCCGTCGGCGCTGCTGGGCAGCGCGTACGGTCGGCTGCTGTGCGCGAAGGCCGCACTGCTGGCCGCGGTCCTCGCCGTGGCCGCCGGACAGCGGCGCCTCGTCCGGCGGCGGGTCGCCGCCGGTCGCCCCCGCCGGGTCGCCCGCGCCGCCGGCGTCGAACTCGCGGCGACCGCGGTGGTGCTCGCCCTCACCGCGGTACTCGTGCAGACTCCGCCGGGCCGCAACGCCGGCACGGAGGCGGCCCGGGTCGCGCGGGAGGGCGTCGCGCAGTCCCTCGACACCGACCTGCTCACCGTGCAGTTCGACGTGTACCCCGCACAGGCCGGCACACTGAACAGCCTGCACGCCTACGTCTACACCCCCGCCGCGAAGCCGCTGCCGGTCGTCGAGTGGACGGTCACCGCCGCGCTCCCGGCCGCGGGCGTCGAGCCGATCCCCGTACCGGTCGACACACCGGAGCCGCACCACGCCAGCGCGGAGATCCGTTTCCCCGTACCCGGCGAGTGGACCGTGCGGATCACCGCACGGGTCTCCGACATCGACCAGTCCACCGTGACCGCCACGGTGCCCGTCCGGTGACCACCGGTGGCGGCTCGGCGGCCGGCTTCGCCGGGGCCGCCGGACCGCCGCGGCTCCGGCGCGAACGGGGTCAGCGGTCGACCTGTGTGAAGTCCCAGGAGTGCGGCGGGCGGGCGACCAGCGTCACCGGCGGGTCGGGCAGCGGCCGGGGGCTGCCGCGCCACTTGGAGATCACCACCACGCGGTGGTCCGTGGACGAGAACACCTCGCTGGACAGGTGCAACGGGTCGTGGTCGAAGTCGGGCAGGGCGGTGTCGCACAACCACGTGATCAGATCGGCCACGCCGTACGGCTCGGCCCGCACCTCCCACATCCGGACGATCACGTCGGCTCCTCCCCTCACACGCTGACCGTGGTCAGCGGCAGCGCCGAGTCGGCGGGCAGGTCCAGCCGGCTCGGCGCGACACCCGAGGCGACCAGGTGCGAGCCGAGCGCGGCGACCATCGCGCCGTTGTCGGTGCACAGCTTCGGCCGCGGCATCCGGACCCGGACGCCCTGCCTCGCGGCGCGCTCCTCGGCCATCGCCCGCAGCCGGGAGTTGGCGGCCACTCCCCCGCCGATCACCAGGGTCTCCACCCCGTTGGTGCGGCAGGCGTCGAGCGCCTTCCCGACCAGCACGTCGCAGACCGCCTCCTGGAAGGACGCGGCCACGTCGGCCACCGGTACCGGCTCACCGGCCCGCTGCCGCGCCTCGACCCAGCGCGCAACCGCCGTCTTCAAACCGGAGAACGAGAAGTCGTAACGGTGGGCCACCAGGTCCTTCGCGGCGGTCAGCCCGCGCGGGAACCCGATGGCGGCCGGGTCACCGGCCCGGGCCTCCCGGTCGACGTACGGGCCACCGGGGAAGGGCAGGCCGAGCAGCCGGGCCACCTTGTCGAAGGCCTCGCCGGCCGCGTCGTCGATGGTGGCGCCGAGCGAGGTCACCCCACGCGCGAGGTCGTCGACCAGCAGCAGGGACGAGTGCCCGCCGGAGACCAGCAGGGCGACCGCCGGCTCGGGCAGCGGCCCGTGCTCCAGGGTGTCCACGGCCACGTGCGCGGCGAGGTGGTTGACGCCGTACACCGGCTTCTCTGCGGCGACCGCGTACCCCTTCGCGGCGGCGACGCCGACCAGCAGCGCGCCGGCCAGCCCGGGCCCGGCGGTGACCGCGATGGCGTCGACGTCGGCGAGCGTCACGCCCGCCTCGGCCAGCGCCCGGTCCATCGTGGGCACGATCGCCTCCAGGTGGGCCCGGCTGGCCACCTCGGGGACCACACCGCCGAACCGGGCGTGCTGCTCGACGCTGCTGGCGAGCGCGTCGGCCAGCAGGGTGTGGCCGCGGACGATGCCGACCCCGGTCTCGTCGCAGGAGGTCTCGATCCCGAGGACCAGGGGTTCGTCAGCCATCGCTCCACTCCTCGTGCCGCTGCATGACCAGCGCGTCGGTGTTGCTCGGCTGGTAGTAGCCGCGCCGTACGCCGATCACCTCGAAGCCGTACATCGCGTAGAGCTTCTGGGCGGGCCCGTTGTCCGCAGCGACCTCCAGCAACGTGCTGCGGACGCGCAGCCGTGCCGCCTCGGCCAGCAGCGCCTCCAGCAGCAGCCGCCCGACGCCCCGGCGCTGCGCCTCCCGCCGTACGGCGATGTTCTGCACCCACGCCTCGTCCGGCGGTGCGGCGGTGAGCCCGGCGTAGCCGAGCACGCTGCCGTCGTCGTCGGTCGCGACCAGGTAGTGGTGCCCGTTGGCCAACTCGTTCCAGAACATCGCGGCGGACCACTGCTCGGCGCCGAACAGGTCCGCCTCGATCGGCAGCACCTCCTCGATGTGCCACCAACGGAACCGCTCCAACCGGACCGCGCTCACGGTAGGACCGGCTTGCGGGCGGTCGCCGCGACCGCGTCCGGCCGCCGCAGGTAGAGCGGGGTGAGCGGCTCGCCGGGGGCGCCGGCCCGGATCCGCTCGGCCGCGAGCATCGCCAGCACGGCCGCCTCCGGGTAGCGGGGCTCGGCCCCGACCGGCAGGGCCAGCGTCTCCGCGTACCGGTGCGCGCCGTCGCCCACCGCGAGGGTGACGGCCAGGCCCCGGGCACGCTCGGCGGCCACCGCCGGCGCGGAGACCTCGGGGCCGACGATCCGCTGGCCCGCGCCGTCGTAGACCGCCCAGTAGATCTCCCGGCGCCGCGCGTCGCTCGCGGCCAGGACCGGCTCGCCGGCGGCCGCCGGGTGGCCGATCCCGTCCAGCGAGCAGACACCGTACGTGGGGACGCCGAGCACCTGCCCCATCGTGGCGGCGGTGACCAGGCCCACCCGCAGCCCGGTGAACGGGCCGGGGCCGAGACCCGCGACGATCGCGGCGAGGTCGGCCGGGCGTGCGCCGGCGTCGGCGAGGACCGCGTCGACCTGCGGGGCGAGCAGCTCACCGTGCGCGCGGGCGTCCACGGTGCGGCGGTGCGCCCGGGTCTCGACGCCGGCCGCCGAGACCTCCACCAGCGCGGCGGTCACCGCGGGCGTCGAGCTGTCCACCACCAGTACGAGCACGGTGAACCAGCCTAGTCGCCCCCGTCGTCGTCCCCGGCGGCCCGGGTCAACTCGGCGTGCGGAACTTCCGCAGGAAGGCCGGCAGCAGCCAGGGGCGCCGGCCGCTGATCCGCACCTTCCCCGTGAGCACCGCCCGGGCCCGGCTCACCCGGCCGAACATCATCAGATTGAGCGTGCCGGGATCGTGGTCGATCCGGGCGTCCGGCCGGACGCCGGGATCGGCGAACGACACCCGGCCCCGGTGCAGGAGGAACCGGACCGGCGGCGCGTACGCCGAGCGGAACTCGACCACGATCCGGCGCTCGCTCGGCGGCGCCCCGCCGTCGATCAGCCGCCCGTAGCCGTGCCGGACCACCCCGGCCATGAACAGCTCCAGGAACAGCGCGGCGTCGGGGCCGGGGACCGTCCACGGCCGACCGGCGGCGCGGGCGACGTCGTGGCCGTGGATGAGCAGCTCGTTGACCAGGTGCGCGCAGAGCCCGGCGAGCGGGACCCGGGCCCCACCCAGCCAGGGCACCGTCTCGTCGGGGCGCCGGCCCTCGCAGCTCGCCAGGAATTGCTTGACGTCGGCCTGCAACCGGTCGAGCAGGGGCTGCGGCTCCCGCTCGGTCAGGTGCCGCAGCAGCACGTCGTTGAAGTCCGCCACGGTGTCGACGGTGGTGTCCGGCAGCCGCGCGGACAGGCCGGGCACCGGCAGCGGCGGATGCTCCGGGTCCACCAGGCAGACGTAGTACCACGCGAGGGAGTACACGTGGGCGACCGTGTCGGCGACCGACCAGTGGGCGGTTGCCATGGCCGCCGGCGGGGCATCGCGGACCAGGTCGACGAAGCGGTCGGTCCAGTCCGCCAGTGCCGTCCGCGCCGCCCGCCACCGCTCCTCGCTGACCGCCGCCATCGCCACCTCCGGCTCACCGACCGCTGGGGGCACAGGCTACTTCGGACGGCCACGCACCGGTCACCCGCAGGATTGCTCTCTTTCGACCGCCGGGCGCGTGCTGCGCCCGGCGGTGCCGGCCCGTTCGTCCGGACGGCCGTCAGCCGGCGGTGCGCTCCCAGTCGATCGTGGGCAGGCCGGCGTCGGCGAGGGCCTTGTTGGCGGCGCTGAACGGGCGGCTGCCGAGGAACCCGCGCGGGTTCATCGGGCTGGGGTGGCCGGCCTCCAGCACCAGGTGCCGTGGGTTGGTGACCAGGGCCGCCTTCTTGCGCGCATAGCCGCCCCAGAGCAGGAACACCACCCGCGACTCCATCGCGTCGAGGGCGCGGATGGTGGCGTCGGTGAACTCCTCCCAGCCTGAGTTCGCGTGCGAACCGGGGGTGGCCTGGCGGACGGTCAGCACCGCGTTGAGCAGCAGCACGCCCTGTGCGGCCCAACCGCTCAGGTTGCCGCCGGCCGGCTTCGGCACGCCCAGGTCCTCACCCAGCTCCTTGAAGACGTTGCGCAGCGACGGCGGCACGGCCACCCCGTCCCGGACGCTGAAGCTCAACCCGTGCGCCTGCCCGACCCGGTGGTACGGGTCCTGCCCGAGGATCAGCACCCGGCAGTCGGCCGGCGCGCAGAGCCGGTAAGCCGAGAACAGGTCCTCGACGGGCGGGAAGACGGTCTGCGTGGCGTACTCCCGGGCGACGAACCCGGCGAGCGCGGCGGTGCGGACCGGGTCGAGGTGCGGGGTGAGCACCGTGCGCCATTCCTCCGGCAGCAGCGCCAGCAGGTCCAGGGTGGGAGCGTCGTCGGGCATCGGCGGCCTTTCGGTCGGGTCGGTCCCGGGCACTCTAGGCCGCCGGTCCGACAACCTCCTGCCATGGGGCTCAGCGACGTTCGGGAAACCCCACGCGAGTTCCCGACACGCTGCTCAGGCCAGCGCGGCCAGCCGGGACGCCCAGTCGCCGCCGGCCGGCTCCAGGTCGACCACCCGGGTGTCGTCGTCCCGGCGGTCGATCCGGACCCGCAGGTGGGCGTCGACGAGCTGCTCGACCAGCCCCTCCCCCCACTCGACCACGGTCACCGACTCGTCCACCGAGGCGTCCAGGTCCAGGTCGTCGATCTCAGCGCGCGGGTCGGCCGCGTCCCCGAGGCGGTACGCGTCCGCGTGCACGAGCGCCACCCGCCCGCCCAGGACCGGATCGGGGCGGTGCACCCGGGCGATCACGAAGGTCGGTGAGGTGACGTCTCCCCGTACGCCGAGCCCGGCGCCGATGCCCTGGGTGAGCGCGGTCTTGCCGGCGCCGAGCGGGCCGGTCAGCAGCAGCAGGTCACCCGCGCGCAGCAGGCCGGCCAGCCGGCGGCCGAACGCGTGCGTGTCCTCGACGGTCGGCAGCGTGACCCGCACACTCACCGCTCCTCCCGGTTCGCGACCACGGGGCTCCGCCGTGCCGCACTCCGCGCGCTCACAGCTCCTCCAGGAAGCGGGCCAGCGCGGCGTTGACCTCGTCGGCGTGCTCCAGCATCACGACGTGCCCGCTGTCGGGGATCTTGACGAACTCGGCGTGCGGCAACCGCCGGACGATCTCCTCCGAGTGCGTTACCGGGGTGATCATGTCCTTGTCACCGACCACCACCAGCACCGGCGTGCCGCTGAGCGCGGCCAGCGCCGGGTAGCGCGAGTGGGTGGCGAGCGTCCGCAGGTAGCGGGTGACCGTGTCGGCGGACGTCCGCGAGTTCATCTCCTCCACGTACGACACCAGCGCCGGGCTGGGGCGGCGGGTGCCGAAGCCGTACTTGCGGGTGAGCAGCCAGGCCACGTTGGTGGTGGACTTCCGGGCCCGGTCGATCACCGTCCCGCCGTAGCGGGTGGCGTTGCTCATCATGTAGAGCATCGGTGCGCCCACGCGGCCGAGCAGGGCCGGGGCGACCAGCTTGGTCTCGGCCAGCAGGCCGCCCGAGGTGGCCATCAGCACGGTGCCCACCACCCGGTCGCCGAACAGCTCCGGGAAGAGTTCGGCGAACGCCATGATCGTCATGCCGCCCATCGAGTGGCCGACCAGCACCAGCGGGCCCTCCGGGGCGGTGCGGTCGATCACCGCGCGCAGTGTCCGGCCGAGCGCGGCCAGGTCGTACTCGCCGGTCTCCAACCGGCCCGAACGGCCGTGCCCGGGCTGGTCGTACGCGACCACGCGGTGCTCGCCCCGCTCGGCGAGCATCTTGCGCTGGAAGTGGAACGTCCCCATGTCGAGGCAGAACCCGTGCACCAGCATCACCGTCGGATTGCCCGGCACGGGCCGGGTCGGCTCCACCACCTCGACGTGGATGTCGGTGCCGTCCGGCATCTCCAGGCTCAGCGCCTCGTCGTACCGCTGCTCGCCGAAGACCTCTCCGGCGTACCGGTCGGTGGGGTCGGTCTTGAGCCGGCGGACGAGCGCGCGTTCGGTCGCGACGCCCGCGGCCAGGCCGGCGGCCGCGACCCCGACGGCGGCCAGCGCGCCGACGGCGGCCCGGGCGGGGCCGGAGCGGGGCAGCGGGATCCGGGGGCGGGACGACGTCACGGGCGCTCGCCGTCGTAGGCGCGGGGCACCCGGGTGCTGCCGAAGCGGGTGACGATCTCGTAGTTGATCGTGTCGACCGCCTCGGCCCAGTCGTCGGCGGTGGGCTCGCCGTCGGCGCCGCTGCCGAACAGCGTGACCACGTCCCCGGCCGCGACCGGGTCGTCCCCGCAGTCGAGCACGAACTGGTCCATGCAGACCCGGCCGGAGATGGTCCGCCGGACGCCGCCGAGCTGGACCGGGCCGCTGTTGGAGGCGTGCCGGGGCACCCCGTCGGCGTAGCCGAGCGGGACCACCGCCAGGGTGCTCTCCCGCTCGGTCGTGTAGGTGTGGCCGTACGAGACGCCGACGCCCGCCGGGACGCGCTTGGTGAGCATGACCCGGGCGCGGACCGTCATCGCCGGGCGCAGCCCGTAGCGCTCGCCGGCCACCGGGGAGAGGCCGTAGACGGCCAGCCCGGGGCGGACCAGGTCGAAGTGGGTGTCGGGCCGGGTCAGCGTGGCCGCCGAGTTGGCCAGGTGGCGGTAGCGCGGGCGCAGCCCGGCCTTCTCCACCATGCCCAGCCCCTCGTGGAACACGGCGAGCTGGCGGTCGGTGGTCGGGTGGCCGGGCGAGTCCGCGTACACGAAGT
Organism: Micromonospora sp. H33; assembly: GCF_052068455.1. NCBI lineage: Bacteria > Bacillati > Actinomycetota > Actinomycetes > Micromonosporales > Micromonosporaceae > Micromonospora > Micromonospora sp. H33. The sequence continues at coordinate 409,166 of NZ_JBQHDE010000003.1, read as the reverse complement.
GGCTCCACACACCGACGACCTCGACCAGGCCGTCGGCCTGCGCCTTCGCGGCGGCGTCCAGCAGGGTCGGCCAGTCGGCGACGGTCGCTCCGCCCCGGGACAGACCCGTGTCGATCTTGAGGTGCAGCCGGGCCGGCCGCCCGGCGACGCGGCTCGCCTCGATCATCTCGTCGAGCTGCGGCAGGCTGGCCGCACCCAGGTCGACGCCGGCCGTCACCCCCTCGTGCAGCGGCAGCCCCGGCGCGAGCAGCCACGCCAGCACCGGCGCGGTGATCCCCGCCCGGCGCAGGGTGAGCGCCTCGTCGAGGGTGCAGACGCCGAGCCAGTCGGCCCCGGCGTCCAGCGCCGCGCGGGCGGCCGGGAGCATGCCGTGGCCGTACCCGTCGGCCTTGACCACCGCCATCAGCTCGGCGGTGGTGCCGGACCGCAGCCGGTTCACGTTCTCGCGGATCACGTCAAGGTCGACGCGTACCTCGGCCTGCCACATGTCCCCAGACTACTGAGCTGATCACCGGTGCCGGCAGCGCACCGCTCAGTCGCCGGCCAGCACCGCCCCGGTCGTCGCGTCGACGTCGACCTCGCCGGCCCGGGCGCCGTCGAGCTTCATCTCCCAGATCGGGCGGCCGCCCGCCTCGTCCAGCTCGGCGCGGACCACCCGGCCGCCGAACCGGGCCGTGACGATCTCCGCGGCCTGCACCGCGTTGACCTCCCGAGGCCCGAACCGGGCATCCAGCTCCGGGTCGATCCGCAGCTCGAAACCCGGCCCGCCCGGCGGCGTGGCGACCCGGTCCCGGCCGTCCTTCGCCGAAGCCAGGGCGGTGCCCACGATCAGCGGAAGTGCGACACCGGTGACGGCGACGGTCCAGGTGGCGGCTCTACGCATGGTCCCTCCTCGCGGAACGCGTGCGGCCGGCCGCGTCCCCCGACGCCCGCACGCCCAGGGGTACGGCCTCCGGGCCACCCCGGTTCACCAGGTCGGGCGTCCGGGCGTGCTCAGGGGAGGCGGGCCAGCACCGGGCGCAGGGCGACCGCCACGTCGGTCGCGGTCACCGGGCCGCCCCGGGCCGCCTCCCGGCCGGCCAGCCCGTGCAGGTACGCGGCCGCGGCGGCGGCCCGCTCGGGCGCGAGACCCGCGGCGAGCAGCGAACCGAGCAGCCCGGCCAGCACGTCCCCCGTGCCCCCGGTGGCCAACGCCGGGGTACCGGTCGGGTTCACGTACGCCCGGCCGTCCGGCGTGCCGATCACCGTGCGGTCGCCCTTGAGCAGCACCACCGCGTTCATCCAGGCGGCCAACCGCAGCGTGGCCGCCACCCGGTCGGTGCCCGGTGTCTCCCCGCAGAGCCGGGTGAACTCACGGTCGTGCGGGGTGACCACGATCGGGGCGTCCCGCCGCCGGAGCTGCTCGGCGAGCGAACCGTCCACGAGCAGGGTCAGGGCGTCCGCGTCGAGCACGGCCGGGACCGGCGCGGCGAGCACGGCGCGCAGCTCTGCGCCCGCCTCCTCGCCGGTGCCGAGCCCCGAGCCGCAGACCCACGCCTGCACCCGGCCCGCGTCGGCGACCCGCCCGGCGGCGATCACCGACGGGTGGTGGTGCAGCACCTCGTCGCGGGCGCCGCCCGCGTACCGGACCATCCCGGTGGGGCCGGCCGACGCCCCGGCGACCGAGAGCACCGCCGCACCGGGGTAGACGGCCGAGCCGGTCGCGACACCGACCACGCCCCGGCTGTACTTCTCCGAGGCCGCGCCGAGCCGCGGCCACCAGTCGACGACGTCCGACCACTCGGTCACCCGTAGCGCCGGGGTGCCGCGCAGCCACGGCTCCAACCCGATGTCGACCAGCTCGACCTGGCCGGCCAGCGCCGCGGCGGGGCCCACCACCAGGGCCGGCTTCAACGCGCCGAAGGTCACCGTCACGTCGGCCCGCACGGCGCTCGGCCGGCCGGAGGCGGTGAGCGGCACGTGGCCCGTGTCCACCGCCACCCCGCTGGGCACGTCCACCGCGACCACCGTCGCCCGGGCGCCGTCCCGCCCGCAGTGCCGCACCAGGCTCGCCGCGAGCTGGTCCGCCGTCTGCCGGAGGCCGCCGCTGCCGCCGATCCCGACGATGCCGTCCAGCACGAGGTCGACCTGGGCGGGCGGGCGCTCGACGAGCCGACCACCGGCGGCCCGGAACGCCGCCAGGCCCTCGGCGTGCGCCCGGCCGGGGGTCAGCAACAGAGCCGACACGGCCGCGCCGCGGCGGGCCAGGTGCGCGCCGGCGAGGAGGGTGTCGCCGCCGTTGTCCCCCGAACCGACCAGCAGCAGCACCCGGGCGGCGTAGACTCCGCCCCGGTCGGCGAGGAGCAGCGCGCAACGGCGGGCCAGCCCGGCCGCGGCGCGCTGCATCAGCGTCCCCGGCGGAAGCGTCGCCATCAGGCCCGCCTCCGCGGCGCGTACGTCCGCCACCCGCCACACCGGTCTCATGCGACTCCCGTCCCCGTGCGAGGCGTGCCCGGCACGCCGCCGATCAGCGTTCCGCGACCACCATGGCCGAGGCGATCCCGCCGTCGTGCGACAGCGAGATGTGCCAGCGGTTGACCCCCCGCTCGGCGGCCGCCGCCGCGACCGTGCCGGAGACGGTCAGCCAGGGGCGGCCGTCCGGATCCGGCACGATCTCGCAGTCGTGCCAGCTCAACCCGCCCGGCGCGCCGAGCGCCTTGGCCACCGCCTCCTTGGCCGCGAACCGGGCGGCGAGCGACTCGGGCGAGCGCGGGTTGCCGGAGGCGGTGTACCGCTCGGCCTCGGTGAAGAGCCGGTCGGCGAGCAGCGGCGTCCGCGTCAGGGCCCGGGTGAACCGCTCCACCAGGACCACGTCGATGCCGACCGCGACGATCACGGGCCCACCCTACCGGCGCGGGCGGCCGCACATTAGCCGTCGGTGCCGCGCCGGGCAACGCCTGTGGACAACCCGGCGGTACGGCGGCCGCCCGTCCTCCACAGGGCACGCGCGGCGCCGCCGCCCACCCCTAGCGTTCCGTCCGGCGATGTCCGACGGTGCCACGGGGGCGGGGATGATGGAGGAGATGTTCAGCGTCCGGCCGGACGCGTTGCGCCGGAGCGCGTCGGCGCTCGCCGACGACGCGTACCGGCTGGCGCACGGGGTTGCCGGCGTGTCCGGGCTGGTGGTGCCGGCCCCGCGGTGGGCGGCCGGGGCGGCGCTGGCCGGGTGGGAGGCGGCGGTGCACGCCTGGTTCGGGGAGCTGGGCGCTCGGGTGGCGGCCACCGGCGAGGCGGTCCGTTCGGCGGCCGACGCGTACGACGCGGTGGACGACCGGGCGGCGGCCCGGCTGACCGGGGCACCGCGATGACGGTCCCCGTCCGGCCGCCGGCCCGCCCGACCGCCGGCGCGCCTGGTCCGAGCGGGCCGGCACCCGGCCGGTCGAGCCCGGCCGGGACCGGCCGTGGCCGACCGGGTGGAGCTGGGCCTGGCCGGTCGGGGGCACGCGGGCCGGTGTCCGGTCGTCCGGCGAGGCCGGCGCCGGTGGAGGGCATCGGGTACCGGGAGCTGTGGGCGGCCGACCCGGGTGCGTGGCGGGCGGCCGGGGCGGCCTGGCGCGAGACCTCCGCGCTGGTCGAGCGTCGGGCCAGGGAGCTGACCGCGGGAGCCGCCACGCTGCGGGACGCCTGGTCGGGTCGGGCGGCCGGCGCCGCGGACGCCCGCCTCGGCGGGCTGCGGAGCGACCTGCTCGCCGGCCGGCCGGGGCTGATCGAGGCCGACCAGGTGCTCGCCGAGTTCGGCGGCCGGCTCGCCGCCGCCAAGGCCCGGCTCGGCACGGCGGTCGCGCTGGCCGACCGTTCGGGCGTACGGGTGGACCGGCGTGGCCAGGTCAGCGCCGACCCGTCCCGCCCGGCGACGGCCGGCACCGGGCGGGTGGTCACGGAGGTGGCCGCGGGTATCGGTGCGGCACTCGACGCGGCGCGGTCCGCCGACCGGGAGGCGGCCGGGCGACTCGCCGAGCTGGCCGGTGCGGCCGCCGCCGGCTGGGTGAGCCCACCCCCGCCCGGCCGGCCCGGGGCCGACGCCACCCCCGCGGCGGTCCGGGCCTGGTGGACGGGGCTCAGCCCGGCGCAGCGGCGCTGGCTGGTGGCGTACGAGTCGGAGCGGGTCGGCCGCCTCGACGGGGTGCCGGCGGCCGCCCGGGACCAGGCCAACCGACTCCTGCTCGGCCAGCACCGCGAGGATCTGCTCGCCGAGCGGCGGCGGCTGCTCGACCGGGTGCCGCCCGGGCCGCTCGAACTGGCCGGGCTGCGCCGGGTGGAGGCGGCACTCGCCGGGCTGGACGCGCTGGCCGGGCGCCTGGCGGCGCCGGAGGGCCCGCGGGCGTACCTGCTGTCAGTGGCCACCCACGGGGAGGGACGGGCCGTGGTCGCGCTCGGCAACCCCGACCGCAGCGGCCAGGTGCTCACGTACGTGCCGGGAATGACGGCCGGTTTGGACGACGTGACCGGCGAGCTGAGCCGGGCGGGCCGGGTGCTGTCCCGCTGCACGGACCTCGCCCCGGGCGAGGAGACCGCGGCGGTGCTCTGGCTGGACTACGACGCCCCGGACTTCCTCCACGAGGCCGCGTGGCCGGGGCAGGCGGGCGACGCGGGGCCGGCGCTGCACCGGTTCCAGGAGGGCCTGCGCGCCACCCACGAGGGCCCGGACGCCCGGCAGACCGTGCTCGGGCACAGCTACGGGTCCCTGGTCGTGGGCACCGCCGCCCGGAACCAGGGCCTCGCCGCCGACGCCCTGGTCTTCGTGGGCTCACCCGGCGTCGGGGTGGACCACGCGCGCGACCTGGGCCTGCCGCCGGGTCAGGTCTGGGCGAGCACCGCGCCCGACGACGTGATCCGGCTGGCGCGCCCTCCAGAGGAGCTGCTCCGGCGGCCCCTGCTGGGCGCGTCGCCGATCGGTGTGGCGGTCGCGCTGCTCGACGGGCCGGACCGGGAGCTGTGGTTCGGGCGCGACCCCTCCGATCCGGGGTTCGGCGGGCGCACCTTCCCCAGCGGCCGGTACGGCCACACCGGCTACTGGGAACCCGGCAACCCGGCGCTCGACGGCATGGCGAGGCTGGTCCTCGGCCGGCCGTAGGCCGGACATGCGACGGGCCCGCCGGACCGGCGGAAGCGGTCCGGCGGGCCCGTCAGCCGGTTTACTCGACCGTGACGGACTTCGCCAGGTTGCGGGGCTGGTCGACGTCGTGGCCACGGGCGGCGGCGATCTCCGCCGCGAGCACCTGCAGCGGCACGGTGGTGACCAGCGGCGCGAGCAGCGTCGGCGTACGCGGGACGTAGATGAGGTGGTCGGCGTACCGGACGACGGCCTCGTCCCCCTCCTCCGCGATCACGATGGTCCGGGCTCCACGCGCCCGCACCTCCTGGATGTTGGAGACGACCTTGTCGTGCAGCATGCCCCGGCCGACCGGCGACGGCACGATGCAGATCACCGGGGTGCCCTTGTCGATGAGGGCGATCGGGCCGTGCTTCAGCTCGCCGGCGGCGAAGCCCTCGGCGTGCATGTACGCCAGTTCCTTGAGCTTGAGCGCGCCCTCCAGCGCCACCGGGTAGCCGACGTGGCGGCCGATGAACAGCACGGTCGGCTCGGACTTCAGCTCCCGGGCCAGCTCGCGCACCGGCTCGATCCGGTCCAGCAGCTCGCGCAGCTTGCCCGGCATCTGGTGGAGCTGGTCGACCACGGCGGCCACCTCGTCGGCGAACTTGATGCCACGCACCTGGGCGAGGTGCAGGCCGATCAGGTAGCAGGCGACGAGCTGGGTGAGGAACGCCTTGGTGGAGGCGACGGCGATCTCGGGGCCGCCGTGGGTGTAGAGGACCGCGTCGGACTCGCGGGGGATGGTGGAGCCGTTGGTGTTGCAGATCGCGAGCACCCGGGCCTTCTGCTCCTTGGCGTGCCGCAGCGCCATCAGCGTGTCCATCGTCTCGCCGGACTGCGAGATCACCACGATGAGCGTGGACCGGTCGAGCACCGGGTCGCGGTAGCGGAACTCGCTGGCGAGCTCCACCTCGCAGGGGATCCGGGTCCAGTGCTCGATGGCGTACTTGGCGACGAGGCCGGAGTGGTACGCGGTGCCGCAGGCGACGATGAAGATCTTGTCGACGTCGCGCAGGTCCTGGTCGCTGAGGCGGACCTCGTCGAGCATGATCTCGCCGGACTCGGTGAGCCGGCCGAGGAGCGTGTCGGCGACCGCCTGCGGCTGCTCCTCGATCTCCTTGAGCATGAACCAGTCGTAGCCGCCCTTCTCCGCGGCCGAGGAGTCCCAGTCGATGTGGAAGTCCTTGCCGCTGGCGGGCTGGCCGTCGAAGTCGGTGATCTCGATGGTGTCGCCGGTGATCAGGACGATCTGGTCCTGGCCCAGCTCCACCGCTTCGCGGGTGTGCTCGATGAACGCGGCGACGTCGCTGGCGAGGTAGTTCTCACCGTCGCCCCGGCCGACGACCAGGGGCGAGTTGCGCCGGGCACCGACCACCGCGCCGGGGACGCCGGCGTCGACGGCGAGCAGGGTGAACGCGCCCTCCAGCCGCTGGCAGACCACGCGCATGCCGGCGGCCAGCAGCTGCGGCCCGTCCGGGTGGCCGGCGGCGCGCAGGTCGGCGAGCGCGGCGGCGAGCAGGTGCGCGGCGCACTCGGTGTCGGTGTCGCTGCCGAACTGGACGCCGTCGGCCTCCAGTTCGGCGCGCAGCTTCGCGAAGTTCTCGATGATGCCGTTGTGGATCACGGCGACCCGCCCGTCCGGGGCCAGGTGGGGGTGGGCGTTGCGGTCGGTGGGACCGCCGTGGGTGGCCCAGCGGGTGTGGCCGATGCCGGTGGTGCCGTCGCCGATGCCGATCGGGCTCGCGCCGCAGGACGCCGGATCCTCGGCGGCCCGCTCGGACAGCACCTTCTCCAGGTTGGCCAGCTTGCCGGCCTTCTTCTCGGTCAGCAGCTCATCGTCGCAGACGATGGCGACACCGGCCGAGTCGTAGCCGCGGTACTCCAACCGACGCAGCCCGTCGAGCACGATGCCGAGCGCCGGGCGCGTGCCGGCGTAACCCACGATTCCACACATGGGTCGCAGCCTAACCCAGTTTCGCTCATCGCGCGTGCTCGGAAGTCCGGTAAACGATCAGCAACTTTGAGCGAAGGGAGCGAGTCGCTACGCGGAGTAACGAATCGCCATCGACGGCCACGACGGGTTGAACCGGCACGGCGAGTCCGTAGGCTGGCGGGCGTGACGACCGCCCACGTCGATCCCCTGGTGGCCCGGATGCGCCCGTTCGGGACGACGATCTTCGCCGAGATGTCCGCTCTCGCCGTCCGCACCGGGGCGGTCAACCTCGGTCAGGGCTTCCCGGACACCGACGGGCCGCCGGAGATGCTGGTTGCCGCGGCCGAGGCGCTGCGCACCGGGCAGAACCAGTACCCGCCGGGGCCGGGGATCCCCGCGCTGCGCGCCGCTGTCGCGGCCCACCAGCGCCGCTTCTGGGGGCTGGAGTACGACCCGGACGGCGAGATCGTGGTGACCGCGGGCGCCACCGAGGCGATCGCGGCGGCGATCCTCGGCCTCTGCGAGCCGGGTGACGAGGTGGTCTGCTTCGAGCCGTACTACGACTCGTACGCCGCCTCGATCGCGCTGGCCGGCGCGGTCCGGCGACCGGTCACGCTGCGTCCCGGCGCCGACGGCCGGTACGCCTTCGACCCGGACGCGCTGCGTGCCGCCTTCGGGCCCCGCACCCGGCTGGTCCTGCTGAACTCCCCGCACAACCCGACCGGCAAGGTCTTCACCGCCGACGAGCTGGCCCTGGTCGCCGAACTGTGCCGGGAGCACGACGCGTACGCGATCACCGACGAGGTGTACGAGCACCTGGTCTTCACCGACGCGGCATCCGGTCACGTCCCCCTCGCCACGCTCCCGGGAATGCGCGACCGGACCCTGCGGATCTCCTCGGCCGGCAAGACGTTCTCCTGCACGGGCTGGAAGGTCGGCTGGGTGAGCGGCCCGGCCACGCTCGTGTCGGCGGCGCTGCGGGTCAAGCAGTTCCTGACCTTCGTCAACGCCGCGCCGCTGCAACCCGCGGTCGCCGTGGCGCTCGGCCTCGGCGACGACTACTTCACCGCGTTCCGGGACGGGATGCAGGCCCGCCGTGACCACCTGGTCGCCGGGCTCACCGACGCCGGGTTCGACGTGCTCACGCCCGAGGGCACCTACTTCGTCACCGCCGACGTCACCCCGCTCGGCGGCCGGGACGGGGTGGAGTTCTGCCGGTCGCTGCCGGAGCGCTGCGGCGTGGTGGCCGTGCCCACGCAGGTCTTCTACGACGACCAGGAGGCCGGCCGGCGACTGATCCGGTTCGCCTTCTGCAAACGTCCGGAGGTGCTGACCGAGGCGGTCACCCGGCTCCGTCGGCTCGAGGCGGCACGGTGAGCGGCCCGTACGCCGACCGGCTCCGTCGGTTGGCCGCGCTGCGGGGCTGCGACGTGGTCCTGTCCGGAGCGCGGCCGGCGACCGTGGGCGAGCGGCTGGACGCGATGCGGGCCGCGCTGCCCGAGGACAGCCTCCCCGACCTGTACGGCGAGGGCGGTGTGGTCGAGCTCGTCGAGCACCGGATCGCCGAGCTGCTCGGCACCGAGGCCGCCGTCCTCTTCCCCACCGGCACCATGGCCCAGCAGGTCGCCCTCCGCCACGGTGCCGAGCTGACCGGCCGGGACGCGGTCGCCCTGCACCCCCTCAGTCACCCCCTCGTCCACGAGCGGGACGCGTACGCGGTGCTCACCGGCCTGCGAGCGGCCCGCACCCCGGACGCCGCCCGGTTCCCGACCGCCGAGGAGGTCAGCGACCTCGGCGAGCCGTTCGGCACGCTGCTCCTCGAACTCCCGCTGCGGGACGCCGGGTTCCTGCTGCCGACCTGGGACGAGCTGGTGGCGGTGGTCGGCGCCGGCCGTGCCCGGGGCGCCCGCGTGCACGTCGACGGCGCCCGCCTGTGGGAGTCGACCGTGCACCTCGGGCGGCCCGCCCCGGCGGTCACCGCACTGGTCGACAGCGTGTACGTGTCGCTCTACAAGTCCCTCGGCGGGGTCTCCGGAGCGGTGCTGGCCGGTGACCCGGAGCTGGCCGCGTACGCCCGCGCGTGGCGGCACCGCTACGGCGGCACGGTCTTCCAGCAGTGGCCGGCCGCGCTGGCCGCGCTGCACGGGCTGGACCAGGAACTGCCCCGCCTGCCCGGCTACGTCGCCCACGCGCGGCGGGTCGCCGAGACACTCGCCACGGTGCCGGGGGCCCGGGTCTTCCCCGCGCCACCGCACACCCATCAGTTCCGGTTCTGGCTGCCGTACCCGGCCGACGCGCTCAACGACGCCGCCCTCGCGCTCGCGGAGGAGGAGAAGGCCTGGTTCGTCGGTCAGTGGCGGGACACCGACGTCCCCGGGCTGGCGCTGGCCGAGGTGACGGTGGCCGACCCCGCCCTGGAGCTGGACGCCGACCAGATCACCGACCTGGCCCACCGCTTCCTGCGCCGACTGCCCGCCCGCTGAGCGCCCACCCCGACCGCGATGCCGGCGGCATCGCGCCATCGGGGCAACGCCGAAACCCTGATGCCGGCCGCTTCGCGCCGTCCAGACGGCGCTGACCCCGCAATGCCGCCGGCATGGAGTCGATAGGCCGGCTGCTTCGCGCCGTGGCGCGCGCGGCGCACCGGATCAGGCGACCGGGCTGGCGGTGCGGACCTGCTCGGCGATCCGCTCGGCCACCGAGCGGGCGGTCGCCTCGGTGGCGGCCTCGACCATGACCCGGACCAGCGGCTCGGTGCCCGAGGGGCGCAGCAGCACACGGCCGGTCTCGCCCAGCTCGGCCTCGGCCCGCTCGACCTCGGCCCGGACGGCGGGCGCGGCCGCGCCGACGGTGCGGTCGCCGACCGGCACGTTGATCAGCACCTGCGGCAGCCGGGTGACCACGCCGGCCAGCTCGGCCAGGGGCTTCCCGGTCGCCGCCATCCGCGACATCAGGTGCAGGCCGGTCAGCACGCCGTCGCCGGTGGTCGCGTACGCGGGCATGACGATGTGCCCGCTCTGCTCGCCGCCCAGCGCCAGACTGGAGGCGCGCAGCTCCTCCAGCACGTACCGGTCGCCGACCTTGGTCTCGACCAGCCGGATGCCCTCCCTGGACATGGCCAGGCGCAGGCCGAGGTTGCTCATCACCGTGGCGACCAGCGTGTCGCCGGTGAGGGTGCCGGCCTCCCGCATGGCCAGCGCGAGGATCGCCATCACCTGGTCGCCGTCGACCTCGTCGCCGTCGGCGGTCACCGCGACGCACCGGTCGGCGTCGCCGTCGTGGGCGATACCCAGGTGCGCGCCGTGCTCGACGACGGCCTGGCGCAGCGCCTCGATGTGGTTCGAGCCGCACTCGTCGTTGATGTTGAGGCCGTCGGGCTCGGCGTGGATCGCGATCACCTCGGCGCCGGCCTCCCGGTACGCCACCGGGGCCACCTCGGCGGCGGCGCCGTTGGCGCAGTCCACCACGACCTTGATCCCCTCGAGCCGGTGCGGAACCGTGCCCACCAGGTGCTGCACGTAGTGGTCGGCACCGTCGAGCAGGTCGTGGACCCGGCCCACGCCCGCGCCGATCGGGCGCTCCCAGGCGGTGGTCGCGTTCGCCTGGACGGCCGCCTCGATCTGCATCTCGATCTCGTCCGGCAGCTTGTGCCCGCCGGCGGCGAAGAGCTTGATGCCGTTGTCCGGCATGGGGTTGTGCGACGCGGAGAGCATCACGCCCAGGTCGGCCTTGGCCTCGGCGGTGAGGAACGCCACGGCCGGGGTCGGCAGCACGCCGACCCGGACGACGTTCGCCCCGGCGCTGGTGAGGCCGGCCACCACGGCGGCCTCCAGCATCTCGCCGCTGGCCCGGGTGTCGCGGCCGACGACGGCCAGCGGGGGATGGCTCTTGTCCGACTCGGCGAGAGTGTGCGCGGCGGCCACCGCCACCGCGAGCGCCAACTCGGGCGTCAGATCCGCGTTCGCCCGCCCGCGTACACCGTCCGTGCCGAACAACCGGCCCATACCCGCCAACCTCCGATGGAACTGCCGATGATGGGAAAGCGGAACGGCCGGGCCACCCCCCGTCGTATGGGTGGTGGCCCGGCCGTCCGTCAGAAGTACAACGTGCAGCTGATGGTCAGCGCTTCGAGTACTGGGGAGCCTTGCGAGCCTTCTTGAGGCCGTACTTCTTGCTCTCCTTGACCCGCGCGTCCCGGGTGAGGAAGCCGGCCTTCTTCAGCGCGGGACGGTCGTCCGGTTCGTTGACGATGAGGGCCCGGGCGATGGCCAGCCGGAGCGCGCCGGCCTGACCGGTGGTGCCGCCACCCCGCAGGTTGGCGATGACGTCGAACGCCTCCGGCTTCTCGGCGGTGACCAGCGGGTCCTTGATGAGCTGCTGGTGCACCTTGCTCGGGAAGTAGGCCTCGAGGTCCCGGCCGTTGCAGGTGATCTTGCCGGTGCCCGGCACGATGCGGACCCGGACGATGGCCTCCTTGCGGCGGCCCACGGTCTGGATCGGCCGGTCACCACGAGGCGCGCGGGCGACGGGCGCCGGCGCCTCGGTGGCCTCGGGGGCGACCTCGGTGGCGGTGATGTCGGTCATGCTGCTTCCTTCGCCCGCGCTCACTGCGCGATCTGCTTGATCTCGAACGGCACCGGCGACTGCGCGCCGTGCGGGTGCTCGGCACCGGCGTAGACCTTCAGCTTCTTGATGAGCTTACGGCCGAGCTTGTTGTGCGGGAGCATCCCCTTCACGGCCAGCTCGATGGCCCGCTCGGGACGCTTGGTCAGCAGCTCGTCGTAGCCGACCTGCTTCAGACCACCCGGGTAGCCGGAGTGGCGGTAGGCGATCTTCTGCTGCCGCTTGTTGCCGGTCAGCGCGACCTTGCCCGCGTTCACGATGACGACGAAGTCGCCCGTGTCGACGTGCGGCGCGAAAGTCGGCTTGTGCTTGCCGCGCAGCAGCGTGGCGGCGTGGGTGGCCAGGCGGCCCAGCACGACATCAGAGGCGTCGATGACGTGCCACTGACGCTCGATCTCACCCGGCTTCGGGCTGTACGTACGCACAGGTCTACCTTGTCTCGTCGTCGGTCTGGGGTCGCGCGCCGGGTGACCAGGCGCGCACGAACGACCAAGCGTACCTCAGGTGGCACGCCTCTAGATGTCGCACAACAGCAGGTAACGATACCCAACGCCTCGTCGGCCGGTCAAAACGGGGGCCCGGCGACGCACGCCGGACCCCCGTTCGATGACCGGGCTCACACCCGCGCACGGGCCATCCGCGCTCCCGGCCGCAGGTAGGCGGCCCAGGTCACCACGATCATCACCAGGAAGAACCCGACATAGAACCGCAGCGCGGGCTGGATGCCCCCGTAGGTCGACTTCGCCCAGGCGTAGCAGATCGGGACGAGGAACCCACCGAACGCGCCGACCGAGGAGATGATCCCCAGCGCCCCGGCCGCCTGGCGGCGCATCGAAAGCATGATCTCCGGCGTACCACCCAGGTCCTCCCCCTTGACCTGGAAGATCCGGGAGATCATCCGGTACGTCGAGCCGTTGCCGACACCGGTCGCCACGAACAGCAGCATGAACGCCAGGAAGAAGACGCCCAGCCGGCGCTCCTCCACCGACCACAGGGCCAGGGACGCCCCGGCGACCATCAGCACGAAGCTGGCCACGGTGATCCGGGCGCCGCCGATCACGTCGGAGAGGCGGCCGCCAAACGGCCGGCAGACCGAGCCCACGGCCGCGCCGAGGAACGCCCAGCTCAGCGCGATGTCCGGCCGGCCGAACACCCCGTTGAGCAGGGTCGGGAAGGCCGCCGAGTAACCGATGAACGAGCCGAAGGTGCCGATGTACAGGAACGACATGACCCAGGTGTCCCGGTGCCGCAGCGAGGACCACACCGGGCCCACGTCCGCCTTGGCCTCGGACAGGTTGTCCATGAACAGGTACGCGCAGACCGCCGCGATCACGGCGAGGGGGATGTACATCAGGCCGGCCCGGGCCAGCGCGAGGCCGCCGCCGAGCACGATCGCCTGCGGCACCACGAACTGCACGACGGCGACGCCGATGTTGCCGCCGGCCGCGTTCAGGCCGAGCGCCCAGCCTTTCTCCCGTTCCGGGTAGAAGAACGAGATGTTCGCCATGCTGGAGGCGAAGTTGCCGCCGCCGAGGCCGGCCGTGGCGGCGATCAGCAGCAGCGGCAGGAAGCCGATCTCCGGATGCTGGACCGCCCAGGCCAGCCCCGCACACGGGATGATCAGCAGCAGGGCGGAGACGACGGTCCAGTTGCGGCCGCCGAAGATCGGCACCGCGAAGGTGTACGGCAGCCGCAGCAGCGCGCCGACGCCGCTGGGCACCGCGGTCAGCCAGAGCGCCTGACTGGTGGTCAACGTCCACCCCACGTCGTCCAGCCGGACGACGACGATGCTCCAGAGCAGCCAGACGGAGAAGCCGATGTGCTCGGCGAAGATCGAGTAGATGAGGTTGCGCCGCGCGATCCCGCGACCCACGGTCCGCCAGAAGTGGCCGTCCTCCGGAGCCCAGTGCCCGATCCACCGGCCCGGCCGGCGTTGCAGGTCGATCTCCTCCGCTGTGGTGACGGGCTCGCTCGTCGTCGTCATCAGGTGCTCCTTCCGGCCGGGCGATGTCGTGGTCGCACGACCCACCGGCCCGGCCGGTGTCGAGCGATCCCGGCTGAAAGCTAGGTAACCGCCGTTACCGGAGCGTTTCGTCGACGAGGTCGGGCAGGCAACGGTGATCGCACCGGGCCGGATGACCGTCGGTGAGAAAAAGAGCCCGTCAGAGCTGTTGCAGGATGCGCAGCGCCCGGCCCACCCGCTGCATGGTCTCCGTGTCGGCGACGTCCACGCACTCGGTGAACCACTGCTTCATCGGCGAGGAGAGCCGGTCCGGCATCACCACCCGGTCCCCCATCGGGACGGCCAGAGGCGAGTCGCGCAGCAGCGCCGCGTCGACCACCTCCGCCACGATCACGATCGGCACCGCGGTGGAGTTGTAGAGGTCGGAGCTGACGATCAGACCCAGCCGTTCCCGGGCGCCGGAGATGCGCCAGACCTCGCCCCTACGCAGCACGCGGAGGCCCGCCGAAGAGCAGGTCGTCGACCATGCCCACCTCGCGGGCGTCGGCGAGGGCGGCGGACTCCAGGTCGATCCCGGCCCGACCGACGGCGGCGGCGTGCGCCGAGAAGACCTCGCGCAACGCCTTCTCCCGGGCGGCCTGGTCCATCCAGGCGGACAGGGACAGGCCCTCGCGCTTGGCGAACCGCCGGGCCTCCTCGATCGTCTCGTCCGAGAACGACAGGGTCACCTTGGCAGTCATGCTGGTCAGATTACCCACTGGTATGACCGACAGTCATCCTCGTTGCGCCCGCCGGCAAACCGGTCAGACCGCCGCCTCCGGCGAGCGGCCACCGAAGACGGCGAACCGCCAGGCCTTGAAGTAGCAGTCCACGTCGACGAGGCCCGCCTCGGTGAGCCAGTCGCACTGGGCGGCGACCGGTGCCGGCCGGTCGTACGCCATCCGCTCCCGCGCGGCGGCGATCTCCGCGTCGTCCGAGCCGAGCGCGGTGGCCTGGGCCACCCACACCTCGTCGTAGCGCCGGTCCAGCTCCGGGGTCGGCCCGGCGACCTGCTCGGCGTTGACGAGGACACCGCCCGGGACGAGCGCCCCGGCGGCCCGCCGGTACAGCGCCCGCTTGGCGGCGTCGTCGAGGTGGTGGATGGCGAGCGCGCTCACCACGGCGTCGTACCGGCCCGGCGGCAGGGGGTCGGTGAGGTCGACGTGGACCGTGCGGTGCGGCACGGCGGCGGCCCGCAGGTGGTCGGCGGCGACCGCGAGCATCGCCGGCGCGGCGTCCACGAGAGTCACCCGCACACCCGGCACGGCGGTGGCGACCAGCAGGGAGAGCAGCCCGGTGCCGGCGCCCAGGTCCAGCACCTCCGGGGTACGCCCCGACGCGAGCGCGGCCCGCAACGGCGGGGCGGCCACCTCGACCGCGGTGCCGTAGAACTCGTCGAAGCAGGGCACCAACCGGCGACGGGCCCCGTCGTACCGGCCCGCCACGGCGTCGAACGCCGCTGCCACACCCATCCCGATCCCTCCCAATATGCAGGAAAACTCTCCCACATTGTAGACCAGTCCGGCCCGCGCGCTGCCCCGGTGCGGTGTGAGCCGCTCTTGACAGGACCGAAACAAACGGGACCCGGACCGGAAACCCCTCCCCGGCACGCTTCACGGGCATGACAGACGGTGCACGACCCGCGACTTCACCGGGGCCCCCGCCCCGGGAGGCGGCGACGCACTGCCCGTACTGCGCCCTCCAGTGCGGCATGACGCTGCGCGAGGAGGACGGCCGGGTGGCGGTGCTCCCCCGGCAGTTCCCCACCAACCGGGGCGGCCTCTGCCAGAAGGGCTGGACCGCCGCCGAACTGCTCGACCACCCCGACCGGCTCACCACACCCCTGCTGCGGGACCGGGCCAGCGGCGAGCTGCGGCCGGCGAGCTGGGACGCGGCCCTGGCCCGGATCGTCGAGGGGATCCGCGACGTCCAGGCCGGACACGGCCGGGACGCGGTCGCCGTCTTCGGCGGCGGCGGCCTCACCAACGAGAAGGCGTACGCGCTGGGGAAGTTCGCCCGGGTGGCGCTGCGCACCCGGCACATCGACTACAACGGCCGCTTCTGCATGTCCTCGGCGGCGGCCGCCGGCATGCGGGCCTTCGGCGTCGACCGGGGCCTGCCGTTCCCGCTGTCCGACCTGGGCCGCGCCGACACCCTGCTGCTGGTCGGCGCGAACCCGGCCGAGACGATGCCCCCGCTGGTGCGCTGGCTGACCGAGCAGCGCCAGCGCGGCGGGAAGCTGATCGTGGTGGACCCCCGGGTCACCCCGACCGCCCGCCTGGCCGACCTGCACCTGCAACCGCTGCCGGGCACCGACCTCGCGGTGGCCAGCGCGCTGCTGCACATCGCGCTCACCGAGGGCTTGGTCGACAAGGACTACATCGCCGCCCGCACCACCGGTTTCGAGGAGGTCCGCCGGGCCGTGGCCGCCTGGTGGCCGGCACGCGCCGAGGCGCTCTCCGGGGTGCCGGTGGCCGACTTGGAGGCGACCGCCCGGGCGCTGGGCACCGCCGAGCGGGCGGTCATCCTCACCGCGCGCGGCGCCGAGCAGCACGCCAAGGGCGTCGACACCGTCACCGGATACGTCAACCTGGCGCTCGCCCTCGGCCTGCCGGGCCGCCCCGGCTCCGGGTACGGCTGCCTGACCGGGCAGGGCAACGGGCAGGGTGGCCGGGAGCACGGGCAGAAGGCCGACCAGCTCCCCGGCTACCGGCGCATCGACGACCCGGCCGCCCGCGCGCACGTCGCCGGGGTCTGGGGCGTACCGGCCGACGACCTGCCGGGGCCAGGCGTGCCCGCGTACCAGTTGCTCGACTCGCTGGGCACCCCGGACGGGCCGAAGGCGATGCTCGTCTTCGGCTCCAACCCGGTGGTCTCCGCGCCCCGGGCGGCCCGGATCGAGGGCCGGTTGCGGGACCTCGACCTGCTGGTGGTGGCCGACTTCCTGCTCTCCGAGACGGCCGCCCTCGCCGACGTGGTGCTGCCGACGGCGCAGTGGGCCGAGGAGGACGGCACGATGACCAATCTGGAGGGCCGGGTGCTGCGCCGCCGCGCGCTGCGCGAGCCGCCGCCCGGTGTCCGGACCGACCTGGAGATCCTCGCCGACCTCGCGGCCCGCCTGTCAGAGATGCAAGGAAGGGACCCTTCACAGTCACCAGGCGTTAACAAGGGGCCCTTCCTTTCGCCGGAGCCGGCGGCGGTCTTCACGGAGCTGCGGCGGGCGTCGGCCGGCGGGATCGCCGACTACGCGGGCATCACGTGGGAGCGGATCGACGCGCACGACGGCGCGTACTGGCCCTGCCCGGATCCCGACGGGCCGGACACGCCCCGACTGTTCGCCGAGCGCTTCCCCACCCCGGACGGGCGGGCCCGGTTCCACGCGGTCGAACACCGGCCCGCCGCCGAGGAGGTCAGCGCCGCGTACCCGCTGCACTTCACCACCGGCCGGGTGCTCGCCCAGTACCAGTCCGGCACCCAGACGCGACGGGTGCCGGCGCTGCGCCGAGCCGCTCCGGAGGCCTTCGTCGAGCTGCACCCGGACCTGGCCGGGCGGCTGGGAGTGGCCGACGGCGAGCCGGTCCGGGTGGTCTCCCGCCGGGGCGAGATGGTCGCACCGGCCCGGCTCAGCCCGGCGATCCGGCCGGACACCGTCTTCGCGCCGTTCCACTGGGGCGGCGCGGCCCGCGCCAACTCGGTCACCAACGACGCCGTCGACCCGGTCTCCGGGATGCCGGAGTTCAAGATCTGCGCCGTACGAGTCGAGAGGGTGGACGCGCCGTGACCGAACGGATCGTGATCGTCGGCAACGGGATGGCCGGGGCGCGCCTCGCCGGCGAGCTGCACGCGCGCGACGGGGACCGGAAAGTCACCGTGCTCGGGGCGGAGCCGCACCGGGCGTACAACCGGATCATGCTCTCCACGCTGCTCGCGGGGAAGATCGGCGAGCCGGACGTGGAGCTGGCGGAGGTGGCCGGGCAGGGCGTCGACCTGCGGACCGGGGTGACCGTGACGGCGATCGACCGGGCGGACCGCACGGTCCGCACCCACGACGGCGACCGGATCCCGTACGACCACCTGGTGCTCGCCACCGGCAGCCGGGCGCTGGTGCCGCCGCTGCCCGGGCTGGACGGCCCGGAGCTGCCGGAGCGCGTGGTGCCCTTCCGCACCCTGGACGACTGCCGCCGGATCCTCGCCGTCGCCGAGGGGGCCCGCCGGGTCCTGGTGCTCGGTGGCGGGCTGCTCGGGCTGGAGGCGGCCCGCGGGCTCGCCGCCCGGGGGCTCGACGTGGCGGTGGTGCACCCCGTGCCGTACCTGATGGAGCGGCAACTCGACCCGGCGGGCGCCGCCGTCCTCGCGCGCACGCTCGCCGGCCTCGGCGTGACCACCCACCTGGCGGTCTCCGCCACCGCGGTGGCCGCCGACGCCCACGGCGTACGCCTCGATCTCGCCGACGGCCGGTCGCTCGACGCCGACCTGCTGGTGATCTCCTGCGGGGTACGCCCCGACACCGCGCTCGCCGCGGCGGCCGGGCTGGCGGTCGAGCGGGGCGTGCTGGTGGACGACCGGCTGCGCACGAGTGACCGGCGCATCTCGGCGATCGGCGACTGCGTCCAGCACGACGGCGCGCTGACCGGCCTGGTCGCCCCGGCGTGGGCGCAGGCGCGCGTGCTGGCGCAGGTGCTCAGCGGCGAGGACCCGCTGGCCCGCTACCGGCCGAAGCCGATGGTGACCCGGCTCAAGGCGGCCGGCATCGACCTGGCCGCGATGGGCGACCCCGCCGGCGACGGGCCCGGTGAGGAGCTGACCTTCACCGACCCGGCCCGGGGCACGTACGCCCGGCTGCGCATCCACGACGAGCGGCTGACCGCCGCGATCCTGCTCGGCGACAACCCGGCCGTCGGCACGGTCATCCAGCTGTTCGACCGTGGCCAGCCGGTCCCCGCCGACCGGCGGTCCCTGCTGCTCGGCCGGGCGTTCGGCGCGGCACCGGCCGAGCCGGCCGCGACGCCGGCGCTGATGCCGGACGCGGCGACGGTCTGCCAGTGCAACAACGTCAGCAAGGGAGCGCTGGTGAGCTGCTGGCGCTCCGGGGCCCGGACGGTCGACGCCGTGGTGGCCGGGACCCGGGCCGGTACCGGCTGCGGCGGGTGCCGGGACGCGGTCGCCGGGATCGTCGAATGGTTGTCCAGCGTGGATTCGGTGGAGGTGGCGCGATGAGCGAGCGAAGCGAGCGAATCAGCAGGCTCAGTGCGACGGTGCCTCATGACGGCACTGCAAACAGTCCGATCCCCGGCCGAGGTCCCCTCGACGCTGCCGGGTGCGCCGGCGCGGCCGGGGCTCGGACCGTTCGGCGAAGCGGAGTGCCGTCATGAGCGCCGGCAGGCTGGTCGTCGTCGGCAACGGCATGGTCGGGCAGCGGTTCGTGGACGCGTTGCGCGCCCGCGACACGGCCGGTCGCTGGCGGGTGACCGTGCTCGGCGAGGAGACGCGACCGGCGTACGACCGGGTGCGGCTCTCGGCGTTCTTCGACGGGGCGGGCGAGGACGAGCTGAACCTGCACACCCCCGACGACGGCGTCGAGCTGCGCCTCGGCGAGGCGGTCACGGCGATCGACCGGGCCCGGCGCGTGGTCACCACGGCGGCCGGCGAGTACGCGTACGACGCGCTGGTGCTGGCCACCGGGTCGTACGCCTTCGTCCCACCGGTCGGGGGAACGGACCTGCCGGGGGTCTTCGTCTACCGCACCCTGGACGACCTGGCGGCGATCCGCGAGCACGCCCGGGGCCGGCGCACCGGCGCGGTGATCGGTGGCGGCCTGCTCGGTCTCGAGGCGGCGAACGCGCTGCGGCTGCTGGGGCTCGCCACCAGCGTGGTGGAGTTCGCGCCACGGCTGATGCCGGTGCAGGTGGACACCGCCGGCGGCGCGATGCTCCGGCGGTACGTCGAGGACCTGGGTGTGACCTGCCACCTCGGGGTGGCCACGAGCGCCCTGCACGCCGGCCCGGACGGGTCGGTGGCCGCGCTGGAGCTGACCGACGGCGGCCGGGTCGACGCCGACCTCGTCGTCGTCGCCGCCGGCATCCGACCGCGCGACGAGCTGGCCCGGGCCGCCGGCCTGCCGCTCGGTCCCCGCGGCGGGGTGCTCGTCGACGACACCTGCCGGACGGAGGACGAGCGGATCTGGGCGGTCGGCGAGTGCGCGGCGGTCGACGGGACCTGCCACGGCCTGGTCGCGCCGGGGTACGCGATGGCCGAGGTCGTGGCCGACCGGCTGGTCGGCGGTGCGGCGACCTTCCCCGGCGCGGACACCGCCACCAAGCTCAAGCTGCTCGGGGTGGACGTCGCCTCGTTCGGCGACGCGCACGGCACCACCGAGGGCTGCCTCGACGTGACGTTCACCGACCCCGCCACCCGCGTGTACGCGAAGCTGGTCCTCTCCGACGACGCGAGCACGCTGCTCGGCGGTGTGCTGGTCGGCGACGCGAGCGCGTACCCGACGCTGCGCGCGAGTGTCGGCGGGCCGCTGCCCGCTCCCCCGCTGGCACTGCTCGCGCCCGCCGGAGCCGGCGCCGGGGCGACGACGCTGCCGGGTTCGGCGCAGGTCTGCTCCTGCAACGCGGTGACCCGCGACGACATCGACGCGGCGATCGCGGACGGTGCCGCCGACGTGCCGGCGCTCAAGGCGTGCACCCGGGCCGGCACCAGCTGCGGCTCCTGCGTGCCGATGCTCAAGCAGCTGCTCGACGCCGCCGGGGTGAAGCAGTCCACCGCCCTCTGCGAGCACTTCGACGCGAGCCGCCAGGAGCTGTTCGACATCATCCGGGTACGCGGCATCCGCACGTTCTCCCGGCTGATCGCGGAGCACGGCCGGGGCCGCGGCTGCGACATCTGCAAGCCGGCGGTGGCCTCGATCCTCGCCTCCCTCGGCAGCGGGCACATCCTCGACGGCGAGCAGGCGTCCCTCCAGGACACCAACGATCACTTCCTGGCCAACCTGCAACGCGACGGCAGCTACTCGGTGGTGCCCCGGATCCCCGGCGGCGAGATCACCCCGGAGAAACTGATCGTGATCGGCGAGGTGGCCCGGGACTTCCAGCTCTACACGAAGATCACCGGCGGGCAGCGGATCGACCTGTTCGGCGCGCGGGTCGAGCAGCTGCCGCAGATCTGGCGCCGGCTGGTCGACGCCGGCTTCGAGTCCGGCCACGCGTACGGCAAGGCGCTGCGCACGGTGAAGTCGTGCGTGGGGTCCACCTGGTGCCGGTACGGGGTGCAGGACTCGGTCGGGCTGGCCGTCGCGCTGGAGCTGCGCTACCGGGGCCTGCGCGCCCCACACAAGATCAAGTCGGCGGTGTCCGGCTGCGCCCGGGAGTGCGCCGAGGCCCGCAGCAAGGACTTCGGCATCATCGCCACCGAGACCGGCTGGAACCTCTACGTCGGCGGCAACGGCGGCTTCCGGCCCCGGCACGCCGACCTGTTCGCCTCCGATCTATCCACAGAAGCGCTGATTCTGCTAATCGACAGATTCTTGATGTATTACATCCGCACCGCGGACCGGCTGCAACGCACCGCCGCCTGGATCGAGGCGATGGACGGCGGGCTGGACCACCTCCGCGCGGTCATCGTCGACGACTCGCTCGGCCTCTGCGCCGAGCTGGACGAGGCGATGGCCCGGCACGTCGCGTCGTACTCCGACGAGTGGCGGGACGTCCTCGAGGACCCGGTGCGGCTGCGCCGGTTCACGTCCTTCGTCAACGCACCCGACGTTCCGGACCCCTCGATCACCTTCACCGAGGAGCGGGGCCAGCCGGTCCCGGTCGGCGGCGCACCGGCGGCCGCGAGCCGGCAGCCGGTCGCGCTGGGGATGCCGGAGGTACGCCGATGAGCACCGCGACCGTGGGAGGTACGCCGATGAACACCGCGACCGTGGGGGTCGCGCGGACGAGCACCGCGACCCTGCCGGACTGGACCGCCGTCTGCCCGGTGGACCACCTGGACCCGGACCGGGGCGTGGCGGCGCTGGTCGACGGCGTGCAGGTCGCGCTGTTCCGCACCGCCGACGGCCTGTTCGCCATCGACAACCGCGACCCGGTCTCCGGGGCGTACGTGCTCTCGCGCGGGATCGTCGGCAGCCGGGGCGGGGTGCCCACGGTGGCCTCACCGCTGCACAAGCAGGTGTACGACCTGAGCACCGGGCACTGCCTGGACCTTCCGGGGGTGGCCGTCCGATCGCACGACGTGCGCTGCCGGGACGGGCTGGTCGAGGTGCGGCTGAGACAGGAGGGGTGAATGCGCGACGAACTGGCCGGCTTCACCATCGGGGTGACCGCCGACCGGCGACGGGACGAGCTGGCGGCGCTGCTCCAGCGGCGGGGCGCGCGGGTGGTCCTCGCCCCCGCCCTGCGGATCGTGCCGCTGGCGGACGACACCGAGCTGCGCGAGGCGACCCGGGCCTGCCTGGACCGGCCGCCGGACATTCTGATGGCCAACACCGGCATCGGGATGCGCGGCTGGCTGGAGGCGGCCGAGGGCTGGGGGCTGGCCGAGCCGCTGCGCTCGGTGCTCGGCGAGGCGTACGTGGTGGCCCGCGGCCCCAAGGCGCGGGGCGCGATCCGCGCCGCCGGCCTGCACGACCAGTGGTCCCCGGCCTCGGAGAGCTGTGACGAAGTGGTCGACCACCTGCGCCGGCGCGGCGTGGCGGGGCAGGTGATCGCGATGCAGCTGCACGGCGAGCGGCAGCCCGAGTGCACGATGGCGCTCGAGGCCGCCGGGGCGACCGTGATCGAGGTGCCGGTCTACCGTTGGGCGCCGCCCACCGACCCGGCGCCGCTGCACCGGCTGATCGACCTGGTCGCCGGCCGGCTGGTCGACGCGGTGACGTTCACCTCCGCCCCGGCCGCCGAGGCGCTGCTGCGGGCCGCCGGGGACCGCACCGACGCGGTGCTCGACGCCCTCCGCAGCGACGTGCTGGCCAGTTGCGTGGGCGCGGTGACCGCGGAGCCGCTGCTGCGGCGCGGGGTCCCGGTCAGCGCGCCGAACCGGGCGCGGCTCGGCGCCCTGGTCCGCACGATCGTCGACGAGCTGCCCCGCCGTACGGTCACCCTGAAGGTCGCCGGTCACCTGCTCACCCTGCGCGGGCACGCGGCCGTCGTGGACGGGGACCTGCGCCCGCTGGCGCCCGCCCCGATGGCGGTGCTGCGGGCGCTGGCGGCCTCCCCGGGCCGCGTCCTGTCCCGGACCGCCCTGCTGCGGACGCTGCCACGCGGCGCGGACGAGCACGCGGTGGAGATGGCGGTGGCGCGGCTGCGCGCCGGCCTGAAGGCCCCCCGGGTCGTGCAGACCGTGGTGAAGCGCGGCTACCGCCTCCGCGTCGACTGAGGGGTAAGGAAGGGACCCTTCCTAACGCCTGCGGTAGAGGAAGGGCCCCTTGCTAACGCCGCCGCACAGGCGGTCCTGCGCCGGGCGGTCAGCCGACCGGTGCGGGGTGGCCCCGGTCGTGCTCGGACTGCAGGCGCGCCATGGCGTGCTCGACGACGGTCACGAGCACCTGCTTGACGGCGTCCCGATGCCGGGCGTCGGTCATGACCAGCGGCACGTCCGCCGGGATGGCGAGCGCCTCCCGCACCTCCTCCAGTTCGTACTCGGGAGCGTCGTCGAACCTGTTGAGCGCCACCACGTACGGCAGGTTGCGGTTCTCGAAGTAGTCCAGCGGCGCGAACGCGTCGGTGATGCGGCGGGTGTCCACCAGGACCGCCGCGCCCACCGCGCCCCGGATGATCTCGTCCCACATGAACCAGAACCGGGTCTGGCCGGGCGTGCCGAACAGGTACAGGATCAGGTCCTGCGCCATCGTGATCCGGCCGAAGTCCATGGCGACGGTGGTGGTCTCCTTGCCGGGCACCTTGGACGGGTCGTCGATGCCGACGCCCGCCGCCGTCATGACGGCCTCGGTGGTCAGCGGGGTGATCTCCGAGATGGCGCCGACCAGCGTCGTCTTGCCGACCCCGAAGCCACCCGCGATGACGATCTTCGCGGAGATGATCTCCCGGCTGCGGCTCGCCCCGGCGGGGTCATAGTTCGCGAAGTCCACTTAGCACCCTTCCAAGCAGGTTCATCCGCTCCTCGTACCCCACGGCGGGAGCGGCGGTGTGTAGCGTCAGCAGGCCCTCGGCCACCATGTCGGCGACCAGCACCCGGGTGACGCCCAGCGGCATCCGGGTGTACGCGGCGATCTCCGCCAGCGATTGCGCCCGGCCCTCGCAGACCGTCGCGATGCGGTGCTTGTCGTGCCCCGCGAAGCGTGACTCGGCGAGCGCGGTGGCACTCGCGGACAGCACCGCCTCCAGGGCGATGTACTGCCGCGGTTCGGTCCGGCCCCGGGTGACCGCGTAGGGGCGTACCAGCTCGCCACGCGGGTCCGCACGCCGGTGATCCATCCGCGGTCACCTCCTCTCTGCCGGTCCGGAGCCCTCC
The DNA here is from genome assembly GCF_052068455.1 of Micromonospora sp. H33. Classification (NCBI taxonomy): domain Bacteria; kingdom Bacillati; phylum Actinomycetota; class Actinomycetes; order Micromonosporales; family Micromonosporaceae; genus Micromonospora; species Micromonospora sp. H33. The sequence goes on along the minus strand of NZ_JBQHDE010000003.1, from coordinate 385,001 downwards.
GACGCCGGATCACCTGTCCCTGGTCGGCGCGAGCCTGAGCGCCGCACCCGGGCTACGAACGCACCGCGTCCCGGGGCAGCGGCACCAGCGCGGCGCCGACCCGTTCCACCAGGAGCGCCATCTCGTACCCCACCTGGCCGACGTCGCAGCTGCGGGCCGCGAGCACGGCCATCGACGAGCCGTCGCTGATCGACATCAGGAACAGGTAGCCGCTGTCCATCTCGATGACCGTCTGGAGCACGCCGCCGGCGCTGAACATCCGGGCCGCGCCCTCGGTCAGGCTCACCACACCGGAGGTGATCGCCGCGAGCTGGTCCGCCCGGTCCGCCGGCAGGTCCCGTGAGGAGGCGAGCAGCAGCCCGTCGGCGGACACCGCCACCACGTGGGCGATGCCCGCCACGCTGTCGGCGAAGTTGGTGAGCAGCCAACCCATGTCCTGCATGGCCGCTGGCCTGTTCATCGGCTCGTCTCCTTGGTAGAGGTACTGTTCAGGTCCGTGCCGGCCGCCCGCCCGCGCTGAACACCGCGGTGGTAGGCCGACAGGAGACCCCGTACGTCGTCCGGCGTACGCCGGGTGCGCTCCTGGGCCCGGGGCTCGATGCCGCCGGGCACGAGCTGCGCCTGCGGTACCCGCTTCGGCAGGCCGGAGCGGGTGGTGCCGTCGGTGGCCGGCTCGGCGGCCCGGCTGGCCCGGGACCAGCCCTCGTCGGCCGAGGTCCGCCACGCGTCCACGTCGGCCGGCGGCGCGGGCGTCTCCGTGGCCGCCGTCGCGTCGGCGGCGGGCGGCTGACCGGTCGTCGCGACCGGCGGTGTGTACGACGGAGGCGGCGGCTGAGCGGTCGGCGGTGCCGCCGACGTGCTGGGAACCCGGGTGGGCAGCTTCGGCCGGGCCGGTGGCGCCTCCGCCGGGCGGTCCCCGGCCGGACGGTCGCCGGCGGACGCGGCCGGTGGGCCGAAGTCCGGCCGGGCGAAGATGGCGGTGGCGTCGTCGCCGTGCGACCGGAACCAGACCGCCTCCATCTCGCGGAAGATCGGTGCCTCCGCCGGCAGGTCCACGGGCCGGGTGATCGACGGGGTCGGCGCCAGGGACGCGGTGGCCGCCAGTCCGGCGCCGAGCCCACCGGTGAACCCGCCCCCGGCCGTCGGCACGGCCCCGGAGGCGGCGCCGGTCGCGGCGCCCGGTTCGACGGTGGGGTAGGCGCCCGTGGACGTCGCGGCGGGGGCGTCGGCGGCGGTACGCCGCGGCAGTGGATCCACCGTCGCGTACGCGGCGGTCGAGGTGCCCGTGGAAAATCCGCCGGCGTACGCGGGCCGCGTCGGGGCGACAATGGGCTGCGCCCCGGTCAGGCCGCCCGCCTGCACCGGCGACGTGGTGTCGCGAGCCTGCTCCGGCGCCTGCCACGGCGCCGGCGGCGCCTGGTCGGTGCGCCACGGGTCCGGCAGGGTGGCGGTCCGCGCCGCGCCGACCAGCGGTCCGCCGAGGCCGACGGGGGTCAGCGGGGTCTGCTCCACGGCGAGCGGCTGGCGCGGCCGGGTGATCGGCTCCCGCCCACGGGCGGGCAGGACCACCGTGGCCGTCGGCAGGGTCACCTGGGCGACGGTGCCGCCCTCGACGTTGCGGCGCAGCTCGACCCGGATGCCGTAGCGGGCGGCGAGCCGGCTCACCACGGCCAGACCCATCAGCCGGAACGCCGCGACGTCGACGGTCGGCGGCTCGGCGAGCCGCCGGTTGAGCGAGTCCAGTTGCTCGTCGGAGAGACCGAGGCCGCGGTCCTCGACCTGGATCAGCACATAGTCGCGGATCCGCCGCGCGTCGGCGACCACCGTCGTGTTCGGCGGCGAGAACCGGGTGGCGTTGTCGAGCAGTTCGGCGACCAGCCGGACGACGTCGTTGACCGCGTGGGCGGCCACCGAGACGTCGGTGTCGACCGTGCCGAACTCGATCCGGTTGTACAGCTCCACCTCGGACTGCGCGGCGCGCAGCACGTCCACCAGCAGGGCGTCCTCCCGGCGCGGCACGGCCGAGTCGGCACCCGCGAGGACCAGCAGGTTCTCGTCGTTGCGGCGCATCCGGGTGGCGAGGTGGTCCAGCTCGAACAGCCGGGCCAGCCGCTTCGGGTCCTCCTCGCCACGTTCGATCGCGTCCAGCTCGCCGATCATCCGGTCGACCAGCGTCTGGCTGCGACGGGCCAGGTTGAGGAACATCGCCGAGACGCTGGTCCGCAGGGCGGCCTGCTCGGCCGCGACCCGGACCGCCTCCCGGTGGACCACGTTGAAGGCGAGCGCGACCTGGCCGACCTCGTCGCGGTTGGCGAGCCGGATCGGGTCGCGTACCTGCTGGACGATCTCGTCGACGCCGCCGTCGCCCACGGTCTCCATGCTCTGGAGCCGGCGCACCGCTTCCGGCAGGTCGTGGTTGGCCACCGCGAGGGCGCCCTCACGCAGCCGGTACAGCGAGTGGTTGAGCGAACGCGCCAGCACCACAGCGAGGGTGACCGCGATGAGGAGCGTGAGCAACACCAGCAGCGACTCGACCACGGCCTGCCGGAGGACGTCCGCGCGGGCCTGCTCGGCCTGGGCCAGCAGCTCGTCCTGGAGCCGGATCTCGGCCCACCGCATGAGGTCGTTGACCGCGCCGATCGCGGCGCTCGCGTCGCGCGCGCCGACCAGGGGCTGCTGCCCGACCGAGCGGGTGATGTCGGCGGCGACCCGGTCGGCCAGCGTGACCGCGTCACCGGAGACGGTGCTGTCGACCAGAGCGCGCTGCGTCGGGTCGGCCGCCAGGGAGAAGGCCAGCAGCGCCTCCTGCTGGCTCGTCAGGGTCGCCACGAAGGAGGAGAACTGTTCGTCGTCGATCCGGCCGGCGCTCAGCGCCGTGTACGCGACCGACTCCTCCTCGGCGACGGCCGCCTTGGCGCGGGCGAAGGCGGCGACCGCACGACGGGCGTCCGCCAGCTGCTCCTCGCCCGGCAGCTGGGCCAGGCCGTCGCCGTACGCGACCAGGTCGGTCAGGACGACCCCGTACCGCAGCGACGCCTCGGCGACGGCCATCTGCCGTCGGTCCAGCACCTGCTGGCGGGTCGCGTCGAGGGTCTCCAGGTGGTCGTCGATGGCCGCCAGGCGGTCGCGGACCGCGGCCGGCGCGTCGCCGACGCGGTCGCGCTCCTCCCGGTAGGCCTTCACCCGCTCGTCGGTGCTGCGCACCCGCAGGTTGTACGCGTCGGCACCCTGTTGCGGCACCGCCAGATAGGCGGACGCCGCCATGCGCTCGGCGTGCAGGTCCTGGGTGAGCGCGGAGACGTCCACGGAGAGCTCGGTGAGCGCCGTGGCGCGGGTGGCGTCGTACGCGTCCGCACCGACGGCGACCAGGCGGACCGTGGCCAACGCGATGACCGCGGCGACCGGCACGACCAGGATCAGCGCCAGCTTGGACCGGATCCGGGCGTCGCGGAGCCGGGGCAGGCGACGACGCCCCGGCTGGTCGCTGTCGCCGCCTGCGGGCAGGGTCGTCGGTCCGGTGCTCACGACATCGCCTCCGTCGTTTCTTCCACGCCTGACCCGCCGACCCGTGCCTGGTACAGCGGACAGCCCACGCGCGGCACGGCCGCGATTTCATCAGACGGGATGTGGTTTGGGAAGCCGCAGTGGGGCAGGAAACGGTCGGACGGCACCGAACAGGCGCTGGGACCCTCCGGTGCCGCCGATTCCCCGACGCTCTGAACAGGCATTGTTGACAGTGCGTGGCGAGCCGTGCCGAATCGGTGACCGTTTGCAAACTTTGTGTTACCTCAACATGTGGGATCCGCGTCCCGAAACGTCTCCCCACTGCCCGCTTGACCGCAGAGCCCGACATTGGCAAGGTTTTGCAGGCTTTCGCGCTCACCGTACGGCAGAAACAGATCCGTCCTTTACCGAGGACGGTCGATTCCGGCGGTGCCCGGGCCGCGCCCACGTCCACCTGGAGGACAACGTTGAGCCCCATCCGCTCCGCGACCGTCGCGGCGCTCGCCTCGGCCGTCCTGGCCACCACGCTCACCGCCTGCCAGTTCGGCGGGGAGGAGCGGGACACCAGCCCAATCGTCATCGCCGCGGACCTCGAACTCTCCGGGGCCTCCGCGACCGTCGGCAAGGCGTACCAGCGAGCCCTGGAACTGAAGGTCGAGCAACTGAACTCCTCGGGCGCGCTGAACGGCCGGCGCGTCGAACTCAGGGTCAAGGACAATCGTTCCGACGCGAGTGAGTCCTTGCGGAACATCAACGATTTCAGTGACGACTCCCGGGTCAGCGCGATCATCATGGGCGGCTGCAACGAATGCGCCGTCGGGGCCGTCCGCACCATCGACGAGAAGCGGGTACCCACCATCGCGTTGGCCCCTTCCGGCGCCGTCACGAACCCGGTCGGCCAGCGCCGGTACGTGTTCAAGCTGTCCCCGAACGCGGCCGACAACGCCGCCACCCTCACGGCTGAACTGCGGCGCGGCGGCGCCCGCGAGGTCGGCCTGCTGCACAGCGACGACGACTACGGCCGGGAGGGGCTCGCGGCGCTCCAGCGCGAGTTCGCCAAGGCGGGCGTGAAGGTACGCCGGGTGGAGCGGGTCCGCGCCACCGACACCGACGTCACCCGTCAGGTCACCTCGGTGACCACCGGCAACCCTGACGCCCTGGTGCTCTGGACGCCCCCGGAGCAGGCGCGCCTCGCGGCCGTGGCGGCGCAGGCGGCCGGTTTCCGCGGCTCGCTCTTCCTGGACGCCTCGGCCGCCGGGGACCTCTTCCTCGGCGGGGCGGCGCGGGCCACCGAACGCGCCACGCTGGTCTTCACGCAGACCATGGTGATCGACGACGTCATCGCCACCACGCCGGCGAAGGCCGCGCGGCGGCAGTGGTTCCAGGACTACACCGCCCGGTTCGGCGGCTACCACGGCTCGTCCTCGTTCGCCGCGGACGCGGTCCAGCTGATCGCCGACGCCGCGCTGCGGGCGGGCGGGGATCCCGGCGCGGTCAACCGGGACGGCATCCGCGACGTGCTGGAGACGTCCCAACTGGACGGTCTGTCGGGTCCGATCCGGATGACCCCGGACAACCACTCCGGCCTGATGCCGCAGGCGCTGACCACCCTGGTCGCGCGCAACGGCCGCTGGCGCCTGGCCGGCTGACCGCCGCCGTACGGCCCGGTGGGCGTCGGCTCACCGGGCCGGTAGGGGTTGGCTCACGGGCCCGGTGCGCGTCGGCTCACCGGGCCGTGGTCGCGCGTACCCACGGCAGGGCGAGGCGCTCGACGAAGGAGAGCGCCGAGTAGAGCGCGATGCTCATCGCGGCGATCAGCACGATCGCCGCCCACGCCGTCGCGGTGTCCCCCACGCCGTTGTACTGGAGGATCTGGTACCCCAGACCCGGCTTGTCCGAGTAGAACTCGCCGATCACCGCACCGATGGCCGCCAGCGGCATCGCCACCTTCAACCCGACGAAGATCTGCGGCAGCGCGGCCGGGAAGCGCACCTTGCGGAACGACTGCCACCACGAGGCGTTCAACGACCGGGCCAGCTCGGCCAGGTCCGCCGGGGTGGTGGTGAGGCCGGTCGCCGTGGAGAGCACGATCGGGAAGAAGCAGAGCAGGAACACCATGGTGAGGATCGGCTTCTCGCCCCAGCCGACCGACACCACCAGCAGCGGGCCGAGCGCGATCTTCGGCACCGCGTTGACCGCCACGAGCAGCGGGGCGAACATCCGCTCGGCGCGCCGCGAGGCGGCCAGGGTCATCCCGATCAACACCCCGGCGACGGTCGAGATCAGGAAGCCGAGCACCGTCATCAGTGTCGTGATGCCGAGGGCCGGCAGCAGCACGTCGCTGGACAGGGTCAGGGAGTTCCACACGGTCTGCGGCGGCGGCAGCGACGCGGGGTGTACGAGGCCGAGCCCCGAGGTGACCAGCCACCAGAAACCCAGCGCGATCACCAACCCCAGCAACGGCAGACCGACGTTCGCCGGCTGCGGCCCGCGCCACCGGCCGGCGACCGGCGGTGTGGCGGGAACCGGGGGCGGTTCGACGGGATCCTCCGGCGGACGCCGCTCGGGCCGGGTACCGGTCGCCTCGGTCACCGGATCCTCCTGTTCTGCCGGCTGTCGGCCGGCACGCGACGGGGGTGCGGCCCCCGGAAGTGGTCCGTGGGCCGCACCCCCGACCGGGTGGGCGATCAGGCCTTCGGCGCGAGGCTGAAGTCGATGATCTGGTCGGGCGTGATGTTCTGCTTGAGCGCACCGGCGCCCTGGAGGATCGCGATGCTCTTGGCGACCCGGCCGCTGTCCAGCGTGCCGATCTGGGTGCCGGTGTTGCTGGACCGGACGTAGCCGGCCATCAGCTCCAGCTCCGCCTTGGCCGCTGCCGGGACCGCGGCCGGCACGTTCTTCTTCAGGATGTCGGCGGCCTCCTGCGGGTGGGCCAGCGCGTACTCCAGGCCCTTGAGCAGGGCGCCGGCGAACCGCTTGACCATCTCCGGGTTCTCCTTGGCGATCTTCGAGGAGGTGATCAGCACGTTGCCGTAGAGGTCCTGCATCACGTTGCTGTATGGCAGCAGGACCGCCTTCTTCTTGGTGACCGTCTCGATCGTCGGCTGGCCGACGACGAACTGCCCGATGCCGTCCACCGTGCCGGAGGCCAGGGTTCCCATCAGCGTCTGCGCCTCGCCGTTGACCCAGGTCACCTTGCTCGCGTCGACGCCGGCCATCTTCGCGTACGTCGGGAAGAGGTTGCGGACCACGGAGCCGGGGGTGTCGGCGAGCTTCTTGCCCTCCAGGTCCTTCGGGGAGGCGATGCCCTTGCCCTCGACGCTCGCGATGGCGGCCATGGTGCGCTGCTGGATCGCGGCGACCGCGACGAAGTCCTTGGCCTGGCCGTTGCCGAGCTGGAGCAGACCACCGGTGAGGTCGATGGGGCCGAACTGCGCCTGACCGCCGACGACCGTCTGGATGACGCTGCCGGTGCCCTGGCCGGGCTTGATCTCCACGTCGAAGCCGGCCTCGGTGAAGAAGCCCTTCTCCTTCGCCACCCAGGCGTAGGAGTCACGGCCGAAGTTGCCGAACGACGTGAGGTACGTCACCTTCTCCACGGATCCGCCGTTGCCGCCCTTGGCGTCGTCGGTCGAATCCGAGCCGCTGCTGCAGGCCGCGACGAGCGCGAGGCTGGCGGCCATCGTGGCCGCGGCGACCGTACGGGTCAGCCTTCTCATCAGTGCACCATGTCCTTTCCGACCGGGGCCGGCGGGCCTCCGGAGGGGTTGTCGGGCGGCACCGGCGGGAGGGGGGTGGCCGGCGCCACCGGCGTGAGGGGACTCTTCGCGGGCACAGCGTACGAGAATTCCACCTTTGCGACGCCAGGCATATCGGGTTGCCGAACGGAAACAACCTGACGTCCACCCCGGACGGTGCGATTGAGGCACGAGACGGATACTCTGTCCCGCGGATTGCTGACCGCCGACTCAGGGAGGCCCGCGGGATGATCCGTCTGTCCGGCGTTTCCCGCACCTTCGAGGGCCGGGCCGGTCGGGTCGAGGCACTGCGCGGCATCGATCTCGACGTCGCCGAGGGCGAGTTCGTCGCCGTCGTCGGCCGCTCCGGCTGCGGCAAGTCCACCCTGCTCCGACTGGTCGCCGGCCTGCTGCCGGTCAGCGCCGGCGAGGTCACGGTCGGCGGCAGCCCGATCACCCGGCCCCGGCGGGACGTGGCCATGCTCTTCCAGCGACCGGCGCTGCTGCCCTGGCGCACCGTGCTGGACAACGTGCTGCTCCCGGTCGAGATCTTCGGGTGGAAGCGGGCGAAGCACCGCGACCGGGCCCGGCAGCTGCTGGAGCTGGCCGGCCTGGCCGGGTTCGAGAAGCGGCTGCCGCACGAGCTCTCCGGCGGGATGCAGCAGCGGGTGGCGCTGTGCCGCTCCCTCATCGGCGAGCCCCGGGTCATGCTCATGGACGAGCCGTTCTCGGCGCTCGACGCGCTCACCCGGGAGGAGCTCTCCGGCGAGCTGCAACGGGTGCACATGGAGACGTCGGCGACGGTCGTCTTCGTCACCCACTCGATCGACGAGGCCGTCCTGCTCGCCGACCGGGTGGTGGTGCTCAGCCCCCGTCCCGGCCGGATCCGCAGCATCGTCGACGTGACCATCCCCCGGCCGCGCACCCTCGGCCGCAACGCGCACCTGGCGGACGTCGCCGGGGTCAGCGCGGACCTGCACGAACTGCTGATGGAGAAGGACGTGCCGGAGCCGGCTCCGGTGGAGGGACGATGACCATGCGGGTGTCCGTGTTCACGGAGCCGCACCGGGGTGCCAGCTACGACGACCAGCTCCGGTTCGCGCGTCGGGCCGAGGACTGCGGGTACGAGGGCTTCCTCCGCGCCGACCACTACCGGTCGATGGGTGACGAGCCCGCGCTCCCCGGCCCCACCGACGCCTGGCTGACGCTGGCCGCCCTGGCCCGGGAGACCAGCCGGATCCGGCTCGGCACGCTGGTCACCTCGGCCACGTTCCGGCTGCCCGGGCCGCTGGCCGTGATGGTGGCCCAGGTGGACCAGATGAGCGGCGGCCGGGTCGAGCTGGGCATCGGTGCGGGGTGGTACGAACGCGAGCACACCGCGTACGGCATCCCGTTCCCCGGTGTCGGTGAGCGCTTCGACCGGCTGGCGGAGCAGCTCGAGATCGTCAACGGGCTGTGGCGCACGCCGGCGGGCGACACCTTCAGCTACACCGGCGACCACTATCGGCTGGTCGACGCCCCCGCGCTGCCGAAGCCGGTGCAGGTGCCCGGCCCGCCGGTCATCGTGGGCGGGCGCGGCCCGAAGCGCACCCCCGAGCTGGCCGCCCGGTACGCCGACGAGTTCAACATGCCGTTCACCTCCGTCCCCCAGACGGCGGCCGCGTACGAGCGGGTCCGCGAGGCGTGCGACCGGGTCGGACGGGCCGAGTCCGGCCGCGCGCCGCTGGTGTTCTCCGCCGGGATCGTGGTGGCGATCGGCCGCACCGACGCCGAGGCCCGGCACCGGGCCGCGCCCCTGCACGTGCCGAGCGCGCTTCCGCCGGAGGACCCGGTCGTCGGCTCGCCCGCGCAGCTCGTCGACCGCATCGGCGAGTTCGCCGCGATCGGCGCCGGCCGCGTCCACCTGCGTCTGATCGACCTCGCCGACCTCGACCACCTGGAGCTCATCGCCGCCGAGGTGCTCCCCCAACTGGACGGACTCCGATGACCGACACCGACCTCGAGCTCGGCCCGGTGGGCCAGGAGATCGTGTACGAGAACGACCGGGTCCGGGTCTGGCACATCAAGCTGGAGCCGGGCGAGCGGCAGCCGCTGCACCGGCACGACCACCCGTACCTGGTGGTGGCGATCCAGGGCGCGAAGAACGTGGTGCAGACCGTCGACGGCACCCGCATCGACGCCGACGAGCCGACCGGCGGCGTCGTCTACCGGGACCCCGGGGCGGTGCACATGCTCACCAACGTGGGCGACACGACGTACCTGGCCCGGCTGGTCGAACTCAAGTAGACCCGCCGCCGGCGGGGCGTCGTACCGCACGGCGTGCCGGTGGCGATCGCGCGCACCGGACCGTAACGTGCCGGACATGGCCTTTCGGACCTGGGGCAAACTGCTGCTCACGGCACTCGGGGTGAGCCTGCTGGCCGGAGCGGGCCAGCTCGGCATCGCGTTCGGTCTCGGCGTCGTTCGGCTCACCGGTGTCTTCACCGGCGGCACCGTCGACCAGTGGCCGGCCCAGCTCGCCTGGGTCGGCTGGTTCGCGGCGAACGCCGCCGTCGTCGGCGCCGTCGTCACCGAACGCCTGGCCCGCCGGGACGGACCGCTGACCGGCACCGGCCGGCAACTCGGCGTCGCGGGCGCCGCCGCGCTGGGCGCCACTGTCGTCGCACCACTCTGCATGCAACCGGCCCGGGCCGCCGACCTGATCTCCGTGGACCCGGTCTGGGCCGTCGCCATCTGCACGGTCCTCGGTGCGGTGGTCGGCGCGGGGGCCGCGCTCGCCGTTCTGGTCCGGCCGCCGCTGGGCTGGAACATGGCGCTGGTCGCCGGCGCCGTCTGGCTGCTGGCCCTGGTCTCGGTCGTACCGTCGCTCGCCGCCACCGGCCCGCTGACCACCGCACGGCTCGGGGTGCTGGAGCCGGCGTGGCTGAACACCGCGGCGGCGCAGCGCCTGGCGATGGTGATCCTGCCCCTCGTGGCGCTGCTGGCCGGGGCGGCCACCAGCGCCCTCGCCCGCTGGCGCGGGCACCCTCCACTGATCGGCGGCCTGACCGGGGTGGCCGGGCCGGTGCTGCTCGCGTTCGCCTACCTGACCGCCGGGCCCGGCGGCGGCGTCGACCGCTACCAGACCACGCCGTACTACGGAGCCCTGCTCGCCGTGGCCGCGGGCGCCCTCGGCTCGGCCGCCGCGGCCCTGCTGCGCTGGCCGCTCGTGGAGCGCCCGGCGGCGGGGAACGGGGACACCCCGGCCGCCGCCCGGGCGATCGAGCCCACCCACATCCTGCGCCCGCTGCCGGCCGGGCCGCCCCTACCGCAGACCGACGGGACCACACCGTCCGCCGGGACGGCGGGCGACGCCGGGCGCCCGGTCGACGACACCGGTACGCCGGCCGGCGGCGACGCTCCGGACACCAGGTGGGGCGGACGGACACCGGAGACGCCCGGCGGTCCCACTCCGGCTCACTGGGACTGGCCGACACCGGGCGGTACCTCCGCCGGTGCCTCCGGCGCAGCCGTCGCAGCGGCCACGGCCGGTCTCACCGGCACGCCCGTCTCCACTCCGGTCGACCCCGAGCCGCTCGCCGGGGACATCCGGACCGACCGGCACCGCGCCTCAGCACCGGTGCCCGCCTCCTCCGTGGAGGTGGCCGGCAGCGACGCCACGTCGTCTGGTGCCTCGAAAGCCGAAGCGGCCGACCCGACCCGATCGGCCGCCGCGGCGCCGGCGGGTCCGTCCGCGAGGCGGACCCGAGCAGCCAGGCCGGCGACGTTGGCGGACGGAGCAGCGAGGCCGGCAGCGCCTGCCGACGATGCAGCCGGGCCGGCCACGCCGATGGCCGAGGCAGCCAAGCCGGCCGCGCCGGTGGCCGGGGCAGCCAAGCCGGCCACGCGTGCGGCCGGCACGGCCGGGCCGGGCACGTCGGAGGACGGAGTGGCCCGGCCGGGCACGCCGGAGGACGGAGTGGACGGGCCGTCCGGGTCAACGGACGACGCGGCCAGGTCGGTCGTGCCGGCCAGGGATCCTGCGCAGACCACGGATCGGACGAAGGCCGCGGATCGGGTGGCTTCGGCCCCGGCGGACGAGCCGGGCGCGGAGCCGGCAGGGGGCGGGACCGCTCCCCGGCCCCGCCGTGCTCGTCGCACGAAGGCCGCGCCGGCCAAGGCGACCGGTGCCGCTTCCCGCACCACGGACGGGCCGGCAGCCGCCGCCACTACGGCCGCCGACCGGCCGAAGACCGCACCCTCGGACGCCCCGCCGTCGGTCGCCGGCCGGGCGAGGGTCCTACCCGCAGTCTCGGGCCCGGCACCGACCGACGGCTCGCCGGCACCGGACTCCGTCGATGCCGGTTGGAGCGATCCGGCACCGGCCGCTGCGCGTGCACCCGTACCGTCCGAGCCCCTCCCCGCGCCGCCTCCCACCACCCCGGCACGACCGGCGCCGACGCAGGTCGGGCCGGACCCGTTCACGTCGTCCCGGCCCGCTCCCACCCCGGTCACGCCACCCCGCCCCACCCCCACCCCGGTCGGTCCGGAGCCGTTCGCCGCGCTGCCGCCACTGACGCCGGCGCAGCCCGCGCCACGTCCCGTCGCCCCGGATCCGTTCACCCCGCCGGCGCGGGGGTCCGCACGCCCGGGCGACGACGGGACGGCCGAGGTGATTCCCCGGCCACGGCACCGGGCTCCCCTGCCGGACCTGAACAGCGCGAACACCTGGGACGCCCTCGCCACGGCCCGGCGCGCCGGCCCGACGGAGAGCCGCCCGACGGAGAGCCGCCCGACGTCAGGAACCGCATCGACCGCAGAGGGCCCGATGACCGCAGGCACGGCCTCGGGCCACGCGTTGGCCGGAGATTCGGTGACCGGTGGCGACGCGACGCCGGGAGACACAACCGGGCCGACGCCGGCAGACACAACCGGGCCGACGCCGGCAGACGCAACCCGGCCGACGCCGGGAGACACAACCGGGCCGACGCCGGCAGACGCAACCCGGCCGACGCCGGGAGACGCGACCGGGCCGACGCCGGGAGACGCAACCGGCCCGGTGCCGGTGAGCACGACGGCCGGAGGCGACTCCAGCCCGTCCGTCGCCGACCGGCCGGCCGCCGCGTTCGCGGGTGCCGACGGCCGGGCCGCGGGCGGGCCCTCGTCACCCTCGGCCGGGCAGGTCGCCGGCGATTCCGCGTCGGCCAGTCACGGCGGATCCGAGGAGCGGCCGGAGCCGAAGCGGCGCGGCCTGTTCCGGCGAAACCGGTCCCGGGCCGACCAGGCCGACGCATCCGCGGACGCGGAGCCACTGCCGGCGCAGGACGAGGAGTTCGTCGACTGGGTCACCGGCCTGAGCAAGCCGTTGCCGGACAACGAGCCGGAGCAGGAGACTGCCCGCCGCTCCCTGCGCTCGACCGGCCGCCACCACCGCGACTGAGCCCCCCACCTGCCCTCCTTTGCTCTGCGTCAACCGACGCAACAGACGCCGCCTGACGTCGTTGCGCCGGTTGAAGCAGAGCAAAGGGGCCCATGCCGCCGGCTGACCGACCGCATCGATCATGACTCTGTCGGCGGGACACGCCGGGCGGCGACAGTGCCGACAATGTCATGATCGACCGCGAGCGGGCAGCAGGCTGGCCCGTCACCGGGCGGCCGGGCGGCGGGTCACGCCAGGGGTAGGTAGACGCGGCCGCCCGCCGCCACGAACTCCTCGGACTTGTCCTTCATGCCGCGGGCCGCGTACTCCTTGAGCTCCTGGGTGATCTTCATGGAGCAGAACTTCGGCCCGCACATCGAGCAGAAGTGCGCCGTCTTCGCCGGCTCGGCGGGCAACGTGGCGTCGTGGTACGCACGCGCGGTCTCCGGGTCCAGCGAGAGGTTGAACTGGTCCTCCCACCGGAACTCGAACCGCGCCTTCGACAGAGCGTCGTCCCACGCCTGCGCGCCCGGGTGGCCCTTGGCCAGGTCCGCCGCGTGCGCCGCGATCTTGTACGCGATCACACCGGCCTTCACGTCGTCCCGGTCCGGCAGCCCGAGGTGCTCCTTCGGCGTGACGTAGCAGAGCATCGCCGTGCCGAACATGCCGATCATCGCCGCGCCGATCGCCGACGTGATGTGGTCGTACGCGGGCGCGATGTCCGTGGTCAGCGGACCGAGCGTGTAGAACGGCGCCTCATGGCACCACTCCTGCTGGAGGTCCACGTTCTCCTTGATCTTGTGCATCGGCACGTGCCCCGGACCCTCGATCATCACCTGGACGTCGTACTCCCACGCCACCTTCGTCAGCTCCCCGAGAGTGCGAAGCTCCGCGAACTGCGCCTCGTCGTTGGCGTCCGCGATCGAGCCGGGCCGCAGGCCGTCGCCGAGTGAGAACGTCACGTCGTACCGGGCCAGGATCTCGCACAGCTCCCGGAAGTTCGTGTAGAGGAAGTTCTCCTCGTGGTGGGCCAGGCACCAGGCCGCCATGATCGAGCCGCCCCGCGACACGATGCCGGTCACCCGACCGACGGCCAGCGGCACGTACGGCAGCAGCACACCCGCGTGCACCGTCATGTAGTCGACGCCCTGCTCGGCCTGCTCGATGACGGTCTCCCGGAACACCTCCCAGCTCAGCTTCACCGGGTCACCACCGACCTTCTCCAGCGCCTGGTAGATCGGCACCGTGCCGATCGGCACCGGCGAGTTCCGCACGATCGCCTCGCGCGTCTCGTGGATCCGCTTGCCGGTCGACAGGTCCATCACGGTGTCCGCGCCCCACCGCGTCGCCCAGGTCAGCTTCTCCACCTCCTCGGCGATCGACGAGGTGACCGCCGAGGTGCCGATGTTGGCGTTGACCTTGACCAGGAACGCCTTGCCGATGATCGCCGGTTCGCACTCCGGGTGGTTGACGTTCAACGGCAGGACCGCCCGGCCGGCCGCGATCTCGTCGCGTACGAACTCCGGCGCCATGCCCTCCCGGATCGCGACGAACTCCATCTCCGGCGTGACGACGCCCGCCCGGGCGTACGCGAGCTGCGTCGGCCGTTTCCCATCCACTCCGGCCAGTGGAGTACCCGCACCGCGCACCGGGGCGACGTCCCCGCGTGACGCGATCCACGGTCCGCGCAGCGGCGGCAGCCCGACCTCCGGATCCGAACCCGGCCCGGACGTGTCGTAGAGCCGCACCGGCGGGTTGTCACCGGTGAGGTCGACCTCGGCGAACGGCACCTGGACGTCCGGCCGTGAACCCTCGACGTAGACCTTGCGACGTGCCTGCATGACAGCCTCCCTGTCGGTCAAGCGGACCAGCCGAAGTGATCCAGCGGTCCGCGTCCCGCGCCCAACTCCCAGTCCCGGGCACCGGTCAGTGCCCGGGTGACGTACTCCTTGGCGGTGGCGACCGCCGCCGGCACCGGGTCGCCCAGCGCGAGCCGGACGGCGACGGCCGCCGAGAACGAACATCCGGTCCCGTGGTTGTGCCGGGTCGGCACCCGGGGCGCGCGGAGCAGGGTGGTGACGCCGGCGCCGTGCAGCACGTCGACCGCCTCGCCGTCCGCGTCCACGTCGCCGCCGGTGACCACGACGTGCTCCGGGCCGCCCGCGGCGAGGGCCTCGGCGGCGGCCACCATCTCCTCGACCGTGGACACCGGGCGTCCGGTGATGGCCGCGGCCTCCGCGCAGTTCGGCGTCGCCACCTTCGCGTACGGCAGCAGCCGCTCCACCGCAGCGACCACGCCCAGTGCGTGTCCACTCGTCGCGACCAGCACCGGGTCGACGACGAGGTGCGGCAGCCGGCCGTCCTTCGCCGCGTCGGCGACGACGTCGGCGATCGCCGGGGTGCCCAGCATGCCGGTCTTGACCGCCCGGACGGCGAAGTCGGCGAGCACGCTGTCCAACTGGTCGGTGACCGTGCGCGGCGGCAGCGGCAGGACGGCGTCGACACCGCGGGTGTTCTGGGCGGTGACAGCCGTGAGGACGCTGGTGCCGTACGCCCCGAGCGCCGCGAAGACCTTCAGGTCGGCCTGGATGCCGGCGCCGCCGCCCGAGTCGGAGCCGGCAATCGTGAGGATGGTGTACGGGGTCACTGTGCTCTCTCCGTGGTTGCGTTTGAGGGCCGCGGCCGACCATGGGCCCGGGCGAAGGCGCGAGTGAGCGTGGCGGCCGCCTCGGCGGCGTCGTCGGCTCGCATGACCGCACCCAGCACCGCGACCCCTGCCGCTCCCGCCTCGACACAGTCGTGCACCTGCTGCGGGGTCTCCACACCACCCAGTGCGAGGACCGGCGCCGGACTGACCTCGATCAGCCTGCGCAGCCCGTCCGGGCGCAGGGGTGGGCCGTAGCCGGGTTTGGTCCGCGTGGGGTAGACGGGTGAGAGGGTGGCGTAGTCCTCGGTGGTGAGTCGGGTGAGCTCCGCCTCGTCGTGGCAGGACCGGCCGACCAGGCCGAGGGGCGGCGGCGGGTACGGGCCGGCGGCGGGCAGGTGGACGCCGTCCCCGTCGAGCGGATCCGGGCCGGCGACGATCAGGGTGCCGCCGACGTCGGCGAGGATCGCGCGCAGGTCGGCGGCGAGAGCGGCCCGTTCGGGGCGGGGCAGGTCCTTCTCCCGCAGCACCACCCACCGCACTCCCCCGGCCACCGCGCCCGCGACCACGTCGACGAGCGGCGATCGCGCCACGCGGCGGTCGGTGAGCAGCACGACGCCCGTCGGCGTCGCGCCGGCAGCCGACGAGATCTTGGAAGGAAACGGCCCTTGGAGGGGCCGGAATCCGCCAAGATCTCGGGTGCCCAGGCCCGGCGACGCGGTCACAGGTCCGGCCTGCCCTCGTCCGGCGTGGAGGCGAGGGCGTGGAAGCGACGGGGGATCCGGCCGGCCCCGTATGCCAGGCGGCCCGCCTCGACCGCGTACCGCATCGCCGTCGCCATCGCCACCGGGTCGGCGGCGCGCGTCACCGCGCTGGCCAGCAGCACCGCGTCGCAGCCCAGCTCCATGGCGAGGGCCGCGTCGGACGCGGTGCCGATGCCGGCGTCCAGGATCACCGGCACGTCCACGCTCTGCCGGATGAGCCGGATGTGGTGCGGGTTGGACACCCCCAGCCCGGACCCGATCGGCGACCCCGCCGGCATCACGGCCGCGCAGCCCACGTCGGCGAGGCGGCGGGCCAGGATCGGGTCGTCCGAGGTGTACGGCAGCACGGTGAACCCGTCGCCGACCAGTTCCTCGGCGGCGCGCAGCAACTCCACCCCGTCGGGCAGCAGCGTGCGCTCGTCGCCGATCACCTCAAGCTTGACCCAGTCGGTGTCGAACGCCTCCCGCGCCAGGTGGGCCACCTTCACCGCCTCGCCGGCCGTGTAGCAGCCGGCCGTGTTGGGCAGCAGCCGCACCCCGCAGCGGTCGAGAAGGTCCAGCAGGCCACCCGAGCCGCCGGAGGTGTCGACCCGGCGCAGGGCGAGGGTGACCAGCTCGGTGCCGGACGCCCGGATCGCCTGCTCCAGCACGTGCAGGTTGGCCGCCCCGCCGGTGCCGAGGACCAGCCGCGACGTGAACGTGACGCCGCCCAGCTCGAAGCCCACGGCGCTCACCCGCCCTGCGCGGCGCTGAGCACCTCGACCCGGTCGCCGTCACCAAGCAGGGTCGCCGACCAGCCGCCACGCGGCACCACCTCGCCGTTGACGGCGACGGCGAGGCCGCGCTCCTGGTCGGTGACGTCGCGGACGAGGTCGGCGACGGTCGAGCCGCCGGGCAGGGTACGCCCGGCCCCGTTCACGGTCAGTTCCACGGGTGTCCCTCCTCAGAGCCTGTCGGGGCGAAGCGGTCCGGGGCGAAGGGGGCGAGCAGCGGATCCGGCTCGCCGGTGACGATCAGGTCGGTGATCAGGTCGGCCGTGACCGGGGTGAGCACGATCCCGTGACGGTGGTGCCCGGTGGCGGCGAGCACGTCCGG
Source organism: Micromonospora sp. H33 (assembly GCF_052068455.1). Taxonomy (NCBI): domain Bacteria; kingdom Bacillati; phylum Actinomycetota; class Actinomycetes; order Micromonosporales; family Micromonosporaceae; genus Micromonospora; species Micromonospora sp. H33. The sequence goes on along the minus strand of NZ_JBQHDE010000003.1, from coordinate 367,859 downwards.
CCGGCCCGGCAGCGGGCCGAGGATCGGCGCGTTGTCCGGCGTGCCGGGGCGGAGGCCGGCGAGGGTCTCGACCAGGTCGTACTCGCCCAGCTCCGGCACCAGGTCGACGGCCGCGCGGAGCAGGCGCAGCACCGCTCCGGCGGACACCGTCGTGTCGGTGCGCTCCTCGACGGTCGCCCCGACCACCACCTCCCCGCCGCCCCGGGGGACGAGGTAGACGTGCTCGCCGTCCGCGTACCCCCGGATCACGTGCCGGAAGCCCGGCGCGACGCCGCCGGGCGCGCGGAGCCGGAGCACCTGGCCCTTCACCGGGCGGACCGGCAGCCCGGTCAGCGCGGCGGCGCCGCAACCGGCCGCGACCACCGTGACGCCGGCGGCCACGTCGGACAGCCGGCGGACCGGGCTGGCCACCAGCGTCGCGCCGGCCCGCTCGGCGGCGGTCCGCAGCGCCGGCACCAGGCGCCGGGGGTCCACCTGGTGGTCGGTGGCGGCGAGGGCGCCGCCGCGCACGCGGGGCGCGAGCGCGGGCTCGCGGTCCCGCAGCTCAGAGGGGCGCAGCACGGTCACCGGCAGGCCGAGCCCCTGCTGGTACGCCCACAACCGTCGTGCCTCGGCCAGGTCGTCGGCGGTGAGCCCGACCATGAGCGTGCCGTCGGCGCGGTAGCCGAGGTCGGCGCCGGAGGCGTCGGCCAGCTCGGCGGCGAACGCCGGCCAGCGGGCGGCCGAGGCGGTGAGCAGGCCGGTCAGCTCGTGCTCGCCGAAGTACGCCTCGGCGACCGGTGCGAGCATCCCGGCGGCGACGTGCGCGGCACCCGACCCGGGCGCCGGGTCGTGCACGACGACCCGCAGGCCGCGCGCGGCGCACCGCCAGGCGATCGCCAGCCCGACCGGCCCGGCCCCCACCACCGCCACGTCGGGAAGGAAGGGCCCCTTCTTAACGCCTGCGGTAGTAAAAGGGTCCCTTCCTAACACGTCAGCGCCTTGAGCAGCTCGGTGGTGGCGCGGGCGGGGTCGGCCGCCCCGGAGAGCGCGCCGATCACCGCCACCCCGTACGCGCCGGCCCCCCGCAGGGCGGGCACGTCCTCCGCCGTCACTCCCCCGATGGCGATCACCGGCACGCTGACCGCCGCGGCGACCGCCCGGACACCGGCCACGCCGATCGCCGTCGGGAGCCCGTCCTTCGTCGAGGTGGGCCGGTACGGCCCGACCCCCAGGTAGCTGGCCCCGGCGGCGACCGCCTCGGCGGCGGTGCCCGGGTCACGTGCCGTGGCGCCGAGGACGGCCGCCGATCCCAGCACCGCACGGGCCGCACCGACCGGCAGGTCGTCGGCGCCCACGTGCCCACCGTCGGCACCGACCGCCAGCGCCACGTGGAGCCGGTCGTTCACCAGGCAGGTCGACCCGTACCGCGCGCACAGGACGACGGCCCGGCGGGCCAGGTCGTACGCCTCCCGGTCGGTCGCGTCGTCGGTCACCCGGACCTGGACGACCAGCTCGGCACGGGCCACCGGCAGGGCGGCCCGGAGCACCGCGAGCGGGTTCCGCCCGGGACGGGTGTCGGTGATGAGATGCAGTCGCCCGAGGGACGGCACGGCAACACTCCTCCCTGCGCCGGCATTACCCGGATCAGGTTCGACGGTCGGGGGCTCACAGCCCCCCTCTCAGCCCGGTCCACCGGGCTCCCGTGGGTCACTTGCCTGTCACCGTACGGCAGATGTGCCGGGCTGCCAAGGCGCGGTTTCGGCGGAGTGCCGCCGGTGGATGTGCTAACCGGAGCCGGTTCCGCCCGCCCCGACGGTCGGTTTGCACTGTCCTGGCTGGATTGACGTCCGCCGTTGCCGAAACGTTATCCATCGAAGCCTTGCTAAGAACTGAGCCAACCGAACTAGTTTGTTCAGCGAGTCGACATAATGCCGGAACGGCGCCCTGGCACGGCGTCCCGACCGGCTCCATCCGGGACGGTCTTCGGCGAGCCGGCCCCCGCGACCCCTGTCCAGTCAGGACAAAGGAGACCGGAGTGTCCCGACCACGCCGTGCCCGCGTACCCGTCACCGCCACCTTGCTCACCCTCGGGCTCGCCGCGACCATGCTCGTCGCCGCGCCCACCGCGCAGGCCGCCCCTGTTGCCCAGGCCGCCCCTGTTGCCCAGGCCGCCCCCACCGCGCCGGTCGCGCCGGTCGCGGCTCCCGCCCCGAACGCCGCCGCCGACGACCCTTTCTCGGTCCTGGTGTTCTCCAAGACCGCCGGCTTCCGGCACGACTCCATCCCCACCGGTATCGCCGCGATCCAGCAGCTCGGCGCGGAGCACGGCTTCACCGTCGACACCACCGAGGACGGCGCCGCGTTCACCGACGAGAACCTCGCCCGGTACCGGGCGGTCGTCTGGCTCTCCACCACCGGTGACGTGCTCGACCCCGACCAGCAGGCGGCGTTCGAGCGCTACGTCCGCGCCGGCGGCGGGTACGCCGGCATCCACGCCGCCTCCGACACCGAGTACAGCTGGTCCTGGTACGGGGAGCTGGTGGGCGCCTACTTCGCCAGCCACCCGGCCAACCAGCAGGCCACGGTCAAGGTGGAGGACCACGCGCACGAGTCCACCGCCCACCTGCCGGAGCGCTGGTCCCGGTTCGACGAGTGGTACAACTACCAGTCCAACCCGCGCGGCGACGTGCACGTGCTGGCGACCCTCGACGAGACCAGCTACTCCCCGGGTGCGGGTGCGATGGGTCACGACCACCCGATCGCCTGGTGCCAGGACTTCGACGGCGGGCGGGCCTGGTACACCGGCGGCGGGCACACCCGCGAGTCGTACGCCGAGCCGGAGTTCCTCGCGCACCTGCTCGGCGGCATCCGCACCGCCGCCGGGGTGCAGGACGCCGACTGCGGCGCGTCGCTGACCGAGAGCTTCGAGAAGGTGACGCTGGACAGCAACACCAGCAACCCGATGGAGCTGGACGTCGCCCCCGACGGCCGGGTCTTCTACATCGAGCGTGACGGCCGGGTGCAGATCGTCAAGCCGGACACCGGCAGCACGGTCACCGCCCTCGACCTCGACGTGTTCACCGGCAACGAGGACGGCCTGATCGGCATCCGGCTCGACCCGGACTTCGCCACCAACCGGTGGGTGTACCTGTACTACGCCCCGAACGACGGGGTGGCGCGCAACCTGCTGTCCCGGTTCACGGTGACCGGGGACACGATCGACCCGGCCAGCGAGAAGCAGGTCCTCCGCGTCGACACCCAGCGCAACACCTGCTGTCACGCCGGCGGCAGCATGGCCTTCGACCGGGCCGGCAATCTCTACCTGGCCACCGGCGACAACACCAACCCGTTCCAGTCCGACGCGTACACCCCGATCGACGAGCGTCCGGGGCGGGCCGACTACGACGCGCAGCGCACCTCCGGCAACACCAACGACCTGCGCGGCAAGGTCATCCGGATCCACCCCGAGGACGACGGGACGTACACCGTGCCGGCGGGGAACCTCTTCCCGCCGGGCACCGCGAAGACCCGGCCGGAGATCTACGCCATGGGCTTCCGTAACCCGTTCCGGATCGGCGTTGACCCGGGCACCGACACGCTCTACGTCGCCGACTACGGGCCGGACGCCGCCTCGGCCAACCCCAACCGGGGACCGGAGGGGACGGTGGAGTGGAACATCGTCGCCACCCCCGGCAACTACGGCTGGCCGTACTGCACCGGCGCGAACTACGCCTACAACGACTACCAGTTCCCGTCCGGCCCGAGCGACGCGAAGTTCGACTGCGCCGCACCGGTGAACGACTCGCCGAACAACACCGGCCTGACCGACCTCCCGCCGGCCGTTCCGGCGACCGTGGACTACGACTACGGCGGCAACCCGCGCTTCCCGGAGATCGGTGGCGGCGGCGCCCCGATGGGTGGCCCGGTCTACCGATACGACGCCGACCTCGACTCGGACCGCAAGTGGCCGGCGTACTACGACGGCAAGGCGATGTTCGGCGAGTGGAACCAGTCGAAGATGTACACGATGCAGGTCACCGCCGACGGGAAGTCGCTGGTCGACATCAACCAGCTGCTCGCCGGGATGAGCTTCCTCCGGCCGATGGACTTCGAGTTCGGCCCGGACGGCGCGCTCTACCTGATCGAGTGGGGCAGCGGCTTCGGCGGCAACAACGACAACTCCGGCGTCTACCGGATCGACTACATCGCCGCCGATCGCGCCCCGATCGCGGTGGCCGACGCCGAGCCGACCTCCGGGCCGGCGCCACTGACCGTGGCGTTCTCCAGCGCCGGGTCACGCGACCCGGACGGCGGCGCGCTGACGTACGCGTGGGCCTTCGGCGACGGGCAGACCTCGACGGCGGCCAACCCCACCCACACGTACGCGTCGCCCGGCAACTACACCGCCCAGCTCACCGTCACCAATCCGAAGGGCCGTACGGCGGTGGCGAACGTGCCGGTCACGGTGGGCAACACCGCGCCGACCGTGCAGCTCGAGTTCCCGCCGGACGGCGGATTCTTCGACTGGGGCGACCAGGTCCGCTACACGATCACGGTGACCGACCCGGAGGACGGCACGATCGACTGCGACCGGGTGCGACTCCAGGTCCTGCTCGGCCACGACGAGCACGCCCACCCGCTGGAGCAGCACACCGGCTGCACCGGCACGGTCCAGACGTCGCTCGCCTCCGGGCACGGCGCCGAGGCCGACGTGTTCACCGTCTTCGAGGCCACCTACACCGACGACGGCGGGGCCGGCGGGGCCGCCCCGCTGACCGGCCGGGACATCGAGCAGCTCCAGCCCAAGCGCAAGCAGGCCGAGTTCTACACCGCGACCGGCCGGGCACCGGGGAGCACCGGCGGCGGCGACCCGGGCGTGCAGAAGGAGACCACCGGCGACACCGCCGGCGGCGGCCAGAACATCGGCTTCATCGAGGACGGTGACTGGTGGTCGCTCGTGCCGGCCGACCTGACCAACATCACCTCGATCCGGTTCCGGGTCGCCTCGGCGACCAGCGGCGGCGTGATCGAGGTCCGGGCCGGCGCGGTCGACGGACCGGTGGTCGCCCAGGCCACCGTGCCGGGTACCGGCGCCTGGCAGACGTACACCGACGTGACGGCGCCGGTGACCGGCCCGGCGAGCGGCACCCTGTACTTCGTGGCCCAGGACCCGGCCGCCGGCGCGGGGTCGCTGTTCAACGTCAACTGGGCGGACTTCCTCGGCCGGGGCGTCACCGAGAACGGGCCCCCGGCCGTGACCGCCACCGCCACCCCGGCCACCGGCACCGTGCCGGTCACCGTCGCCTTCGACGGCACGGCCACCGACGCCGAGGGGGACACCCCGCTGACGTACGCGTGGGACTTCGGTGACGGTGGTACGGCGACGACGCTCGACGCGACCCACACCTACACCGCGCCCGGCACCTTCACCGCCACGCTGACGGTGACCGACAGCCGGGGCGCTCGGGCGTACACCACCGTGCCGGTACGGGTCGACGCGCCGAACACGTCCTGCTTCGGGGCGCGCTCGGACGACTTCACCGGCAGCGCCCTCAACCGGGAGCGGTGGAGCAGTGTGGTGCGGGAGAACCAGCTCCTGTCGGTCTCCGACGGGGCGCTGCGCCTGCCCACCGCGGTCGGCGACCTGTACGGCGGTCGCAACGACGCGACCAACCTGGTGCTCCAGCCGGCGCCGGCCGGCGCCTGGCAGGTGACCACCCGGGTCACCCTGCCGGTGACGGCCAACTACCAGCAGGCCGGCCTACTGGTGTACGGCGACGACGAGAACTACGCCAAGCTGGACCTGCTGTACGGCGGCAGTCGGCGGGTGGAGTTCATCCGGGAGACCGCCGGCGCGCCACGCAACGAGGCCGCCGACAGCATCGCCGCGCCGGCCGGCGACACCCTGCACCTGCGCCTCACCAGTGACGGGACGAACCTGACCGCGGCCGTCTCGGCCGACGGCCAGGCCTTCACCCCGGTCGGTCGGCCGGCCGCGCTCGCCGGGATCACCAACCCGCGGATCGGGCTCTTCGCCCTCAACGGCGGCACGGACGCGCCGGTGGTGGAGGCGGCGTTCGACTGGTTCCAGGTCACGCCGGACGTACCGGCCGGGCCGGTCGACCCGTCGGACGGGTTCACCGGTGACGGGCTGGACAAGTGCCGGTGGAACGCGATCCTCCGGGAGAACCCGAACGGCTACCGGGTCACCGGCGGCGCGCTGCGGATCGACGTGCCGAACGGCGACATCTACGGCTCCGGCAACTCCGGGCCGGCGAACTTCATCCTCCAGACCGCGCCGGCCGGCGACTGGACCCTGGAGACGAAGGTCGACGGCAGCCTGCTGAACGAGCAGTACCAGCAGGCCGGCCTGATCGTGCACGCCGACGACGACAACTACCTGAAGTTCGACTACATCGTGGACAACCAGCCGGGCCAACCGGTGGCGCGGCGGATCGAGTTCCGCAGTGAGATCGGCGGGGCGGTGCAGAACCCGCAACCCCAGGCGGAGAACCTGACGGGCTCGGTGTGGCACCTGCGGCTGGCCCGCAGCGGCAACACGTTCACCGCCTCGTACTCGGCGGACGGGACCACCTGGACCACCCTGACGGAGCTGACCAACGCGGCGGTCGGGGCGACCCCGAAGGTGGGTCTGTTCACCCTCGGCGCCAACCAGACCGCCTCGAAGACGGCGTCGTTCGACTACTTCCGGCTCACCACCGGGCCGGTCGACGACACCGCGCCGGTGACCACCGCCACCGTGTCCGGCGCACCGGTCGAGGGGTGGCACACCGGGCCGGTCACGGTCGCGCTGACCGCCGTCGACGAGGACGGCGGCAGCGGGGTGGCCCGCACGGAGTACCAGCTCGACACCGCCACCGCCTGGACGGCGTACACCGCTCCGGTCGCGGTGACCGGGGACGGCGAGCACGGGCTGCGGTTCCGCTCGGTCGACGAGGCCGGCAACGTGGAGGCGACGAGGACGGTAACCGTCAAGATCGACGCCACGGCGCCGGTCAGCACCGCCGCGTTCGCTCCGGCCAACGACGAGGGCTGGCACGACGGCACCGTTCCCGTGGTGCTGACGTCGAGCGACGCCGGTTCCGGGGTGAAGCTGCTGGAATGGTCGCTGGACGGCGGCGCGTGGACGCCGTACACGGCACCGGTGGAGATCACCGGCGACGGCTCGCACGAGCTGCTCTACCGGGCCACCGACACCGCGGGCAACGCCGAGACGCTCAAGTCGGCGGTGGTGCGGATCGACGGCGTCAAGCCGACCCTGCTGGTCTCCGGCATCGCCGACGGCCAGCTCTACGGGGACAGCCAGGACGTCCGGGTGTCCTGGCAGGCGGTCGACCCGACCTCGGGCATCGCCACCGTGGTCGGCGAGCTGGACGGCCGGGCGTACGCCAGCGGCACGCTCCAGGCGATGTACGAGCTGCCGCTGGGCCTGCACGAGCTGACGGTGACCGCGACCGACAAGGCGGGCAACGCCACCACGACGGCGGTCCGGTTCTTCGTCACCACCTCGTTCCGGGACATGCAGAACCTGCTGGACCGGTTCAAGGCGACCGGGCGGCTCTCGGCCAAGGCGCACACGCAGTTGTCAGCCAAGCTCTCCGACGCCCGGAAGGCGGAGGCAGCCGGCAAGGACGACCGTGCGGTCAAGCACCTGACCGCGTTCCGCACCCTCGCCGCCGACGCCTCGCTGGTCGGTGAGGCGGAGGTCCGGGACGTGCTGGTCCGGGACGCCGACGCCATGATCGTCCGGCTCGGCGGCGCGGCCAGCACGGCGGGTGTACGGGCCAACGACGGTGAGCCGGTGACCGGCACCGGTCGGCTCGGCGGTGATCCCACCCGGATCGCTCCCGGCCGTCGCCTGTGACCGACGGGGCCCCGCCCGGCACCGACCGGGCGGGGCCCCTCAGCCCGAGTGAGGAGGAACCTGACGATGCGAATCGGGAAGGCCGTTGCCGCCACGCTCGCCGGCCTGGTCCTGGCGTTCCTCGCCGCGGCCCCGGCCACGGCGCACAGCACGAAGCTCAAGCTGACGGTGGCTGGTGACGGGGCCGGTGGAGTCACCATCCAGGCCACGTACGCCGACGGCCACCGCCTCGACAAGGTGGTCCGGCTGACCCTCACCGCCTCCGGTTCCGGCGGGCGGACGGTCGGCCCGCTGCAACTCGAACCGGCGGCCGAGGGCCAGGGCTTCTACACCACCGGCCCGGTCCTCTCCCCCGGCACCTGGAAAGTGCGGGTGACGGCGCCCGCGGCGTACTCCGGTACCGCGACCGCGCAGGTGGAGGCGCGAGCGGCGCAGACCCCGTCGCTGGCCCCGGTCGCCCGGGACGCGTCGTCGGCGCGGGCGGACCGGTCCGCCGGCGGTGGCGACGCACCCGGTTGGTGGCGGGCGGTCGCGGTCGGCGTCGCCGTGCTCGTCGTCGTGGCGCTGGCCGCGCCACTGCGGGGCCGGCGGCGGCGCGACCGGTCGTAGGCCCGCTCGCGCCGCGGCCCGGCACCCCACCGTCCGTCGGCGGGGTGCCGGGCCGTTCCCGCTTACCGGTCGAGCACCGCGCGCAGAGCGGCCAGGTCCTCGTCGTCGGGCTGCCAGACGCCCGCCTCGGCGTTGGCGCGCACCTGCTCGGGTGTGGTGGCGCCGGCGATCACCGAGGTCACCGCCGGCTGGGCGGCGAGCCCGCCGATCGCCACCTGGAGCAGCGTGAGACCCCGCTCGGCGGCGTACGCCTCGATCGCCTCGATGGTGTCCCAGTCGGCGGCGGCGAGACGCTGCGCGTACCGGCCGCCGCCGGCGAGACGGCTGCCGGCCGGGGGCGCCTCGTCCCGCTTGTACTTGCCGGTGAGCAGCCCGTTGGCGAGCGGGAAGAACGGCAGCATGCCGAGCCCGAACCGCTCGCACGCGGGGATGACCTCCGCCTCCACGCCGCGCTCCAGCAGCGAGTAGTGGTTCTGCGCGGAGATGAACCGGGTACGCCCCTGCGAGGTGGCGGTCCAGTCGGCGTCGGCGATCTGCCAGCCGGCGAAGTTGGAGTTGCCCAGGTAGCGCACCTTGCCGGCGGTCACCAGGTCGTCCAGGGCGGCGAGTGTCTCGTCGATCGGGGTGCCCGGGTCGGGCTCGTGCATCTGGTACAGGTCGATGTGGTCGGTGCCGAGCCGGCGCAGCGACGCCTCCACGGCGCGCATGATGTAGCGCCGGGCGCCCCGGGCACCGTGGTCCGGCCCGTTGGCGCCGTGCATGTCCATGCCGAACTTGGTGGCGACGACCACGTCCTCGCGGCGCCCCTTGAGCGCCTGGCCGAGCAGTTCCTCGGAGCCGCCCTGCGGCTCGCCGTAGATGTCGGCGGTGTCGAAGAAGTTGATCCCCGCGTCGAACGCGGCGTCGACCACCGCACGCGTGCCGTCGAGGTCGAGCTTGCGGCCGAAGTTGTTGCAGCCGATGCCGATCACGGACACCACGAGCCCGGAGTCGCCCAGCCGGCGGTACGTCATCTCAGTCACGAGATCCACCCTATTCCGGCCCGGATCAGGCCACGTTCCAGACCGGCTCGGGGGTCTCCACCACCTCACCGTCGCCCCGGAACAGCACGAACCGGTCGAACGAGCGGGTGAACCAACGGTCGTGCGTCACCGCCACTACGGTGCCCTCGAAGGCGGCCAGTCCTGCCTCCAGCGCCTCGGCGCTCGCCAGGTCCAGGTTGTCGGTCGGTTCGTCGAGCAGCAGCAGGGTCGCCCCGGACAGTTCCAGCAGCAGCACCAGGAAGCGGGCCTGCTGCCCGCCCGACAGGGTGCCGAAGCGCTGGTCGCCCTGGCCGGCCAGCTCGTACCGGGACAGCGCCGCCATCGCCGCGTGCCGGTCCATGCCGGCGCGGTGCTCGTCGCCGCGCCACAGGATGTCGACCAGCGTCTTCTCCATCAGCTCCGGCCGGTCGTGCGTCTGGGAGAAGTGCCCCGGCCGCACGCGGGCGCCGAGCCGAGCCACCCCGTCGTGCGCGACCGGCGCGAGGGCCTCCGCGCCGCCCACCGGCCCGTTCGCCGGGTCGGGGTCGGTGCCGCCGCGGGCGAGGAGCCGCAGGAAGTGCGACTTGCCGGTGCCGTTGGCACCCAGCACCGCGACCCGGTCGCCGTACCAGATCTCCAGGTCGAAGGGGTAGGTCAGGCCGTCGAGCTCCACCTGCTCGCAGATCACCGAGCGCTTCCCGGTCCGCCCGCCGGTCAGGCGCATCCGGATGTCCTGGTCCTTCGGGGGTACGGGCGGCGGCCCGGCCTCCTCGAACTTGCGCAACCGGGTCTGGGCGGCCTGGTAGCGGGAGGCCATCCCGGAGTTGTACGCGGCCTTCTGCTTGTACATCAGCATCAGCTCACGGAGCTTCTGGTGCTCCTCGTCCCACCGCTTGCGCAGCTCGTCCAGGCGGTCGTGCCGGGCGACCCGTGCCTCGTGCCAACTGGCGAACCCGCCCGGGTGCACCCAGGCGCTCCCGCCCTCGACGGCGACGACCCGGTCGGCGGTGTGGGCCAGCAGCTCCCGGTCGTGCGAGACGTACAGCACCGACTTGCCGGATTCGCGCAGCCGCGCCTCCAGCCAGCGCTTGCCCGGCACGTCGAGGAAGTTGTCCGGCTCGTCCAGCAGCAGCACCTCGTCGGGGCCGCGCAGCAGCAGTTCCAGGGCGAAACGCTTCTGCTGGCCGCCGGAGAGCGTCCGGACCGGACGGTCCCGCGCGGTGTCCCACGGCAGGTCGAGCACGATGGTGGCGACGGTGTCGAAGAGCACCTCGGCGTCGTACCCGCCGACCTCGCCCCAGGCGGCGAGCGCGTCCGCGTACGCGAGCTGGGCCTTGCCGGCGGCGGTGCTGTACTTGCCGCGCACCTCGGCCGCCCGCATGGCCGCGTCGGTCTCGGCGAGCCGGCGGCCGGCGTCGCGCAGGGCCGGCGGGGCGAGCGAGAGGGCCAGGTCCGCGAGGGTGGACTCGTCGCCGATCATCCCGATGAACTGACGCATCACGCCGAGCCCACCGGTACGCGCGATCGCGCCGCGCTGCACCGGCAGGTCACCGGCGATCATCCGCAGCAGCGTCGTCTTGCCCGCGCCGTTCGGCCCGACCAGCGCGACCTTGGCGCCCTCGCCGACCCGGAACGACACGTCGGCGAAAAGCTCCCGGCCGTCGGGCAGGATGTGCCCGACCGCCGCCACGTCCACGTATCCCACGCCGGCATCCTGCCCGAGCGCCCGGCGGGGGCCAACCGATTACCTGGTGACCCGCAGCACCCGGAAGCCCTTCTGGCTGGCGTGCCGCCCGACCTGCCAGCCCTGCTCGGTGAGCCAGCGGTGCAGGGAGTCGCCGCCGAGGTGGCGGGCGACCACCAGCCAGGCGACGCCGTCCGGGGCGAGCCGGGGCAGCCAGCGCAGCAGCAACTGGTGCAGTTCCTCCTTGCCGATCCGGATCGGCGGGTTGGACCAGATCTCGGCGAAGGTCACCTCGGCCGGTACGCCGTCCGGCGGCGCGACGCGAACCCGGTCCGCCGCGCCGACCCGGGCGGCGTTGGCCGCCGTGAGCTCGCGCGCCCGCTCGTTCACGTCCACCGCCCAGACGGTGGCCGACGGTGCCGAGGTGGCGAGCACGCAGGTGATCGGTCCGAAGCCGCAGCCGAGGTCGAGCAGGTCGCCGGTGGTGCCGGGAGACGGCAGCTCCGCCTTGCGCAGCAGCACCGCGGTGCCGGGGTCGAGGCGGGCGGCCGAGAAGACCCCGCCGGAGGAGGCCAGGGCGTAGTCGCGTCCGGCGACGGAGAACTCGACCTCGCGCGGGTGTGCGGCGGTCGTGGGTTCAGCGGTGAAGTAGTGGTCGCCGGTCACACGCGCGATTCTCTCACCGGCCGGCGGAGGGCACGGCGACACCCCGCGTCATCACAATTTCCCATTATTATCCCCTAAAGGGACAGAAGCTCCTACTCTGGGCAACATGGTGTATCGGTACGAGTCCGATGAGGACGCATTCGTGGAGTACCCGGAGCACGAGTCCGACCTGTCGGTGCTCGGCCCCGGTTCGCCTCCCCCGGCAGGGCCCTCACCGTCCCGCTTCCCCACCCCGTCCCTGCCCCGGACCACCCGGATGGCCGTGCCACCCGCCGAACCGGGGGCCCGGCCGGTCGTGGAACCGGCGCCCCCGGCACCGGCGGAACCGGCGCCCCGACCGGCCGTCGACCCGGCTTCCGAGCCGCCTTACCCGCACGACTACTCGTCGGCCGCGCCGGTCGCGCCGCCGCCCCGGCGGGGCGGCGGCCGGATGTGGCAGGTGGTGGTCGGCGGCGCGGCGGTCCTCGTCCTGCTCGCGCTCTGCGGGCTCGGCTCAGCCGCCCTGCTCGGCGAGCGCGGCAACGACCTCATCACCCCGCCGACGAACCAGCCGGCGGCGGAGAGCGCCGAGCCGAAGGCGAACGACCTCGACTCCCGGGACACCGACCAGGCGCCGCTGAGCGCCAAGGAGGTCTTCCCGGCCAAGCAGCTCGTCGTCGCCGAGGGGCAGCCGGCGTACCGGTTGCTGAAGACACAGTCGAGCGGCAGTTGCGCCGTCGCCGCCACCGGCGAAGTGGCCGAGCTGCTGGTCCGCCTCGGCTGCAACCAGGTGGTCCGGGCGACGTTGCGCACCGGGGACGGCGACCACGTGGTCACCGCCGGGCTGTTCAACCTCACCGACCGGGCCAGCGCCGAACGCGCCCGCGACCGGATCCGGCAGATACTCGACGAGCGCCAGGGCCGGTTCCGGGGCATGGCCGCCGACGAGGGCTCCGAGGCGATCGCCACCGCCCCCGCCCGGGTCGGCTGGCAGGTACGCGGCCACTACCTCGCGTACGCCCTGGTGGCCCGGACCGACGGTGAGTCGATCCGGTCCGGCGACACCAAAGTCCGCGAGATCCTCTTCGACATGATCGAACTGCACCTCAACCAGGGGGTGCTGGAGCGGAGGGCGGACGGCGGCGTGGCCGGCCAACCCACCGCCGGCCCCGACGACGACACCGGCTCGCAGAACGACAGCCAGGACTGACGACCGACACCACCGCGGGTGCGCGGCCGGCCGGCCGCGCACCCGCCCGTCTTCCGAAGGCGCTCAGCCCTCCAGGGGTACGCGCAGCCGGCGCGTGAGGTCCGCGCGGCGGGCGTACTCGGTCGGGTCCTCGGGGTAGCCGACGGCGACCAGGGTGAGCCCGTGCGCGGGGGCGACGGTCACCTCGCTGGCGCGCTCGCGGCGACTGAGCAGGCCGGCCGGCCACCCGGCCGGCCGCCGGCCGTCCCCGACGGTCAGCATCGCGCCGACCAGGCTGCGCACCATCGCCTGGCAGAACGCGTCGGCCTGGACGGTGGCGACGAGGATCCCGTCCGGATCCCGCCGCCAGTCCAGCCGGGTCACCTCGCGCAGCGTGGTGGCGTTCTCCTTCCGCCGGCAGTACGCGGCGAAGTCGTGCTCTCCCACCAGTCCCGCGGCGGCGGCGGTCAGCGTCGCCAGGTCGAGCGGCCTCGGCCAGGCGAGGGTGTCGTGCCGGCGCAGCGGCTCCGCGCCCCAGGGCGCGTCGGTGACGCGGTACTCGTAGCGCCGGAAGGTCGCCGAGAACCGCGCGTCGAAGTCGACCGGCACCTCGGTCATCGCCCGGACACGCACGTCGGTGGGGAGCAGCCGGGCGAGCCGGCGCAGCAGCCTCCCCTCGTGCTGCCGCCAGACGACGGTCGGCAGGTCGACGTGGCAGACCTGCCCGGTGGCGTGCACCCCGGCGTCGGTCCGGCCGGCCACGGTCAGACCGATCGCGGTCCCGGCACCGAGCACCAGGTCGAGGGTCTGCGCGAGGACCCCGGCGACGGTACGCCGCTCCGGCTGCGCGGCCCACCCCGAGAAGTCGGTGCCGTCGTACGAGACGTCCAGCCGCAGCCGGGTGCGCTCGTCCACTCGTACCTCCTGACGGGTCGGGCCCGGCACCCCTGGTGGGGTGCCGGGCCCGATCGTGGCCTGGATCAGGCCTTGTCGTTCTCGCCGGCCTCGTCGCTGTCCTCGCGAGCGGCCGCGGTGTCACCCGACGCCGACACGGGCGCTTCAGCGTCCTGGTCGTTGTCGGCCGACTTCGGGGCCTCCTCGGCGGGGGCGAGCGCCTCGACCTTGTCCTGCTGCGCGGCCTTGCGGGCGGCGGTCTTCTTGTTCGCCTTCGGCTCGGCGACCTGCAGCTCCTCGACCAGCTCGATGATGGCCATCGGCGCGGCGTCACCCTTGCGCGGACCGGTCTTCACGATCCGGGTGTAGCCACCGTTGCGGTTGGCGTACCGCGGCGCGATCTGGTCGAACAGGGCGTAGACCACGTCCTTGTCCTTGACGACGGCGAGCACCCGACGCCGGGAGGCCAGATCACCGCGCTTGGCCTTGGTGATCAGCTGCTCCGCGAGCGGACGCAGCCGCCGGGCCTTGGTCTCGGTGGTCTGGATCTTGCCGTGCTGGAACAGCGACGTGGCCAGGTTGGCCAGCATCAGCCGCTCGTGCGCCGGGCTGCCGCCGAGGCGGGGACCCTTGGTGGGCGTGGGCATTCTCGGTGCTCCTCGTTAATCCTCAGCCGCGCTTACAGCTGCTCAGTCTCGCGGTAGTCCTCGGTGTCGTAGTCGGCCTCACCGAAGGCGTCCACGACGTGCGCCGGGTCGAAGTTCGGAGCCGAGTCCTTCAGCCCCAGACCCATCCCGGCGAGCTTCATCTTGACCTCGTCGATCGACTTCTGGCCGAAGTTGCGGATGTCGAGGAGGTCGGCCTCGGTACGCCCGATGAGCTCACCAACGGTGTTGATGCCCTCGCGCTTGAGGCAGTTGTAGGAGCGGACGGTCAGGTCCAGCTCCTCGATCGGCAGCGCCAGGTCCGCCGCCAGCTGGGCGTCCTGTGGGGACGGCCCGATGTCGATGCCCTCGGCGGTCTCGTCCAGCTCCCGGGCCAGGCCGAAGAGCTCGACCAGCGTCGAACCGGCGGAGGCCAGCGCGGTACGCGGGCCCATCGACGCCTTGGTCTCGACGTCGATGATCAGCCGGTCGAAGTCGGTCCGCTGCTCGACACGGGTCGCCTCGACGCGGTAGGTCACCTTCAGGACGGGCGAGTAGATCGAGTCGACCGGGATCCGGCCGATCTCGGCGCCCGCCTGCTTGTTCTGCGCCGCCGTCACGTAGCCGCGACCCCGCTCGACGGTCAGCTCCATGTCGAGCCGGCCCTTGCCGTTGAGGGTGGCGAGCTTCAGGTCCGGGTTGTGCACCGAGACGCCGGCCGGGGGCTGGATGTCACCCGCGGTCACGTCGCCCGGGCCCTGCTTGCGCAGGTACATGCTGACCGGCTCGTCGTGCTCGGAGCTGACGCACAGCTCCTTGATGTTCATGACGAGCTCGACCACGTCCTCCTTGACCCCGGGGATCGTGGTGAACTCGTGCAGCACACCGTCGATCTTGATCGAGGTCACCGCCGCACCGGGGATGGACGACAGCAGCGTCCGGCGCAGCGAGTTGCCCAGGGTGTAGCCGAAGCCCGGCTCCAGCGGCTCGATGGTGAACCGGGAGCGGGTCTCGTTGATCGACTCTTCGGAAAGAGACGGTCGCTGGCTGATGAGCATGTCTTCTCTTCTCTTCCGGGGCGCCCGCTATATGACGCCCACGACACAAACTGTTCCGGTGGCCCGCCCCGCAGGGCGGGCCACCGCAACGAGCCCTTACTTGGAGTAGAGCTCGACGATCAGCTGCTCCTGGACCTGGGTGTCGATCACCTGGCGGGCCGGGAGCGAGTGCACGAGGATCTTCATCTGGCTCGGGATGGCCTCCAGCCACGCCGGAACCGACCGCGAACCGGCCTGAGCCTGCGCCACCAGGAACGGGGTGAGCTCCTTGCTCTTGCCCCGGACCTCGATGATGTCGTGCTCCTTGACGCGGTACGACGGGATGTCGACCTTCTTGCCGTTCACCGTGAAGTGACCGTGCTTGACCAGCTGACGGGCCATGTCCCGGGAACCGGCGTAGCCGGCCCGGTAGACCACGTTGTCCAGCCGCGACTCGAGGATCTGCAGGAGGACCTCGCCGGTCTTGGCCTTCTTGCTCACGGCCTCTTCGTAGTAACCGCGGAACTGCTTCTCCAGCACGCCGTAGACACGACGGGCCTTCTGCTTCTCACGGAGCTGGAGCAGGTACTCCGTCTCCTTCGTGCGGCCGCGGCCGTGCTGCCCGGGCGGGAACGGCCGGGACTCGAACGGGCACTTCGGACCATCGCACTTGCTGCCCTTGAGGAACAGCTTCATCTTCTCCCGCCGGCAACGGCGGCAGTCAGCACCGGTGTAACGAGCCATCTCTCTCTAACCTCTCAGACCCGGCGACGCTTCGGCGGACGGCAACCGTTGTGCGGCTGCGGGGTGACGTCGGCGATCTGACCGACCTCGAGCCCGGCTGCCTGCAGCGAACGGATGGCGGTCTCCCGGCCGGAGCCGGGGCCCTTGACGAACACGTCGACCTTGCGCATGCCGTGCTCCATCGCCCGACGCGCGGCGGCCTCGGCGGCCAGCTGCGCGGCGAACGGGGTCGACTTGCGGGAGCCCTTGAAGCCCACCTGGCCCGAGGAGGCCCAGGAGATGACCGCACCGGTCGGGTCGGTGATCGACACGATGGTGTTGTTGAAGGTGCTCTTGATGTGCGCCTGCCCGTGGGCGACGTTCTTGCGTTCCTTGCGCCGGACCTTCTTGGCGGCGGCTCCGGCACGAGCCTTCGGTGGCATAAGTCTGTGCGCTCCTAGTTACTTCTTGCCGGGCTTCTTCTTGCCGGCGACGGTCCGCTTCGGGCCCTTGCGGGTCCGCGCGTTGGTCTTGGTCCGCTGGCCACGCACGGGCAGGCCCCGGCGGTGCCGGATGCCGGCGTAGCAGCCGATCTCGACCTTGCGGCGGATGTCAGCGGCGACCTCGCGGCGCAGGTCGCCTTCAACCTTGTAGTTGCCCTCGATGTGAGTGCGGAGCTGGACCAGCTCCTCGTCAGTGAGGTCCCGAACGCGCTTGTCCGGCGAGATGCCGGTGGCGGCGAGCGTCTCCAGGGCGCGGGTGCGACCCACGCCGAAGATGTAGGTGAGCGCGATCTCCATCCGCTTCTCGCGGGGGAGATCGACGCCGGCTAGACGTGCCATGTGCGGGCGTACTCCTCGTGATGTCGTGCGGAGGTGTGGACCCGTCCCACCCCGCTACCGACCGGCCCCTGTCCTTCCGGCGCCTGTCAGCGCCGGCGACCGGGATCGGTCGCTGCCCGAGCGGGCCCCGGCCTCCGACCGGGGGTCAACCACGATGAGGTACGCGATGCGCACTCCCGCGGCTGGGACGAGCTGTGATGTGTTGTCAGGATCTGCGGCCCGGACCGGTTGTCGACCGGCCGCGGTGTCGCGACCGGTCGGAACTGGTTCAGCCCTGGCGCTGCTTGTGGCGCGGGTCGGTGCAGATGACCATGACCCGGCCGTGCCGGCGGATCACCCGGCACTTGTTGCAGATCCGCTTGACGCTCGGCTTGACCTTCACGGTTGCCTTACTTCCCATCTGGCCCGGCGACGCGGTGCTCGCGACTCCGGGCGACGAAGACGGACACGGGACTCACCCGGCCGTCGTCAGGCTTACTTGTAGCGGTAGACGATGCGCCCTCGGGTCAGGTCGTACGGCGAGAGTTCGACGACGACCCGGTCCTCCGGCAGGATGCGGATGTAGTGCTGCCGCATCTTGCCGCTGATGTGAGCCAACACCTTGTGACCGTTCGCGAGCTCCACGCGGAACATGGCGTTCGGCAGGGGCTCGATGACCCGGCCCTCGATCTCGATGGCTCCGTCTTTTTTCGGCATGTCCTCCGCTGTCCTGACGTCGGTTTCTCCGGACGGCCCACAACGTCTTACACGGGATGACTGATCGAGATCAGATGGCCCGCGCCAGCCGCGGCTCCGACGCCCACCGAAGCGCAGGGTGGGCATGCCGGAGTGGACGCTGTGCGCCGATCAGAAAGTGTACGCCCGCCTGCACGCCGCCGCCAAACCGACCGTCCATCACCGGCGACACGAACAGAAGAAACCGGACGTTCAGCCGGATTCGCCCGGAAGTTCCCGACTTTCCCGCCGCGCGGCCGTGCGCTCCCGCCTGCGGGCCCGCTTCTCCCGCCGCCGCTGCCGGCGGCGCTCCCGCTCGTCCGCCCAGCGCGCCGGCTCCCCCGACGTGATCCCGAGCACAGTGCGGACCAGCAGCACGGCCCCCCACGGGCCCGCCACCCAGCCGGGCCAGAAGTAGAGGGCGTCCCGGGACATCAGCGACGTCACCGCCCAGATCGCGACCACGATCGGAACGACCTTCAGCCACGGCTCCCACACCTCGGCGAGCCACCGGGCGACGACCGGTCGGGCTCCGACCGCCGGCACCCAGGACGGCGTGGTCGGCCCGCCCGTCGGAGCGAGAGCGCTCCCGTCCGGGACGGCGAGCGCCGAGGCCGCCGCGCCGGCCGGCGCCGGCAGGTCCGCGAGCAGCGCGTCGAGTTCGCCGTACGTGCGGGCGGCGTACGCCTGCTGGAGGCGCTCGTCGTACTCGTGCAGGTCCAGACGCCCCTCGTCCACGGCCGACCGCAACCGGTCGGCCACCGCCTGCCGGTCGACATCGGCGGCGCGCATCCCGTCCCGCCCCTGCATGGGTCCCAGCATGCCACCGGCGCGCCACCGGCCGCGGTCCCGCGTCCGGCGGAGCCGGTGCGGGCCGGCGGAGACGGTCAGGCGCGGGGGGTCAGGCGGCCGGCGCGGACTGGCGGGCGGTGACCAGGTCGCCGAGGCGCTCCCGGCCGCCGTCCGGTGCGGTGAGCACCCACACCCCGTCGGGCAGCAGCGCCATGGTGTGCTCGACGTGCACGGCCATCGACCCGTCCCGGGTCACCACCGTCCAGCCGTCGGCCAGCTCCACCGTCCGGGGCGACCCCAGGGTGATCATCGGCTCGATGGCGAGGGCCATGCCGGGTACCAGGCGGGGCCCCTTGCCCGGGCGCCCGTGGTTGAGCACGTGCGGGTCCTGGTGCATCTCGGTGCCGATGCCGTGGCCGCCGTACCCGTCGACGATGCCGTACCGCCCGCCCTTGCGGACCGCCGTCTCGACGGCGTGGGAGATGTCGGTGAGCCGGCCCTTGCCGCTGGCAGCGCCGCGGGCGGCTGCGGCGATGCCGGCCCACATCGCGTCCTCGGCGACCGCGGCCATCTTGAGCAGCGCCGGGTTCACGTCGCCGACGCCGACGGTGATCGCCGCGTCGCCGTGCCAGCCGTCCAGCACCGCCCCGCAGTCGATGGAGATGAGGTCGCCGTCCCGGAGCACCTGCCGGGGGGACGGGATGGCGTGCACCACCTGCTCGTTGACCGAGGAGCAGATCGAGGCGGGGAAGCCGTGGTAGCCCTTGAAGGAGGGGACGGCCCCGGCCTCGCGGATGGTCGACTCGGCGATGGCGTCCAGGTCGGCGGTGCTGACGCCGGGCGCGACGGCCTCGCGCATCCGACGCAGCGCCTCGGCCACCACCAGCCCCGCGGCCCGCATCTTCTCGATCTGTTCAGGGGTCTTCAGCTGGATGTCCAGCTGGGGACGGCGCATCGGGTCGTTACCTTTCCTGCCGAAGAGCGGGGTACGTCGTCGCGTACCCCGCTCTTCGCACTCTATCCGCCGGAGGATCAGCCGCCGTACGAGCGCAGGGCGTCGATGGCGCGGACGGTGACGTCCTCCACCGGGCCCGTGGCGTCGATGCCCACGAGCTTGCCCTGTGCGCCGTAGTAGTCGACCAGCGGCGCGGTCTTGTCGGCGTACTCCCGCAGGCGGGTGGCGATGGTCTCCGGCTTGTCGTCGTCCCGCTGGAACAGCTCGGCGCCGCACCGGTCGCAGATGCCCTCCCGGTTGGGGGCGTCGAACTCGACGTGCCAGATCTTGCCGCAGCCGCGGCAGGTGCGCCGGCCGGAGAGCCGCCGGATCACCTCGTCGTCGTCGACGACCAGCTCCAGCACCAGGTCCAGCGCGGTGCCGAGGTCGGCGAGGAGCTTGTCCAGCGCGGCGGCCTGCGGCGTCGTACGCGGGAAGCCGTCGAGCAGGAAGCCCTCGCTCGCGTCCGGCTCGGCGAGCCGGTCCCGCACCATGTTGATGGTCACCTCGTCCGGCACCAGCTCGCCGGCGTCCATGTACCGCTTCGCCTCGACGCCGAGCGGGGTGCCCTGCGACACGTTGGAGCGGAAGATGTCTCCGGTCGAGATCTTCGGCACCGCGAGGTGCGCGGCGATGAACTCTGCCTGCGTGCCCTTGCCCGCCCCCGGCGGGCCAACCAGAACGAGTCTCATCTACCGCAGGAACCCTTCGTAGTTCCGCTGCATCAGTTGGCTCTCGATCTGCTTGGTTGTCTCCAGACCGACGCCGACCATGATCAGCACAGCGGTGCCGCCGAACGGGAAGTTCAGGTACTGCTGGCGGTCCAGCCAGATGAAGAAGAAGTTCGGCAGGATCGAGATGATGCCCAGGTAGAGAGCGCCCGGCAGGGTGATCCGGCTGAGGATGAAGTCCAGGTAGTCGGCGGTCGGCTTGCCGGGGCGGATGCCCGGCACGAAGCCGCCGTACTTCTTCATGTTGTCCGCGACCTCGGTCGGGTTGAACGTGATCGAGACGTAGAAGTACGTGAAGAAGATGATCAGCAGGAAGTAGACCGAGATGTAGATCGGGCTGGTCGGGTCGACCAGGTTGTTCTGAATCCACGCCTGGGTCTTGCCCGGGTCCGTCTGGTCGAAGAACTGCAGGGCCAGCTGCGGCAGGTAGAGCAGCGACGAACCGAAGATCACCGGGATGACACCGGCCTGGTTGACCTTGAGCGGGATGTAGGTCGAGGTGCCGCCGTACATCCGCCGGCCGATCATCCGCTTGGCGTACTGCACCGGGATCCGGCGCTGCGCCTGCTCGATGAAGGTGACCGCGGTGATGACGACCAGGACCAGCGCGATGACCAGGAGGAACTTGCCCCAGCCGCCGTTGTCACTCTGCTTGATCTGCCAGCCCTCGGCGGGGAGCCGGGCCGCGATCGAGGTGAAGATCAGCACCGACATGCCGTTGCCGACGCCCCTGTCGGTGATCAGCTCGCCGAGCCACATCACCACGCCGGTGCCGGCCGTCATCGTCATGACCAGGATGGTCAGCGTCAGCCAGTCGGGGACCCCGGTCCCCTCGGGGATGATCGGGAACTGGTCGCACTGGTTCTGGAAGAGCTGACCGGAGCGGGCCAGCGCGACGAACGCCGACGCCTGCAGGACACCCAGCCCCAGGGTCAGGTAGCGGGTGTACTGGGTGATCTTCGCCTGGCCGGCCTGACCCTCCTTGCGGAGCTGCTCCAGCCGCGGGATCACCACGGTCAGCAGCTGCAGAATGATCGACGCGGTGATGTAGGGCATGATGCCCAGCGCGAAGACCGACAGCTGCAGGAGCGCACCACCGGAGAAGAGGTTGAGCAGGTTCAGGACGCCCGTGGAGCCGTTCTCCAAGGTGTCCAGGCACTTCTGCACGTTGCCGTACGACACACCCGGGCTGGGCAGCGTGGCGCCGAGCCGGTAGATCGCGATGATGCCAACTGTGAACAGCAGCTTCTTGCGCAGGTCAGGCGTACGGAACGCACTGATAAAGGCGGACAACAACTGGATCCTCCTGCGCAGAAGGCCCGCCCGGCTCGCCTACCAGCAACCGGGGGGCGCCATCGAACCGGCGACAGCACGAAGTCGCCGAGGAGACACACTAACAGTCCGGTCCGCTACCACGCCACGGGTTGCCCCGCCGCTCGCAGAGCTGCGGAAGCAGCCCTACTCAGAGGACACGTCGAGGGCCGTCACCGGAGGGACGGCGTCGGCAAGGTCGAGGCCGCTCCGACAGCCAGATGTCTTGGCCGGCCAGCGCCGGCCCAGCCGCTGAACTTCTCGAAGACGGGACCGGCAGCCGTCGCCGTTTCCGCCTCGACCATGACACCGTAACGGCGAGGTTCGAATGGCCGGCAACCCCATCCGTCATCACAGCGCCCCACCGCTGCGGTAGCGACGGCGATCCGGCCGATGCCAGACCCGGTAGAGCTCATCACCACGACGCCGACGGCCACCCGGCCCTCAGCTCCATTCGGCGCCGGCAGTCACAGCAGTTTTCCGGTATCGCGCACGAACAACCCCTGCATACGTCGCCGAACTGGCATCTGCTGGCGCCCAAGGATCGGCGATATCGGCCACGCCTACTCCTTGAAAGCCCACAACTCAATGAGAAGCGTGAAAGACCACAATCGACGCATGGGGTTGACGGCCATCGAGGACCGTCGTAGCGTCCTTCGTGACTGTCCGTCATGAAGAGAGGACACGGGGTGAACCTCACGCGTACGTTGGTCAGAATTGCGGCAGCAGTAGCACTCGCTCTAGCCGGTCTTGCCGTAGCTCCCGGGTCAGCAGCTTCCGCCGCGACCTGCGACGTGCACATCGGAACGACCTACAAGAGTGGAAGCCAGATCGTCGGATATGGGAGCATGGCGAACTGCGGCAGCGGCCAGGCCACGCTCAAAATCCAGAAGGAGACCTGCTGGGACTGCTGGAGCCAGGTTGGCAGTTCGGTGACCTTCACCGGCTCGGGATACGACAAGTACATCTACTACAACTGCAAGGGAACCGGCACTCAAACCTATCGCACGCTGATTACCGGCAAGACAATTGGCGGTGCGTACAAGACCAAGGCATCTAACAAGATCCGGGTCACCTGCTAAGAATTCATCTTCTTTGACTGGGAGCGTTATGCCAATGGCATAACGCTCCCAGTTCGTAGGTTCTGGCTGCACCGAATGCCTATTAGCGCCCGTACGAGTGTCGACCGAGCGGCCAACGCCATCGCCGCGGAGGCGCGCCAAGCAAGGATGCAGTCACACTTCGGCAGTGCTCGAAGCCCATTCACCCTGTGGAAACCCGTATGGCGCTCGTTCGTCGGTCCGACAGATCGAGCGCCACACGGGTGTTGTGAACTTACAGCTCGGTGACCGAGCCGCCGGCGGCGGCGATCTTCTCCTTGGCCGACGCACTGAACGCGTGCGCCGACACCTGGAGCGCCACCCCACCGAGGTCGCCGGTGCCGAGGATCTTGACCGGCTGGCCCTTGCGGACCGCGCCGGCCTCGACCAGCTCGACCGGACCGACCTGGCCGCCGTTCGGGAACAGCTCGGCGAGCCGGTCCAGGTTGACCACCTGGAAGGTCACCTTGAACTTGTTCTTGAAGCCCTTCAGCTTCGGCAGGCGCATGTGGATGGGCATCTGCCCACCCTCGAACGCCGCCGAGATGTTCTTGCGGGCCTTCGAGCCCTTGGTACCGCGGCCGGCGGTCTTGCCCTTGGAGCCCTCACCGCGACCCACACGGGTCTTCGCGGTCTTGGCACCGGGCGCCGGACGCAGGTGGTGGACCTTGATCGTCATTACTCGACCTCCTCGACCTTCACGAGGTGGTTGACCGCGAAGATCATGCCGCGGATCTCCGGACGGTCCTCCTTGACCACCACGTCGTTGATCCGCTTGAGGCCGAGCGAACGCAGCGAGTCACGCTGGTTCTGCTTGGCCCCGATCTCGGACCGGACCTGGGTGACCTTCAGGCGAGCCATCAGGACGCCACCCCCGCCCGCGACGCCAGCATCGCGGCCGGCGCAACGTCCTCGACCGGCAGGCCACGACGGGCGGCGACGGCCTCGGGGGACTCCAGCCCCTTCAGCGCCGCCACCGTGGCGTGCACGATGTTGATCGGGTTGGACGACCCGAGGCTCTTGGAGAGCACGTCGTGGATGCCCGCGCACTCCAGCACGGCGCGCACCGGCCCACCGGCGATGACGCCCGTACCGGCCGAGGCCGGCTTGAGCAGCACGACGCCGGCGGCGTCCTCGCCCTGCACCGGGTGCGGGATCGACTGGCCGATCCGCGGCACCTTGAAGAAGTGCTTCTTGGCCTCCTCGACGCCCTTGGCGATCGCCGCGGGCACCTCCTTGGCCTTTCCGTAGCCCACGCCGACGGTGCCGTCGCCGTCGCCCACGATCACCAGGGCGGTGAAGCTGAAGCGACGACCACCCTTCACGACCTTGGCGACGCGGTTGATCGCGACGACCCGCTCGAGGTGCGGGGTCTTCTCGACGGGCGCGTTTCCGCGGCCGCCCTCACGGCGGTTGTCGCGGCGACCACCCTCGTTGCCACCGGACCCGCCGCCACGGCGCTGTTGACCTGGCATCAGCAGCCTTCCTTTTCTCTCGTGACGGGGTTTGTCAGAACTCGAGCCCGGCTTCGCGGGCGGCGTCGGCAAGCGCGGCGACCCGCCCCGCGTACCGGTTGCCACCGCGGTCGAAGACGACCTTGGAGATGCCGGCGGCCTTCGCGCGCTCGGCGAGCAGCGCACCGACCTTGCCGGCCAGGGCGCTCTTGTCGCCCTCGGCGCCCCGCAGCGAGCCGTCCAGGGTCGAGGCCGACGCCAGGGTGTGACCCTTGGTGTCGTCCACGATCTGGGCGACGATGTGCCGCAGGGAGCGGGTGACGACCAGGCGGGGACGCTCGGCCGTACCGCTGATGTTCTTGCGGACCCGGAAGTGCCGGCGCGCACGCCCGACGGCGCGCTTGGCGGCGACGCCGCGGCGGCGCTTGAGCAGCGTGGCGCTCACTTCTTACCTGCCTTTCCAGCCTTGCGGCGGATGACCTCGCCCTGGTACTTCACGCCCTTGCCCTTGTAGGGCTCCGGCGGGCGGATCTTCCGGATGTTCGCGGCGATCTCGCCGACCAGCTGCTTGTCGATGCCGGCCACGTGGAACAGCGTCGGCCTCTCCACCGTGAAGGTGATGCCCTCCGGCGCCTGCACCAGGACCGGGTGCGAGAACCCGAGCGCGAACTCCAGGTCCTTGCCCTTGGCGGTGACCCGGTAACCGGTACCCGCGATCTCCAGGCTCTTGCGGTAGCCCTCGGTGACGCCGACGATCATGTTGGCGACCAGGGTACGGCTCAGGCCGTGCAGTTCCTTGGCCTTGCGCTCGTCGTTCGGGCGGGCGACGTTCAGCTGCCCGTCCTCGGCCCGCTCGATGGTGATCGGCTCGGCCAGGGTGTGCGAGAGCTCGCCCTTGGGGCCCTTGACCTTGACGGTCTGGCCCTCGATCGTGACGTCGACGCCGGCTGGCACCGGGATCGACTTACGTCCAATACGCGACATTTCTACCTGTCTCCCGTTACCAGACGAAGGCGAGGACTTCCCCGCCAACGCTCCGCTTGCGGGCCTGCCGGTCGGTGAGCAGCCCCTGGGACGTCGAAATGATCGCCACGCCCAGCCCGCCGAGCACCCGCGGGAGCCCGTCCGACTTGGCGTACACCCGGAGACCGGGCTTGGACACGCGCTTGATGCCGGCCAGGCTCCGCTCCCGGTTCTGGCCGTACTTCAGTTCGACGACCAGTCGCTTGCCGACGGCGCCCTCCTCGGGCTCCTCGACCGACCAGGTGGCGATGTAACCCTCGGTCTTGAGGACCTCGGCGATGTTCGCCTTGATCTTCGAGTAGGGCATCTTCACCTGGTCGTGGTACGCCTGGTTGGCGTTACGCAGACGCGTGAGCATGTCTGCGATCGGGTCGGTCATCGTCATTAAACTCGTCAACCTTTCTCGCCGGGGTTCCCGAGACCTCCCGGGCCTACGGCGAAGAGACAGTGCAGCTGACGCGCGGAGCGCGCCGGGCTGTTACCAGGAAGCCTTGGACACGCCGGGCAGCTCACCGCGGTGGGCCATCTCCCGGATGCAGACCCGGCAGAGACCGAACTTGCGGTAGACCGCCTTCGGACGCCCGCACCGCTGGCAGCGGGTGTACGCGCGAACCGAGAACTTCGGCTTCGCGGCCGCCTTGATGATCAGCGCCTTCTTGGCCATCTCAGTTCTCCTTGAACGGGAAGCCCAGGAGCTTGAGCAGCGCCCGGCCCTCGTCGTCGGTCGTGGCGGTGGTGACCACCGTGATGTCCATGCCCCGCTGGCGATCGATCTTGTCCTGGTCGATCTCGTGGAACACCGACTGCTCGGTCAGACCGAACGTGTAGTTGCCGTTCCCGTCGAGCTTGCGCCCGTCGAGGCCGCGGAAGTCACGGATACGCGGCAGCGCGATCGACAGCAGCCGGTCCAGGAACTCCCACATCCGGTCGCCGCGCAGGGTGACCTTCGCGCCGATCGGCATGCCCTCGCGCAGCTTGAACTGCGCGATGGACTTGGTCGCCCGCCGCACCTGCGGCTTCTGGCCGGTGATGGTCGCCAGATCGCGGACGGCGCCCTCGATCAGCTTGGCGTCCCGGGCGGCCTCGCCGACACCCATGTTGACGACGATCTTGACCATCCGCGGCACCTGCATCGGGTTGCCGTAGTTGTACTGCTCGCGCAGCTGGCCCACGATCTCGTTGCGGTACCGCTCCTTGAGGCGCGGCATGGTCTTGGTTTCGGTAGCCGTGGTCATCACAGGTCCTTACCGGTGCTACGCGCGATGCGGACCTTCTGGCCGTTCTCGTCGACCCGGTAGCCGACGCGGGTCGGCTTGCCGTCGGAATCCACGACCATCACGTTCGAGACGTGGATCGGGGCCTCCTGGGTGACGATGCCACCGGTCTTGGCGCCACGCTGGGTGGTGCTGATGCGGGTGTGCTTCTTGACCCGGTTCACGCCCTCGACCAGGACCTTGTCCTGCCGCGGGTAGGCCGCGATGACCTTGCCCTTGGCACCCTTGTCCTTGCCGGCGATGACGACGACCGTGTCGCCCTTCTTGACCTTCACGGTCACAACACCTCCGGCGCGAGAGAAATGATCTTCATGAACCGCTTGTCCCGCAGCTCCCGGCCCACCGGGCCGAAGATACGGGTGCCGCGCGGGTCCCCACCGTCCTTGATGATGACGGCGGCGTTCTCGTCGAAGCGGATGTACGAGCCGTCCGGCCGCCGCCTCTCCTTGGCGGTGCGAACGACGACCGCCTTGACGACGTCGCCCTTCTTCACACCGGCACCGGGGATCGCGTCCTTGACGGTGGCCACGATGACGTCGCCGATGCTCGCGTAGCGCCGACCGGAGCCACCGAGCACCCGGATGCACAGGATCTCCCGGGCACCCGTGTTGTCGGCGACGCGCAGTCGCGACTCCTGCTGAATCACGTCTATCTCCTATGTCTGCCGGTTCTCCGGCCGCACGAGGCGGCCGGAGCCTGGCGGAACCTGCGCCCGACCGATGTCGGCCGAGCTTGAGCCTTCGCTACTTGGCCTTCTCGAGGATCTCCACGAGCCGCCACCGCTTGGTGGCGGACAGCGGCCGGGTCTCCATGATCAGGACCCGGTCGCCGATGCCGGCGGCGTTCTGCTCGTCGTGGACCTTGAGCTTGCTGGTCCGGCGCATGATCTTGCCGTACAGCGCGTGCTTGACCCGGTCCTCGACCTCGACGACGACGGTCTTTTCCATCTTGTCGCTGACCACGAGGCCCTCACGCACCTTGCGACGGGCCCGCGCGCTGGCGGTGGTGTTCTCGCTCATCCTGCAGTCACCTCAGTCGGCGCGGCCGAGAGCCCCAGCTCGCGCTCACGCATGATCGTGTAGATCCGGGCGATCTCCCGACGGATGACCTGCAGCCGCCGGTTGTTGTCCAGCTGCCCGGTTGCGCCCTGCACGCGGAGGTTGAACAGCTCCGCCTTGGCCTCGCGCAGCTTCGTGACCAGCTCCTCCTCGGAGAGCTCACGCAGCTCGGAGGCCTTAACGCCCGCTGCCATCAGGATTCACCCACTTCGCGCGTAACAATCCGGCACTTCATCGGGAGCTTGTGGATCGCGCGGCGCATCGCCTCACGCGCGATCTGCTCGTTGGGGAAGGACATCTCGAAGAGCACCCGCCCCGGCTTCACGTTCGCGACCCACCACTCGGGCGAACCCTTGCCGGAACCCATCCGGGTCTCGGCCGGCTTCTTGGTGAGGGCCTGGTCCGGGAAGATCGTGATCCAGACCTTGCCGCCACGCTTGATGTGGCGGGTCATCGCGATACGCGCCGACTCGATCTGGCGGTTGGTCACGTACGCCGGCTCGAGAGCCTGGATCCCGAACTCGCCGAACACCACCCGGTTACCACCCTTGGACGCGCCACTGCGCTGCGGGTGGTGCGGCTTGCGGAAGCCCTTTGGGGGCTTGCGCGGCATCAGCATCTGTCAGCCCTCCTGCTGCGTTTCTGCCGGCTGAGTGGCGGCCGCGGCGACGGCGCCGGCGTCAACCGGCTCGCCGCTCGGCGTCTCGGCCTGCTGCGCGATGGTGGTCGCGGCAGCCCGGCCGGCCTCGGTGCCACCGGCGGTCGTGCCCGACGAACCCGACCGGCCACGGCGCGGCCGCTCGGGGCGGTCACCGCGGTCACGGCGCGGGCGCGACGGAGCCTCGGCCGGGGTCTCCCGACCCGGCACCGCGTCGCCCTTGTAGATCCAGACCTTCACGCCGATCCGGCCGAAGGTGGTACGGGCCTCGAAGAAGCCGTACTCGATGTTGGCCCGCAGCGTGTGCAGCGGAACCCGACCCTCGCGGTAGAACTCGGTCCGGCTCATCTCGGCGCCGCCGAGACGGCCCGAGACCTGGACCCGGATGCCCTTGCAGACCGGGTTCTTCATCGCGGACTGCATGGCCTTGCGCATCGCCCGACGGAAGCTGACCCGGCTGGACAGCTGCTCGGCCACGCCCTGCGCGACGAGCTGCGCGTCCGACTCGGGGCTCTTCACCTCGATGATGTTGAGCTGGACCTGCTTGCCGGTCAGCTTCTCGAGCTCGCCGCGGATCCGGTCGGCCTCCGCACCCTTACGGCCGATGACGATGCCCGGCCGGGCGGTGTGGATGTCGACGCGGACCCGGTCCCGGGTGCGCTCGATGTCGACCTTGGAGATCCCGGCGCGCTCGAGGCCCTTGGACATCATGCGGCGGATCTTGACGTCCTCGCCGATGTAGTCCTTGTAGAGCTTGTCCGCGAACCAGCGGGACTTCCAGTCGGTCGAGATGCCGAGCCGGAACCCGTGCGGGTGAACCTTCTGACCCATTACTCCGCACCCTCCGTCGTGCTCTGCGTCTCGACCGGCGCGGCCTGCTTCGCCGGGGCCGCCTTCTTCGCCGCCGACTTCTTCGGCGCCGCCGGGGCGACCGCCTCGACCGCGACCGTGATGTGGCAGGTGCGCTTGCGGATCCGGTACGCCCGGCCCTGCGCCCGCGGCCGGAACCGCTTCATGGTCGGGCCCTCGTCCACGTACGCCTCGCTGACGAGCAGCGCGTCGGGGTCCAGCCGCTCGTTGTTCTCCGCGTTGGCGATCGCGCTCGCGAGCACCTTGTACACCTGCTCGCTCGCAGCCTGCGGCGCGAACTGCAGCACCGTGAGCGCCTCCTTCGCGGGCAGGCCGCGGACGAGGTTGACCACCCGGCGCGCCTTCATCGGCGAGATGCGCACGTGCCGCGCAATCGCCCGCGCGCCCGGAAGCACCGGAGCGTCGCCCTTTCCTGGCATCGCTGTAACCCCTTGTTCCTCTATCCGTATGCCCGCGGCGTCAGCGCCGGCGGCTCTTCCGGTCGTCCTTCTCGTGACCCTTGAACGTGCGGGTCAGCGCGAACTCGCCGAGCTTGTGCCCGACCATCGCCTCGGTCACGAACACGGGGACGTGCTTGCGTCCGTCGTGCACGGCGATCGTGTGACCCAGCATCTCCGGGATGATCGTCGAGCGCCGCGACCAGGTCTTGATGACGTTCTTGGTGCCCTTGTCGTTCTGCGTCTCCACCTTCTTGATCAGGTGGTCGTCGACGAACGGGCCCTTCTTCAGGCTGCGAGGCATGTCTTATCTCCCTCAGCCGCGCTTACGCGTGGCGTAGCGGCGGCGGACGATCAGCCGGTCACTCGGCTGGCCCTTACGACGGGTGCGGCCCTCGGGCTTACCCTGCGGGTTGACCGGGTGGCGACCGCCGGAGGTCTTACCCTCACCACCACCGTGCGGGTGGTCGACCGGGTTCATGGCGACACCACGGACGGTCGGGCGCTTGCCCTTCCAGCGCATGCGGCCGGCCTTGCCCCAGTTGATGTTCGACTGGTCGGCGTTGCCGATCTCGCCGACGCTGGCGCGGCAGCGCACGTCCACGCGCCGGATCTCACCGGACGGCATACGCAGGGTCGCGTACGCGCCTTCACGGCCGAGCAGCTGGATGCCGACGCCGGCCGAACGGGCCAGCTTGGCGCCGCCGCCCGGACGCAGCTCCACGTTGTGGATCGTGGTACCCACCGGGATGTTGCGCAGCGGCAGGTTGTTGCCCGGCTTGATGTCGGCGCTCGGACCCGACTCGACGGTGTCGCCCTGCTTCAGGTCCTTCGGCGCGATGATGTAACGCTTCTCGCCGTCGGCGTAGTGCAGCAGCGCGATCCGCGCGGTGCGGTTCGGGTCGTACTCGATGTGCGCGACCTTCGCCGGCACGCCGTCCTTGTCGACCCGCTTGAAGTCGATGATCCGGTACTGCCGCTTGTGGCCGCCACCGTGGTGCCGGGTGGTGATCCGGCCGTGGGCGTTGCGACCACCCTTCTTCGGCAGCGGGGCCAGCAGCGACTTCTCCGGCGTCGACCGGGTGATCTCGGCGAAGTCGGCAACGCTCGAGCCACGCCGGCCCGGCGTCGTCGGCTTGTACTTACGGATAGCCATTGTCTACACCCCTCAGCTGACCGGGCCGCCGAAGGCCTCGATGCGGTCACCGTCAGCCAGCTTCACCATCGCCCGCTTGGTGTCCTTGCGCTTACCGAACCCGGTGCGGGTCCGCTTGCGCTTGCCCTCACGGTTGAGCGTGTTGACCGTCAGGACGCGGACGTTGAAGATCTGCTGGATAGCGATCTTGATTTCCGTCTTGTTCGCGTCCGGGTGCACCAGGAAGGTGTACCAGTTGCGGTTCAGCTCGCTGTAGCTCTTCTCCGAGACGACCGGCGCCACGATGATGTCGCGCGGGTCCGCGATCGTGCTCACTTGCCACCCTCCTCGGTGGTCTCAGCGGGAACGCCCAGGAACTCGTCCAGGGCCTCCTTGGTGAAGACCACGTCGTCGGCCACCAGCACGTCGTACGTGTTGAGCTGGCCGGCCTCGATCAGGTGCACCCGCGGCTCGTTGCGCAGCGACACCCAGTTCAGCTCGTCGGTGCTGCTCAGCACGACCAGCACCCGGTGGGCGTCGGTCAGCTTCGTCAGCGTGGCCAGCGCGGCCTTGGTCGACGGCTTCTCGCCCGAGACGAACGCCTCGACGACGTGCACCTTGCCGGCGCGGGCCCGGTCGGAGAGGGCGCCACGCAGGGCGGCGGCCTTCATCTTCTTCGGGGTCCGCTGGCTGTAGTCGCGCGGCACGGGACCGTGCACCACGCCACCGCCGGCGAACTGCGGCGCGCGGATCGAGCCCTGCCGGGCACGACCGGTGCCCTTCTGCTTGTACGGCTTCTTGCCGCCGCCGGCGACCTCGCCGCGGGTCTTGACCTTGTGCGTGCCCTGCCGGGCGGCCGCAAGCTGGGCCACCACGACCTGGTGCATCAGCGCGACGTTGGCCTGCGCGTCGAAGATGTCGGCGGGCAGCTCGACCGAGCCGCTCTTGGTGCCTTCGACGGTGAGGACGTCAACGGTGGTCACTTGGCCGCACCGCCCTTCTTCGCCTTGGTCTTGGCCGCGGTACGGACCAGGACCAGCGCGCCCTTGGGGCCGGGGATGGCGCCACGGACGAGCAGGAGGTTGTTCTCGGTGTCGACCGCCTGGACGGTCAGGTTCTGGACGGTGTAGCGCACGCCACCCATCCGGCCGGCCATCCGGGTGCCCTTGAAGACACGACCCGGGGTGGCGCAGGCGCCGATGGAGCCCGGCGAGCGGTGCTTGCGCTCCACACCGTGGCTGGCGCGCAGACCGTGGAAGCCGTGCCGCTTCATCGGGCCGGCGTAGCCCTTGCCCTTGGTCTTGCCGGTCACGTCGATCGAGACGCCGGCCGGGAACTGCTCGACCGTGACCTCCTGGCCGAGCGAGTACTCGGTGGCGTCGGCCGTACGCAGCTCGACGATGTGGCGCCGCGGCGCGACGTCGGCCTTCGCGTAGTGGCCGCTGATCGGCTTCTTGACCTTGCGCGGGTCGATGACGCCGTACGCCAGCTGGACCGCCGCGTAGCCGTCCTTCTCGGCGCTACGAACCTGGCTGACGACGCACGGGCCGGCCTGCACCACGGTCACCGGAACAACACGGTTGTTGTCCCAGACCTGGGTCATGCCGAGCTTTGCGCCCAGGATCCCCTTGACTTGCCTGTCCATTTGTCCGATCCCTACAGCTTGATCTCGATGTCGACGCCAGCCGGCAGGTCGAGGCGCATGAGCGAGTCGACCGTCTTCGGGGTCGGGTCGATGATGTCGATCAGCCGCTTGTGCGTGCGCATCTCGAAGTGCTCGCGCGAGTCCTTGTACTTGTGCGGCGAGCGGATAACGCAGAAACGGTTGATCTCCGTGGGCAGCGGCACCGGGCCGGCGACCTGCGCCCCGGTGCGCGTCACCGTCTCGACGATCTTCCGAGCCGAGGAGTCGACGACCTCGTGGTCATAGGCCTTGAGCCGGATGCGGATCTTCTGTCCCGCCATGGTGGCTTCTGTTCCTTCTCTCGATGCCGCTGTGTTGCGGGTGCCTGAACCGGCTGGCACAGGCCCCTTCGCCGACCCCCGCGGTCGGGCGTGTCGCGCCCTCGGGCCAGGCTCCGCCCCGGGACTCCGGAGCGATTCTGACCGTGCGGTGGGTCATGGCGTCGATCGCTACCGCGATCTGAACGCCGTGCGAGGGTGGTTGGCGGACTGGCCGCCAACCACCCTACGCCCGACCGGTCCTCCCACCCGGAGGTTCGGCTAAAGCCGAACGCAGGCGGTGGAACCGTCGTTACGCAACCTGACTAGTATGCCGCACGACCGGCGGCGGGTCTAATCGGGGTTACCCAGCTCACTTGATGATCTTGGTGACGCGACCCGCGCCAACCGTACGACCACCCTCGCGGATCGCGAACTTGAGGTTCTCCTCCATCGCGATCGGCTGGATGAGCTTGACGCTCATCGTGGTGTTGTCGCCCGGCATGACCATCTCGGTGCCCTCGGGGAGCGTGACGACACCGGTGACGTCCGTGGTCCGGAAGTAGAACTGCGGACGGTAGTTCTGGAAGAACGGGGTGTGCCGGCCGCCCTCCTCCTTGGAGAGGATGTAGACCGTCGCCTCGAACTCCGTGTGCGGGGTCGTGGTGCCCGGCTTGATGACGACCATGCCGCGCTCGACGTCCTCGCGCTTGATGCCACGCAGCAGCAGACCGACGTTCTCACCCGCGCGGGCCTCGTCGAGCAGCTTGCGGAACATCTCGATGCCGGTGCAGACCGTCTTCTGCGACTTCTCGCGGATACCGACGATCTCCACCTCCTCGTTCGGCTTGAGGATGCCGCGCTCCGCGCGACCGGTGACGACGGTGCCACGACCGGTGATCGTGAAAACGTCCTCGATCGGCATCAGGAACGGCTTCTCGGTCTCGCGCTCCGGCTGCGGGATCGCGGTGTCGACCGCGGTCATCAGGTCCAGGAGCTTGCCGGTCCACTCGGGGTCACCCTCGAGGGCCTTCAGCGCCGACACCCGCACGACCGGCAGGTCGTCACCCGGGTACTCCTGAGCCGAGAGCAGCTCGCGGACCTCGAGCTCGACGAGCTCCAGGAGCTCCTCGTCGTCCACCATGTCGCTCTTGTTGAGCGCCACGACGATGTACGGCACGCCGACCTGACGGGCCAGCAGCACGTGCTCGCGGGTCTGCGGCATCGGGCCGTCGGTCGCCGCGACCACCAGGATCGCGCCGTCCATCTGGGCGGCACCGGTGATCATGTTCTTGATGTAGTCGGCGTGACCGGGGCAGTCGACGTGCGCGTAGTGCCGCGCCTCGGTCTGGTACTCGACGTGCGCGATCGAGATCGTGATGCCGCGGGCCTTCTCCTCCGGCGCCTTGTCGATCTCGTCGAACGGCGTGTACGGGTTCAGGTCCGGGAACTGGTCGTGCAGGACCTTGGTGATGGCCGCCGTCAGCGTCGTCTTACCGTGGTCGATGTGACCAATGGTGCCGATGTTGACGTGCGGCTTAGTCCGCTCGAACTTCGCCTTCGCCACTGGTGTCCTCCTGTGGACTTTCTTGGTTCGTTCGCCCCGGCGCGCCGGTCGGCGCTTAGGACTCTGTCGACAGCCTTTCCGACCTGACGGCCGGAGAGCCTTTTGTGGGTTCTGCGGCGATGAAGCCTACAGGCCCGGATTCACACAACCCGACCGAGGTGGCCGCGGGCGGGAGAACGGCCCTCCCGCGACCACACCCGACTCATCGGATCAGCTCAGGCGAGCGTCACTCACCAGTCGCCTTGGCGATGATCTCCTTGGCCACCGAGGCCGGAACCTCGGCGTAGGAGTCGAACTGCATGCTGTAGCTAGCCCGGCCCTGGGTCTTCGACCGCAGGTCGCCGACGTAGCCGAACATCTCCGACAACGGCACCAGGGCGCGGACGACGCGGGCACCGCCGCGCTCCTCCATCGCCTGGATGATGCCGCGGCGGGAGTTGAGGTCGCCGATGACGTCACCCATGTTCTCCTCCGGAGTGGTGACCTCAACGGCCATCATCGGCTCGAGCAGCGCCGGGTCGGCCTTGCGGGCCGCCTCCTTCAGCACCATCGAGCCGGCGATCTTGAACGCCATCTCGGACGAGTCGACCTCGTGATACTGACCGTCCAGCAGCGTCAGCTTGACACCTACCAGCGGGAAGCCGGCGAGAATGCCGTACTGCATGGCGTCCTGCGCGCCCGCGTCCACCGACGGGATGAACTCCCGGGGGATACGGCCACCGGTGACGGCGTTCGCGAACTCGTAGGTCGGGGCGTCGTTGCCCAGCGGCAGCGGCTCCAGGCTGATGATCACCCGGGCGTACTGGCCGGAACCACCGGTCTGCTTCTTGTGGGTGTACTCGATCTTCTCCACCTTGCGGCGGATGGTCTCGCGGTACGCCACCTGCGGCTTGCCGATGTTCGCCTCGACGTTGAACTCGCGGCGCATCCGGTCCACCAGGATGTCCAGGTGCAGCTCGCCCATGCCGGAGATGACCGTCTGGCCGGTCTCCTCGTCCAGCTTGACGCGGAAGGTCGGGTCCTCCTCGGCCAGCCGCTGGATGGCGGTGCTGAGCTTCTCCTGGTCGGCCTTGGTCTTCGGCTCGATCGCGACCTCGATGACCGGCTCCGGGAAGGTCATCGACTCCAGGATGACCGGGTTCGCCGGGTCGCAGAGCGTGTCACCGGTGGTGGTCTGCTTGAGACCCTGCACCGCGATGATGTCGCCAGCCTTGGCCGAGCTGCGCTCTTCCCGCTTGTTGGCGTGCATCTGGTAGATCTTGCCGATCCGCTCCTTGCGGTCCTTGGTGGAGTTGACCACCTGGGACCCGGACTCGACCACGCCGGAGTAGACCCGGACGTAGGTGAGCTTACCGAGGTGCTTGTCGGTCTGGATCTTGAAGGCCAGGCCGGAGAACGGCTCCGAGGTGGACGGCTTCCGCTGCAGCGAAGTCTCGCCGTCGGTCGCGGTGCCCTCGATCGCCGGGATGTCCAGCGGCGACGGCAGGAAGTCGACCACGGCGTCGAGCATCGGCTGGACGCCCTTGTTCTTGAACGCGGAGCCGCAGAGGACCGGGTTGGCCTTGCCGGTGATGGTGGCCCGACGGATGGCGGCCTTGATCTCCTCGACGGAGATCTCCTCGCCCTCCAGGTACTTCTCCATCACCGAGTCGTCGACGTCGGCCAGGGTCTCCATCAGCTTCTCGCGCCACTCGGCCGCGGAGTCGGCCAGGTCGGCCGGGATCTCCTCGATCGCGTAGTCCTCACCCTTCTGGGTCTCCCCGCGCCAGGTGAGGGCGCGCATGCCGATCAGGTCGATGACACCGATGTGGTCACCCTCGGTCCCGATCGGGATCTGCAGCACGAGCGGCGTGGCGTTGAGCCGGTCGATCATCATCTGCACGCAGCGGAAGAAGTCGGCACCGGTCCGGTCGAGCTTGTTGACGAAGCACATCCGGGGGACGTTGTACTTGTCGGCCTGACGCCAGACGTTCTCCGTCTGCGGCTCCACGCCGGCGACACCGTCGTAGACCGCGACCGCACCGTCCAGAACACGCAGCGACCGCTCGACCTCGACCGTGAAGTCGACGTGGCCGGGCGTGTCGATGATCTGGATCGTGTGGCCCTTCCACTCGCACTTCGTGGCGGCGGAAGTGATGGTGATACCGCGCTCCTGCTCCTGCTCCATCCAGTCCATGACGGCAGCGCCCTCGTGGACCTCACCGATCTTGTAGGTGATGCCGGTGTAGAACAGGATCCGCTCGGTGGTAGTGGTCTTACCGGCATCGATGTGCGCCATGATGCCGATGTTGCGTACGTTGGCGAGCGCGTCTGCGGCGGCCACTTCAATCCCTACTTATCGTCGTCTCGACACAACTGGCGGTTCCGGCGCCTCGTGGGCGCCGGAACCAGGGTGTTACCAGCGGTAGTGCGCGAAGGCCTTGTTGGACTCGGCCATCTTGTGGGTGTCCTCGCGGCGCTTGACGGCGGCACCGAGGCCGTTGCTCGCGTCCAGCAGCTCGTTCATCAGCCGCTCGACCATGGTCTTCTCGCGCCGCGCGCGGGAGTAGGTGACCAGCCAGCGCAGACCGAGGGTGGTCGCGCGGGCCGGGCGCACCTCGACCGGCACCTGGTAGGTGGCGCCACCGACACGGCGGCTGCGCACCTCGAGGGTCGGCTTGACGTTGTCCATCGCCCGCTTCAGGGTGACGACCGGGTCGGTGCCGGACTTCTCGCGGCAGCCCTCGAGGGCCGCGTACACGATGCTCTCGGCGAGCTGACGCTTGCCGCGCAGCAGGATCTTGTTCACCAGCTGGGTGACCAGCGGCGAGTTGTACACCGGGTCAGCGACCAGCGGCCGCCGCGGAGCGGGTCCCTTACGCGGCATGTCAGCTCTTCTCCTTCTTCGCGCCGTAGCGGCTGCGCGCCTGCTTGCGGTTGCGGACACCCTGGGTGTCCAGCGAGCCGCGAACGATCTTGTACCGCACGCCGCACGCCGCGCCGCTGGGGAGACCCCTTGAGCGCCGGGGTCTTGGTCTTGGTCGTCTTGGCCTGGCGGCCCTTTCGGACCAGCTGCTGAATGGTGGGCACCGGGTTTCTCCGCTCCCTTCGGCCGCTGCGAGGCGACCGCGCCGTCTGCTCTAGCCGGCCTGATGGACGGCTCTCCTACATTCCAACCAGGGCCACCTGACGGGGTCCCAGCACCCGCGGTCGGGCGTGTCGCCCGGCTCACGGTTCCCGGATCGTCGCTCGCGCGGAACCCGGGGGGTGTGTCACCGGCACGCGGCAGGCCGTGCGCCGGATCTTCTGGCTTCGTCGCGCTGCCGCAGGACCACCGGCTGACCGGATCCAGCGCACGCACGAGTTGCCCGGGCTGGCCCGGGCACAAGGGGAAAGAGTACCTACCACAACCGCGCCGGTCAAAACGGGGCGTCCGGCGGAGCGTCTCAGCGCCCGCCGATCGGAACCGTGCTGCCTGCGCGCCCGCGATGGGCACCTACGGACACAAGTGTACCGGCTGCACCGGGAAGTGGCCCCTCGGCCCCGGGGTTCCCTCGGGCTCCCGCCCGGCCGTCGCCCCGTTGGTCACGCCAGCGACACCAGCAACGCCAGCCCCAGCCCGAGCAGGCTCAGCAGCAGCCCGGCGCCGCCGCAGCTGACGCCCGAGATGGCCAGGCCGCGCCCCGTGAACCGGACCGCCGGCGGCGCCGCGGGCCGACGGATCTGCCGCAGCCCGAGCAGACCGGCACCGATGGCGCCCGCCCCGGCCAGGACGCCGAGCACGGTGAAGGCGCCGGCGGCCCAGACGCCGTCCCAGTCCTGCCCCACCGCCCCGAAGCAGATCACCAGCAGCGAGACCAGGATCGAGACGATACCGGCCACCAGCGAACCCACCGCCAGGCCGGAGGTGACCGGAGGCACGTCGAGGTGCACCACAGCGAAGGGTGTGCCGGGCACCGGGTCCACCCTTCGCGGGCGCCCCATCGCGTCCCGCGGCGGGGGCGGCGGCGCGGCGGGCAGCGACCCCCATCCGGGCGCGGTCGTCGGCGGCGTGCCGCCCGGCCCCGTGGGGACGCCCCACCCCGCTCCGGAGACCGTCCCGGCAGCTGTCGGAGTCCCGGCCGGCGGACTCGTCGGTCCAGCGGCCGGGCCGACGGGCGTGGCGGGTGAGGCCGGCGAGACGGCCGGGAAGGCCGGTGACGCGGGTGGAGCGGCGGGTGAGGTGGGTGACCCCGGTGAGGCGGGTGAACCGGCGGGCGAGCCGGGTGGACCGGCGGGCGGGCTCGCCGGACCAGATGACGGACCCGACGGCGACCCGGCGGGCGAGCCGGCCGGACCGCCTTGCGAGGCCGGTGACGCCGGTGGACTGGCGGGCGTGGCGGGTGGGCCGGACGGATCGGCGGAGCCGGCCGGCGGGCGCGCCCACGGGTCGGACGCCGCCATCGCGTACCCCGAAGGGGGGCCGGGCGGAGTGCCCGTCGCGGCGGTCCGGCCGCTCGGGTCGCCGGCCGGGGGCCGGGCCCACGGGTCGGGCGCGGGCAGCGGGTACGCCGACCGCAGACTCGGGACGCCCTCGGGCGCGGCGGCCGGGCTGCCTGGCGTCGCGGCGGGGCTGCCTAGTGTCGCGGCGGGGCTGGCCGGCGTCGCGGCCGGGCTGCCTGGCGTGGCGACCGGGCTGGCCGGCGTGGCGCTCGGGCTTGCGGAGCCGCCGGCCGCGGGTCGGGACCAGGGGTCGGAGGTCGGTGCCGGAGACGCCGGTGAACCGTGCGGGCGCGCCCACCCGTCCGACGCGGAGGGGGCGGCCGGCCAACCGGGCGTCGTCGGGTCGGTGCCCTGCGGGCGCGCCGGGTCGGTCACAGGTCCTCCTGTCGGGAGTCGGCGTCCACGCACGGGCGACGGACACCGGCCAGGCTACCGCCGTCGGGCGAGTCGGCGACGCCCGGCGCGGGCGGTTCCCTCGGCCGGTCAGTTCACGTTCGGCGCGAAATCCTGCCCGTAGGGCGCCTCGGCGAGCCGGATCACGCCGACCACCACCGCGGCGAACACGGCGACCGCGACGAGCACCAGGCCCGTCCAGGCCAGGTGCTCCCCCCGCCGCAGCCAGGCCGCGCCGGTGAGGAAACCCCCCGAGGCGTACGCCTCACGGCGCGCCTGCCGCGCGAGGTGGAGGGCCACCGTCGCCGGCACCACTCCCCCGATGAACAGGCCGGTCAGCGCACCGATCAGGCCCAGCGCGAAAACCGCCCGCGCCTTCGTGGCCCGGGTCGGATCCGGGTCGAGCGGATGCCGTGGCGGCCCCGCGAGCGGAGCGACCGGCGCGGGCCCGGGAGCGGTGGTCATGCCCTCCATCATGCCTCGATCACGTCGGTGTCGACCTTGCGCGGCGGACTCTCCGGCATGCCCGCGCCCCCTCGGGCCGCACCGGCGGTCTCCGGAGACGCGACGAGGCCCCCGGCGGATGCCGGGGGCCTCGTGCGTGCGTTCCTTAGCGGTACGACCCGAAGTCGAAGTCGTCCAGCGGGACCGCCTGGCCACTGGCCGGCCCGAAGCCGTAGTCGGTCTCCGGGTAGCCGGTCATCGAGTAGACCTTGGCCTTCGCCTCCTCGGTCGGCTCGACCCGGACGTTGCGGTACTTGCTGATGCCCGTACCGGCCGGGATGAGCTTACCGATGATCACGTTCTCCTTGAGGCCGATCAGCGAGTCGCTGCGGGCGTGGATCGCCGCGTCCGTCAGCACCCGGGTGGTCTCCTGGAAGGAGGCCGCCGACAGCCAAGAGTCCGTGGCCAGCGAGGCCTTGGTGATACCCATCAGCACCGGGCGACCGGCGGCGGGCTCGCCGCCCTCGGACACGAGCCGGCGGTTCTCCGACTCGAACAGCGCCCGGTCGACCAGCACGCCCGGCAGGAACTCGGTCGAGCCGGAGTCGATGACCGTCACCCGCTTGAGCATCTGGCGGATGATGATCTCGATGTGCTTGTCGTGGATGAGCACACCCTGCGAGCGGTAGACCTCCTGAACCTCCTGGGTCAGGTGGACCTGGACCGCGCGCGGGCCGAGGATGCGCAGCAGCTCGTGCGGGTCGACCGTACCCACGGTGAGCTTCTCGCCGACCTCGACGTGGTCGCCGTCATTGGTCAGGAGCCGGACCCGCTTCGAGATCTTGTCGTAGACGATCTCGTCGCTGCCGTCGTCCGGCACCACGATGATCTTCCGCGACCGCTCGCCGTCCTCGATGCGGACGCGACCCGGGGTGTCGGCGATGGGCGCCTTGCCCTTGGGCACGCGGGCCTCGAAGATCTCCTGGACACGCGGCAGACCCTGGGTGATGTCCTCACCGGCGACACCACCGGTGTGGAAGGTACGCATGGTCAGCTGCGTACCGGGCTCACCGATCGACTGGGCGGCGATGATGCCGACCGCCTCGCCGACGTCCACCGTCTTGCCGGTCGGCAGCGAGCGGCCGTAGCAGGCACCGCAGACGCCCAGCTTCGACTCGCAGGTGAGCACGCTGCGCACCCGGACGGTCTCCACCCCGGCGGCGACGATCTTGTCGACCAGGATCGAGTTGATGTCCGCGCCCCGCTCGGCGACGACGGTGCCGTCCGGCCCCTTGATGTCGTCGGCCAGGGTACGGGCGTGCACGCTGGTCTCGGCGTGCTCGTGCACGATCAGCTGGCCGTCCCGCCGCTGCCCGATCTGCATCGGGATGGCGCGGTCGGTGCCGCAGTCCTCCTCGCGGATGATGACGTCCTGCGAGACGTCCACCAGACGGCGGGTCAGGTAACCCGAGTCGGCGGTACGCAGCGCCGTGTCCGCGAGACCCTTCCGGGCACCGTGCGTGGAGATGAAGTACTCCAGCACGGACAGACCCTCCCGGTAGCTGGCCTTGATGGGCCGCGGGATGATCTCGCCCTTCGGGTTGGCCACCAGACCACGGATCGCCGCGATCTGCCGGAGCTGGAGCAGGTTACCGCGGGCACCCGAGTTGATCATCTTCCACAGTGGGTTCTCCTGCGGCAGCGCGGTGTCCATCTCCTTGGCGACCTCGTTGGTCGCCTTGGTCCAGATCTCGATGAGCTCGCCACGGCGCTCCTCGGCCGTCATCAGACCACGCTGGTACTGCTTGTCGATCCGGTCGGCTTCCTTCTCGTACCGCTCCAGGATCTCCCGCTTGCGCGGCGGAGCGATGACGTCCTCCATGCCGATCGTCACGCCGGACCAGGTGGCCCAGTGGAAACCGGCCTCCTTGAGCCCGTCCAGGGTGGCCGCGAGGGCCACCTTCGGGAAGCGCTCGGCGAGGTCGTTGACGATCGCGGAGAGCTGGCCCTTGCGGATCTCGTAGTTCACGAAGCGGTAGCCCGGGGGCAGCGTCTCGTTGAACAGGACCCGGCCGAGCGTGGTCTCCACGGTGACCGCGTCACCCTCGACCCAGCCCTCGGGAGCGGTCCACGCCTCGACGCCGGGGCCGTTGTCGACGCCGACGAGCCCGCGCAGCCGGATCTTCACCGGAGCCTGCAGGTGCAGCTCGCCGTTGTCGAACGCCATCCGCGCCTCGGCGTCCGAGCTGAACGCCCGGCCCTCGCCACGCTCACCGGCGGTGAGGTGGGTGAGGTGGTAGAGACCGATGATCATGTCCTGGGTGGGCATGGTCACCGGCTTGCCGTCGGCCGGCTTGAGGATGTTGTTCGACGAGAGCATCAGGATCCGCGCCTCGGCCTGGGCCTCGGCGGACAGCGGCACGTGGACCGCCATCTGGTCACCGTCGAAGTCGGCGTTGAACGCGGTGCAGACCAGCGGGTGGATCTGGATGGCCTTGCCCTCGACCAGCTGCGGCTCGAAGGCCTGGATACCCAGCCGGTGCAGGGTCGGCGCCCGGTTGAGCAGCACCGGGTGCTCGCCGATGACCTCTTCCAGCACGTCCCACACGACCGGCCGCTGCCGCTCGACCATCCGCTTGGCGGACTTGATGTTCTGCGCGTGGTTGAGGTCGACCAGCCGCTTCATCACGAACGGCTTGAACAGCTCCAGCGCCATCTGCTTGGGCAGGCCGCACTGGTGCAGCTTGAGCTTCGGGCCGACCACGATGACCGAACGGCCGGAGTAGTCGACGCGCTTGCCCAGCAGGTTCTGGCGGAACCGGCCCTGCTTGCCCTTGAGCATGTCGGACAGCGACTTGAGCGGACGGTTGCCCGGGCCGGTCACCGGCCGGCCACGGCGGCCGTTGTCGAACAGCGCGTCGACGGCCTCCTGGAGCATCCGCTTCTCGTTGTTGACGATGATCTCGGGCGCACCGAGGTCGATCAGCCGCTTGAGGCGGTTGTTCCGGTTGATGACACGGCGGTACAGGTCGTTCAGGTCGGAGGTCGCGAAGCGGCCACCGTCGAGCTGCACCATCGGCCGCAGGTCCGGCGGGATGACCGGGACGCAGTCCAGCACCATGCCGAGCGGCGAGTTGCGGGTGTTCAGGAATGCCGCGACGACCTTGAGCCGCTTGAGCGCCCGGATCTTCCGCTGCCCCTTGCCGGTGCGGATGGTCTCCCGCAGGCTCTCCGCCTCGGCGTCGAGGTCCATGTTCTGGACGAGCGCCTTGATGGCCTCGGCGCCCATGCCGCCGGTGAAGTACTCACCGAACCGGTCGCGCAGCTCCCGGTAGAGCAGCTCGTCGGTGACCAGCTGCTTCGGCTCCAGCTTGCGGAAGGTGTCCAGCACCTCGTCCAGGCGGTCGATCTCGCGCTGGGCCCGGTCGCGGATCTGGCGCATCTCGCGCTCTCCGCCCTCCTTGACCTTGCGCCGGACGTCCGCCTTGGCACCCTCGGCCTCCAGCTCGGCCAGGTCGGCCTCGAGCTTGGCGGCCCGCTTCTCGATCTCCGAGTCGCGGCTGTTCTCGGCCTGCCGCTTCTCGGCCAGGATCTCGTTCTCGATCGTCGAGAGGTCACGGTGACGCGCCTCGGCGTCCACGCTCGTCACGACGTACGAGGCGAAGTAGATGATCTTCTCGAGGTCCTTCGGGGCGAGGTCCAGCAGGTAGCCCAGCCGGCTCGGCACGCCCTTGAAGTACCAGATGTGGGTCACCGGAGCGGCCAGCTCGATGTGCCCCATCCGCTCACGACGGACCTTGGACCGGGTCACCTCGACGCCGCAGCGCTCGCAGATGATGCCCTTGAAGCGGACCCGCTTGTACTTACCGCAGTAGCACTCCCAGTCCCGCTGAGGACCGAAGATCTTCTCGCAGAAGAGCCCGTCCTTCTCCGGCTTCAGGGTGCGGTAGTTGATCGTCTCAGGCTTCTTGACCTCGCCGTGGGACCACTGACGGATGTCGTCAGCGGTGGCGAGGCCGATGCGCAGCTCGTCGAAGAAGTTGACGTCGAGCACTATGTCCCCTATGTCGTCGTCTGTACTGCTTAGCTAGTGGGTGGGGTCGGGAGCCGGCGGCGAGCCGGCTCCCGACCGCTCACCTCAGACCTCTTCGACCGAGCTCGGCTCGCGCCGGGACAGGTCGATGCCCAGCTCCTCCGCAGCCCGGAACACCTCGTCGTCGGTCTCGCGCATCTCCAGGGCCACACCGTCGCTGGAGAGCACCTCGACGTTGAGGCACAGCGACTGCAGCTCCTTGAGCAGCACCTTGAACGACTCCGGGATGCCCGGCTCGGGGATGTTCTCGCCCTTGACGATCGCCTCGTAGACCTTCACCCGGCCCAGGACGTCGTCGGACTTGATCGTCAGCAGCTCCTGCAGGGCGTACGCGGCGCCGTACGCCTGCATCGCCCAGCACTCCATCTCACCGAAGCGCTGACCACCGAACTGCGCCTTACCACCCAGCGGCTGCTGCGTGATCATCGAGTACGGGCCGGTCGACCGGGCGTGGATCTTGTCGTCGACCAGGTGGTTGAGCTTCAGGATGTAGATGTAGCCGACCGCGATCGGGTCCGGCAGCGGCTCGCCGGAGCGACCGTCGAACAGCTGCGCCTTACCGGACGAGCCGATCAGCTGCTTGCCGTCCCGGTTGGGCAGCGTCGACGAGAGCAGACCGGAGATCTCCTCCTCGCGGGCACCGTCGAAGACCGGAGTGGCCACGTTGGTGTCCGGCTCGGACTCGTCCGCGCCGATCGCCTGGAGCTGACGCTTCCAGTCGGCGTCCTCGCCGTCGACCTTCCACCCGGTCTTGGCCACCCAGCCGAGGTGCGTCTCCAGCACCTGGCCGATGTTCATCCGGGAGGGAAC
The DNA here is from genome assembly GCF_052068455.1 of Micromonospora sp. H33. Taxonomy (NCBI): domain Bacteria; kingdom Bacillati; phylum Actinomycetota; class Actinomycetes; order Micromonosporales; family Micromonosporaceae; genus Micromonospora; species Micromonospora sp. H33. The sequence goes on along the minus strand of NZ_JBQHDE010000003.1, from coordinate 323,443 downwards.
GCCGAGCGGGTTCAGCACGATGTCGACCGGCGTGCCGTCCTCGAGGAACGGCATGTCCTCGACGGGCAGGATCTTGGAGATGACGCCCTTGTTGCCGTGGCGGCCGGCGAGCTTGTCACCGTCCTGGATCTTCCGCTTCTGGGCGACGTAGACCCGGACCAGCTCGTTGACACCCGGCGGCAGCTCGTCGCCGTCCTCGCGGGAGAACGTCCGGACGCCGATGACCGTGCCGGTCTCGCCGTGCGGCACCTTCAGAGAGGTGTCCCGGACCTCGCGCGCCTTCTCGCCGAAGATCGCGCGGAGCAGCCGCTCCTCCGGGGTCAGCTCGGTCTCACCCTTGGGCGTGACCTTGCCGACCAGGATGTCGCCGGGGACGACCTCGGCGCCGATCCGGATGATGCCGCGCTCGTCGAGGTCGGCGAGCATTTCCTCGCTGACGTTCGGGATGTCGCGGGTGATCTCCTCCGGGCCGAGCTTGGTGTCCCGCGCGTCGACCTCGTGCTCCTCGATGTGGATCGACGTGAGCACGTCCTGCTGCACGAGGCGCTGCGACAGGATGATCGCGTCCTCGTAGTTGTGGCCCTCCCAGGTCATGAACGCCACGAGCAGGTTGCGCCCGAGCGCCATCTCGCCGTCGTCGGTGCAGGGACCGTCGGCGATGACCTGGCCGGCCTCGACCCGGTCACCCTCGAAGACGACCGGCTTCTGGTTGACGCAGGAGCCGGCGTTGGAGCGGCGGAACTTGTGCAGCAGGTACGTCCGGCGGTGGCCGTCGTCCTGGTGGACGGTGATGTAGTCGGCGCACAGGTCCTCGATGACACCGCCGACCTCGGCGACCACGACGTCACCGGCGTCGACCGCGGCCCGGTACTCCATGCCGGTGCCGACCAGCGGCGCCTCGGCCTTGACCAGCGGCACGGCCTGGCGCTGCATGTTCGCGCCCATGAGCGCGCGGTTGGCGTCGTCGTGCTCGAGGAACGGGATCATCGCCGTCGCGACCGAGGTCATCTGCCGCGGCGATACGTCCATGTAGTCCACGGCCGCCGGCGGGACGTCCTCGGTCTCGCCGCCCTTACGGCGGACGAGGACGCGGTCCTCGGCGAACGTGCCGTCCGCCTTCAGCGGCGCGTTGGCCTGCGCCTTGACGAAGCGGTCCTCCTCGTCCGCGGTCAGGTAGTCGATCTGGTCGGTGACCCGACCGTCGACGACCTTCCGGTACGGCGTCTCGATGAAGCCGAACGGGTTGACCCGGGCGAAGGTGGACAGCGCGCCGATCAGACCGATGTTCGGGCCTTCCGGCGTCTCGATCGGGCACATCCGGCCGTAGTGGGACGGGTGCACGTCACGGACCTCGAAGCCGGCCCGCTCCCGGGACAGACCACCCGGGCCGAGCGCGCTCAGCCGGCGCCGGTGGGTCAGGCCCGCCAGCGGGTTGGTCTGGTCCATGAACTGGGACAGCTGCGACGTGCCGAAGAACTCCTTGATCGCCGCCACCACCGGACGGATGTTGATCAGGGTCTGCGGCGTGATCGCCTCGACGTCCTGGGTGGTCATCCGCTCACGGACGACGCGCTCCATCCGGGACAGGCCGACCCGGACCTGGTTCTGGATCAGCTCGCCCACGGTACGCAGGCGTCGGTTGCCGAAGTGGTCGATGTCGTCGGCCTCGTAGCCCTCCTCACCGGCGTGCAGCCGGCAGAGGTACTCCACGGTGGCGACGATGTCGTCCTCGGTGAGCGTGCCCGTGGTGATCGGCACGTCCACCTCGAGCTTCTTGTTGAACTTGTAGCGCCCGACCTTGGCGACGTCGTACCGCTTCGGGTTGAAGAAGAGGTTGTCGAGCAGGGTCTGGGCGTTCTCACGGGTCGGCGGCTCGCCAGGGCGGAGCTTCCGGTAGATGTCGAGCAGCGCCTCGTCCTGGCCGGCGATGTGGTCCTTCTCGAGCGTGGTCATCATCAGCTCGGACCAGCCGAACTTCTCGCGGATCTGCTCGGCCGACCATCCGATGGCCTTGAGCAGCACCGTGACGGCCTGCCGGCGCTTGCGGTCGATGCGGACGCCGACCGTGTCGCGCTTGTCGATGTCGAACTCCAGCCAGGCACCCCGGCTCGGGATGACCTTGACACTGGAGAGGTCGCGGTCGGAGGTCTTGTCCGGCTGCTTGTCGAAGTACACGCCCGGGGACCGGACGAGCTGGCTGACGACGACCCGCTCGGTGCCGTTGATGATGAAGGTGCCCTTCGGCGTCATCATCGGGAAGTCACCCATGAACACCGTCTGGCTCTTGATCTCGCCGGTGGTGTTGTTGGTGAACTCCGCGGTCACGAAGAGCGGGGCGCAATAGGTGAGGTCCTTCTCCTTGCACTCCTCGATCGAGGCCTTGACCTCGTCGAAGCGCGGAGCCGAGAAGGAGAGCGACATGGTGCCGGAGAAGTCCTCAATGGGACTGATCTCCTCGAGGATCTCCGCGAGACCCGAGCGTGCGTGCGGGTCGTCGGCCGACCGGCCCTGCCACGCCTCGTTGCCGACCAGCCAGTCGAAGGACTCGGTCTGGATGGCGAGGAGGTTGGGGACCTCGAGGTGTTCGGTGATCCGGCCGAAGGAAACTCGGCGGGGAGCGAAAGCGCTCGACGTACGACTGGTCTTCGCAGGGCGGGAAGCTGCCAAGATGCGTCCTTCCGAGGACCGGTGCTGCAGAACGGCTGGTACGCGTGCACTCCAATGACCCCACCAGAAATATCCACAAACGGACATTTCCGAGCAGGGGTCAAGTCGGAAGGCAGCGCAAACTAGCAGTGTAGCCGAGAGGCTAACCGCTGTCCAGCCCACCCCGCAGGTCGTCGCGGAACGTGCCTCGGGACCCCTCGTACGGGTCGCACCGGGCCGCTCGGAACGCGACGTTCCCGCCGGGCCACTCAGGTGTTGCAGATGACGGCTTCGCCGCTGCCATTACCCAAGTGGTGGCCGTTGCAAGCGCGGAAGGTCTTGCTGGTGTCAGCGTGCCTGTCGGGCACGGGCCGCGTCAAGGGCTCGCGTCCGGCTCGCCGTGCCTTTCCCACCACCGGGTCACCGCCCGGCGCCCCGGCGGCCCGCCACACCGGACGCCGACCGCCCAGGTCACGTGCGCTGCCGCCGGTGCCACCAACGCGGCGGGCGGCGATCCGCTTCCCGGATCGCCGCCCGCCGTGACGCGGTGTGCCCCGGCTCACGTGAGCCGGACGCGCGCCAGGTCGTACCTCAGGTCACTTGAGGGTGACCTTGGCACCCTCGCCCTCGAGCTTCGCCTTGGCCTTCTCGGCGGTCTCCTTGTTGACCTTCTCCAGGACCGGCTTCGGCGCGGCCTCGACCAGGTCCTTGGCCTCCTTCAGGCCCAGGCCGGTCAGCTCACGCACGACCTTGATGACCTGGATCTTCTTGCCACCGTCGGCGTCGAGGACGACGTCGAACTCGTCCTTCTCCGGCTCGGCCTCGGCGGCGGCGGCGGCCGGGGCACCCGCGGCCAGGGCGACCGGGGCGGCGGCGGTGACCTCGAAGGTCTCCTCGAACTGCTTCACGAACTCGGAGAGCTCGATCAGCGTCATCTCCTTGAACGCGTCGAGCAGCTCTTCGGTGCTGAGCTTCGCCATGTCTGGCGTCCTTTCTCAAATGGTGACTAAGAACGTGGTGCGCCGGGAGGGCCTCAGGCCGCCTCGGCGCCCTCCTTCTCGCGCTTGTCCTGCAGGGCGGCCGCCAGGCGGGCGGTCTTGGCGAGCGGAGCCTGGAACAGGGCCGCGGCCTTGCTCAGGTTGCCCTTCATGGCGCCGGCCAGCTTGGCCAGCAGCACCTCGCGGGACTCCAGGTCGGCGAGCTTCGTGACCTCGGCCGCAGAGATGGCCTTGCCCTCGAAGACGCCGCCCTTGATGACGAGCTTCGGGTTGGCCTTCGCGAAGTCGCGAAGCCCCTTCGCCGCCTCGACGACGTCGCCCGAAACGAAAGTCAGCGCGGTAGGACCGGTGAACAGCTCGTCGAGGCCGGAGATGCCCGCGTCCGCCGCAGCACGCTTGGCCAGCGTGTTCTTGGCGACCGTGTAGCTGGTCTCCTTGCCGAGCGAGCGCCGCAGCTGGGTGAGCTGGGAGACCGTCAGACCGCGGTACTCGGTCAGCACGGTCGCGCCCGCGTTGCGGAAGCTCTCGGTCAGCTCGGCGACGGCCGTGGCCTTGTCGGCCCGGATCGGCTTGTCCGCCATGTCCCTCCTCTCTCGTTGCTCCAGGCTGGTCACCGTCGTCGGCCGTGAGCCGTCGACGGGGCGGAGGAATCCGCGGCAACGAGAAAAGCCCCGGCGCAGGGCGCACGGGGCGAGGGCCGGCACGATCACCATGGTCGGCGGACCACAGGAAGAGCCGATTTTCGCTTACCGCCCTGCGCGGGTCGCCCGTCGTCGCGGGACCTTCGACCGTGCCAGAGCACGGTGACCAGCGGTCTCTGGGTGGAACTTCGCGCCAAGGTTACGCGACACCCGCCGTAACCACCAAATCGCCCCGGAGTGCGCCCGCTCACCCGGGACCGGAAGACAGACGACGGGGCCCCGCCACACCGTGGCGGGGCCCCGTCGGCGCAGTCGTGCTCAGCCCTCGGCCGAGGTCTCCTGCAGGTTCTTCACCACGTTCGGGTCGACCGGGACGCCCGGGCCCATCGTGGTGGTGAGGGTGACCTTCTTCAGGTACTTGCCCTTGGCGGCCGACGGCTTGGCCCGGAGGACCTCGTCGAGGACCGCCGCGTAGTTGTCGACCAGCTGGGCCTCGGAGAACGAGGCCTTGCCGATGATCAGGTGCAGGTTGGAGTGCTTGTCCACCCGGAAGGTGATCTTACCGCCCTTGATGTCCGAGACGGCCTTGGTGACGTCCATGGTCACCGTGCCGGTCTTCGGGTTCGGCATGAGACCGCGCGGGCCCAGGATCCGCGCGATCCGGCCGATCTTGGCCATCTGGTCCGGCGTGGCGATCGCCGCGTCGAAGTCGAGCCAACCGCCCTGGATCCGGGCGACCAGCTCGTCGGTGCCCACCTCGTCCGCACCGGCGGCGGCGGCCTCCTCGGCCTTCGCGCCGGCGGCGAACACGATCACGCGGGCGGTCTTACCGGTGCCGTGCGGCAGGTTGACCGTGCCGCGGACCATCTGGTCCGCCTTGCGGGGGTCGACGCCGAGGCGCATCGCGACCTCGACCGTGGCGTCGAACTTGAGGGAGGTGGTCTCCTTGGCCAGCTTCACGGCCTCGGCCGGGGTGTAGAGCTTCGACCGGTCGATGACATCGGCGGCCTTGCGGTAGTTCTTGCTGCGCTGCATCTGTGGTAACTCCTGTGGTTGATGGCGGGCCGCAACGCTCGCGTGCCCTCCCACGAACGGGATCGGCTGGTGGGCCGACAGATCAGTCGACGACGTTCAGGCCCATCGACCGGGCGGTGCCGGCGATGATCTTCTCGGCCTGGTCGAGGTCGTTGGCGTTGAGGTCCGACATCTTCTTCTCGGCGATCTCCCGCACCTGGGCGCGGGTGACCTGGCCGACCTTCTCCTTGTGCGGGACGCCCGAGCCCTTCTGCACGCCGGCGGCCTTGATCAGCAGCCGGGCGGCGGGCGGGGTCTTCAGCACGAAGGTGAACGTGCGGTCCTCGTAGACGCTGATCTCGGCGGGGACGATGTCGCCCCGCTGCGACTCGGTCTGCGCGTTGTAGGACTTGCAGAACTCCATGATGTTCACGCCGTGCTGGCCGAGCGCGGGGCCGACCGGCGGCGCCGGGGTGGCCTGGCCCGCCGGCAGCTGAAGCGTGAACGTCTTGACGAGCTTCTTCTTCGGAGGCATGTCTCTTCCTGGGACTTGGATCGGGGATTCGCACCGGCAGTGGACGCGCACGGTCAGCGCGCCGCGAAGACGGCGACGTCCTAGGGTAGCGCAGCGCTCCACCATCCCGTCCGCCGAGGTCCGGCCGGGGGCGGAAACGCGTACGCCGGCGGTGGGCTGGCACCCGCCGCCGGCGTACCGGATGTCAGATCTTGGCGACCTGGTTGAAGTTCAGCTCGACCGGCGTCTCCCGGCCGAAGATCGACACCAGCACCTTGAGCTTCTGCTGGTCCGCGTTGATCTCGCTGATCGTCGCCGGGAGGGACGCGAAGGCCCCGTCGGTGACGGTGACCGAGTCGCCGACCTCGAAGTCGAGGACCTTGACCTCGGGCTTGGCCTTCTTCTGCTCGGCCTCGACGGTTGGCGCCAGCCACTTGAGCACCTCGTCGAGGCTCAGCGGCGCCGGGCGGTCGGCCCGGTCGGTGGCGCCCACGAACCCGGTCACGCCCGGCGTGTTGCGTACGCAGGAGTAGGACTCCGCGGTCAGCTCCATGCGGACCAGGATGTAGCCCGGGAAGACCTTGGCCTGGACCTGCGACCGCTTGCCGTTCTTGACCTCGACCTCTTCCCGGGTCGGGACCTCGACCTGGTAGATGTAGTCCTCCATGTCGAGGGACGTGATCCGGGTCTCGAGGTTGGTCTTGACCTTGTTCTCGTAGCCGGCGTACGAGTGCACCACGTACCAGTCGCCCGGCGCGTAGCGCAGCTTCTGGCGCAGCTCGGCGACCGGGTCGAACTCCTCCTCCTCGGCGGCCCCGCTGGTGGGGAGCTCCGGCTCGCTGGCGGCCCCGATCGACTCGTCACCAGCCGCCGTCGCGACCGTGGACTGCTCGTCCGCGGGTCCGGCGGTCTCGTCGTACTCAGGCACGCTCGCTCACTTCCGTCACTATCGGCAGGTCTCGCCGGTCAGCTGGGGTTGCCGAAGACCCACAGCACGCCCTTGGCAAACACGTAGTCGAAGCCGACGACGAGGGCGGTAACCACCGTAACGAATACCACCACCACGGCGGTGTAGGTCAGCAGCTCCTTGCGAGTTGGCCAGATGACCTTACGCAGTTCGGCCACGATCTCGCGGATGAATCGGGCGATGCGCCCGAACAGCCCGACCTTCTCGGTCTCGGTGCGGGTCTTCGGCCGGTCGGCCGACTCCGCCCGGGCCCGCGACCGGGTCGCGGTACCGCCCCGGGAGACCGGCTCCTCGGCGTCCTCGGCGTCGTCGCCGGCGGCGTCGAACTCGTCGTCCAGACGCTCGTCGTCGGCGTCCTCGCCGCGCCGCTTGTTGTCGGCCACTTCGCCCTCCGTCGCGGGATGTCGGTTCGCACGCCGTCGCAGCGTGCGCGGCGCCTGGTCACGCCGGCCGGCCCGACCGTCCCGCGACGGGCCGCGGCCGGCGGATCGAACCGGAGGGCCCGAGTTGCCTCGGAACCACCCCGTCGATGCCACCACCACGGGCCGGACGCCGCCGGACGGCGGCGCGACCCACGGGAACGGTCAGGCCTGAGGCGCAGGGGTGACAGGACTTGAACCTGCAGCCTGCGGTTTTGGAGACCGCTGCTCTGCCAATTGAGCTACACCCCTGTGCGGCGACGATCGCCCCACCCCGCCACATTCGGCCGGGCAGGGGTCACGAGCCCCACGGCGGACCAGTGTACGGGTAGTGCCACGACTTTCCCAACCGGTCCACCCCTCGCGCGTCGCGAGATCGCTCAGGCGGGGGTGCGGATGGTCGCCTTCGCCTGCGACAGCACCTTCTCCCCCAGGCAGGTGGCGGTGACGTCGAGCCTGGTCAGACCGTCCTCGGTGACCTCGCGCACCACGGCGGTCACCTCGATCTCGGTGCCCTGGTCGTCGTCGGGGACCACCACCGGACGGGTGAACCGGACGCTGTAGTCGACCACCGCGTCCGGAGCACCGGCCCACTCGCTCACCGCCCGGCCGACCAGCGCCATAGTGAACATGCCGTGGGCGATCACGCCGGGCAGCCCGACCTTCGTCGCGATCCGGTCGCTCCAGTGGATGGGGTTGAAGTCGCCCGAGGCGCCCGCGTAGCGGATCAGGTCCGCGCGCGTCACCCGGAACGTCCTGGCCGGCAGCTCCATCTCAGCCCTCCCCGCGTACGACGATCTTCGACCAGACGGTGACCACCGGCTCGCCGGCGGCCGTGGTGACCTCGGTCCGGGTGGTCAGGAAGCCGTGCCCACCCCGGTTGCTGACGTCCTCGATGGTGTTGGCGCAGATCAGCTCGTCACCCGCGATCACCGGGCGGGTGTACGCGAAGCGCTGGTCGCCGTGCACGACCCGGCTGTAGTCGACGCCCAGGGCCGGGTCCTCGATGATCTGCCGGCTGGCGGCCATGGTGAGCACCACGGGAAAGGTCGGCGGCGCGACCACGTCCGGGTGGCCGAGCGCGCGGGCGGCCTCCGGGTCGTGGTGGGCCGGGTCGGTGGCGCCGATCGCCGTCGCGAACTCGCGGATCTTTTCTCGGCCCACCTGGTAGGGGGCGGTCGGCGGGTACGTCCGGCCGACGAAGGACGGGTCCAGGGACATGCCGCGAACCTACCGGAAACACGATCGCCGATCCGCCCGGCCGGCGGTGGCTCGGGGCCACGCCGGGACTGGCGGATCGGCGATCGGACGTGCTCAGGACCGGGCCGGCAGGGCCGGCCGCAGGTCAGCGGGTCTCGCGGTGGATCGTGTGCCGGCCGTCGCGCGGGCAGAACTTCTTCAGCTCGATGCGGTCCGGGTCGTTACGACGGTTCTTGCGCGTGATGTAGTTGCGCTCCTTGCACTCCACACACGCCAAAGTGATCTTCGGCCGGACATCGGTCGCCTTCGCCACGGCGGAGTGCCTTCCTCGCTAATGGGTGACAACTACGGCGCATCAGCCTACGCGCTGATTACGCGCACATGCAAAGTGGGCGCCCGGGGCGCCCATCCCACCGACCGCCGGGAGCAGCCCGGTGGACGAGAGTAGCGGTGGCCGGACTTGAACCGGCGACACAGCGATTATGAGCCGCTTGCTCTGCCATCTGAGCTACACCGCCGTGGCGGGTCCAGCCGGACCCTCTGAGCCCCCTTACGGAATCGAACCGTAGACCTTCTCCTTACCATGGAGACGCTCTGCCGACTGAGCTAAGGGGGCCTGCACGATCACTCGGTGGTCGCGCAGAGGTAAGAGTACACGGCCGGCTCGCCGAGGTGAAATCGGATCCCCCTGTGACACGTACCCCAGCTCAGGGCACAACGCGGAGACGGGGAAGCTCCCCGGCGGGGACTGCTTCGGGGTCGACCTGGGCGCCGAACCAGGCCTCCAGCCGCTCGTACGGCAGCGGCCGGCTGAACAGGAAGCCCTGGCCGATCTCACAGCCGATGTCCTGCAGAAGCTCCAGGGTCAGCTCGCTCTCCACGCCCTCGGCCACCACGGCCAGCCCGAACTGCTGGGAGAGCGTGACCACGGCGTTCACGATCGCCAGGTCACCCGGGTCGGTGGCCATGCCCTGCACGAACGAGCGGTCGACCTTCACCTCGTGCACCGGAAGTCGCCGCAGGTGCGCCAACGAGGAGTCACCGGTGCCGAAGTCGTCCACGGAGAGGCGTACGCCCAGGTCCCGTAGGCGGCGCAGGGTCGGTATCGGGCGGTCGGTGCCGTCCAGGACCCCGGACTCCCGGATCTCCAGCGTGAGCCGCTGCGGCGGTACGCCGTACTCGTCGAGCAGCTCGGCCACGCGGGCCGGGAAGTGCGGGTCGGTCAGCGTACGCGGGGAGAGGTTGACCGCGACGGAGAGCGGGTGGCCCCCGTGCGCCCAGTCCCGGCTGCGCCGCAGGCCCTCCCGCAGCACGAACTCCGTGAGCCGGCCCAGCTGGCCGGTGTGCTCCGCGACCGCCACGAAGTCCTCCGGCGAGACCGTCCCGTGCGCCGGATCCTCCCACCGGGCCAGGCACTCGACGCCGACCAGCCGGCGGTCCCGCAGGGTGACCTTCGGCTGGAAGTAGACCTCGAGCCCCCCGTCGTCCAACGCCCGCCGCAGGTCGCCGGCGAGACCGAGGCGCCGCAGCGACCGGGACTCCAGGGCCGCGTTGAACAGCTGGACACTCCCCGGCACGGACTTGGCCGCCGTCGCCGCCAGGTCGACCCGTTGGAGCAGCACGGCCGGGTCACTGCCATGGTCGGGATGCACGGCGACGCCCACCGCGGTGTCGACGTCCAGGGTCAGCGCGTCGAAGACCATCTCGGCGCGGATCTGCTCACGCATCCGCGCCGCCATCTCCAGTGCGGCGTCGGCGCTCTCCAGCCGCAGCGTCACCAGGAACTCGTCGCCGCCGATCCGGCCGACGAGGGCCGACGACGGGGCGCACGACCGCAGGCGCTCGGCGACCTCGACGAGGACCTTGTCGCCGGCGGCGTGCCCGAGCGACTCGTTGACCTCGCGCAGCCGGTCGACGTCGAAGAGCAGCAGCGCCACCACCTCGCCCGGCGCCCTGATCTTGACCGCCTCCTCGAGCGCGCCGGTGACACGTCGGCGGTTGGGCAGCTTGGTCAGGGAGTCGTGGTACGCGTCGTGCCGCAGGCGGTCGACCAGCCGGGTATTTTCCAGCGCCACCGCCGCGTGCGCCGCGACGGTCTCGAAGACGGGGATGTCGGCGGAGGTGAAGTGGCCGACGTCGCTGAGCCGGTTGGTGACCTCCAGCGTCCCGATGACCGCCTGCCCCGAACGCAGGGGCACGACGATCGCGTCCTTGACCTGCTTCGCGCTCACCTGCTTGCGCAGCGCCGTCTCGTCTCCGAGCAACCGCCCGATCGCGACCGTCTGCCCGAGGTCACGGGCCTGCTCCCGGAGGACCGCCGGAGTGGGCGCCACGTCCAGCAGGCCGGACGTGTCGACCCGGGCGGTCAGCAGCACCTCGGGGTGCCGTCCCTGTGCCGGCAGCCAGAGCGTGGCGTACTCGGCCTGCATGATGGCCCGGACCCGGTCGAGCAGGACGTCGGCCAGCGCCCCTTCGGTGCTGGTCGTCATGAGGCGGGCCAGGTCGTACATCCCGGTGAGGGTGCGGTGCTGGCGGAAGAACTGCGAGTACGAGCGGTAGACCTGCGCGAGCGCCACCAAGAGCGCCCCCAGCAGTAGCACCGACCACCAGGTTTCCCGCAGCGCGATGAGGACGAGCAGACCGACCGAAGCGTTGATCGACGTGGTCAGGAGCACCGACGGGGTCGAGCGGAGCGCCTCGCGGCCGACCGGCCAGCCCTGGATCAGCACGTGTACGCAGACCACCGACACGAGGCTGACCAGCGTGATGCTCACGACGGCCAGGAAGAGGCTGCCCCACGTGCCCGGCCCCACCCCTTCCAGCGGCGGGAGGGCGAGCAGGATCAGGCCGGCCAGGGACGTGGCCGCCGCGGCCTTGGCGACGTTGAACCACAGCTTGGTCGGCGAGAAGCGGTGCCAGACGCTCGATGCGACGTGGGACAGCGTGTAGATGAGGACGACCGTGAGCGGCGGCAGGAAGAAGAGGGCCACGATCAGCGGCACCTCGGTCAGGGTCACCCCGACCGCCTGCCGACGGACGACGACGTTCAGGACCGGGATGCTCGTGCCCGCCATCACCAGGAAGAGCAGGAGAGCGAGCCCCCAGTCGCCGACGGGACCGTCGGAGAGCAGCGCTACCGCGGTGCTGAAGGCGATCGCGAGCAGAGCCAGCGGCGCGGTGACGAACCAGGCGTCTTCCGTGGACCTGCGTCGCCGATCTCGGCTGGCCATGCCACTCCCTACGAAAGACGTCGTCGCGAGGCCGAGGGACGGCTACGCGGTCAGCGCGACGCGCCCATCGACCAGATGACGTCTGCCATCTTGGCCTCCTGGGTCGGGAGGACGTCGACACCGATCACCCCGCCGGCGGCGACGGCGGCGAGGACGAGGAGCGAGCCAAGCAGTCGGCCCAACCTTCGACCAGACATGAGTGCTCCTGTCGAGTGAGTGTCACGGGATGGTGGGTTCCACGATCGTGCCACAAGGCAGGCGCCGGGAAAAAGCCGTGGAAGCTTCGGGTCGACCGTGCGTTGGGTAGGTCGCACCGTTCGGCCCAGCCGCGCCGTCGGGCGGCCCTGATCAGCGCCGTGGCGGCCGGCGCAGCGCTTCACCTGGCGCCGATTCCGACCTTCGGCGCAAATTGCATCATGCGGTGTGCCGGCGTCGTGGTGGTCCCTCGTTGATGCGGCCGACCCGAGGACATCGACGCCCACCATACTCCCGCCCACAGCGGACCGGAACACCCGCCGTACCATCGCTGTTGCCCACGGTGGCACCGGTCGGATCAGGCCGACCGGTTCCCGTGCTGATGACCGGACGGGCCGGAGCGGCCGAGGCCCCGGGAGACGCGAACGGGCGCGAACCGGGCGCAAGCCCGTCGGGAGCCCGACCGACAGGCGCGGCGCATGTGGTGGCGGTCATCGGCAGAAGCGAACGACAAAGACCCCTGACGCGCATTTCCGCAGGTCAAGGGCCTTTGTCATTGCCTGGTGGCGGGTAGAGGATTCGAACCTCTGAAGCTTTCGCGACGGATTTACAGTCCGCTCCCATTGGCCGCTCGGGCAACCCGCCAGGGCACCTGCCGCGTCGTTGACGCGGCATGCGGAAGCAAGGATAGCGGCTCCCCCCGCCGCTGGTGCAACCGGGTACCGTCAGGGGGTCGTACCACTGGTCAGTGGTGCACGGAACAGGACAGACCGCCCGGACAACAGGAGCATCAGCATGGCAGCCAACCCGTCGTTCGACATCGTGAGCAAGGTCGACCGCCAAGAGGTCGACAACGCCCTCCGCCAGGCGGAGAAGGAGCTCGCGACGCGGTTCGACTTCCGGGGCACCGGCGCCGAGATCTCCTGGTCGGGCGAGGAGGCGATCAGCCTCCAGGCGGAGACCGAGGAACGCGTGCGGGCCGCGTTGGACGTCTTCAAGGAGAAGCTGGTCAAGCGGAACATCTCGCTCAAGTCGCTGGACGCCGGTGACCCGCGGCCCTCGGGCAAGGTCTTCAAGATCGACGCGAAGGTCATCCAGGGCATCGACTCGGACAAGGCCAAGGCGATCAGCAAGAAGATCCGCGACGAGGGTCCGAAGGGCGTTCAGGCGCAGATCCAGGGCGACCAGCTCCGGGTCACCGGCAAGAAGAAGGACGACCTCCAGGCCGTCATCTCGATGCTCAAGGGCGAGGACTTCGGCGTCGCCCTTCAATTCACCAACTACCGGTAAGGCCGGATAGTCCCAATTGGTGGTCGGACCTCGGCAACGTCGTCACGGACGGCGCCGTTCGTCCGGGCTTGAGGAGGAAGCGGAGCCGGCCACGGGCCGGGGGCGGTCAGGTGCCGTCGGCGTGGCGGAGCCAGACGTACGGGACCGGCTGCCCGGCGTTCCAGTCCGCCGCCTGCTCGGCGGGCACCGGCACGAACCCGGCCCCGGCGTAGCAGCGCAGTGCCGGCTGGTTCTCGGGGTGCACCCGCATGAACACGGCCGGGTGGTGGCCGAGGGCCGCCGCGGTCAGCCGGCCGACGAGTTCCCGGCCGAGCCCCCGGCCGCGGTGCCTGGGGGCGACGATCAGGCGCGCCAGTTCGACCTCGGCCTCGTCGTCGTCGAGCCACAGCTCGCCGTACGCGACGGGCTCATCGTCCTTTACCGCGACGTACGCGACCACGTCGGAGGCGGCGGACCAGCCGCTTACCACGTCGGGTGTCACCTCGTTCCGCGAGCACCAGCGCCGTGCCTCCTCGGCCGATCGGGCCCAGCCGGCGACCCTCGCCGCATGGGACGATTCGAACGCCGTCAACTCCACCGCGCATCCCCTCCGCCGCCGTGACCGGGCGGCAGATGCTATCTGCTCAGCGGGCGAAGACGAGCAGCAGGATCACCGTGAGAACCGCGCTGATCAGCAGCGAGCCGAGGCAGCCGATCCGGTTGGAGAAGAAGACGAACATCCGGACGGTGTACCCGTCCCGACGGGAATCACGCGGGGACGGGCTGCTCGGCGCGTACCGCGTCGGCCTCCGCTCGGGCGACGGGCCCGGCGGGCAGGCCCGCGACCACGGCCCCGACGGCGACGGCCGCCCCCGCGAAGAGGAAGGCCCACGGCACCCCACCGGCGTGGTCGACGATCAGGCCGGCGACGGCGCCGCCGGCCGCGCTCGCGCCGACCGACATGGTCACCACCCAGGTGTACGCCTCGTTCAGCATGCTGGTCGGCGAGATCCGCCCGATCAGGGTGTTCTCCAGGGTGAGCGCGGGCGCGATGGTGGCGCCGCCGATCACCAGGGCGGTGCCCAGTGCGGCCGGGGTGGGCATCACCGCGAACACGGCGAAGGTGGCCGCGACGGCCCCGAGCAGCAGCGCGAACTGGCGGCTCATGTTGCTCGCCGGCTGGCGGGTGCCGAACCACAGCCCGCCCAGGGCGCTGCCGATGCCCCAGACGGCCAGGAGGACCCCGGCGAGGCTGTCCGGGTCGTCGGAGGTGTAGGCGGTGGCGAAGGCCGGCACGATGACACCCGCCGCGCCGAAGGCGATACCGAGGCTCGCCACGCAGACCAGCAGGGCCGGGAAGCCGGCGACGCGCAGCGGCCCGAGGCCTCTCGTGTGGTGCTCGTGCGGGTGCGGCCGCCAGCCGCGCATGACCCGGCCGAGCGCCACGGCGGTGGTGCCGGCGAACGTGACCACGGCCGAGCCGACCAGGGCTGCGCCGGCGTCGGCGAGCAGCACGAACGCGGCGACCAGCAGGGGGCCGAGCACGAAGACCAGCTCGAACAGGGTGGTCTCGGCCGCGAGGGCGGTGTTGCGCAGGTGCCACCGGCCGGTGGCGGGTGCGGTGAGGTCGTTCCAGGCGCCCCGGATCGCGGCCGTCAGCGGCGGGTACGTGGCGCCGGCCACGCCGGCGGCGACGAACACGATGGCGAGGCTGCCCGCCTCGGTGCGGGCCGCCCAGAGCAGCCCGAGCAGGGCGAGCGGGTGAGCGACGGCGGTGCCGAGCAGCACCGGGCTCGGGCCGATCCGGTCGGCGATCCGCCCGGCGACCGGGCTGAGCGCGGCACCGGCCAGGGCGTAGATGCCGCCGGCGACGGCGGCGAGGGAGTAGCGGCCGGTGACCTGCTCGACGACGAGCAGCAGCGCCAGCGGCGTCATGCCGATCCCGAGCCGCCCGAGGATGCCGGTGACCAGCAGCATCGGCGCCCCGGGGATCCGCCAGACGCCCAGGTACTGGCGCAGTGCGGCCACGGTCGACCTCCGGAGCTGTAATGAGTGGGGAGCGTATCGACCCTAACGCCGGCGGGCCCGGCGGCAAACGTGTTATCGCCTACCCCGGACACGTCCGCACCCCGCGCCGGGTGCGGCGCGGGGTGCGGACGTGACGTGCGTCAGCGGTTACTGGACCGGCCCGGCGCCGGCCGCCATCCGCTCCAGTCGGGCGACCCGCTCCTCCATCCGGGGGTGGGTGGAGAAGAGCGCCGCCACGCCGCCGCCCTTGAACGGGTTGTCGATCATCAGGTGGGCGGTGCTGGTGAGCTGGCCCTGAGGCGGCAGCGGCCGTAGCTGCGTACCGCGGTGGATCTTCTGGAGGGCACTGGCCAGCGCCAGGGGGTCGCGGGTGAGCTGGGCGCCGGAGGCGTCCGCCTGGAACTCGCGGCTGCGGCTGATCGCGAGCTGGATCACCGTGGCCGCGATCGGGCCCAGGATGATGGTCAGCAGCAGGACCGCCGGGTTCGGGGCGTCCTCGTCGTCCCCGCCGCCGAGCGGAATGAAGAACGCCAGGTTCGCCAGCGCGGTGATGATGCCGGCGAGGCCGGCCGCCACGCTGGAGATGAGGATGTCGCGGTTGTAGACGTGTGACAGCTCGTGGCCGATCACACCGCGCAGCTCGCGGTGGTCGAGGATCTCGACGATCCCCTGGGTGACGCAGACAGCCGCGTTCTGCGGGTTACGACCGGTCGCGAACGCGTTGGGCTGCGCCGTCGGGCTGACGTAGAGACGGGGCATCGGCTGCCGGGCCTCGGTGGCCAGCTCCCGCACCATCCGGTACAGCTCGGGGAACTGTGCCTCGCTGACCGGTTGCGCCCGCATCGCGCGCAGCGCGAGCTTGTCGGAAAAGAAGTAGCTGACGCCGTTCATCACCAGCGAGAGGATGACGGCGATGACCAGTCCGCCGCTGCCGCCGAACCAGTAACCCACCGCCAGGATCAACGCGGTGAGCAGGCCGAGCAGCGCGGCCGTCTTCAGACGGTTGTGATGCACGATGACTCCTTCGGTGCGCGGATCGCGGGGATCCGCTGACCGGTTCAACACCACCGGTACCCGTCAACCATCCGTCGTATGGCTGTGAAATGGCTGGGAGCGCTGCCAGCGGGCTCCCAGCTCAGGGGTGCGGCAGGCTGCGGTGTCCCGTCGCGCGGAGACCGCCGGACGCCGCATCCCGCGGGGTGGAAGCGCCGGCGTCAGCGCGCGGCGAGGTCGAGGACGAGCTGCGGTGCGACGCCGAGCACCAGGGCTGCCGCTGTCGCCGCCACCAGCACCGCCGCCACCGGCCAGGCCCGCCCGACCGGCGCCGCGGCGGCCGGCGCGGTGCCGATCGGCACCGGCTCGCCGGGCCGCGGCGCCGCCGGCCCGGCGACCGCACCGGGGACGGGCGCCGGAGCGGCCCAGAGCGCGGCGGTGATCTTCAGGTAGTAGGCGAGGCCGATCACGGCGTTGACCGCCACCACCAGGGCGAGCCAGCCGGCACCCCCGTCGAGCAGCGACCGGACCACGGTCACCTTCGCGAAGAGCCCGGCGAGCCCCGGCGGCAGCCCGGCGAGGCCGATCAGCGCCAGCGCGAGCGCCACCGCCGGCCAGGGACGCCGGCGGGCCGCGCCGCGCAGGTCGTCGAGCGTGCCGCCGTCCGCGCCGGCCGGGCGCAGCGCCACGACGGCCGCGAAGGCTCCCAGCTCCAGGACCACGAAGAAGACGGCGTACGCGACAGCGGCCGCGTACGCGGCGGCCCGGGCGTCGTCGGTGCGGCCCGCGGCGAGGGCCAGCGCGCCGAGCGGGGCGAGGATGTAGCCGGCCTGGGCCACGGACGACCAGGCGAGCAGCCGGACGGTGCGCCGCTGGCGCAGCGCCACCAGGTTGCCCACGGCCATCGTGAGCACCGCGAGCAGGGCGAGCACCGGGCCGGTGACCTCGGCCGGCAGCGCCCGCTGCACCACGGCCAACAGGGCCACCACGCCGCCGAGCTTCGAGGCGGTCGACAGGTACGCGGCCACCGGCAGCGGCGCGCCGTCGTACGTGGCCGGCGCCCAGGCGTGGAACGGCACCGCCGCCACCTTGAACGCCAGGCCCAGCACGACCAGCGCGACCGCGGCGGAGGTCAGCGGCAGGTCCAGCAGCTCCGGCCGCTCGACGAACAGCGCGCCGAGGCGTCCGAGGTGCAGCGCCCCGGTGGCCGCGTAGAGCAGGGCCGCCCCGAGGAGCGTGAGCGTGGTGGCGACCACGCTCACCACGAAGAACGTCACCGCCGCCTCGATGCTGGCCAGGCTCCCCCGCCGCAGCCCGACCAGGACGTACAGCGGCAGGGTCAGGGTCTCCAGGGCCACGATCAGGGTGATCAGGTCGCCGGCCGCGCCGAGCACCACGCCGCCGGTCATCGAGGCGGCGAGCAGGAAGCAGTACTCCCCCGCCGGCGACGTCCCGGCCCGCAGCAACGGCCCGGACAGCCCGAGCACCCCGAGGGTCAGCAGCGCGACGACCGCGGCGACCAGGGCGGCCCGGCCGTCGAAGACGTACGAGCAGTCGGCGCCGACGCAGAACGTCCGGCGCTCCCCGCCGGAGCCGACGAGAACGGCGCCGACCACCGTGGCGGTGGCGCCGAGCGCGGCGGCCGCGACGGTGACCCGCGCGCGGGCGATCAGCAGGTCGGCGAGCAGCACCAGCACGGCGGTGCCGGCGGCCAGGTACGCCGGGAGCAGCGCCACGTTGTCGACGCTCTGCACCACACTCACGGCAGGACCTCCAACAGGGCGTCGACCGGGGCCTCGGCGACGCCGAGCACCAGCGTCGGGGCCAGGCCGACGGCGAGTGCGAGCAGCACCAGCGGCGCCCAGGCGGCCAGCTCCGCACCGGCCAGGCCCGGGGTGAGTCGCGCGACGGCGGGGCTGGGCCGCCCGTGGGTGACCTGGCGCAGCAGCCGGAGGAAGTACGCGGCGGTGAGCGCCCCGCCGACGGCGGCGAGGACGGCGAGCGTGGTCCACAGCGCCCCGCCGACCTCCACCGCGGCCACCACGGCGAAGGCCTCGCCCCAGAAGCCGGCGAGGCCGGGCAGCCCGAGGGAGGCGACGGCGGCGAAGCCGAGCAGCCCGGCGAGCCGGGGTGCGGTCTCCCGCAGCCCGGACAGGTCGCCCAGGTCGCCGGTGTGCGTACGGTCCTTGACGGCACCGGCGAGGAAGAACAGCAGGCCGGTGATCACGCCGTGCGCGACGTTGCCGATCAGGGCCGCCTGGAGACCGGTGGCGGTGAGCGTGGCGATCCCGAGCAGCACGAAGCCCATGTGCCCGACGCTGGAGTACGCGATCAGCCGCTTCAGCTCGGTCTGGGCGAGGCAGACCAGCGAGCCGACCAGGATCGCCGCCACGGCGAGGACGCCGAGCACCGGCGCGGCCCAGCGGGCGCCCTCGGGGGCGACACCGACCGCGATCCGGATCAGCCCGTACGTGCCCATCTTGAGCAGGACCCCGGCGAGGATCACGCTGCCGACGGTGGGTGCCTGCGTGTGCGCGTCGGGCAGCCAGGAGTGCAGCGGCCACAGCGGACTCTTCACCGCGAAGGCGAGCGCCACCAGGGTGAACGCGGCGAGCTGCGTACCCCGGGACATCCCGGCGCCGCCGGTGAGCGCCAGGATGTCGGCGGTGCCGGCGGCGGCGACCACCACGAAGACGCCGACCAGCAGCAGCACCGAACCGAACAGCGTGTAGAGGGCGAACTTCCGCGCCGCCCGCCGCCGGTCCGGCCCGCCCCAGCCGGCGATGATCGCGTACATGGGCAGGAGGACGACCTCGAAGAAGACGAAGAACAGCACCAGGTCGAAGGCGAGGAAGGTGCCGAGGATGCCGACCTCGATCACCAGCAGCAGCGCGACCAGGGCCCGGCCGGTGCCGCCCTCCGGCACCTTCCACAGCGTGTAGGTGCAGCACAGCAGGGTGAGCAGCGCCGTGAGCACCACCAGCGGCCAGGAGATCCCGTCGACGCCGAGGTGGAAGCGCAGGTCCAGGCCGGGCACCCAGGGCAGGTCGATCTGGTGCCACGGGTGGATGGCCACTGCGGCCTCCGGCGAGGGTGGCAGCGGCGCGTAGGCGAACCAGCCACGCTCGCGGCCGGCGGGCAGCGGCAGCGTCGCGAGCAGGGTCAGCGCGGCGGCCACCACGCCGACGACCCGTGCCGCCCGGTCGTGCGGGGTCGCGGCGACCGCCACCGCGCCGAGCGCCGGCACCGCCAGGACCGCCACCAGCAGGAACTCCCCGAGACTCACGGCGCCACCTCTGTTCGCGACTGCGGGGCTCGCAAACCCGGCTCACTCCTCGCGCTCACGGCGCCCCTCCGATCAGGGCGGCGGCCAGGCCGATCAGCAACGCTCCGGCGAGCACGCCGGCGGCGGCCCGGGGCAGCGCGGCGCGGTGGAGCGCGGCGAGCCCGCCGCCGAGGCCGAACGCGGCCCGGCCGCTGCCGGTGACCGCGCCGTCCACCACCACCTCGTCGGCGGTACGCGTGGTCGCGGCGAGCGCGGTCGTCGGGCGTACGACGAGGGCGTGCTGGACGTCGTCGAGCCGGAACGCGCGGGCGAACAGCGGCCGGAGCGGACCCAGCGTGGTGGCCGGGTCGCCGGCCGGGTCGCGCCGCCAGCGCGCCCAGGCGAGCCCGGCTCCGAGCACCAGCAGGGCGAGCGGCAGCAGCACCGCCGGGCCGAGGTGGACCAGCGGCTCCGGCGGCAGCAGGTCGGACGGCTGCTCCCGGGTGGCCGGGGTCACCGGCCGGAGCCGCTCGGCGAACGCCCCGGCGAAGCCGGCCAGGCCGAGCAGAGCGGCCGGGACGGCCAGCAGCAGCACCGGCCAGCGCATCACCGCGGGCGGGTCGTGCGGCTCGACCAGCGGGGTGCGGGGATCGCCGAGGAACGTGCGCAGCAGGAGACGGGTGGCGTACCAGGCGGTGACCGCGACGCCGACCAGGCCGGTGAGCCAGACCAGCCACCCCACCCAGGCGGCGGTCGGGCCGGCACCGTGCAGCGCTGCCTCCTCCGCCACGTACAGGACGCCGTCCTTGCTGAAGAAGCCGGAGAGCGGCGGCACACCGGCCAGGGCGCCGAGGCCGACCAGGGTGCACCAGAACGTGGCCGGCATCGTGTGCCGCAGGCCGCCCATCCGGGACATCAGCGTGGTGCCCACCGCGTGGATCACCGCACCGGCGGCGAGGAACAGCAGCGCCTTGAAGGCGGCGTGCGTGAGCAGGTGGAACAGCGCCGCCTCGGGGGCGCCCACCGCGAGGGCTCCGGTCATGTAGCCGATCTGGGAGACCGTCGACCAGGCGAGCACCCGTTTCAGGTCGTCCTGTGCGGTGGCGGCGAGCGCGCCGAGCAGCAGCGTCACCGACGCCAGCACGCCGAGCACGGCCAGCGCGACCGGGACCCGCGCGAAGAGCGGGAACAGGCGGGCCACCACGTACACGCCGGCGGCCACCATCGTCGCGGCGTGGATCAGCGCGGAGATCGGGGTGGGGCCGGCCATCGCGTCCGGCAGCCAGGTGTGCAGCGGGAACTGGGCGCTCTTGCCGGCCACCCCGGCGAGCAGCAGCAGGCAGGCCGCGGTGAGCGTGCCGGTGGCGTGGTCGTGGGCGAGCACGTCGGCGATCCGGAAGCTGCCCGCGGAGACGCCGAGCAGCGCGATGCCGAGCAGGAAACCGACGTCACCCACGCGGGTGACCAGGAACGCCTTCATCGCGGCGGCGGGCGCCTCCGGCAGCCGGCGGTCGTGGGCGATCAGCAGGTACGAGCAGAGGCCCATCACCTCCCAGCCCACCAGCAGCAGGATCAGGTCGCCGGAGACCACCACCAGCAGCATCGCGGCGGTGAAGAGGCTGACCTGCGCCGCGTACGGCGGGTAGCGGTGGTCGACGTCCACGTCGTCGTGCGGGCCGCGCTTGAGGTAGCCGACCGAGTAGACCTGCACCGCGAGGGCCACGGCGGTGACCGCGACCGCCACCAGTGCCACCGCCCCGTCGAGCCGGACGCCGAGAGTGACGGTCAGCCCGCCGAGGTCGATCCAGGTCGCGGAGGCCTCGGCCGGCCCGTCCAGGGTGGCCAGCAGCGCCGACGCGAGCGCCAGGGCCGCCGCCGCGCCGGCCACGCCGAGCGCGATCGCCGTCCGCCGGGCCGGCGCCTCACCCGTGTCGGCACGGCGCGGCGCGGGCGGGAGGAGGAGGCCGAGCAGGCCGGCCACCAGGGGTACGACCGGCAGCAGCGCGCCGAGCAGGACAGGTGTGCTCACCGGTTCTCCTCGATCGTGCCGGCACCGGCCGGGGCCAGCGTGGCCGGCGGCTCGGTCGGCGGCGGCTCGGTCAGCGGCACCTCGTCGACGGCGACGCTGGCGCGCAGCCGGTAGAGCTGGAGCACGATGGCCAGCCCGACGCCCACCTCGGCGGCGGCCAGCACGATCACGAACAGCGCGAAGACCTGACCGCCGTGCGGCAGCTCCGACCGGACCGTGGTGTCGGCGGTGACCAGGACCAGGTTCACCGCGTTGAGCATCAGCTCGACCGCCATCAGCACCAGGACCGCGTTGCGGCGGCGGAGCACGCCGTACACGCCGAGACCGAACAGCAGCGCGGCGGTGACGTACGGGATGACCGGCCTCATCGCGACCGCCCGTCCCCGGTGGCCGACGCGGCGCCGGTGCGGCCCGACGGGACACGGCCACTGTCCGCGGCTCGGGCGCCCGGCGGCCGGCCGATGTCCGGCCGGGACAGGATGATCGCCCCCACCAGGGCGGCGAGCAGCAGCACCGACAGCACCTCGAACGGCAGCACCCAGCTGCGGAAGATCTGGTCGCCGATGCGGTCCGCCGTGCCCGCCGTGGGCAGCTCCACCGACGACCACCGGTACGCGTCGACCAGCAGCGCGGCCAGCCCGAGCCCGGTGCCGCCGCCGATCAGGGCGGCCGGCCAGCCCGGCCGGTCCAGGTCGTCGGAGGCGCCGATCGGGGCGCGGGTCAGCATCACCGCGAAGAGCAGCAGCACCACGACGGCGCCGACGTAGATCAGCACCTGCACCCAGGCCACCAGCTCGGCGGTGAGCACCAGGTAGATCCCGGCGACCGCCCCGAGGCAGACAACCAGGTAGAGGCCGGCCCGGACCAGGTGCTTCGTGGCCACCACCAGGACGCCGGAGCCGACCGCCACCGCGCCCAGGGCGAGCAGCAGCACGTCCGCGGCGGTCACGACGGGGCGCCTTCCCCGTCGCCGGTGGCGGCGTCCGTGCCGGGACCGCGCTCGGGGCGTACCGCCGGGGCGGCCGGACGGGCGGCGGGGCTCGCCGGGACCGCGGCCTTGCGCGCGGCGGCGGTCTCCTCCTTGGCCGGCTCACCGTTCAGGTCGTGCGCGGGCGGCGGCGGCACGCTGCCCATCCACTGGCCGAGGTGGTCCTTGTCGTGCAGGAGGTCCTTGATGTCGTACTCGGCGTACTCGAACTCGGGCGACCAGTAGAGCGCGTCGAAGGGGCAGACCTCGACGCAGATGCCGCAGTACATGCAGAGCGAGAAGTCGATGTCGAACCGGTCGAGCACGTTGCGCTGCCGGGGGCGGGCGGCGCCGGGCACCGCCACCTCCTCCTTGTGCGAGTCGATGTAGATGCACCAGTCCGGACACTCGCGCGCGCAGAGCATGCAGACCGTGCAGTTCTCCTCGAGCAGCGCGATCACCCCGCGCGAGCGCGGCGGCAGCTCGGGGGCGACGTCCGGGTACTGCTGGGTGGTCGAGCGGCGGGTCATCGTCTTCAGCGTGACCGCGAGCCCCTTGACCAGACCCGCTCCGGGCAGGCTGCGCTCGCCGGCGTCGGTGCGCTCGCTGGGGTCGCTCATGCGGACCATCCTGCCCTGTGCTCCCGGCGCGCGCGACCACCACCCGGCGGTCGGTGATCCTAGGGCGTGCGCGGACCGGGCGACCCGCCCGGAGCGGGTGGGAGCATCTCGACGCCGAGCTGTTGAAGGAGCTGGAACAGTTCGTTGCAGCTCCACACGTCGACGATCCGGCCGGCGTCGTCGAAGCGCAGGAACGTCGCCCCCGAGTAGCTGACCACCTGACCGGTCGGCGGCACCGGACCGAACTGGCCGGCCTGGGTGCCGGCGGCCCGCCAGTGGACGGCCACCCGGTCACCGGCCGCCACCAGGTCCACGATCTTGTAGCGCAGGTCCGGGAAGGCCGCGCGCCGGTCCCGGTGCCAGGCCAGCGTCGCCTCCGGACCGGTGCCGCCGAGCCCGGGGCACTCGGGCGCGACGAGGTCGTACGCCGACTCCTCGCGCCCCGCGTTCCACACGTCCACGACGAAGCGCCGCGCCGCCGCCTCCACACCGGTCATCGCGGCAGCCTAGCCCGACCCCCGTCGATCCAGGGAAGATCGTTGGCGATCGGAGCAACTCGCGACGACAAGCCCCAATCGGCGGGGCGGGGTGGGCGGGGGCGGCCATGATGGGACGGGGGCTCGCGGAGTTCGGAGGAGGCGGCGTGACCGAGAGTACGACGGCCAGCAACGACGAGGTGCTGATGCGCACCGGCGGGAAGTACGTCGAGCCGGGCGGTGAGTTCACCCGGGACCAGCGCTACATCGCCACCCGGATCACCGCCGACGGGCGCGACGGGTGGCCGGTGGAGCCGGGACGGTACCGGCTGGCAATTAGCCGCGCCTGCCCGTGGGCCAGTCGGCTGGTCGTCGTGCGGCGGCTGCTCGGTCTGGAGGACGCCATCTCCATGGCAATGGCCGGACCGACGCACGACAAGCGGAGCTGGACCTTCGACCTCGACCCGGGCGGGCGGGACCCGGTGCTCGGCATCGAGCGGCTGGCGGAGGCGTACTTCCGGCGCTTCCCCGGGTACGACCGGGGCATCACCGTGCCGGCGATCGTCGACGTGCCGACCGGGCAGGTGGTGACCAACGACTACACGCAGATGAGCCTCGACCTGTCGACGGAGTGGACGGCGTACCACCGCGACGGGGCGCCCGACCTCTACCCGGAGCGGCTGCGCGACGAGATCGACGAGGTCAACGCCGCGGTGTTCCGGGACGTCAACAACGGCGTCTACCGGTGCGGCTTCGCCGGCAGCCAGGAGGCGTACGAGAAGGCGTACCGGCGGCTGTTCGACCGGCTGGACTGGCTCAGCGATCGGCTGGCCGGGCAGCGCTACCTGGTCGGGGACACGATCACCGAGGCGGACGTGCGGCTGTTCACCACGCTGGTGCGCTTCGACCCGGTCTACCACGGGCACTTCAAGTGCAACCGGAGCAAGCTGACCGAGATGCCGGTGCTGTGGGCGTACGCCCGGGACCTGTTCCAGACGCCCGGCTTCGGCGACACGGTCGACTTCGACCAGATCAAGCGGCACTACTACGAGGTGCACCGCGACATCAACCCGACCGGCGTCGTCCCGCTCGGCCCCGACCTGTCCGGCTGGCTCACGCCGCACGGCCGGGAGGCGCTCGGCGGCCGCCCCTTCGGCGACGGCACTCCCCCACCACCCCCGCCCGCGGCGGAACGCGTCGACCCGGCGAACACCCCGCTGCGCTGAGCGGTCTCAGAGGGCGACGCGGACCGCCGCCGTGAGGACCAGCTGGGCCAGGGACGCGGGGACCAGGACCAGCCAGCAGAGGCGCTGGAGCTGGTCCTCGCGCAGGCGCGGGTAGCTCACGCGGAGCCAGATGATCACGAAGCTGACCGCGAAGACCTTGAGCAGGGTCCAGAGCCAGCCGAGCTGCGCGTCGGCGAACGGGCCCTGCCAGCCGCCGAGGAACAGCACCGTGGTCAGCGCGGCGATCACCACGATCCCCACGTACTCGGCGAGCAGGAAGAACGCGAACCGCAGCCCGGTGTACTCGGTCATGTACCCGAAGACCAGCTCCGAGTCGGCGATCGGCATGTCGAAGGGCGGCCGGCGGATCTCGGCGAGCCCGGCGACGAAGAAGACGACCATGGCGGGGGCCTGCCAGAGCAGCCACCACGGCTCCCACGCCTCGACGATGCCGGAGAGGCTGAGCGTGCCGGCCGCCATGGCCACCGACGCGGCGGCGAGCACCAGCGGCAGCTCGTAGCCGAGCAGCTGGGCGGCTCCGCGCAGCCCGCCGAGCAGGCTGTACTTGTTGGCCGACGCCCACGCGGACATCAGCACCGCCACCACGCCGACGCCGACCACGGCCAGGACGAAGAAGAGCCCGATGTCCAGCGGCTGCCCGACGAGGTCGCCCGGGCCGAGCGGGATGACCAGCAGCACCAGCAGGTACGGCACCAGGGCGACGACCGGGGCCAGCCGGAACACCGGACGGTCCGCCTCGCGCGGCGTCACGTCCTCCTTCTGCACGAACTTGACGCCGTCGGCGACGAGCTGCGCCCAGCCGTGGAACGCACCGGCGTACATCGGGCCGAGGCGCCCCTGCATGTGGGCCATCACCTTGTGCTCGGCCTGGCCGACGAGCAGCGGCAGGGTGAGGAAGGCGACGAGCACCCCGCCCACCCGCAGCAGCAGCTCCACCCACAGCGGCATCAGGTCGTACCTCCGTCGTCGTCGGCCCGCTCGGTCGCCGCCGGGCCCCGCGCCGACGGCCGGTCGGCCGGCGGGCCCGAGCGTGCCGGGCCGTCCCCCGGGCCGCCCGTGGCGCCCGGCAGCGGACCGGCGTCCGTCCCGGCCGGCCGGTCACCCCGCGCGGCCGGCTCAGCCGGACCGGCTCCGGCGGTAGGCTCCGTGGCGCCGGGCGCGCGCGGGTCGGCGGGCGCCGGGCCGTCGGCGGCGCCGCCCGTGCGAGGGGTACGCGCCGGACGGGCGCCCGGGGCGGGTCGGGCGGGTCGTTCCCGGGCCGGCCGGGCCGGCACCCCGCCGCGTGGGCCCTCACCGACGCCGGCCGCTCCGGCGGGCGCCGGCGTGGTGCCCCACTCACCCGGAGCCGGTACGCCCGGCGGGCGGATCGGGCGGCGGCCGCCCCCGGCCTCCGACTCACCCGGTTCCTTCGCGCCCGGCCAGGGCTTGGCGACCCGGGAGGCCAGGACGAACTCCTTGCGCAGCGGATGCCCCTCGAACTCCGGCGGCAGCAGCAGCGGCTTCAGATCGGCGTGGCCGGCGAAGTCGATGCCGAACATCTCGTGCGTCTCGCGCTCGTGCCAGGCCGCGCCCGGGTAGACGGTGACCACCGAGGGGACAATCGGTGCCTCCCGGGGCACCCGGGTGCGCAGCAGGATGCCGTGCCGGTGCGTGGTGGACCACAGGTGCGCGACCACGTCGAACCCGCCCGCCAGCTCGTCGACGGCGGACAGCCAGTCGAAGAAGTCGCAGGCCAGCGCGGTGTCGTCGCGGGCCGCGCGGAGCGCATCGGGCCAGCTCGCCGGCGGTACGTCGACCGTGGCGCGGGCGTGCGCCTGGCCGCCGGAGACCGATGTGCTGACCTCGGCCGGCGCGAGCAGCGCGGCCAGCCGCTGGCCAACCTCGTCCGGAGTCATGCCGCTGATCCTATGGCGTGTATCCGGGATCCCGTCGAGCCGAGACCAGGCCCGGGCGGCGGACCGGGAGACACGCCCCGGTGCGGGTCTCGAACGTTCGACGGGAGCAGCGCGTCCCGGCGCGAACCGCCCACGTCGCCGGCTTCTGCCGCATTCCCGGCGCGGACGGCCGCCGCCCGGGGAAAGATGAGGAGCGTGCGCGCTGTGACTGTGTCTCCCGGTGTCCCCGAGTCGCTGCGTCTGGTCGAGGACTGGCCCGAGCCGGCCCCCGAGGAGGGGGCGATCCTGGTCGAGGCGCTCGCGGTGGGCATCTGCGGCACCGACCAGGAGATCATCGCCGGGCACTACGGCGAGGCCCCACCGGGCCAGGAGCGGCTGGTCATCGGGCACGAGTCGCTGGGCCGGGTGCTGGAGGACCCGACCGGCGCCCTGCAACCCGGTGACCTGGTGGCCGGCGTGGTCCGGCACCCCGACCCCGTGCCCTGCCCGAACTGCGCCGTGGGCCAGTGGGACATGTGCCGCAACGGGCGGTACACCGAGCACGGCATCAAAGGCCTGTCCGGCTTCGCGCGGGACCGGTGGCGCGTGCAGCAGAAGTTCGCGGTGCGGCTCGACCCGGTCCTCGCCCCGGTGGGGATGCTCCTGGAGCCGGCCAGCGTGGTCGCCAAGGCCTGGGACCACATCGAGCGGATCGGTACCCGCGCCGAGTGGAACCCGCAGACCGTGCTGGTCACCGGTGCCGGACCGATCGGCCTGCTGGCCGCGCTGCTCGCCACCCAACGCGGGTTGACCGTGCACGTGCTCGACCGGAACACCACCGGGCCGAAGCCCGACCTGGTCCGGGCGCTGGGCGCCACGTACCACTCGGTGCCGGTGCACGAGCTGGACATGGAGCCGGACGTCGTGGTCGAGTGCACCGGCGCGCCCGTGGTGGTGCTCGACGCGATGTGCAAGGTGGGGCCGACCGGGATCGTGTGCCTCACCGGCGTCTCCAGCGGCGGCCGCACCATCGACTTCGACGCCGGAGCCCTGAACCGGGCTCTGGTGCTGGAGAACAACGTGGTCTTCGGCTCGGTCAACGCCAACCGGAGGCACTGGGACCAGGCCGCCCACGCGCTGGCCCAGGCCGACCAGGCATGGCTCAACTCGCTGATCACCCGGCGGGTTCCGATGTCCCACTTCGCCATGGCGTACGAGCACACGGGCGAGGACATCAAGGTGGTGCTGGACTTCACCTCCTGACCGGCACCGGGCCGTCCCGCTCAGATGCCCGGCAGCCGGCCGTTGCGGAACACGTCCACGAAGAGCTGGTGGTCCTGCCGGGTGCGGGCGCCGTACACGTGGGCGAACTCGACCAGGTGCGCGACGAACGCGTCGGTCTCGTCACCCACCGCGGCGACGATGGCCTCCTCTGTGGAGTAGTCGACCAGGTCGTGGCTGGACTCGTCGTCGGCGACCGAGTGCATCCGGGCGACCGCGTGACCCAGGTGGCCGAGGACGTTGGTCAGCTCCTCCGGCTCGTTGACGTCCGCCCAGTCCAGGTCGGCGGCGTACGGGGAGACCTCGGCGACGAGCTGCCCGACCCCGTCCAGCTCGGTGAAGCCCAGCCACGGGTCCGCGTACGCCTGGAGGGCCCGCTGGGACTCGGCCGTGCGGTGCCCCTGGTGCCGGAAGTAGCCGCGGACCGTCTCGTCGGTGATGTGCCGCGCCACCGCCGGCACCTGCGCCTGCTTCATGTAGAGGACGACGTCGTTCTCCAGGGCCTGCGTGTGCCCCTCCAGCAGCAGGTTGTACGACGGGAGGCCGGCTGAGCCGATGCCCACGCCCTTGCGGAGCACCACGTCCTTGATCTGCGCGGCGACCGGCCGCAGCTTCGCCGCCGACGGCGGCCGGGTGTCCAGGTAGTCCTCGTAGGCGGCGCAGACCTTGTCGCGGGTGTCCCGGTCGATCTCGAAGACCCCGTCGGCGAGGGAGAACCGCCGCTCGAAGTTGTCGATGGTGGTCTGCCCGGCCAGCAGCTCGACCCGGGTGTTGAGCCGGGCCCGCTGGAGCACCCGCAGCAGCACCCCGTCGGCGGTGTCCAGGGTGATCGAGCCGATCGCGTCGTCCCCGCCGGTGGCGATGCCGCGCAGCTCGGCCAGGTACGACCGGGCGAAGACGCCGACCAGGTCGCTGATCACGTCGTCGGAGAGCGCCTTGGCGTACCCGAGCAGCGCCACACTCGCCGCGAAGCGCTTCAGGTCCCAGGAGAACGGCCCGACGTACGCCTCGTCGAAGTCGTTGACGTTGAACACGAGCTGCCCGGAGGCGTTCATGTAGGTGCCGAAGTTCTCCGCGTGCAGGTCGCCGTGGATCCACACCCGGCTGGTGCTCCCGTCCAGGAACGCGTCGTCGGCGAAGTCGCCGCGCTGGTCGGCGTAGAAGAGGGCCGCGCTGCCCCGGTAGAAGGCGAACGGCGAGGCCGCCATCTTGCGGAACTTGCGGCGGAACGCCGCCGGGTCGAGCGCCATCGACTCCCCGAACTCCTCGGTGAGCACGTCGACGATGAAGGCGGAACGCCGGTCCGCGGAGTCGGTCATGCTGCGCACGCTAGCGCCCGCGGACCACCCCGAACCGTCGGCCGACCGCCCAGTCCACCTCACCGGATCGGCCACCGGGACTCCCGCACCGAGCGGCGCGGACTCCGGCGCGGAGGGGGCGTCAGGCCGACGCGGGCGGGCGGACCGGCGGGGCGGTGAGGGACTCGGCCGAGCGCCGCGCGGAGCCGTCGGCGGGTGGGGCGGCGACCGGCGGGGCGAGCACGTCCGGGCGGGCGACGCCGCCCACGCCCGAACTCTCTGCGGCGATCTTCTCCTGCAGGCGCAGGATGCCGTGCAGCAGCGCCTCCGGCCGGGGCGGGCAGCCCGGCACGTACACGTCGACCGGGATGAGCTGGTCGACGCCCTTGGTCACCGAGTACGAGTCCCAGTACGGCCCGCCGCAGTTGGAGCAGGCGCCGAACGAGATGACGTACTTCGGCTCGGGCATCTGGTCGTACAGCCGCTTGATCGCGGGCGCCATCTTGTCGGTGACCGTGCCGGAGACCACCATGAGGTCCGCCTGGCGGGGGCCGTGGGCGAACGGGATCACCCCGAGGCGCATGAAGTCGTGCCGGCTCATGCTGGTGGCGATGAACTCGATGGCGCAGCAGGCGAGGCCGAAGTTGAAGACCCAGAGCGAGTAGCGTCGACCCCAGTTCAGGACGAACCGGATCGGCTCCCCGAGCACCGCCGGCAACTGCACCTCGGGCCTCCCTCGCGTATCCCCGGCCTGACAGTCAACCACAGGATTTCGTTACGGTCCCCGCAACCGCTCGGGGGGCCCGGACGTGTGAGAAGAGTTGCCGGGTCCGCGGCCAGGGGAGGCACCGTGTTCGTGACCATCGACGCGCTGCTCGACGACCCTCCGCAGGAGATGGCGGAGGTGAATCCGGTGGAGGTCGGGCCGGCGGAGACCGGGGCGGGGAACCGGCCGGACGGGCCGGCCAGCTTCGACGCGGTGTACGACGCGCACTTCCGGCCCCTGGCGGCCCAGCTCACCGCGTACGTGGGCGACCTCTCGCTGGCCCAGGATCTGACGCAGGAGGCGTTCTGCCGCGCGTTCGCCCGCTGGTCGACGATCGCGGGGTACGACGATCCGGTCGCCTGGGTGCGGCGGGTCGCCTGGAACCTCGCCACCAGCCGGTGGCGGCGGCTGCGTACCGCCCAGTCCTTCCTCCGGCGGCAGCGTGAGGAGCACGTCCCCGGCCCGAGCCCCGACCGGGTGGCGCTGCACAGCGCGCTGGCCAAGCTGCCGTCCCGCCACCGGCGGGCGGTGGTCCTGCACTACCTGGCCGACCTGAGCGTGGCGGAGATCGCCGAGCAGGAGCAGGTGGCGACGGGCACGGTCAAGTCCTGGCTCCACCGCGCCCGCACGGCCCTGGCCGGTCACCTGAACCCCGCGGACGAGGTGAACGACGATGCCTGACCGGGAGGACGACCGGCTCGACGGCGAGTTCGTGGCGTACCGGGACAGCCTGTGGGCGGCGGTCCGGCCGGCGGGTCCGGACGCCGTCCGGGAGGCGGTCCGCCAGCGCCGCCGGCGACGGGCCACTGTGCTGGCGGCGGCCGTGGCAGTGCTGGCCGCCACCGTCCCGCTGGCCTCCTGGCGGCAGCTCACCCGGGACGCGCCGGACACGCCCGTCGCCGTCGGTCCGGCGACGTCCGGCGCGCCCACGGCGACCGCCGGCCCGACCGGGTCGCCGGCCGGCCGGATCAGCCGGGCGGAGCTGCTCGCGACCATGGTCGACGTGCCCGACTGGCCGGCCGGGTCACCGTGCCCTCCCGGTCCCACCCGGTTGGTCGACCCGCCCGGCCGGCCCGGTGACGTCATCCTGTCGATCTTCGCGGGGGGCTACGGCGACATCGACCGGGACGGCGTCGCCGAGCCGGTGGCCCTGCTCCGCTGCCTGGTCGACGAGGGCATGTACCCCGAGCAGGTGGTCGTCCTCGACCGCACCACGGACGGCCGGATCGTCGTCCTCGGCCAGGTCTTCCGCTCCGACCCGGGCCGGCCGGAGTGGCTGTACGCGCTGGACGTCCGACCCGACGGCCTGATCCGGATCGAGGTGACGGACGCCGTGCACAGCGACGGCGAGGTGCCGGAGCGGTCACACCGGCAGTGGCGCAGCTACCGCTGGGACGGCACCGCCTTCCCGCAGGTGGGCGGTCCGACCCGCTTCCCCGGGGCACGGGACTGACCGCGATTTCCGGCCGGCTGCAACCGGCGGCGACGGTCGGGCGTGTCCGTACCGCCACAGCGCTCTCTCCCGGTGGCACGGGGCAGCAATCGGGGGCTGACGGCGACCCCGTCTGGACGACCGGACCGGCGGCCGGCGTCAGCGGGTCGGGGAAGACCGGCCAGCTCTGTCCCCGGGAGAGATCGCCGCGGGTGGCCCCGCCGGCGAGCCGCCGTGCCGGGCCGATCGCCGGCCCGGCCATGGTGGCCGCCCGGGGGGCGCCGACCGGAGCCGCGTCGGCGGTGGGGCCGCCGGACGGGCCGGCGGCGGGCGATCCGGTCCCAGCCGGCGGCGCGTCCATGGCGCCGAATGTTACTCATGTTATGGTGCGCGTCACATCCCCTCTTCCGGGGACCAGCTCGCCGCCCGCATGTCCACGCCGGCACCCCGCAGCGGCGTCCCCTCGGCGAGCAGGCGCGCCCGCGCCTCCCGCTCGTGACCGGGCGGCAGCCGCCCGGACGACGTCACCACCCGGTGCCACGGCACCCCGCCGCCGTGCCGCGCCATGATCGATCCCACCAGCCGCGCCGACGACCGGCCCGACCGCTCGGCGAGCGCGTCGGCCACCGCCCCGTACGACATCACCCGGCCGGGCGGGATGCGCTCGACCAGTTCCAGCACCGCTTCGACGTACTCCTCCGGTCCCACGACGCGCCACGATATGGGACCGCGGACGGGCGGCGCGGGACCGACCACGCAGAATGGGCGGGTGCGCGACTTGGTGACGACGGCCCGGCGGGTGGTCGTCAAGATCGGATCCTCCTCGTTGACCACCGCCGCGGGCGGCCTGGACGACCGGCGGGTCGACGCGCTCGTGGACACCCTCGCCGCCCTCGCCGGCCAGGGCCGGGAGGTCGTGCTGGTCTCCTCCGGCGCGATCGCCGCCGGGCTCGCCCCGCTGGGGCTGGCCCGCCGCCCGCGCGACCTCGCCACCCAGCAGGCGGCCGCAAGTGTCGGGCAGGGCCTGCTGATCGGGCGGTACGCGACGGCCTTCGCCCGGCACCGGCTCACCGTCGGGCAGGTGCTGCTCACCGTCGACGACGTGACCCGGCGGGCGCACTACCGCAACGCGTACCGGACCCTGCGCAAGCTGCTCGACCTGCGCGCGGTGCCGATCGTCAACGAGAACGACACGGTCGCCACCGAGGAGATCCGGTTCGGCGACAACGACCGGCTCGCCGCCCTGGTGGCCGCACTGGTCGACGCCGACCTGCTGGTCCTGCTCTCCGACGTCGACGCGCTCTGGACCGGCGACCCGACCCGCCCGGGTTCGGCGCGGATCGCCGAGGTACGCGACGACCGCGACCTGTCCGGCGTGACGATCGGCGGCGCCGGCCGGGCCGGGGTCGGCACCGGCGGCATGGTGACCAAGGTGGAGGCGGCCCGGATCGCCACCGGCTTCGGCATCCCGGTGGTGCTCACCGCCGCCGGCGTGGCCACCGAGGCGCTGGGCGGGGAACCGGTCGGCACCCTCTTCCACCCCAGCCGGCGGCGACCGGCCGCCCGGCTGTTCTGGCTCGCCCACGCCACCTCGCCCCGGGGCCGGCTGCACCTGGACCCGGGCGCGGTGCAGGCCGTGGTGGGGCGGCGCAAGTCGCTGCTGCCGGCCGGGATCACCGCCGTGGACGGCGCGTTCACCGCCGGCGACCCGGTGGACCTGGTCGACACCGAGGGCGCGCCGGTGGCCCGGGGGCTGGTCAACTACGACGCGGTGGAGCTGCCCGGCCTGCTCGGGCGCTCCACGTCGGAACTCGCCGCGGCGCTCGGCCCGGCGTACGAGCGGGAGGTCGTCCACCGCGACGACCTGGTGTTGTTGTAAGCAGGGGCCCCCTATTAACGCCTGGTGTTGTAGAAGGGGCCCTTCCTAACACGTCAAGGAGTGCAGGATGAGCGTCGTCGAGCAGGCGCGCCGGGCCCGGACTGCGGCGGAGGCCCTCGCGGTCGCCACGCGTACCGTCAAGGACGCCGCGCTGGTGGCGATGGCCGACGCGCTGGTGGCGCGTACGCCGGAGATCCTGACCGCGAACGCCGCGGACCTGGCGGCCGGGCGCGAGGCCGAGCTGAGCGCGGCCGTGCTGGACCGGCTCGCCCTCGACGAGGGGCGCGTGGCGGGCATCGCCGACGCGCTGCGCCAGATGGCCGCGCTGCCGGACCCGGTCGGTGAGGTCGTCCGGGGCTCGACCCTGCCGAACGGCCTGGAGCTGCGGCAGGTCCGGGTGCCGTTCGGGGTGGTCGGCATCATCTACGAGGCGCGGCCGAACGTGACCGTCGACGCGGCCGGCATCTGCCTGAAGTCCGGCAACGCCGCGTTGCTGCGCGGCTCGTCCTCCGCGGCGCACTCCAACGCGGCGCTGGTCGCGGTGCTGCGGGACGCGGTGGCCGGGGCCGGCCTGCCGGCGGACGCGGTGCAGCTGCTCGACGCCACCTCCCGCGACTCGGTCAAGGAACTGATGCGCGCCCGGGGCCTGGTCGACGTGCTGATCCCGCGTGGCGGCGCGTCGCTGATCCGCACCGTGGTCGAGGAGTCGACCGTTCCGGTGATCGAGACCGGCGTCGGCAACTGCCACGTCTACGTGGACGCCGCGGCCGACGTGTCGAAGGCCGTGGCGATCACGCTGAACGCCAAGACGCAGCGCCTCTCGACCTGCAACACCGCCGAGTCGCTGCTGGTGCACGCCGCTGTCGCGGACGCCTTCCTGCCGCCGATGCTGGCCGCGTTCGCCGAGGCCGGGGTGACCGTGCACGGCACCGCCGAGGTGGCGCGGCACTCCGACGCGGTGGTGCCGGCCACCGACGAGGACTTCGCCACCGAGTACCTGTCGGCGGACATCTCGGTCGCCGTCGTCGACTCGCTGGACGCGGCGGTCGCGCACATCCGGCGGTACGGCACCGGGCACACCGAGGCGATCGTCACCGACTCGCAGTCGGCGGCGCGGGAGTTCGTGGCCCGGGTGGACGCGGCAGCCGTGATGGTGAACGCGTCCACGCGCTTCACCGACGGTGGCGAATTCGGCTTCGGCGCGGAGATCGGCATCTCGACGCAGAAGCTGCACGCCCGCGGCCCGATGGGGCTGCCGGAGCTGACCAGCACGAAGTACGTGGTCACCGGGGACGGCCACCTGCGCTGAACTGCAAGGAAGGGCCCCTTGTCAACGCCGGGCGGATAGGAGGGGCCCCTTCTTGACGTCCGCACACCGCACGGCGGGCCGAGCGCCGCACGTCGAGCGTCAGTGGCAGGCGCGGATGGCGGTCAGCGTCACGTGCACGTCGAACTGGTGCCCGTCGTCGCTCTCCCAGCTGCCGTCGCTGCGCTGCGTCTCGGCCAGCCGGCGGCGGGCCCGCACCAGGATCCAGTCCTGGTCGTCGACGCCGACCCGGCGCAGGGTCGCGGCCAGCCAGGCGACGTTGGCCGGCGACATGTCGGCAATCCGCTCGGCGAGCGCCACTTGGATCCGCGCCGACTCGTGGAACATCTCCTGCCGGAACAGCACGCCCGCGCTCAGCCACCCGGCGGCGAGGAAGGACGGCCAGCTGCCGTCCGGGTTCAACCGGGCGACCAGCGACAACGCGGCGGCGTGCACGACGCCCGCGTACACCCCGCCGACCCGGTGGTCCAGAGGCCCGGCGGCCCGCGCGTCCAGCCCGGCGACGGTCAGCCAGAACGCGGCGTTCGCCGTCAGGTAGAACCCCGCCTCGGGGTCGCCGGGCCGGGCCCACTCCGGGGCGCTGTCGGCCAGCGCGGCGTCCTCCTCCCAGCCGCCGTCGGGCAGCTGGCGGAAGGCGAGCCAGTCGAGCGCCCGCCGGGCCGCCGGCCGGCCGATCGCGCCGAGGTCGTCCAGCTCGGCGAGGCGGAAGCAGGTGGCGTCGACGGACGGCACCTTCCCCTCGAGGTACGCGGGCCAGCCGCCGTCCGGCAGCTGCCCGCCCTCGGCCACGTCGAGCACCTCCGGGCCGGGCGACGTGCCGGTGCGCAACCGGGAGAGCCGGGCACGGTCCACCACGTCCCCGTGCGCCACCACGAAGCCGATCGCGGCGTCGATGTCCACCACGGCGGACACGCTACCTGTGCAAACGCGATCCCGCCTCGGTGAATCGGCCACCCGACGCGACCCCTCCGCACCGGCTCCGGGCGTGTTAAGGAAGGGGCCCGTGGACCCCTTCCTCACTCACCTCAGTACGCGGGCAGCGACGGGTCGATCTGCTTGATCCAGGAGAGGACGCCGCCCTGGACGTGCACCGCGTCCCGGAAGCCGGCCGCCTTCAGGGCGGCGAGCGCCTCGGCCGAGCGGACACCGGACTTGCAGTGCAGCACGATCTGCTTGTCCTGCGGGAACTCCGCCAGCGCGTCGCCGGAGATGATCTCGCCCTTGGGGATCAGCCTGGCACCGGGGATCCGCACGATTTCGTACTCGGCCGGCTCGCGGACGTCGACCAGGAACACGTCCTTGCCGGCGTCCTGCCACTCCTTGAGCTCCAGGGCGGTGATGGTCGAGTCGACCACCGCCTCCTGCGCCTCGACCGACACCGCGCCGCAGAAGTCCTCGTAGTCTTCCAGCAGGTCGGTGACCGTCGGGTTCTCGCCGCAGAGAACGCAGTTCGGGTCCTTCCGGACCTTGATCTTGCGGTAGGTCATCTCCAGGGCGTCGTACACCATGAGCCGGCCGACCAGCGGCTCGCCGATGCCGGCGAGCAGCTTGATCGCCTCGTTGACCTGGATCGAGCCGATCGACGCGCAGAGCACGCCGAGCACGCCGCCCTCGGCGCAGGACGGCACCATGCCGGGCGGCGGGGGCTCCGGGTAGAGGCAGCGGTAGCAGGGGCCGTGCTCGGCCCAGAACACCGACGCCTGGCCGTCGAACCGGTAGATCGACCCCCAGACGTACGGCTTGCCGAGCAGCACCGCCGCGTCGTTGACCATGTACCGGGTGGCGAAGTTGTCGGTGCCGTCGACGATCAGGTCGTACTGGGCGAAGATCTCGCGGACGTTGTCCCGGTCCAGCGCGGTGTTGTGGATCTCCACGTTGACCAGGGGGTTGATCTCGCGGATGGAGGCCGCGGCCGACTCGGCCTTGGAGCGGCCGACGTCCGAGACGCCGTGGATGATCTGGCGCTGGAGGTTGGATTCGTCGACGGTGTCGAAGTCGATGATGCCGAGCGTCCCGACCCCGGCGGCGGCCAGGTACATCAGGGCCGGCGAGCCGAGGCCACCGGCGCCGACACAGAGCACCCGGGCGTTCTTCAGCCGCTTCTGGCCCTCGACGCCGACGTCCGGAATGATCAGGTGGCGCGAGTAGCGGCGGATCTCGTCAACGGTCAGCTCGGCGGCGGGCTCGACGAGCGGGGGCAGCGACACGGTGGACTCCCCGGGATCGGCGGTGGCGAACCGCGCCATTGTCGCTCGCTGGACGGCCGATCGGCCATGAGGAGGGACACGTCGCCCGAAGTACGGGAACGGGAATAGCCGCCCTACGTGCCGGGGACCGGCTCGCCCGCGTACCGCTGCCCGTCCAGGTACGGCCAGGGGTTGGCGACGCAGCCGTCCAGCCCGTACGTCTGCTGCTGCATGACCGGTGCGGGCCGTCCCGGGCCCGGGCAGGCCTCGTGCCACTCGCCGAACTCGTGTCCGACCTCGTGGTTGATCACGTAGCTGCGGTAGACGGCGAGCGGCGCCCCGTAGTCGGGCACCCCCTCCATCCAGCGCGCCAGGTTGATGATCACGTGGCCGGGCAGGCGGCAGGAGGTGTAGCCCTCCGTGGTGAGCCCACCCTCGGCGCACATCCGCTCCGACGTGTCCGGGGTGGCCAGGTAGACGGTGAAGTCGGCGAGGTCCACGTCCTCGACCCGCTGCACGCGCAGCTCTCCGGAGCCGATCCAGCTGCGCGGGTCGCCGAGCACCTCGTCGACTGTCGCGGCGAAGGCGTCGGTGTCCTGGCCGATGTCGCGCTCCACGGCCACCCGGTAGCGGTACAGCGGCCCGTCGCCGCCCCGGACCTCGGCGTCGCCGGTCGCGGTCTCGAAGCTGCCCACCCCGGCGCGCGGGTAGCCGCCGGGCTGCGGCCGCTCGGCCGCCCCGTACGAGGTGCGGCCGGGTGGGCGGTCCGCCGGCCCTCCGGCGGCCCGGACCAGCGCCACGGACGCGGCCGCGGCGAGCAGCAGGACCAGGCCGAGCCACACGGCGCGGCGGTGCCGGCGTCGCACGCGGACGGGGCCCGGCCGCTGCGGGGGGCGCGCGGACGGGCCGGGAGGGGACGACGTGGCCATGGCCCCAGCGTCGCAGACCAATCGGGCAATGCCCCGCAACCGGGGGCTAAACGATCCGGAACGGTCGAGGTCAGACCGGCGGGCCGGTGTACCGCCGCCCGTCGACGTACGGCCAGGGGTTGGCGACGCAGCCGTCGAGGAAGAGCGTCTGCTGCATCATCACCGGAGCCGGTCGGCCGGCGCCGGGGCAGCGCTCGTGCCGGTTGCCCAACTGGTGCCCGACCTCGTGGTTCACGACGTACAGCCGGTAGACCGACAGCGGCACCTTCATCGCCACGAAGTGCGGCACGGACAGGCGCCAGCGGTCGAGGTTGATGATGACCTGGCCCGGCGCCCGGCAGGACGTGTACGGGCGGCCGCCGATGCGGATGTTCACCCCGCCCGCGAGGCACATCCGGCCGGCCGTCTGCCCGGTGGCCAGGTAGACCGTGAAGTCGGCGGCGGCGTTGCCCGGCACCTGCTGCAACCGCAGCCGACCACCGTCGACCCAGCTCCCCGGCCCGGCGAGCGCCTCCTCGACGGTGGCGCCGAACTCGGCCGCGTCCTCCTCCGCCCCGTTCTCCACAGCGACCCGGTACCGCCGCAGCGTGCCCGCCTCCCCCAGCAGCGGCCCGACGCGGTCGTCGTACCCGAAGGTGCCCCGCCCGGCCGACGGCACCGGCCCGGCGATCTGGAACACCGGGGACGCCGACGGTTCCGCCACCACCGCCGGCGGGGACGGGCTGGGTGCGGCCGACATGGGCGCCGCCGTGGGCGTCGGGACCGGGCTCGGCGCGGTGACGGCCTCCGCACCGACGTCGGCGCCGCGCTGGTCGGCGACCACCGCCACCGCCGCGACGACCGCCAGCACGAGCGCCATCGCCTCCAGGACCCGCCGGCTCCGTCTGCTCCGGCAACGGTGCCGGCCACGGACCGCGTCGGCGGGCCGACGGGACGGCGCACGGCCCCCGGACCGCTGGGCAGTCGACGTCCCGGCCCGACCACCCGAGCGCTGGACGAGCGGATTCCCGGCCCGGCCAACCGGTGCGGTCACCCGACCGCCGGTCGGTGCGGTGGCCCGACCGCCAGCCGGTGCGGTCGCCCGACCGCCAGCCGGTGGGGAGGCCGGCACCGCGGCCCGGCCGCCCCGGGTGCCCGGCGGGACGGCGGGGATACGAGGGTGCTTCGAGGAACTGGCGGTGCTACGGGCGGCGGGCATCCAGCTCAGCCTGCCATGTCCGGCCACTTCGCGGAGTCCTCTGTTTCGGTTTCGGCGAGCAGCGCCAGGACGGCGCGGGCGACCAGGCGCGGCACCTCGAGCTGCGCGACGTGACCGACCCCGTCCAGCATGAGCAGCCGACTGTCCGGGATGGCCCGCGCGGCCTGCGGCGCGACGCGTACGTCCACCAGGCGGTCGTGCCGGCCACCGACGACCAGCGTCGGCGCCTGGACCATGCCGGCCAGCCGCCACATCGACCCGGACCCCGGCAGGTACGACCGCAGGAAGCAGGAGACCAGTCCCCGGAACGTCCGCACGTACGCGGCGGCGTAGTGCGCGGCCTCGTAGCGGACCCGGATCTCCTCCAGCGCCTCCAACCGGCGCTGCTCGCTGATCCGGCTCACGTCGGCGACGCACGCCTCGATCACCTGCTGGGCCATCACCTCCGGCGCCATCTGCGCCAGCCGCCAGGCGGCCAGCCGCTCGCCCCGGGGGATCGCCAGCAGCGGCAGCATCCGGCCCTGCAACGACCGCCGGAAGTCGAGGAACGGCAGGGCCGGCGAGATCAGGGTCAGGGTCCGGACCAGGTCCGGTCGGACGGCCGCCACCTGCACCGAGACCGCGCCGCCCAGCGAGTTGCCGAACAGGTGCACCGGGCCGCGGTCGGAGTGCTCGATCCAGCGGATCACCCGCTGCGCGAACGCGCGGATCGTGTAGCTGCGGCCCGGCTCGCTGCGGCCGAAGCCGGGCAGGTCGATGGCCTGCCCGTCCAGCCGGTCGGCGAGCAGGGCGGCCAGGTCGGTCCAGTTCTGCGAGGAGCCGCCGAGGCCGTGGACGTAGAGCGCGGGCTCGGCGCCGGGCGCGGTCGGCGGGGTGTCTCGCACGTACGTGACGGTGCCGTCGAGGCGTACCTCCCGACCGGGCCAGGGGGGTGGGACGGAGTGTTCGGGAAGCAGGTCATCCGGCCAGAGGGTGGCGCGCTTCATGGCTCCAGTCTGCCCGCGGTGGCGGGAACCGGCAGCTCATCCGGCGGCGGTCAGGCCAGCAGCGCCTCGAGGCGGCGGTTCACCGCGGCCAGGGTCGCCCGGACGACGGCCTGGCGCGGGTCGCCGGCGACCAGCGCGGAGCCGGCGAGCTGCTCGACCCAGCCGTCGCAGACGAGCAGGACCACCACCGTGGCCACCTCGCAGTTGCCGAACGGCACCACCGCCGCGTGCTCGACGAAGCAGCGTCCCCGGTCCGACTCCGGCCCGGACGCGCGCAGCAGCTCGTCGACCGCGGCGGCGGCGGCCACCGCGCACAGGCGGAGCACGTACCCGTCGACCGCCGGGCCGGTCGCGTACCCGGCGGCGGGCGAGCCGGCCGTCATCAGCCGCACCTCCACCGTGGCGTCGAGCCCGAACGTGCTGACCTGCACGTGGTCGATCACCACCCGCGGGCCCGGCCGGCCGCCGGTGTCGAGCGGGCGGGACGGCGCCGCCTCCGTCGTGGTGACCTGCCCCCCGGTGTACGACGTGCCGACCGTCACCGGGCTGCCGGTGGGCCCGGCCGGCGCGGCGATCGAGCCCGGCTCGTCGACGGTGGCCCGGCCCCGGTGCGGCCCGGCGGACTGCCGGCGACGCCGCGGGGTCTCCGGCAGGGCCGCCTCCCACCGCTCGGAGCGGGACGGCAGGGCGTCCCGTCCGGCCGGCGGGCGGGGCACCCGGGACTCGGTGGGCCGCGGCTCGGCGCGGGCCGGCTCGGCGCGGGCCGGCTCGGCGCGGGCCGGCTCGGCGGACCGCCGGCGGACCGGAGGCGGCGGCTCGGCGGCCATACCGGGCACGTTCTGCGGGGCGGCGGCGAGGCCCATCCGCTCCTGAAGGAGACGGGCGACCTGTCGGCTCACCTCGGCGGCGTCGGCACCGTCGGCGAGGTCGAGCCGGAGGCTGTGCGCACCGGCCTGGGTGCGGCGCAACTCGGCGTCCCGGACGCCCGCCACGCCGCGCACGGCGGCGAGGATGGCGTCCACGTCGAAGCCCTCGGGACGGTCGCGCAGGGGGGCCGGCTCGTCGTCGCGGCGGAGATGGGTGGCGATGCGGGCGAGTTCCGGGGTCTCGGCGGGTGGCTCCACGGCAGGCGGCTCCGGCACGACGGGCACGTCCGGTTCGGCGGGGACGCGCTGCGGCAACACCGCCGACGCAGGGTCCGGCAGCCGGTCGTCGCCGACCGGCCCGGCCGTCGGTGCCGGTTCCGGGGCGGATCGGCGGGCCGCGTAGGGGGGTGCGCTCGTCGGGGCGGGCGCGGTGGGGATGCGGTCGCGGCCGCCGGCGCCGCTCGTGGCGGACGCGGCGCTCGGACCGCTCGTGGCGGGACCGGCGGCCGTCGTTCCGGTGGCGGGTGGGTCCGCCGGAGCGGGCGCCTCCGGGCGGAGGCGGAACGGCCGGCGGCTCTCCAGGGTGGCGTCGTCTCCGTCGGGGGTGCCCGCGGCCGCGACGGGGGGCGCGCTGGCCGGCCGCTCCGGCGCCCAGGCGGACCGGTCGGCCGGCGGGACCGGGGACGCTGCCGGCGCCCGGCCGGCCGGCGGCTCGTACACCGGCCGGATGTCGGGCCCGCGGCCCGATTCGGCAGGTGCGGGGTACGGGTCGGCACGTACCGGCTCGTACGCCCGCTGCGGCTCGGCCGCCCAGCCGGGCCGCTCGTCGCGCGCGCGGCGGCCCGCGCCGGGCTCCGCGTCGCGGGTCTCGGGCTCCGGGCGGGCCCGGCGGCCGGACACCTCCGGACCGGACGACGAGGCCTCGGCCGCGTCGCGGACCCGACGCCCGGACGGCTCCCACCGGTCACCCGGCTCGTCACGCCCGGACGGCTCGGACTCGTCGCGTGCCCGGCGGCCGGACGCCTCCGGCTCGGCCCGGGCCCACGGGGGTGCCCACTCGCTCCCCCAGCTCGGCCGGTTCCAGCTCGGGCCGGACCAGTCCGGCTCGGGCGGCGCCGCGCGGCGGTCGACCACCGGGGCCGATCCGGGCTCCGCGGGGCTGGCCGACGCGCCGAACCGTGAGCTGGTCGGACCGCGGTCGGCGTCGTCGGCGCCGAGCGCGCGGTCGATTCCGGACACCCGGTCGCCGGACTCCCACCGGGTCCGCGGGCGGTCGGCGTCGTACGCCGGCTCCCCGTCGCCGGCCGGACCGTCGGCCGCGGCGCGGCTCCCCGGAGCCTGGCCGAACGGGCGGTCACCGGCGGTCGGCGGCTCGGCGCCGTCACCGGCGCGGGGCTCGGTGGACGGCGGGAACGAACGCGGGTCGCGCGGCGCCGGATCGGGCGGGTACGACGGGTCCCAGGCGCGCGGCTCGTCCCGGGCGGACGGCGGCTCCGGCGACCGGTCGGCCGTCGGCGCGTGGAGGCCGGGCGGCACCTCGAAGCCGCTCGCGGCCGTGCCGACCGGCGGGACCTGCACGGCCGGCGGCGCCGACGTCGGCAGTCCGGGCTCGGCCCACCGGGACGCGCGCGTCACCGGCGGCTCCTCGGAGGCGTGCCGCGCGGGACCCGACTCCGGCTCGGCCGGCCCGGGCTGCTGCTCGACGGCGGGCGCGGGACGCGGGGAGGGCACCACCAGGCGGTCACCGTCGGTGTCCCGGCGCGGCTCGCCGGAAATGCCGGGCGGGGCGCTCACCGGGGACTGGCGGGCGGCCGGCGCCTCGGCGGGGGCGTGCGGGAAGCCGTTGACCCGGTGGCCGTTGGCGTGGGGCCGCGGCTCGGCACCGGCGGGCACCGGAGCGGGCAGGTCACCGTGGCGCGGGGAGGAGACAGCCCAGCCCGGGGTCGGGTCGGACCGACGCCAGGGCGCTGCCGGCTCCGGGGGCCAACCGGCCGCCGGGGACATCCACCCGCCGCCGGAGCGGGAATGGTCCTCGTGCGGACCGGTCCCATCACCGTGCTCTCCCGGGGTGGCGGCACCGGGTTGCCCTGCTTCACTCACCGCGCGCTCCTTGGTCGCCCCCGCTGAGGCTACCGTGTGGTGACAGTGGCGATAAGTTACAGCGGCGGGCCAATTCCGCGACGGGCGAACAGCCCCGACCGGTTCGGGTGAAAAATGCCGGCTCGTACGAAGAACTCGGAGGTTCCCATGACCGCTGTGGGGAACGGTGCACACACCGCCGGCCGGCCCACCCGCCTACCCCGTTCCGCCCGCCGCAAGCAGTTGCTCGCCGCGGCCCAGGAGGTGTTCGTCGCGCAGGGCTACCACTCGGCCGCGATGGACGACATCGCCGAGCGGGCGGGAGTCTCCAAGCCGGTGCTGTACCAGCACTTCCCCGGCAAGATGGAGCTCTACCTGGCGCTGCTCGACACGCACTGCGACGCCATCGTGGCGAAGGTGCAGGACGCGATGCGCGGCACCACCGACAACAAGGAGCGGGTCGGCGCCTCGGTCCGCGCGTACTTCGACTTCGTCGACCACGAGAGCGAGGCGTTCCGCCTCGTCTTCGAGTCGGACCTGCGCAACGACCCGGCCGTGCGCCAGCGGGTCGAGCGGGTCGAGCAGGGCTGCATCGCGGCCATCACCGACACGATCATCTCGGACACCGGCGTGAGTCGGGCGCACGCGGAGCTGCTCGCGTCCGGGCTGGTCGGTGCGGCCGAGACCGCCGCGCAGTTCTGGCTGGCCAGTGGCCGGCAGGTGGCCAAGGCGGAGGCCGAGGCCCTGGTCGCCGCGCTCTCCTGGCGTGGCATCGCGAGCTTCCCGCTGCAAGGTGAGTCAGCCTGACCGTCACCCACGTGATCGGATAGCCTTCGCACGGCGGCATTTTCGCCCCAGTTGAGGAGGCACTGTGGAGGTCAAGATCGGCGTGCAGTACGCGCCGCGCGAGCTGGTTCTGGAGAGCGCGCAGTCGCCGGCCGAGATCGAGCAGATCGTGACCGACGCCTTCGCCGGCAACGCCGGCACGCTCTCCCTCACCGACGAGAAGGGCCGGCGGGTCATCGTGCCGGTCGACAAGGTCGCCTACGTGGAGATCGCCGAGGCGTCCCCCCGGGCGGTCGGGTTCACCGTCCGCTGAGCCGCGGGCGCACCCGCTCCACACCGACCACACCGGCCCGACGCCGCGGCGCGTGCCCGCCACCTGCCGCGGCGTCCCCGGTCAGTTGTTCAGGCCGACGGCCGCCATCCGGGCGGTGTGCGCGGCGGTCAACCTGCGGAACAGGCCCTGCACGTCCACCTGCTCCCCCCGCGCGATGAGCGCCGTCAGGGCGCCGCGGTCGGCGGAGGCGACGCGGCCGGCCTGCGACAGCGCCTCGCCGACCAGCCGACGCGCCCACATGGACAGCCGGTTGGCCACCCGGGGGTCGGCCTCGATGGCCGCCCGGATCTCGGCGGCGGCGAAGTCCGCGTAGCGCGACTCGTGCAGCACCTCCAGCACGAGACCCCGGTCCGGCTCGTCCAGCGCTCCGGCGATCTCCCGGATGAAGTCGTCGCTGATGCCGTCCCCGACGTACGCCTTCGTCACGGCCTCGGCCCAGTCCTTCGGCTCGGTCGAGTCGTGGTACGCCTGCAACGGCTCCACGTAGACCGCCATCGCGTCGTCGGGCAGGACACCCAGGTCCCCGAGCCGGTCGGCGAGCCGCCGGTAGTTGCGGATCTCCGCCGCGGCCATCTCACC
The DNA here is from genome assembly GCF_052068455.1 of Micromonospora sp. H33. NCBI lineage: Bacteria > Bacillati > Actinomycetota > Actinomycetes > Micromonosporales > Micromonosporaceae > Micromonospora > Micromonospora sp. H33. The sequence continues at coordinate 278,925 of NZ_JBQHDE010000003.1, read as the reverse complement.
GAGCGCCGCGCGGCGGCGCAGATCGGGGGCGAGCCGGGCGTCGGCGGCCATCCGCTCGAAGGCGAGCAGCTCCCCGAAGGCCACCAGGCCGAGCAGATCGACGAGCGCGGAATCGGTCACGCCGGCATCGGTCGGGGCGGAATCGGTCGGCGTGGAATCGCTTGGGGCGGACACCAGCGCAGGGTACCGTCCGGCAACGAATCGCCGTTGATGTGAACGGGATCACACCTGTCCGTTTCGGCGTACGGCACTCCGACCAGAAGGCGTACGGCACCCCGACCAGGAATCAGAACGGGGTCGGACCTGTTCAGGTAGACTGGAGCAGTTGCCGTGGGCGCCGACCGACGTTCGATCTGGTCGCAGCCGTCCCACGGCGCGCGTGCGGCCCGGTCCCGCGCGGCAGATCCGCCGCCGACCGTGTGGCCCGCGCCATACCGTCCGCGCCCTGAGGACTCAACGGGGCGCACCCACGAGAGGGCACCCCCAAATCCATATGAGCGAGCTGACGCAAGATCTGATGGACGGCCACGAGCTGGCCCCCACCGCCCCGGTACGACCGGAGGCACCCACCTTCGCCGAGCTGGGCGCACGGCGGGAGACCGTCGAGGCGCTGACCGCGGCCGGCATCACCCGCGCCTTCGCCATCCAGGAGTACGCGCTGCCGATCGCGCTGCGCGGCACCGACCTGATCGGCCAGGCACCCACCGGCACCGGCAAGACGCTCGGTTTCGGCATCCCGCTGCTGGAGCGAGTCTTCGCCCCGTCCGAGGGCGGCGACGGCCAGCCCCAGGCGCTCGTCGTCGTCCCCACCCGTGAGCTGGGCATCCAGGTCGCCAAGGACCTCCAGGCCGCGGGCAGCACCCGGGGCGTCCGCGTCCTGCCGATCTACGGCGGTATCGCGTACGAGCCGCAGATCGAGGCGCTCCGCAAGGGCGTCGAGATCCTGGTCGGCACCCCCGGCCGGCTGCTCGACCTGGCCAAGCAGAAGCACCTGCGCCTCGACCGGGTCCACGCGCTCGTCCTCGACGAGGCCGACCGCATGCTCGACCTGGGCTTCCTCGACGACGTCGAGAAGATCCTGGCGATGCTTCCGGAGGACCGGCAGACGATGCTCTTCTCGGCCACCATGCCGGACCCGATCGTCGCGCTGTCGCGGCGCTTCCTGCGCCGTCCGGTGACGATCCACGCCGGGCACACCGCCGAGACCGGCCCGTCGCCGCAGACCCAGCAGCTGGCGTACCGCACCCACTCGATGAACAAGGTCGAGATCGTGGCGCGGATCCTCCAGGCCGAGGGGCGCGGGCTCACCATGATCTTCACCCGGACGAAGCGGGCCGCCGACCGGGTCGCGGAGGACCTGGACTTCCGCGGCTTCGCCGTGGCCGCCGTGCATGGCGACCTCGGGCAGGGCGCCCGCGAGCGGGCGCTGCGGGCGTTCCGCGCCGGCAAGATCGACACCCTGGTCGCCACCGACGTCGCCGCACGCGGCATCGACGTCTCGGGCGTCACCCACGTCATCAACTACGACTGCCCTGAGGACCAGGACACCTACACCCACCGGATCGGTCGCACCGGCCGGGCCGGGGCGACCGGCGTCGCGGTGACCTTCGTCGACTGGGACGACATGCCCCGCTGGCGGATCATCGACAAGACGCTCGGCCTGGACATGGCGGAGCCGCCGGAGACGTACCACACGTCCCCGCACATCTACACCGACCTGGGCATCTCCACCGAGATCACCGGCACCCTGCCGACCGCCGAGCGCACCCGCGCCGGGCTCTCCGCCGAGGTCGAGGAGGACCTCGGCGGCCGGTCCCGCCGGGGCGACGGCCGGGGCTCGCGGCGCGGCGAGAGCCGGGGTCGGGAGCCCCGGCGCGGCCGGGGCGGGGAGGCGGCCGCCGCGTCGACCACGGACGCGCCGACCGACGCCGCCGACGACGCCGAGGAGCACGGCCCGCGTCGCCGCCGGCGCCGCCGGGCCGGCGAGGTGGTCGCGGGCGAGCCGACCGCGGTGATCTCCGCCGAGGGCGGCACCGAGCCGGCGGCAGCCGTCGCCGAGGGCTCGGCGTCGCCGAAGCCGCGCCGCCGCCGGCGCCGTCGTGGTGGCGGTGGTTCCGGCCCGGGTACGCCGGCCGAGGCGACCGCCGACTGACACGCGCACGTCCCGACGTCCCCCGCCTCCTTCCCGGAGCGGGGGACGTCGCACGCTCAGGACGACCACGGGGAGGATCGAGCCATGCCGGAGCCACTGGACGCCGCGCTCGCCGAGGTGCGGGCGCTGCTGCTCGACCCCGCGCTGACCCGGGCGGTGGCCGCCGGCCGGCGGCGCGGGCAACACCCCTCGGTGGTCCGGGCGGAACTACGGCCGGTCACCCTCAAGGCCGGCCCCCGCCTCCAGATCGCCACCTCCGACGGCAGCCGGCCCTACACCCGCAACGTGGCACCGGGCGCCGAGGCGGACGCGGCGGTGGACGCGCTGCTGGCCGAGCCGTTCGGCAACTGGCACGTGGAGACCGGGCGGACGACCCTGCAACTGCGGGTCACGAAGTCCGGCGAGGCGCAGGTACACCGCGCGGCGACGGCTCGCCCGACGACAGCCGAGCCGGCCGGCCACGACCGGGCGAAGGACTACCTGCTGGACCCGGGTGACCCCATCTTCGCCGAGATCGGCGGATCGGCGGCGAAGCGGCGTCAGGTGGACGCCTTCCTGCGGGCGCTCGCCGCGACGGTGCCCGACGACCTGGCCGGCCCGCTGCGGGTGGCGGACCTGGGCTGCGGGAACGCGTACCTGACGTTCGCCGCGTACCGGTGGCTCGCCCAGCGGGGGCTCGACGTGCACCTGGTCGGCGTGGACGTCCGTGAGGACCAGCGGCAGCGCAACACCGAGCTGGCACAGCGGCTGGGCTGGGCGGACCGGGTGCGTTTCGTCGCCGGCACGATCGCCGACGCGGTGGTCGAGCCCGCTCCCGACCTGGTGCTGGCGCTGCACGCCTGCGACACGGCCACCGACGAGGCGCTCGCCAGGGCCGTGCGGTGGCGGGCCCGCTGGGTGCTCGCGGCGCCGTGCTGCCACCACGACGTCGCGGCGCAGCTGCGCCCCCGGCCGGCGCCGCCGCCGTACGACCTGCTGATCCGGCAGGGCATTCTCCGTGAGCGCTTCGCGGACGTCCTCACCGACGCGCTGCGGGCGGGGCTGCTGCGGCTGCACGGCTACCGGGCCGAGGTGGTCGAGTTCGTCGACTCGCGGCACACCCCGCGGAACCTGCTGATCCGGGCCCGCCGCACCGGCGCGGCGCCGACCGGGGCGCAGCGGGCGGAGTACGGGGCGCTCGTCGACCAGTGGGGCGTCACGCCGAGGCTGGCGACCCTGCTCGGTGAGCCGGCCGCGCGGGGCGACAGCACCGACGGGTCGCGTTTCTGCTGCTGACGACGGCAAAGTCCCGCCAACGGGACGGTCTGGTCGATCAGTCAATTGCGTCCGCCGTGAGCCGTACTACCCTCGACTCACGCACCGTCGGTGCCGGTCGGGAGGGAAGACCCGCTGGGATGGCTTCGGTAGAGGTATCGCCGCAGGCGGCGTTCGCGCGGTTCGTGCGGCGCGCTATCGACGACGCCCGGGAGGAGCGCGGGTGGACCGTCACCGACCTGGCGTCTCACACGGGTGTCGGTCGCTCGACGGTCTTCCGCTGGCTCGCCGGTGACTGGCAGGACTACCCCGAGCTGGCCAAGGTGCGCGGGTTCTGCGCCGCGCTCGACCTGCCCGTCGCAGCCGCGTTCCGCGCGCTCGGCCTGCCGGACGCCGGCCCCACGCCCCGCCGCCGCAGCGACGACGGGCCGGTCGACGCGGACGTCCGGGTGATCCTCCAGCGGCTCGCCGACCCGACCGTGCCGGCCGAGGAGAAGCACCACATCCGGGACCTGCTGCGTTACCTGGCCCGCCGCCCGATCCGCCGGGTCGGCTGACGAACGGGCGGAGGCGCGTCCGGGTGTGGGCGTGCGCCGCCGGCGGTCAGGGCGCGTCGAGCGTGAACTCCGCGGTCCGCACCGCCCCGGCGACCTGAAAGTCCAGGTAGAGGCGGTACCGGCCGGAGCCGGGCACCGTCACCCAGAACCGCACCGCCCCGTCGACCAGGGCCGGCTCGGGGTGGACGTGGAGGTATCCGAGGTCTCCCTCGCGGAGCGCGACCAGGTGCCCGTACGCGCCGAGGTACCGCTCCAGCGCCACCGGGCGACCACCCTCGCCGGTGATCCGGAAGGTCAGCGGCACCGACACGCCGGCCTGCGGGCTCCCCTGGTAGTCGACGGTGAACCCACCGACGGTGGTCGAGGTGGTGGCCGCCGGCAGCGGGCGCGGGTCGTAGTCCCCGGCCGCGACCAGGTCCGTCCCCAGGGTCACCGCCGTCCGCCGGCCGTCGTCGGCGAGGGCGGTGAAGTCGGCGTACGCGCGCCAGCTGCCCGGCTGCGGCAGCGTCAGCGGCACCGACCAGGTGCCGTCGGCCGCCATCGTGGGGTGCAGGTGCTGGTAGCCGGTAAGGTCGCGGCGCACGACGATGAGGTGCAGCGGCTTGTCGTGCACCACGGCGAAGCGGGTCACCGGGCGGCGCTGCGCGTCGCGGATCTGGAACCGCAGCTCGCCGGGACGACCGGCGGCGAAGTCCACGGCCGACGGGGCGATGGTGTAGCCGGCGGCGCTGACCGACAGCCCGGTGACCTCCGCCGCCAGGCCCTGGTCGGCACCGTGCTGGTGCGCCCCGGTCCCGGGTGCGTGGGTGTGGTCGGCCAGTGCGCTGTCGTAGCCGACCGCCGTGGTCGGGTCGCCGCCGCCGGTCCGGCCGAGGCCGAACCCGAGCAGGACGGCGAGGATCAACCCGCCGACGACCAGCGCCAGCCGCAGAGTGCTCCGGTCCGGCACGGCGGAGACACGGTCAGCGCGCACGGCGTCGGGCGGCGGCTGATCGGTCATACCGCCCACGCTACCGCCGGCGCCGCGCGCTGCCGGCCGGTGCCCGCCGGGCGTGGCGACCGTCGCAATCCGCCGGGCCCGGGAACTTCTCCGGCCCCTCGGACGACGGTACGGGCAGGTCAGAGCGCATCCGGCGGTCAGCCCGCGACGGCCGTGCCAGCGGGAGCACGTCCGGCGGTCAGCCCGCGACGGCCAGGGCCAGCGGAAGCACGTCCGGTGCCCCGGCGCGACGCAGTTCGCGGGCCACCATGGTCAGCGTCCAACCCGAGTCGACCAGGTCGTCGACGAGCAGCACCGGCCCGTCCAGTCCGGCGAGGGCACCGGCCAGGTCCGGCGGCACGGTGACCGCGCCGTGCAGGGCGCGTACCCGCTGGGCGCTGTTGCCGCGCGGGCCGCCCGGCGCGGTCACGGAGACGGTGCCGAGCAGCGGCAGCCGGCCCACCGTGGCGATCCGCCCGGCGAGCGAGCCGACCAGCCGGGGCCGGCGGCGGGAACCGACCGCGACCACCCCCACCGGCCGGCTCGGCCAGGGATCGTCGCCGTGCGCCCACGCCTTCAGCACCTCGACCACGGCGGCGGCCACGTCGCTCGGAACCTCGCCGTCCGCCGCGTCCGGTCCGACCAGCTCGCGTAGCCGGCCACCCCAGCCGAGGTCGGACAGTCGCCCGACCGCCCGGCCGGGCAGCGCCTGCTCCGCGGGGGCGATGCGGCCCTTGAGGGGTACGCCGACCGCCTCCAGCCCGGTCGGCCAGAGCTTCTTCGGCGGGACCTCGACGCCGGGGCGGCCAAGGAAAGCCTGCGCGGCGCCGAGCGCGGCCGCGGAGACGTCGACGGAGAAGACGGGGTCCGCGCAACGGTCGCACCGGCCGCAGTCCGCCGCCCCGGCGTCGTCCAGGCACTCCCGGAGGTAGCGCAGGCGGCAGCCGGGCGTGGTCGCGTACTCCCGCATCGCCTGTTGCTCGGCGGTGCGCGCGGCGGCGACGCGCCGCAACCGGGCCTCGTCGTAGACCCACGGCTCGCCGGTGGCGAGCCACCCGCCGCGCACCCGGCGGACCGCGCCGTCGACGTCCAGGACCTTGAGCATCAGCTCCAGCCGGGCCCGACGCAGGTCGACGACCGGCTCCAGGGCCTGGGTGGAGAGCGGCCGGTCGGTGGACAGGGCGGCGAGCACGGCCCGCACCTGCTCCTCGGGCGGGAAGGCGAGCGAGGCGAAGTACCGCCAGATGGCCGCGTCCTCGGTGCCAGGCAGCAGCAGCACCTCGGCGTGCGCGACGGCGCGGCCGGCACGGCCGACCTGCTGGTAGTACGCGATGGGCGACGGTGGTGCGCCGAGGTGCACCACGAAGCCGAGGTCCGGCTTGTCGAAGCCCATTCCCAGCGCGCTGGTGGCGACCAACGCCTTGATCTTGTTGTCGAGCAGGTCCTGCTCGGCGGCGCGGCGGTCCGCGTCCTCGGCCTGCCCGGTGTACGAGGCCACCGCGTAGCCCCGGGAACGCAGGAACTCGGCGGTCTCCCCCGCCGCCGCGACGGTCAGCGTGTAGACGATGCCGGAGCCGGGCAGTTCGTCGAGGTGGTCGGCGAGCCAGGCCAGCCGGTGCGCCGGGCCGGGGAGGTCGACCACGCCGAGCCGCAGCGACTCCCGGTCCAGGCTGCCGCGCAGCACGAGGGCCTGGGGCGTCGACCCAGGCCCCAACGCGGCGCCGAGCTGCTCGGCCACGTCCTGGGTGACCCGCGCGTTGGCGGTGGCCGTCGTGGCGAGCACCGGCGTGTCCGACGGCAGGTTGCCGAGGAACGTCCGCAGCCGGCGGTAGTCCGGGCGGAAGTCGTGCCCCCAGTCGGAGACGCAGTGCGCCTCGTCCACCACGAGCAGCCCGGTGGTGGCGGCCAGCTTCGGGAGCACCGTGTCCCGGAAGTCGGGGTTGTTCAGCCGTTCCGGGCTGATCAGCAGGACGTCCACCGTCCCCGCGTGGATCTCGGCGGTGATCTCGTCCCACTCGTCCAGGTTCGCCGAGTTGATCGTCCGGGCGCGGATGCCGGCCCGGGCGGCCGACTCGACCTGGTTGCGCATCAGCGCCAGCAGCGGCGACACGATCACCGTGGGCCCGTGGTCACCGGTCTCCCGCAGCAGGGCGGTGGCCACGAAGTAGACGGCGGACTTGCCCCATCCGGTGCGCTGCACGCAGAGCACCCGCCGCCGGTCGACCACCAGCGCCTCGATCGCCCGCCACTGGTCCTCGCGGAGCCGCGCGTGCTCTCCGGCCAACTGGCGCAGCACCGCCTCGGCCCGCTCGCGTACCGCCGTCCGCTCCTGGCTCATCCGGCATTTCTACCAGCGTCCGGGCGTACCGCCCGGCTGGAGTTCGGTGCCGGCCCGCCGCGAGCCGCCGGCGAGCAGCGCGCGGACGCCCCGGTCGAGCAGGACGACGTGCAGCGCGCCGACCAGCCAGCACACCGCCACCGCGCCGATGAAGTAGAGGAACTGGCTGTCCGGCAGTTCCACGTCGGGATCCGGATCCACCTGGGCGGCCACCACGATCAACCCGACGACGAGGGCCAGGTATCCGGCGGCGGCCACCGCCAGTCGCCAACTGCGGCGCCAGGCCGCATACCCGAGCATCACCAGCCAGGTGAGCCCGCCGAAGGAGAGCAGAACGGTCAGCGTGCCGACGACCGTGGCGAGGACACCGAGCCAGCGGGGGGCCCGCCGGAGCGGTGCGGCGGGGCGGGGCTGCCAGGCAGCGGCGACCGCGATCGGCCGGGGGGTGGCGACGGCGGGCCAGTGGGCGGCCGGCAGAGCGGGCGCCACCGGCGCCGGGGCGGCATACCCGGTGCGGGCGAGCGCATGGGTTGCGGCCGGCGGCTCGGTCACGGCCGGCGGCGGCGCGGCGCGCAGCAGTTCGGGATCGGCGCGCAGGATGCGGCGGTGCAGCTCGCGCAGCTCCTCGCCCGGCTCGATGCCGTACTCGTCGCGCAGCAACGCGTCCAGGTCGCGGTACGCCGCGAGGGCCTCCGCCTGCCGGCCGCTGCGGTACAGGGCCACCATCAGGTGCCGCCGCAGCCGCTCCCGGACGGGGAACTCCACCGCCAGCTCCACCAGCGGGCCCACCAGCTCCCGGTGCCGGCCCTGGTCCAGCTCGAGCTCGGCCCGGTTCTCCAGGGCGGTCGCCCGCAGGTCGACGTACCGCTGCCGCACCGAGTCGAAGAACGGCCCGGCGAAACCCGTGAACGGCTCGCCCCGCCACAGGTCCAACGCCGCGCCCAGCTCGGTCAGCGCCTCCGCCGCCCGGCCCGCCTCCCGGTGCCGCTCCGCCCGGCGTACGGCCCGCTCGAAGCGGATCGCGTCGACGGCCTCCGGGTCCACGTGCAGCAGGTAGCCGGCGTCGGTCAGCGCGAGCACCTGTCCGGGCGTCCGTGACGACCGCTCCGGTTCCAGGATCCGGCGCAGCCCGGCGACGTGCTTCTGCACCACGTTCGGGCCGTTCGCCGGTGGATCGTCCGGCCAGACGGCGTCCACGAGCTGCGCGGTCGGGACCGGCCGGCCGGCGGCGAGCAGCAGCACGGCCAGCACGGCGCGTCGCTTGCTCGGACCGAGGTCGAGCTCGCGGTCGGCGTACCAGGCCCGCTGGGGCCCGAGAAGCGCGAAGCGCAACGCCCCTGACATGCGACTTTTCCGCTCCTGACACCCGGCCGCGCGCCTGGCGGCGGCGTGCGGCAGTCGGACGGCAGCATAGCGGCAGTGGCCCGGCAGCGAACTCGTGCCAGTATCGGCCCTGGCAACAGCCCCGTACGAGAAAGAGATCATCTGATGACGCAGCGAACCGGCACCGCCGCACTGGCCCGCCGGGCCGTCACCGGCGCGACCGCCATGCTGGCCGCCACGGCCCTGCTGACCGGGTGCACCGGCAAGGACGGGGGTTCGGCGTCGCCGTCCCCGTCGCCCGACCCGAAGGCCGACCTGCTGGCCGCCGTGCCGGACGAGAAGGACCCGGCGTTCCTCTTCAGCGGCACCGACGCGAACGGCACCGTCACCGGGTCCGTGGACCCGGCCAGCAAGGGCATGGAGCTGAACGTCACCGAGAAGGACGCCGAGGCGGGCTTCACGATGAAGATGTCCTTCCGCTTCGTGGATCAGCAGTCCTGGGTGAAGGTGGACTTCGGCGGCGCGGAGGAGCTGCACACCCTGCTCAAGCTGCCGAAGAACTGGATGGAGCTGGACAAGGCGAAGCTCACCGACTCGGAGGCCGTACCCGGCTACGAGGGCGCGGACCCGGGCAACGCCGGCCCGATCATCGCCGCCGCCACCGCCGTCGAGAAGCAGGCCGACGGGACGTACACGGGAACGGCCGACCTGACCGGTCAGGAGGCGGTCGAAGCCCTGGACGGCATCGACGTCGCCGCGCTCGGTGACGCCGCCAAGACCGTGCCGTTCACCGCGGTGGTCGGGCCGGACGGCAACCTCGCCTCGCTGACCCTCGACATCCCGGCCGCCGGCAAGCAGAAGGCGCTGAAGTACGTCGTGAAGTACCACGACTTCGGCAAGGCGCCGGCGATCACCGCGCCCGAGGGCGCGAAGGCGGCGCCGGCGTCGGCGTACGAGATGTTCAACGGCTGACCCACGGCGTACGGGGGGCCGCGGCCACACGGGGAGTCGCGGCCCCTCGTCCGTCCGCCTACCGGCCGAGAACGGACCCGCCGTTGACGCCGAGGACCTGTCCGGTGATGTAGCCGGCGGCGGGGCCGGCCAGGTAGCGCACCGCCTCGGCGATGTCGTCGGGGGTACCGGCCCGGCCGACCAGGGTGGCCGCCACCCGCTTGGCGTGCCCCCCCGGGGTCATCCGGTCGCCGAAGAACTCGGTGTCGGCGACGTATCCGGGGCTCACCACGTTGACCGTGATCTGATCCGGGCCGAGCTGCGCGGCCAGGTCGTACGCCCAGCCGTGCAGCGCCGCCTTCGCCGCCGAGTACGGCCCGCCGCCGCCCCGCTGCGCGGCGATCGAGCTGACCAGGATCACCCGGCCGCCGGGGCGACGCAGGGCCGGCCGGAGCGCCTCGGTGAGCAGGACGGCGGTGAGCACGTTGGCCTCGAGGTTCGCCCGCCAGTGCGCGGCGACCCCGGCCAGGTTGCCGGTGTCGCCGCCGAGGTATCCCCCGGCGTTGTTGACGACCGCGTCCACCCCCCGGTCACCGACCGCCTCGACCACCTCGGACACCTGCTCCGGATCGGTCAGGTCGGCGACCACGGGCCGGACGGCACGGGGCCGCCCGATGTCCCAGGAGATCCGTTCGGCGGTGTCCGTGAGCACGTCCTTCCGCCGCCCCACGACCAACACGTCGAACCCGTCGACGGCCAGCACCCGGGCAACGGCGGCCCCGATCCCGGTCCCGCCCCCGCTGACCACCACAAGCCGCTCAGCCATACGCCGTCCTCCCACACGCCGAAACCCGCCGATCATGACGTTATCGCTCCGGCACACGACGTGTCGCGGCCAAACGGACGTCATGATCGGCGGGCTGGTGCCCGCTCCGGTGTTCGGGTCAGCGGTTCGGGCGGAGGGACCGGCGGAGAAGGGCCAGGCGGGGGGCCAGGCTGGCCAGTCCGCCAGGGAAGAAGTACACGGCCAGGATGAACACCGTGCCCAGCACGAACAGCGGCTGGGACAGGGGCCGGCTGAGGAACGCCGGGAGGGCGTCCACCGCCTCGCTGGTGCCGAAGGCGACCAGCCGGTGGTCCAGGTACATGTAGAGGATGCCGCCGAGCACCGGCCCCCACCGGGTGCCCGGCCCGCCGAGCACCACCATGACCAGCAGCGACAGGGTCAGCTCGCTGGAGGTGATGTGCGGGGAGGCGCCGCCGACGATCAGGCAGTAGACCACGCCACCGGCCGCCGCGAGCCCGCCGGCCAGGGTGAACGCCACCAGCTTGAAACGGTACGGGTCGAGCCCGAGCACACCGATCCGGCGCTCGTCGTCGCGCAGGCCGGCGAGCACCCGCCCGGTCGGCGAGCCGCTCACCCGGTGCACCACGAACACGACGACCACCAGGTACGCCAGCGCGAGCCAGTACAGGTTGACCGTGTTCGTCACCCCGACCAGCGCCCCCGGCACCCCGGAGACGTCCAGCGGCAGGCCCTCCTCGCCCCCGGTCAGCCCGCCGAAGTCGCGGGCCACCAGGATCGCGCCGACCTGGGCGAAGGCCAGCGTGACCATGGCGAACGCGATCCCGACGGTCCGCAGCGCCACCGCGCCGATCAGCGCGGCGAGGATCGTGCCGCCGGTGATGGTGAACAGCGCGGCCTGCCACAGCGGCAGCCCCGCCTTGGTGATCAGGATGTCGGTGCCGTACACGCCGGCGGCGAAGTAGAGGGCGTGCCCGAAGGAGAGCATCCCGGTCCGCCCGAACAGCAGGTCGTACCCGGCGGCGAGCCCGCCGAAGACCAGGCAGACGGCGAGCAGTTGCAGCGTGCCCGGCTCGTTCAGCGCGCCCTCGAAGATCCCCGGCAGGTGCAGCGTCGAGTACGGCAGCGTCAGTGCCACGGCCAGCGCGACCAGCGGCAGGAACGGGCGCACCCGACCCCAGCGGCCGCCGGTGGGCGTCAGCTCGGACGGCACCGCCGCCGGGGGCGCCGGCACCTCGGGACTCTTGACCTCGGTCATGCCGTTGCCACCTTTCCGGCGATGCCCTGCGGGCGCAGCAGCAGCACCACGGCGAGCAGCCCGACCACGCAGATGTCGCCCAGTCCGGAGGTGCCGTAGTAGTTGACGAACTGTTGCAGCAGCCCCACCGCGACAGCCGCGTACGCGGACCCGACGACCGAGCCCATGCCGCCGATGACCACCACGATGAACGCGAAGATCAGCAGCGAGCCGCCCTGCCCGGGCGAGACCGTGCCGAAGTAGACGCTGCCGAGCGCCCCGGCCAGCGCGGCGGCCGCCCCGCCGATCGCGAAGACCAGCGTGAACGCCTTGCGGACGTCGATGCCGAGCGCGGTGACCATCTCCCGGTTCTCCACCCCGGCCCGGATCACCAGGCCGTAGCGGGTCCAGCGGAGGAAGGCCAGGATCGCGCCGAGCACCAGCACCGCCGCGATGATCAGCAGCAGGCCGCCGTTGGGGACGTTGGCGCCGAGCACGTTGGTGACCTGCCGGGTCCACTCGGGGCGGGGGAAGGTGCGCGCGTCGGCGCCCCACGTCGCCTGGAGCAGCGCCACGCCGGCCAGCGAGAGACCGACGGTGACCAGGACCTGCTCGATGGTGCGCGAGTACAGCGGCCGGATCAGGACCAGCTCGACCAGGACCGCCACCAGCGTGCCGGCGAGCACGCCGAAGGCGACCGCCACGACGAACCCGAACCCGTCCCCGCCGGCACCGGGCAGGTTGCCGGCTGCCCACCACGTCGCGTACGCCCCGACGCCGAGGAACAGCCCGTGCGCGAAGTTGAGCACGTCGGCCAGGCCGAACACCAGGGACAGGCCGGAGGCGACCAGGAAGTAGAGCGCCGCCAGGCCGAGCCCGGTCAGCGTCAACAGGATGATCGTGTCCACTAGTGATGCACCTCCGCGGAGCCGACCCCGAGCAGGGACTTCGTCAGGCCGGTCTCCATCAGCAGTTCCTGCGCGTCACCCGTCCAGGCCACCTTGCCGGCGGCGAGCACCACCGCGTCCCGGGCCAGCCGCCGCACCACGGCCAGGTTCTGCTCCACCAGCAGCACCGGCACCGACTCGGCGACCCGTTCCAGCACCTCGGCCACCTCGGTCACCACCTTCGGCGCGAGGCCCTTGGTCGGCTCGTCGATCAGCAGCAGCCGGTTGTCGTTGAGCAGCACACGGCCGATCGCCAGCATCTGCTGCTGCCCGCCGGAGAGCGAGCCGGCCCGCTGCCGGCCCCGCCGGTCCAGCTCCGGGAAGAGCGCGTACACCCGGTCGTACGCCGGGCTCGTGCCCCGCCGCTCGGCGAGCCGCAGGTTCTCGGCGACCGTGAGGCCGGCGAAGACGCAGCGGTCCTCCGGCACGTAGCCGAGCCCACCGCGGACCAGCCGGTGGGTGGGCCGGGCCAGGAGGCTCTGCGCGCCCATCCGGACCGTGCCGCGCACCTCGCCCGCCCTCGGGGTGAGCCCGACGATGGCGCGGAGCGTGGTGGTCTTGCCGACGCCGTTGCGCCCGAGCAGCACGGTGACGCCGGTCGGGGCGACCGTGAAGGACACTCCCTGGAGAATGTGCAGCCCGGAGATCCGGACCGACAGGTTCTCCACACTGAGCACGGGTTCGGTCATAGCGACTCCCCCAGGTACGCCTCTTGCACCGTCGGGTTGGCCATGACCGTCTCCGGGGTGTCGCAGGCCAGCAGCGCGCCGTGGTGCATCACGGCGATCCGGTCGGCCAGCTCCAGGATCACGTCCATGTGGTGCTCGACCATCAGCACCGACCGGTCGCTGTCGCCGGTGAGCGAGCGGATCACCTGCACCAGCTCCGGCACGTCCTCGGCGCTGACGCCAGCCATCGGCTCGTCGAGCAGCATCACCCGGGGTTCCCCGGCGAGCAGCAGGGCGATCTCCAGCTTGCGCTTCTCGCCGTGGGCGAGGGTGCCGGCGAGCGCCGTACCCCGGTGTGCGAGGCCGACGCGCTCCAACGCCGCGTCGGCGGCGGCGGCGACCTCCCGGTCGGCCGCCGCCCGCCGCCACAGCTTCATCGAGCCCCCGCGGTACGCCTGCACGGCGAGCCGGACGTTCTCCCGCACGCTGAGCGAGCCGAAGACCGAGGACGCCTGGAAGGTACGGCCGAGCCCGAGGCGGGCCCGCCGGTGCGGCGGGAGGGCGCTGATGTCCTGCCCGTCGAGGGTGATCCGACCTTCCGTGGCCCGGCGCAGGCCGGTGATCAGGTTGAACAGTGAGGTCTTGCCGGCGCCGTTGGGCCCGATGACGCCGAGGAACTCCCCGGGCGCCAGGTCGAGGTAGACGCTGTCGACGATGGCGACCTCACCGATCCGCCAGGTCAGACCGCGGGTGGCGAGCATTTCTGTCAGCCCTTCATAGCCACGACCGGCGGCGCGGTCTCGTCACCGGTGAGGCTCTTCTGCGCGCTGGCGGTGAACGCCTGGCCGCTGCCCGAGAGCTTCGCCTGGAACATCGGCTGGAGCAGGGCGTGGTCCTCCTTGCGGATGGTCATCTGTCCCTTGACGCCCTCGAAGCTCCATCCCTCCAGGGCGGTGACCATCTTCTCGACGTCGTCGCCGCCCTCGGAGATGGCGCGGACGACCATCTGCGCGGCGTGGAAGCCGTCCGGGTGGAACAGGTCGAGCGTGCCGTCGGTGATCTTCGCCTTGGCGGCCTTGGTGGCCTCGTTGTCGGTGGCCCCGTCGAAGTAGTGCGACAGGAAGGAGATCTTGCTGCCGGCGGCGCCGAAGGTGGGCCACGAGGCGCGGATGTCCAGACCGGTGACGACCGTGGTGGAGGTGAGCACGCCCTGCTGGTCGAGGGACTGCCACATCGCCGGGGCGGTGGTGCCGGCCCAGGCGACGAAGAGCAGGTCGGGCTTGGCGGCCTTGATCTGGCTGGCGAACGGCGTGAACTCGGTCGCGCTGGCCGGGGCCCGTACGCTGCTGACGGTCGCACCGGCGCCGCCGATGACGTTCTTGACGGCCGCCTCGTTCGCGTCACCGAAGGCACCGTCCTGCGCGAAGACGACCACCTTCTTGCCGGCCGGGTCGCCGATGAACGACTTGGCGGTGACCACGTCCTGGTACGACTGCCGGCCGGACCGGAACGTGTACTTGTTCGCGCCGGTCACACCGTCGGTGGCGGCGGGCCCGGAGATGAACAGCACCTTGTTCTGGGCGGCGATCGGGGCCACCTGGAGGGCCACGCCGGACGCGGTCGACCCGGCGATGATCTTGTGTCCCTTGCCGATCAGGTCCTTCGCCGCGGAGACCGCCTTCGCCGGGTCGCCCGCGTCGTCGACCTCGGTCAGCTCGATGGCCCGGTCACCGACCTTGTTGGTGCCCTTGGTCGCGTAGTCGAGGCCGGCCTTGAACCCCTCGATGTACTGCTTTCCGTAGCTGGCCAGCGCACCCGACTGGGAGTACACCAGGCCAACCTTCACCGGCGCGGCGTTGTCGCCGCCACCGGAGGCGGTTTCCTGCGGGCTGCCACAGGCCGTGGCGGCCAGCGCCGCCGCCATCATCGTGGCGGCGGAGAGGAACACCCGCCGCGTCGTCCGGACCGTCATTGCGACTCCACGTGAGGACTCGGAGGAAGGGGAATCATTTGTCGGCTCACGCTAGAAGTGACGTCACCCACGGGCTATGTGGCCGAAACACACAAGTAACAGGGGATGGGTGGCCGTCGGTGACAGCGCCACCGGCCCGGCAGTGACGGCCCACCGGGGCGATAGCCGCCACCGCCACGGAGCCGGCCGGCCCTGTGTCGCCCCCCGCCACCACGACCGGACAACACCGCCCTGCCCGTCCGGCAGGCGCCGCCACCCGACCGGCCGACCCACCGGGCGGAGGCGGCCACGCGACCGCCGCACGGGCGACGGCGTCCCCGTCGACCGTGCCGGGTTCGCGTTTCCTATTCATGGCGCGCCGGAGCATTCGCGGGTGCGGGCACTGTCGAGCTGCCCCATCTGTGCGACCACCGCTAGCTGTGGAGCTGACGTCGTGGGTGGATCAGCCAGGATCGTGCCGCATCCCGGCCGTGGGTGGTGTCGGGCACGTCATCCGCCGCAGGCTCGCCGCCCGGTCGCCGGAGCGTCGCCGCTGCCGGCCCAGGCCGGCCGGGCGGGCGGGCAGCGGGTCACCGCCGCGGCGGGACGCAGGGGCCGTCGTGGTCGGCCGGGCGCGCGCAGCGGCCGGCACCGTCGAGTCGGGCGTCGCAGAAGACCCGATGGCGTACGAACTGCGCGTCCTCCTCGGAGACCGTCGTCTCGTTCGGGTCGATGTCGGGCAGGAAGCCGAGCGAGCGGGTAATCGTCCGGGCGAAGCGCTTCGCGGCGGTCAGGTCGGCGGCGAGCACCGGCAGGTGCACCACGAAGCGGTCCCGGCTCACCGCCGCACCCCTGGCGCGAACCGGGCCTGCCAACTCCGCAGCGCCCGCTTGATCCGGGCGTTCTCCTCGGTGACGGTGACCAGGTCGCGCCGAGCGGCGGCCAGTTCACCGGCCACCCGGTGCAGGAACGCGTGCACCTCGGCCGGATCGAGCCCTCGGCGCACCGACCGGAACCGCCGGTCCCGCACCTGCCCCGCGGTCAACGGCCGGCACGACTCCGACCGGTACCACCCACCATTCGGCGACCGCCCCGGCCGCCTGGTTCTGTCCTTCCGGAACAGGTTGAGCACGTTACGCAAGCCGGACCTCCTCCTCGCTGCCACCTGGAGGGCGGCCCGGCCCGCCGATAGGGGACGCGGACCGGACCGCCGGCCCCGCGACCGCAGCCCTCATCGGCGGTACGACCCCGGAGCCCACTTTGGGGCCCGACCCCGAGGCTTGCCGAACCAACCGGAGCCGGACAAGGAGAAGCTACCCCAAATGCTTGTGTAGGTCGACCCCGCAGGGCGACGACGCGGCAACTTGTTGCAGTTACTGGTGTAGGCCCGGCATGATCGGAGACGCCGAACCAACCGGAGTCCTCCCATGCCCACAGCAGAAGCCCCATATCGCCGCATCGCCAACGACATCACCGCGAAGATCAAGAGCGGCGAACTCAAGCCCGGCGACAAGCTCCCATCCACACGAGAGCTGGCCGAGGCCTACGAGGTCCACATGAACACCGCCTCGCGCGCCCTGTCCCTCCTGCACGACCGGGAGCTGATCACCGGCCAACCGGGCCGGGGCACGTACGTCGCGGAGCAGCCCGGACGGTAACCCTTCCGCCGGACACCCGGGGCGAGGCTCCGGAGCCAGCGGCCGTCTCCGTGCCGGCGGCATCACGGTGTCCGACCGACCGTGACACCCCCATGCCGGCGGCACGGAGTCGATCAACGCGCCTCCCGGCATGATCACGGTCGATCCTGCGAGTAGTGGCATAGCGGACGCGTCGAGACCACTACTTCCCGGACCGAGCACGACCTTGACCCGATCCACCCACGACATCAGCTCCAACCGACCCGCGACGGCAGGTGCAACCAGCCGGTGCCCGCCCACTCGCCGGTACGGCGCGGGAACGTCGTTCTCGGATCCCGTTGCGGTCGCACAGATGGGGCAGCTCGACAGTGGATCGCGCGGTGCATGGAACCCCGTCCGGCCGCCGATCCCTTCAGGGGTGAGGCATCCGCGCGGCCTGGCGGGCCGGGCGGCGGCGTGCAAGGTCCCGTCACCCGGCTCAGCGCACCAGCACCTCCCGGCCGTTCCAGAACAATGCACCGCCCTGGAACCGCTGGAGACGCCCCCCTTCGTGGTCGACCTCATGCGAGACCGGATACCCGAGGTGGCTTTTCTCGAAGCCCATCTCCGCCCACTTGTGGCGAATCCCGCCGAAGACCTCATGGGCACCGGTCTCTCGCGTCCAGTAGATCGACGCGTCAACGGGCCCGCCCGGGGTGAACGCGCGGAAGTGATTGAACCGGCCGACTCCGTCTGGCGTGACCGTCTCATCCGTGACGGGATAACCGAACTTCTCCTTGCCGATCTGGATCCAGCGCTCCCCGATCAGGCCCCAGACCGCGAATGCCCCGATCTGAGGATGCCAGTAGACCATTCCGCCTTCGAAATTCTGGAAGCGACCGACCCCGTCGGCTACGGCGGCCTCACTCATGACGGGAAACTTGAGCAGACCGTTCGAATACCCCATCGACGCCCACTTCTCGAGGATGGCGCCGAAGACGGCGTGGCCCCTCGTATCCACCGGGCGTAGATCGTATTTCATGTGCGCGGTGTCGCCGGAGCCCGCGATACAGGTCAGGTGGAACGCGAGCCGGTTGTCGCCATCGACACGCGCGTTGCATTCCACGTCGCCGACGAACGGATGGTTCCAACCGATTCGCACGGTCGTGTTGGAGTCGCCAAGGCGGTAGGTGACCGAACCGTTCGTTCCGGTAGCGAAGGAGCCGCCCTTGCTCTGCGAGCCGAAGATGTCGACCGTCTCAGCTGGCACCTCGGCACTCGGCGGCTCCGCGAACCCGCCGTGATCGTGGGTGTGGGACTGCACGCGCAGCACGTGCCCCGTTCGATTCGTGAACTCGATCAGACACGATCGGGAGCCGTGGAGCATGCCCGCCACCCTCTTTATCGCCTCACCGATCCCCGCAGTCGCAGCTGCGGTAGCCAGTACGACTGGTACACCCATCACCGTCCCCTTCTCGCTTGTCCATGCCCGCTCGAGCCTCGGCGGGTTACCCCGGGAGACCGGAGCTACACGGCTGCAATGCTCAGCCAGCAGAGATAGGGCGACATCCATAGGGCCAGGTCAGGGGATCACGCCGAGACACTCTCTGCCCGCCTCGATCGCCTCTCATGAATGGAATGACCCGCCATCCCCGCGGAGGGCAGGGAGTGACGGGCCAGTGTCGTGAACCGCTCGAACGGCGTCAGCGGCGGGGCAGGCCGGCGCGGGCGGCGACGGCCGTGTCCGGGTGGTCGGTGAAGACGCCGTCCAGGCCCAGGCCGTAGAAGAGCTCGTACTCGGCCTGGATGTCACCGCGCGCGTTCGGGTCGGTGCCGACCCGGAAGTCGGCCGGGAGGAACTGGTTCTCCGCCCGGAAGGTCCACGCGTGCACGATCAGCTTCTCGCGGTGCGCGTCCCGGACCAGCGTGGTCGGGGCGAGCAGCTTGCCGGCGGCGTCGCGGGGGACGATCAGGTCCTTGTTGGCGCCGACGCCGTCGGCGTACGTGGCGATCCACTTCAGGCCCGCCGGCGTGGCCAGGTCCCGGTAGGTGCGGGTGTCGCCGGCGACGGTGAAGTCGTACGGGCGGCCGCCGACGTTGAGCAGCTGGGCCAGCTTGACGTCGATGACCTTGTCCAGCTCGCGCAGGTTGGCGGTCTCGAAGGACTGGATGATGACCGGCGAACTCCGGTGGGTCAGCTTGTTGCGCCGCAGAACCTCGACCAGCGGCTTCTCCAGCGGCAACCCGATGGAGGCGAAGTAGGTCGGGTGCTTGGTCTCGGGGTAGACACCGATGACCCGCCCCCGCGCCCCGCCCTCGGTCCGGGCCAGGTCGATGACCTCCTGGAAGGTCGGCACCTCGAACTGGCCGTCGAAGGCGGTGTTCGCGACGCGGACCTGCGGCAGCCGCTCCTTGGCGCGCAGCGTCTTCAGCTCGGCGAGCGTGAAGTCCTCGGTGAACCAGCCGCTCACCGCCACGCCGTCGATGTTCTTCGTGGTCTTCCGGGCGGCGAACTCCGGCCGGGCCGCCACGTCGGTCGTACCGCTGATCTCGTTCTCGTGCCGCGCGACCAGCACGCCGTCGCGGGTGGCGACCAGGTCCGGCTCGATGTAGTCGGCGCCCTGCCGGATCGCCAGCCGGTACGCCTCCAGCGTGTGCTCGGGCCGGTAGCCGCTGGCGCCGCGGTGGCCGATCACGATCGGGCGGTCGTCCGCGCGGGACCGGTCGGCGGCCGGATCGGCGGAGGCGGTCACGGTCGGCACGGCCACCGTGGCCGCGAGCAGGGCCCCGGCCACGCCGAGGGCGGAAAGGGTGCGTCGTCGCAACGCCGTCTCCTGTCGTTCGTCTGGGCAACCGCCTCAGCACAACCGCCGACGTTGACGGCGAGATGGTCGCTTCCTGGCCGCCGGGTGAACCCTCCGGGATGCCGTTTCCGCCACCGCCAGCCGGATTGAAAAGTGAAGATTGTCTGGTGCGCTGGCTGCTGCGTCGTCCCGTCCGGCTGGTGCCGATCGGGTTCGGCGTGGCGATCCTGATCGGCACCGTCCTGCTGATGCTGCCGTGGGCGACCGGCCAGCAGCGGTACACCCCGTTCATGATCGCGCTGTTCACCGCGACGTCGGCGATCTCGGTGACCGGCCTGTCGGTGGTGGACACACCGAACTACTGGAACGACTTCGGCCTGGTGATGATCACCGTGCTCACGCAGATCGGCGGGCTCGGCATCCTCACCGGCGCGACCCTGGTCATCCTCACGGTGGCCCGTCGGCTCGGGCTGCGCAACCGTCTGCTCGTGCAGGCCGAGACCGCCGAGTTCGGAATCGGGGACATCCGTCGCCTCCTGCTGCGGATCGCCGCGACCTCTCTGGCCTGCCAGACGGTCATCGCCGCGGTCCTGACCCTCAGACTGTGGGGGAGGTACGACTATCCCTTCGGTGAAGCGCTCTGGAACAGCGTCTTCCACGCGGTCCAGTCCTTCAACAACGGCGGCTTCGCCCTCTACACCGACAGCCTCATCGGCTTCTCCGGGGACGCCTGGGTCACCCTGCCGCTCGCGCTCGGGGCGGTGGTCGGCGGGCTCGGGTTCCCGGCCCTCTTCGAGGCCGTCCGGGAGTGGCGGCGCCCGTCCGGGTGGGCGGTGGCCACCAAGCTCACCGTCTGGGGCAGCGGGGTGCTACTGCTGCTCGGCTTCCTCGCCCTGCTGGCCGCCGAGTGGTCCAACCCTTACACGCTCGGCATCTACTCGTGGCCGGACAAGATCCTCGCCGCGTTCACCCAGAACGCGTTCATCCGCACCGGCGGGTTCAACGTGGTCGACGTCAACGCCCTCGACGAGGAGAGCGTACCGATGATCATCGCGCTGATGTTCATCGGCGGCGGCAGCGCCAGCACCGCCGGCGGCATCAAGGTCAGCACGTTCTTCCTGCTCGCCTTCGTCATCTGGGCCGAGCTGCGCGGCGAGCCGGACGTGACGGTCGGACACCGGCGGGTCGCCACGGCCAGCCACCGCCAGGCGATCACCGTCGCGCTCCTCGGGGTGGCGCTGGTGGTGGCCGGCACGGTGACGCTGATCCTGCTGACCGAGGGGATTCCCTTCCACGCGGCGCTGTTCGAGGTGACCTCGGCCTTCACCACCACCGGCCTGAGCGTCGGCATCGCCACGGGTCTGCCGGACAGCGGACAGCTCGTTCTGATCGTCCTCATGTACATCGGCCGCGTCGGGCCGCTGACCCTCGGGTCGGCACTCGCGTTGAACACCCGGCGCCGGCTCTACCGCTACCCGGAGGAGCAACCCATTGTCGGCTAGGAGTGCGGAGCCCAGCGGCATCGTGGTGATCGGGCTGGGCCGGTTCGGATCCCATCTGGCGGGCGCGCTGGTCCGGCAGAACCACCAGGTGCTCGCGATCGACCGGGACGCCGGCCCGGTGCAACGCTGGTCCGAGCAGCTCGACCGGGTGGTGCAGGCCGACGCGACGCAGGAGGTTGTCCTCCGGCAGCTCGGGGTGGCCGACGTCGATCGGGCGGTGGTCGCGATCGGCGACTCGGTCGAGGCCAGCGTGCTCACGGTGCTCGCGCTCGTCGAACTGGGCGTGCCGCAGATCTGGGCCCGGGCGACGTCGAGCAAGCACGTCAAGATCCTGTCGGCGGTCGGCGCCCACCACGTGATCTTTCCGGAACGGGAGGCCGGTGAGCGGGTCGCGCATCTGATCGTCAGCAAGATGCTCGACTTCATCGAGTTCGGCGACGACTTCGCCATCGCCAAGGTGCTCGCCCCGCCGAGCATGACCGGGCGCCCGCTCGCCGAACTGCGGCCGGCGGACCGTTACGGCGTCCGGGTCGTGGGGGTCAAGCTCCCGGACGAGTGGTTCCGGTACGCCACCGACGCCATGGTGGTCGCACCGGGGAGCGTGCTGATCGTGGAGGGCAGCATCGACGCGGTGGAGCGCTTCGCCGCGCTCAGCTGAGCGCTCCGCGGTCAGTCGTCGTCATCATCGTCCCCGTCCCTTTCCACGACTTTTTTTCCACCACCTGCCCCCTTGCCCTTGCCGGAGTTGGCGCGGGTGACTGCCGTGCCGGAGGAGCCGCCGTCCCGCGCGGTGGTGGTGGCCTTCTTGACCGGCGCCTTCTTGACCGGCGCCTTGGTGGCGGGAGCCCTGCTCGGCACCGTTCCGGCCACCCCGGAGACCTGGACGCCGCACAGCTCGTCGGCGATGCGGAACTCCACCGGTAACGGGTTGACCCCGGTGTAGCGGCCGGTGAGCGTGAACTTCTCGGTCGCGCCGGGCGCCAGCGCGGCCCGCTGGGGCGCGGGCTGCACGTGGACGGTCCGGCCCTCCTGGCGGACCGGCACGGGCGACGCCTTGGTCACCGTCTGCTGGGCGGGGAAGGCGAAGGCGAGTTGCCAGTCGCGCAGCTCCCGGCCGCCGGTGTTGGTGAGCGCCACCTCGGCCGCGAAGTCCTTGCCCGAGTCGGTGCGCAATGCGTACGTCACCTGGCAGGAGACCTTGTCCTCCTCCGTGCCCATCCGCACCTCGGTCGGCTGGTCGACACCGCCGCTCGCCGAACTGCCGGAGGTCACCCCCCACATCGTGGCCGTCACCGCGACCAGGCCCGCGGCGGCGACCCCGGCCTCCACGCGTCGGCGCCGGGTCATCGCGCGCCGGTTGCGGCTCCGGGAGAAGGGCAGCGCGTCCGTCGCCGTCGACCAGGGCAGGATCGTGGTGCCGAGGTTCGCCACGGTGGTCGCGTCGACGAGGCCACCCGGAGCCGGAGAGACCGGCACGGCGGAGATCATCCCGGCGGCCGCGGCGAGCGTACGCGCGACCTCGGCGGTGGCTGGCCGGTCCTCGGGGCGCTTCGTCAGGCAGCGGCGCACCAGGTCGGCGACCTCGTCGGGGAGCCCGGGCACCGGCGGCATCGGCTCCGGGTCGTTGTACATGTGCGCACGCAGCATCTGCGTGGTGGTGCTCGCCTCCCAGGGCAGCCGCCCGGTGAGCATCCGGTAGAGAAGCAGCCCCACCGCGTACACGTCGGTGGCCGGCGAGACGTCGCCGTTGTCCAGCCGCTCCGGGGCCAGGTACGCGGGCGTGCCGAGCAGCGCTCCGTCCGGGCCCTTCTCCTTCTCCCCCACCAGCGCCGAGATGCCGAAGTCGACCACCTTCACGCCGGTCGCGGTCAGCATGATGTTGCCGGGGGTGACGTCGCGGTGCACCACCCCGCGCGAGTGCGCGGTGGCCAGCGCCGAGGCCACCTCCGCGCCGACGGTCACCGCCTCCCGCCAGGGCAGGTGACCGCGCCGGAGCCGCCCGGTCAGCGACTCGCCGTCGATCAGTTCCATGACCACGTACGGCACGGTCAGCCCGACCTGCTCGGACTCGCCGTAGTCGTACACGTTGGTGATGTTGGGGTGGCACAGCCGGGCGGCGGCCTGGGCCTCGACGCGGATCCGGTGCCGGAAGGCACGGTCGCTGGCGAGCCGGGAGGCGAGCACCTTGACCGCCACCTGGCGACCGAGCACCTCGTCGTAGCCCCGCCAGACCACGGACATGCCACCGGCACCGAGCTGTTCGATCAGCCGGTACCGGTCACCGAGCAATTGCGCGCCGTCGCGGAACTCTCCACCCATGGGGATCGTTGTTGCCCGGGACCGGGGCGGCTACACCTCCGAATCGGAATGGGGCCGCGATGTCACCCGATCAGGCGGTGGCGAGCAGTTGGTCCACCGGGGCGTAGTCGTCGGTCAGCACCAGCGCGTCGCCGACGTGGTCGGTCAGCGCCTCGTCGCTGAGCACGGTGACCGACGGGTCCACCTGGTCGAGCCGGGCCCGGACCGCCTCCAGCGGCAGCGGGGCGTCGGACGCGACGATGAGGAAGTTCGACCCCACCGTGCCGGCGAGCGCGGCCGGCGGGGCGATCAGCGCGACGTGCCGGAACTCGGCCGCCACGGTGGCCACCTCGCTGCGGATGAAGCGCATCGGCGGGTAGTCGATGACGTTCTGCACATACACCCCGCCCGGGCGGGTCACCCGGCGGATCTCGGCGGCCATCTCACGGGTGGCAAGGTGCCAGGGCACCACGAGGTGTCCGAACGCGTCCCCCACCACCAGGTCGCGGCTGTCCGCCGGCTCGTCCGCGACCAGCATCCGGGCGTCGCCGACCACCGCGCGCAGGTCCGGCCCCTGGCGTACGCCGAGCTTCTCCTCGCCCAACTCGACCAGCCCGCCGTCGATCTCGAACACCACGTTGTCGGTGCCCGGGCGGGTGGCGGTCAGGTACCGCGGCACGGTGAACCCGCCCCCGCCCAGGTGCAGCGCGTCGAACCGCCGCCCGGCCGGGGCGGCCACGTCCGCCACCGCGCCGATCCACTTCGTGTACGCGTACTCCAGGTAGGTCGGGTCGACCAGATCCACGTACGAGTGCTCCGCCGAGTTGAGCAGCAGCGTGCGCCCGGTCTCCCGGCCGGGGTCGGCCTCGACCCGGGCGCAGTGGTACGCGGTCTCGATGTCGCACGGATTCGGCGCGACGGTGGTGAGGCCGGCGCCGACCAGGCCGAGCACCGCCAGGCTCGCCGACACCCGCGCCGGACCGGTCACCGGCGCGCCGGCGGCCCGGCGCAGCCACACGCCGAGAGCCAACCCGGTGACCCCGAGGGACACCGCCAGGCCGAGCAGGATCAGGGTGCTGGGCAGGGCCGCCACCAGCACGAAGCCGGTGACCAGGGTGGCCGTGACGGCGCCCAGCGTGCCGATCGAGGAGAGCCGGCCGACGACCTGGCCGGTGCGGCGCAGGTCGGCGAGCTGGAGCTTGACCACCATCGGGGTGACCGCCGACAGCAGCATCGCCGGAACGAACACCGCGAGCGCGACGAGCAGGAGGATCGCGGTGGCCGCCCCGCCCCGCAGCACCTCACCGGCGTAACGGACCGCGGGCAGGGTCACCGCCGTGGCGATGCCGGCCAGCACCAGCGCCGGCGCCAGCAGGGTACGCGGGTCCCGCCGGTCGGCCAGCCACCCGCCGGCCCACGCCCCGTAGGCGATGGCGGCCAGCGCGATGCCGATGACCGAGCTGGTCACCTGGAGGGTCACCCCGACGTACGGGCCGACCAGGCGCAGCGCGGCGGTCTCCAGCACCAGGACCGCGCCGCTGGAGAAGAAGACCAGGAACGCGGCGAGCCCGGTGGGCAGGGCCCGGCCGGACGCCGGCGCGGGTCGGGCCGGCGGGACCGTGACGTCGGACGATGCAGGGTTCACCCGCGCGATGGTACGCAGCGAAGCTGGCCGCCCGGGTCAGTACATCGAAACATGAACATGGTTTGTGTGGTCGGCGGCGGGACTGCCGCCGCCGCTGTACGACCGCCACCCGGTGTTCGGCATCCAGATCTGCCGATACCAGATCACGTACATCACGCCGAGCCGGCTCGCGTTGTTCTTGAGGTACGCGGCCAGGCTGTCGCCGTACGCCTTGTCGCCGCCGGTCGCGGACACGTTCTCGAACCCGCCGCTGGCGGCGGCGAAGTCGCAGGCCCGCCCCTTCGGGTGCTCGCCGTCGCCGCCGCCGCGGTAGCAGGAGACGTACCGCTTGTAGTTGGCCGCCTTGGACTGCTGGAGCATGTGCAGCGTGCGCGGGGTGATGCAGCCCGAGGTGGTGGGGTCGTTCACCGAGCAGGACTCCGACGGCCAGGAGCCGTCCGAGTTGCGCGGGGCCGGTCTGGCGCTGGCCGACAGGCCACTGAAGCCGGAACTGCCCCCGGAGCTGACCGAGGCGAGCGCCGCCTCGGCCGCCTTCTTGTTCTTCTTCAGCACGGCGACCTGCCTCGTCTGCTCGCGGACCTCGGCGTCAATGGCGATCTTGGCGTCCCGCGCCGCCTGCCGGGCCTCGGTCAGCTCCCGCACCTTCCGGCCGTCGCGCTGAGCCATCGTGTCCAGGCTCGCCACCCGCTCCAGGAACACCTCCGGCGACTTGCTATCCAGCAGCATCGCAGCCGAGGTGAGCCGGCCCAGCCGGTACGACTGCGCCGCCACCTCCCCCACCTGGGCGGTCAGGTCCACCAGGCGCACCTCGAGGGCCTTCACCTCCGCGGTCAGCGCCTTCTGCCGCCGCTTGGAGTTCTCCAGCTTGGTCGTCGCCTCGATGTGCGCCTTGGCGGTGGCCGCCAAGGCGTCCCGCAGCTTCTTCGTCCCGCCCTCGTTGGGCTCCGCGTACGCGGGCACCGCACCGACGCCGAGGAGCAGCGCCACGGCGGCGAGGAGGGCGATCAGCGGGCCGCGACGCCCGCGGGGCAGGGTCGTACGCAAGTCGCATCCTTCCGTCGGCCGCCGGCCCCCCGTCAGTGCCACTGCGCGGCGGCGGTCCCGCCGGCGCCGGGTGGCGGCCTGCTGGCGGAGACCGCCGGACACGATACCGGACCGTCCGCCGCTGACCAGGCCCGCGACCCGCCGAACCATCGAACATCGACGCTCTGTCGTGGTGTCGGTCACGCTCCGCCGAGCAACGCGTCCCGCACCTCGAACCAGACCCGCTCGTTCGCCGCGACGAGCAGACCGTGCCCCTCGTCGGCCGGGTGGTACTCGGTGCCGTCGAACCGCCGGGCGACGCCGCCGGCCGCCCGCACCAGGAGGGTGCCCGGCGCGTGGTCCCACGGCAGGGTGCGCCAGAAGAGCACGAACTGCTGGTCGCCGGTGAGCACGTCCAGGTACTCCCGGCCGGCGCAGTGCTGGCCGGGGAGCAGCTCGCCCAGCCGTTCACCGCCGGCCTCCACCCGGGCGCGGGCCGAGGACGGCAGGAAGCGCGACATCGCCGCGCCGCGCAGCCCACCGGGCGCGGCGGCCACACCGGCCGTCCGCACGGGCCGCCCGTCGAGGTACGTCCCCTCGCCGGTCCGCGCCACCGCCAGGTTGTCCGCCAGCGGGTCGAGCACCCACGCGGCGGCCGGCTCCCCGTCGGTCAGCAGCGCCACCATCAGCGCGAAGGGGCGGCGGCCGGCCGCGAAGTTCGCGGTGCCGTCGACCGGGTCGACCAGCCACACCTCACCCGATCCCCGCAGGTGCCGCAGCAGTCCCGGGTCGTCGGCGACCGCCTCCTCGCCCACCACCACCGATCCCGGCCGCAGGCGGCGCAGCCCCGCCGAGATCAGCTCCTCGGCCGCCCGATCGGCGACCGTGACCAGGTCGCCCGGGGCCTTCTCCGCGACGTCGTCGTCGTCGAGCTTGCGGAACAGCGGCAGCACGGCCTGGTCGGCCGCCTCGCGCAGCAGCCCACCGACGTCGTCGAGCAGGGTGTCAGCCACGCGGCGGAAGCTTGACCACGCTGACGAAGAACTCGTCGATCTGGCGCACCACCGAGATGAACCGGTCGAAGTCCACCGGCTTGGTCACGTACGCGTTCGCGTGGAGCTGGTAGCTGCGCAGGATGTCCTCGTCGGCTTGGGAGGTGGTGAGCACCACGACCGGGATCCGGCAGAGCTGCTCGTCCTTCTTGACCTCCTCGAGCACCTCCCGCCCGTCCCGGCGGGGCAGGTTCAGGTCGAGCAGGATCAGGTCCGGCAGGACCGCGTCCGCGTACTGCCCCTCGCGCCGCAGGTACGCCAGGGCCTCGGCGCCGTCGGACACCACGGTCAGACGGTTGCGGAGCTTGTGCTCCTCGAACGCCTCCTGGGTCATCAGCACGTCGCCCGGGTCGTCCTCGACCAGCAGCACCTCGATCGGGCTGTTGCCGTCCGCCGGCACGGTCATCCCACCGTCTCCCTCATGTCACCCGTTCTACCGCTTCCCGGTTGGCCGTCGGGGCCGTCCGCCGTACCGGCACGGTCGCCGTCGCCGTCCACCGGTCCGGCGCCGGTCGCGCCGTCCGCCGGGTCCCCCGCCGGTCCACCGTCCGCGCGGCCGGCCGGCCCGTCGTCCACCGACCCGCCGTCGGCCGCCCCGTCCTCCGTCCCGGCGGTCGTGCCGTCCGCGGCATCGCCGGCCGCGGCGGCCTGCACGTCCTCGGGCAGCGCGGGCAGCGTGAAGCGGATCGCCGTGCCCTCGGAAAGGCTGGTGTCGACCCAGACCCGGCCGCCGTGGTACTCCACGATCTTCTTGACGATCGCCAGCCCGATGCCGGTGCCCGGGTACGCGTCCTTCGCGTGCAGCCGCTGGAAGATGACGAAGATCTTGTCGGCGAACTCCGGCTCGATCCCGATGCCGTTGTCCTCGCAGCTGATCTCCCACTCGTCGCCGACCAGCCGGGCCGACACGTGCACCTTCGGCGGCACGTCCGGGCGACGGAACTTGATCGAGTTGCTGACCAGGTTGGCCAGCAGGTTCGTCAGCAGGGGCTCCTCGCCCCGGATCACCGGCAGCTCGCCCCAGGTCAGCTCCCCGTCGGTGTACTGGCGGGCGGCCTCGGTCTGCGCCGCCACGTCACCCATCACCTTGTTGAGGTCGACCTCGGTGAAGCCCGTGGTGAGCCGACCGATCCGGGAGAAGGCGAGCAGGTCGTTGATGAGCCGCTGCATCCGCTGCGCCCCGTCCACCGCGAACGCGATGTACTGGTCGGCGCGCTCGTCGAGCTGGCCCGCGTACCGGCGCTGGAGCAGCTGGCAGAAGCTCGCCACCTTGCGCAGCGGTTCCTGGAGGTCGTGCGAGGCGACGTACGCGAACTGCTCCAGGTCGCGGTTGGAGCGGGTCAGCTCCTCGGCCTGCTTCTGGAGCTGGCTGTTGACCCACTCGATCCGCTCGCGGGCCTCGCGTACCTCGTCGAGTTCCTTCGCGATCTTCTGCCGCATCGCGTCCACGTCGCCCGCCACGGTGAGGAACTCCGGGGGGCCGGAGCCGGTGATCCGGTGCCGGTAGTCACCCTCGGCGACCTCCCGGACCTGCCCGGCCAGGTCGGTCAGCGGACGGACCACGATCCGGTCCAGCGAGACCAGCAGCACCACGCCGGCGACCACGACCACCAGCGCCGCCACGATCAGCAGCACGACCACCAGCGTGCTGGTGCGGTAGATGTTCCGGGCGCCCTCCTCACGCTCGGCCAGGATGCCCTCCTGGAGGGCGGCGAGCGAGGAGCGGATGGCGTCGAAGCGCTGCCGGCTCTGGTCGCCGATCAGCACCTGACCGGCCGCCGTCCCGCCCTGGTTGGTGGCCTGGATGACCGGTTCGGCGACGGTGGCGCGCCAGGCGGCCGCGCCGGCCTCCACCGTGTCCAACTGGCGGGCCAGATCCGGGTACGGGCTGATCAACGACCGCATCGCCTGGTAGAGGTCCTGCTCGCGGTCCAGGCTCGTCGTGTACGGCGTCAGGTTCGCCCGATCGCCGGTGACCGCGTACCCGCGGACCGCGGTCTCCTGGTTGACCAGGACCGCGAGCAGCTCCTGGGACTGCGCGCGCAGCGGGCCCCACCGGTCCAGCACCTCATGGGCGTACTGGCGGTTCTGCGCCGCCACCACGATGACGGCGGCGACCAGGATGCCC
This sequence comes from Micromonospora sp. H33, assembly GCF_052068455.1. NCBI lineage: Bacteria > Bacillati > Actinomycetota > Actinomycetes > Micromonosporales > Micromonosporaceae > Micromonospora > Micromonospora sp. H33. The sequence continues at coordinate 249,695 of NZ_JBQHDE010000003.1, read as the reverse complement.
AGCAGTACGCCGGCCACGGCGAGCAGCGCGACCACGCGGCGGCGGAGCGTCCAGCCCCGGGCCCCGGTCGTCACCGGCCACCGCCCCGGGTGACCAGCAGCATGGCGACGTCGTCGGCCAGCGGGCCGCCGTTGAGCTGCTCGGCCCGCCCGACGAGCCAGGCCGGCAGCTCGGGCAGGGGCACGCCGGAGGTGGACGGGTCGGCGAGCAGGCCCGCCAGGCCGTCGACGTCCAGGCGCTCGTCGCCCTCGCCCACGCGCCCCTCGATCAGGCCGTCGGTGTACATCAGGAGGGACCAGTCCTCGGTGTCGAACTCCAGGTCGTACGCGACCGGCCGGCGGGGCCGTACGCCGAGCAGCAGCCCGCCGGGCGCCGGGACGGACGCGACCCGCCCCCGGCTGAGTAGCAGCGGCGGCGGGTGCCCGGCCAGCCGCACGGTGGCCCGGTTGGCGTCCAGGTGCAGTCGGGTGGTGGCGACGGTTGCGAAGATCTCCTGGAGCCGGCGCTCGCTCATCAGCACCTGCTCCAGCGCCGGCAGCACCTCGTCGTCCGGCACGCCGGCGAGGATCAGCGCCCGCCAGGCGACCCGCAGCTCGACGCCGAGCGCCGCCTCGTCCACTCCGTGCCCGCAGACGTCGCCGACGATCAGGTCGACGCGGTCGGGGCGGGTCTGCACCACGTCGAAGAAGTCGCCGCCGATCAGGGCGGCGTGGCGGCCCGGCCGGTAGAAGGTGTTCACCGCGACCTGGTCGGTCGACATCAGCGGCTGCGGCAGCAGGCCGCGCTCCAGGCGGGCCGACTCGGCCTGGCGCAGCTCCACCTCGCGCAGCCGGCGGGCGTTCTCGTCGGCGCGCTTGCGCTCCACCGCGTACCGCAGCGCGCGGGTCAGCAGCACACCGTCGACCTGGCCCTTGACCAGGTAGTCCTGCGCGCCCTCGGCCACCGCGACGATGCCGAGGTGCTCGTCGGACCGGCCGGTGAGCACGCACACCGCCGCGCCGCTGGCCATGTCCAGCACCTGGCGCAGCCCGTCGATGCCCTGCGCGTCGGGCAGGCCGAGGTCGAGCAGGACGCAGTCCACGCCCATCACCCGCTTGCGCGCCTCCTGCAGACTGGTCGCCACCAGCAGGTCGATGCCCGAGTTGGTCTCGGCGAGCAGCTCGCCGACCAGGAAGGCGTCGCCCTCGTCGTCCTCGACCAGCAGCACCCGCAGCCGCTCGCCCGGCGGCACGCGCGCGTGGTGCCCGAGACCGCCGAGCGGGTCGGCCCGGGGCACGACGGACGGACCGGCCAGGCCGGTCCCCCGGTGCGGCCGGGCCACCGCCGCGAGACGCGGGAGATCGCTGGTGATGTCGGGCTCCTTCCGAGTGCCCTGCTGATCCTGTATTAGACAACGGTCCCACACAACACGACGGCCTCGGCTCGACGCACGATGCTCCCGATCACGGTTCAGAGCGGACGAATCCGGCATGTCTGCCTCCCGATCCGCCCGTGCCGGGAGTCCCGCCGGCGCCCGGCGAGGTGCAGGATGGGGCCACCCCCACCCCCGAGGAGTCCCCGTGGGCGTACCTCCCATCCCGACCATGAAGCGCCGGTCGGCCGCCGCGGCGGCGCTCGTCCTCGCCGCCGACCGCGCGCTGGCCCGTCCCCGCCCGCGCCTCGCGGCCGCCGTGGCCGCGCTGGTCGCGCTCGTCGCGGTCGGCGCCCTCACCCTGGCCGACCTGCGCACCCCCGCGCCGCGCCCGGCCGACGCGGCGCCCGGCGAGTTCAGCGCCGGGCGGGCGTACGAGCACGTGCGGGTCATCGCGGCCCGCACCCACGTGGCCGGCAGCCCCGCCAACGACCAGGTCCGCGAGCACCTGGTCGGGGCGCTGCGCGGCCTCGGCCTGGAGACCGAGGTGCAGGACACGGTCGCCCCGGAGGCCGGCCAGCTCAGCGGCGCGGCCGGGGGCGCGACCCTGGCCCGGGTGCGCAACGTGGTGGCCCGCCTCCCCGGCACCGACCCGACCGGCAAGATCTTCCTCGTCGCGCACTACGACTCGGTCCAGGTCGGGCCGGGCGGCAACGACGACGCCGCCGGCACGTCGGCCGTCCTGGAGGTGGCCCGGGCCCTCACCGCCGGGTCGCGGCCCCGCAACGACGTCGTGTTCGTGCTCACCGACGCCGAGGAGGCGTGCCTGTGCGGCGCGTCCGCGTTCGCGTCGAGCCACCCGCTCGCCGCGGACGGCGGCGTCGTGCTCAACCTGGAGGCGCGGGGCTCGACCGGGCCGGTGATCATGTTCGAGACGTCGGAGCGGAACGCCGCCCTGGTCGACGCCTTCGGCCGGGCCGCGCCGCACCCGGTGGGCACCTCGTTCGCGGTCGAGATCTACCGCGCCCTGCCGAACGACACCGACTTCACCGCCTTCCTCGCCGAGGCCGGCTTCGTGGGTCTCAACTCGGCGTACATCGACGGCGGGGCGATCTACCACACCCCGCTGGACACGCCGGCCAGGATGGACCGGGCGAGCCTCCAGCACCACGGCGACAACGCGCTCGGCCTGGCCCGCGAGTTCGGCCGGGTCGACCTGGCGACACTCGACGCCGGGCACGACGCCACGTACTTCCCCGTCCCCGGCGGGCTGGTCCGCTACCCGGGCTGGCTGGTGCTGCCGCTGGCGCTGGTCGCGCTCGCCGGCGTGGTCGCGCTCGGCTGGCTCGCCCGGCGCCGCGGCCGGGTGACCGCCGGCCGGCTGGCCGCCGGCTTCGGCCTCGCGCTCGTGCCGCTGGTGGTCGCCCCGGTCGGCGCGACCCTGCTCTGGGCGGGGATCGCCGCGGCGCGCCCCGGCTACACCGAGCTGCTCGATCCGTACCGGCCGACGTGGTACCGGCTGGCGGTGGTGGCGCTCGCCGCGGCGGTGCTGTTCGCCTGGTACGCGCTCACCCGCCGCCACGTCGGCCCGGCCGCGCTGGCGATCGGCGCGCTCGGGTGGCTGGCCCTGATCGGGGTGCTGCTCGCCGTGCTGGTGCCCGGCGGGGCGTACCTGGTGACCCTGCCGGCCCTGGCCGGCGCCCTGGCCGGGCTGGTCGCGCTGCTCGCCCGGATCGACGGGCCGGTGCCGGTGGTCGCGGTGACCCTGGCCGGCGCGGTGGCCGTGGTGGTCCTGCTGCCCACCGTCGTGCTGCTCTTCCCCGCGCTCGGCATGGCGATGGGCGGCGTCGCCGCGCTCGTGGCGGTGCTGCTCGGCCTGGCCGCACTGCCCGTGGTCGACCTGCTGCACCCGCAGGCCGGCGGCCAGCGCGGGATGGTCGCACTCCGGGCCCGCCGGCTCGGCGCGCTGCCGGCCGCCGCCGCGGCGCTCGCGGCGGTGGTCTTTGCCGGGGTCGGGCTCGCCGTCGACCGGTTCGACGCCGCGCACCCCACGCCGACCCACCTGATGTACGCGCTCGACGCCGGCACCGGCCAGGCCCGCTGGCTCAGCCACGAGGCCGAGCCGCAGCCGTGGACCGACGGGTACGTGGACGGCGACCGGGTCTCCGTCGCCGACGAGTTCCCCGTCTTCGGTGACGAGGAGCTGCTGGCCGGCCCGGCGCAGGCGGCGGGCCTGCCCGCGCCGATGCTGGACGTGCTCGCCGACAGCACCGCCGGCACCGAACGCACGCTGCGACTGCGGCTCACGCCGCAGCGGCCGGTCCGCCTGGCCGCGCTGCATGTGGACACGGGGACGGCGACGGTGTTGCGGGCCGAGGTGTCGGGCCGGTCCGTGCCGGTCACGCCGCGCCCGGGCCGCTGGGGCTTCGGGGTGGTCTTCCACGCCCCGCCGGCCGAGGGCATCGAGGTGACGCTGACGGTGACGCCGAAGGCGGGCCAGGTGGCGTTCCGGGCGATGGACGCCAGCGACGGCCTGGACGCGCTCCCCGGCTTCCGACCCCGCCCGCCGGGCGTCGGGATCGTGGGCTCGCACAGCTCGGAGATGCTGGCCGTCGCCCGCACGTACCCGTTCTGAGGGGGACGGGCCGCCCTGCTCGGGGCGGCCCGCCTCACTTCCAGCGGAAGTGGACGAAGAGGCGGCCGAAGTTCTTCGAGTCCTTCTCGACCCGGTGGTAGAGCGCCTTGACGTCCTTCTGGTCCAGGAACCGCAGCACGCGCTTCTTCAGCTGGCCGGAACCCTTGCCGGGGATGATCTCCACGAGGGTCGCCTTCTTCGCGACCGCCTCGTCCATGATCCCGCGCAGGGCACGCTCGATGTCGGTGCCCTTGTTGTAGATGTCGTGCAGGTCCAGCTTGAGCTTCACGGCCGGGCCTCCGCCGGGTCGGGTTCCATGGCTGCCCATGGTAGGTCGGGGTACGCCCGGACGGCCGGTGCGCCGGAAATCGCTGGACGCCGCTTCCGTCCCTGACCATCGTCGGGGGATGCGACAGGAGGACCTCTGGAACGCCGACGCCGCGCGGCGCTACGACACACCGGGCACGGGCATGTTCGCGCCCGAGGTGCTGGAACCGACCGTGGACCGGCTCGCCGCCCTGGCGGAGGGTGGCCGGGTCCTCGAGTTCGCCATCGGCACCGGGCGGGTCGCGGTTCCGCTCGCCGAGCGGGGCGTACCCGTCACGGGCATCGAACTGTCCGGCCCGATGATCGATGAGCTGCGGACGAAGGTGGACGAGGAGCGGATCCCGGTGGTCCGGGGCGACATGGCGGTCGCCGTCGCCCCGGGGACGTACACGCTCGTGTACCTCGTCTACAACACGATCTCGAACCTGCAGACCCAGGCCGAGCAGGTCGCCTGCTTCCGCAACGCCGCCCGGCACCTCGCGCCCGGCGGCCGGTTCGTGATCGAACTCTGGGTGCCGGAGCTACGCAAGCTCCCGCCCGGCCAGCAGGCCACGGTCTGGCACTACGAACCGGGCTACATCGGCCTGGACACCTACGACGTGCTCCACCAGCGAGCCGTGTCGCACCACGTCCGGTACGACCAGGACGGCCAGGCCCGTGTCTCCCTGAGCCCCCACCGGTACATCTGGCCGGCGGAGCTGGACCTCATGGCCCAACTGGCCGGCTTCGAGCTGGAGAGCCGGCACGCCGACTGGACCGGGGCGGAGTTCACGGCGGACTGCCGGTCCCACGTGTCCGTCTACCGCCTCCCGGCCTGATCGGGGGCGGAGACGACGACGGGCAGCCCCCGGAAGGGCTGCCCCGTCGTGCGCGTTCAGCGGCCGACCCGGGTCTCCACCCGGCGCAGCGCCGCCTGGTAGTCGTCGTTGCCGTGGTGCATGGCCGCCGCGATGCGCAGGTGCCGCAGCGCGTCGGCCGGCCGGTTCAGGCGCTCCAGCGTCCGGCCCAGCACGTGGTGGGCGTAATGGTCGCTGGGGTCCCGGTCGACCAGTTCGCGAAGCTGCTCCTCGGCCCGGTTGAGCTGGGCCGACTGGAAGTACGCCCGGGCCAGCAACTGCCGCACGGCGGCGTTGCCGGGCTCGGCCTCGACGATCGGCTCGAGCAGCCGGGCCGCTCCGGTCGGGTCACCGGCTTCGAAGAACAGAGTCGCCCGCCGGTACTCGGCCAGAAGATCCATTCGACCCACCCCCTCGTGTCACCTCGTCACTCCACCGACGCTGGCACAACATCAGCCGTGCCGCGACTGTTCCCCCGGATGGGAATTGCGTCGATCAGACCGACCGGGCGAGGGCGAGATCCCAGGCGCGGACGCCGCCGACGATGCCCGCCGTGTTCGGCACCACCACCACATCGTCGCCCATCCGGGTCAACTGCTCGGGGCGGATCAACCGAGAGTTGCCCCCGCCCAGGTAGAGCCGGTCCCACCGGAACACCGGCCGCAGCCCCTCCACCACCTGCCGCACCCGGCGCGACCAGAAGGCGTCCCCGAGCCGCCGCCGCTCGACCTCGCCGACGTACGTGTCGTACGTGGTGCCCCAGCGCACCGGGGCGTGGGACAGCTCGAGGTGCGGGGCGAGCACGCCCCCGTCGAAGAGGGCGCTGCCCAGCCCGGTGCCGAGGGTCAGCACCAGTTCGCAGCCGGTGCCGGCGACCACCCCGGCCCCGTGCACCTCGGCGTCGTTGAGCACCAGCGCCGGCACCCCGAACGCGTCGGCGAGGACGCTGCGTGCGTCGTACCCCGACCACTCGGCGACCAGGCCCGGGTCCACGCGGCTGCGCGGGCCGGAGCGGGTGACGTAGTGCGGCGTGGCCACGACCACCCCGTGCCGGATCATCCCCGGCATCCCCACGGTCAGGCGGTCCGCCGTCGGCAACCGGGAGCCGAGGTCGCGCAGCGTCTTCACGAAGAGCGCGGGCGGCAGAGGGTACGGCGTCGGCACGCGCAACGCGCGCGCCCGCATGGTCCCGGCGGCGTCAAGAACGGACGCCTTGATCCCACCCCCGCCGCAGTCGATCGCCAGAGTCGTCACCACGCCGAGCAGTGTGCCCGGTCCGCGCCGGACCACCCTCATCGATCATGCACTTTCGGCCCCTCCTATGCCGCTTTCACACCTGTTTGTCCGGGCACAAAGTGCAAGATCGCGGGGAGGGTGGGGGCCGGATAGGGTTGCGGGCTGATGAGTGGGACGTTGGTTGTCAAGGGGCTGGCCGCCGGGCACGGGGAGCGGCAGCTTTTTGCCGGGTTGGATCTGGTGGTCGCGCCGGGGGACGTGGTCGGGCTGGTTGGGGCGAACGGCGCGGGGAAGTCGACGTTGCTGCGTACGCTCGCCGGGTTGCTGCCCGTCGAGGCCGGGAGCGTCACGATCAGCCCGCCCACCGCGAGCGTCGGGCACCTGCCGCAGGAGCCGGAGCGGCGGGTCGGCGAGCGGGTCCGCGACTTCCTGGCCCGGCGCACCGGGGTGGCCGGGGCGCAGGCGGCGCTGGACGCGGCCACCGAGGCGCTGACCGCGGGCGCGCCCGGCGCCGACGACGCGTACGCCGAGGCGCTGGACCGCTGGCTCGCCCTCGGCGCGGCGGACCTGGACGAGCGCGCCGAGCAGGTCGCCGCCGACCTCGGCCTCGCCGTCTCCCTCGACGCCGAGATGACCGGCCTCTCCGGTGGCCAGGCGGCACGGGCCGGGCTGGCGTCGCTGCTGCTCAGCCGGTACGACGTCTTCCTCCTCGACGAGCCCACCAACGACCTGGACCTGGCCGGGCTGGAACGGCTGGAGGAGTTCGTCACCGGGCTGCGCGCCGGCACCGTCCTGGTCAGCCACGACCGGGAGTTCCTGACCCGTACCGTGACCCGCGTGCTCGAGCTGGACCTGCACCAGCGGCAGGTCAACCACTTCGGCGGCGGCTACGCGGCCTACCTGGAGGAGCGGGAGGTCGCGCGGCGGCACGCCCGCGCCGACTACGAGGAGTACGCCGACACCCGCGCCGGCCTGGAGGCACGGGGCCGCACCCAGCGGGCGTGGATGGAGAAGGGCGTCAAGAACGCCCGCCGGAAGGCCACCGACAACGACAAGATCGGCCGCAAGTTCCGCTCCGAGGCGACCGAGAAGCAGGCGGCCAAGGCCCGGCAGACCGAGCGGCTGATCGAACGGCTGGAGGTGGTCGAGGAGCCGCGCAAGGAGTGGGAGCTGCGCATGGAGATCACCGCCGCGCCCCGCGCCGGCGCCGTCGTGGCCACGCTCCGCGACGCCGTGGTACGCCGCGGCGCGTTCACCCTCGGGCCGGTGAACCTCCAGATCGACTGGGCGGACCGGGTGGCCGTCACCGGGGCGAACGGGTCCGGCAAGTCGACGCTGCTCGCCGCCCTGCTGGGCCGGCTGCCGCTGGACGCCGGTCAGTCCTCGCTCGGGCCCGGTGTCGTCGTCGGCGAGGTGGACCAGGCGCGCGGGCTGTTCCTCGGCGACGCACCGCTGCTCGACGCCTTCCGGCTGGCCGTACCGGACCTGTCGCCGGCCGACGCGCGGACGCTGCTGGCCAAGTTCGGCCTGCGCGCGGCGCACGTGCTGCGGCCGGCGGCGACCCTCTCCCCCGGTGAGCGCACCCGGGCGGCGCTGGCGCTGCTGCAGGGGCGCGGGGTCAACCTGCTGGTGCTCGACGAGCCGACCAACCACCTCGACCTGCCGGCGATCGAACAGTTGGAGTCGGCGCTGGCCAGCTACCCGGGCACGCTGCTGCTGGTCACCCACGACCGGCGGATGCTCGACGTGGTGAGCGTCAACCGGCGGCTGCGCGTGACCGCCGGACGGATCGCCGAGGACTGATCCGTGCCGGTCCGGTCGCGCGGGGTGAGAATGAGCCCATGCTCAAGTGGGAGTACGCGCTGCTCGTCCGCCGTCGGCAGGCGGCCACCAACGACACCGGGTGGGAGGTCGTCTTCGTCTGGTACGGCCCGGACGGCTCGATGGTCGACGTCACCCCGTACGGTGACACCGCGCTGGCCCACCTGAACCGGGCCGGTGACCAGGGCTGGGAGCTGGTCGCGATGAGCGAGGACCCGTCCCTGCCCGGCAACAACGAGCTCCACCGCTACCACCTGAAGCGACCCAAAGCGGCCACTCCCCAGCCGCGTCAGCGGATGCGCGCGGTCGGCCGCCCCCGTCGCACCATCGCCGGCTGACCCCGGCGCCCGCCCGGGCCGGTCCCGCCATGCCGCCGGCACGCCGTGCCGGTACGGGCGCCCGGGACGCGCGATGCCGGCGGCATGGAGTCGATCCACCCGCTCGCCGGGCAGTCGAGCACCCACCCAGATCCGAAAGGTGGGGCATACCGGGCGGGGATGTGGGTAACGGGCGGCCGGAGGTGGGCCGATGGTCGCGCTGGCACTGACCCCGCCCTCGGCCGAGCGGCTGCGGGCGGTCGACGAGTTCCTCGCCGAAGCCTGGACGGATCAGGCCCGGCACGACGACCGCCTGCGGGACCTCGCCGTCGAGGTGCGCTTCGACCGGGGGGTGGCTCACCTGACCGGGGAGGTCGGCGAGCCGGACGACCTGCGTCTGGTGCGGGACCGCGTCGGCCGGCTCGCCGGGGTCCTCGCCGTCTGGTGCCGGGTCCGCGTCGGCGGACGGGATCCGGTGGTGGTGGACCTGGGGTGCGGGCCGACCAAGCAGTGGCCGGGCAATCTGGGGCTGGACATCTTCCCGGCGCCGGGCGTGGACGCGGTCGCGGACCTGTCGAGTTCGCTGCCGCTGGCCGACGACTCGGTGGACGTGCTCTTCGCCGTCCACATCCTGGAGCACCTGATCGACTTCCTGCCGCTGGTCGACGAGGCGCACCGGGTGCTGCGGCCGGGCGGCGTCCTGCACGTGATGAGCCCCTGGTGGGGGCACGTCAACGCGGTCGCCGACCCCACCCACGTCCGGCTGCTCGACGTCCAGACCATCAAGGGCATCTGCGTGCAGCGCCCACCCGGCACCCCGCGCTGGTACCCGCTGCACGCCGGCTGCGACGGCGCGAGCATCTTCGCCGACCTGACCCCCCTCCCACCCGGGGCCGACGGCCCGTCCCCGTCCCACCTGGCCCGCTTCTTCGCCTGACCCCTTGCGCGTCGATCATGAAGTTATTGCCTCCCGCATCGGCGTGTCGGCGCTATAACTTCATGATCAACCGGAGCTAGCCCCGGGGTGGGGTTGTGGACTCGCGGGGGAGCAGGGTCCAGGGGGCGGGGAGTTCGCGTGGGGGGGCTGCGCGGTCGCCGGCCAGGCGGTTGGCGAGGAGGTCGACCGCCAGGCGGGCGATCCGTTCCTTGTCCGGGGCGATGGTGGTCAGGGTGGGGATGGAGAAGCGGCCGTCCTCGATGTCGTCGAAGCCGGCCACCGCGACGTCCTCGGGCACGCGCAGGCCGGCCTCGTGCAGGGCCCGCAGGGCGCCGAGGGCGAGGGTGTCGTTGAAGCAGAAGACGGCGTCGGGGCGTACCCCGGAGGTCAACAGGGACCGCATCGCGGCCGCACCCTCCGCGCGGTGCCAGGCCGGCGCGGGCGCCACCAGCGACTCGTCGTACGCGATGCCCGCGTCGGCGAGCGCGGCGGCGTAGCCGGCGAGCCGGAGCCGGGCGCTGGCGCCCTCGGGGGTGCGCTGCGACCCGATCGCGGCGACCCGGCGGCGGCCGAGCCCGATCAGGTGGGCGGTCATCGCCCGGGCGGCGGCCACGTTGTCGATCCCCACGTGGTCGGCGGGGCCGTGGTCGACGCGTTCGCCGAGCAGCACCATCGGGGTGCCGTCCAGGCCGGCCAGGTCGTCGGCGGTGAGCGCGAGCGGGCTGAAGATCAGGCCGTCGAGCATGTGGTCGCCGATGCCGGCGGCGGCGACCCGTTCCTGCTCGCGACCGCCGCCGGTCTGGTCGATCAGGACCGTCCAACCGAGCTCGGCGGCGGCGGTGACGACGTGCCGGGCCAACTCGGCGAAGTACGGGATGTCCAGCTCGGGGACGGCCAGGGCGATCACCCCGGTACGCCCCTTGCGCAGGTTGCGGGCGGACAGGTTGGGCCGGTAGTTCAGCTCGGCGATCGCCTCCTCGACCCGCGCCCGGGTGTCCGGCCGGACGTGCACGTAGCCGTTGACCACGTTCGAGACGGTCTTCACCGACACGCCGGCCCGCTCCGCAACGTCCTTGAGCCTGTGCCGCACTACTTCCTCCCGGGAGACGCTGGCCCGCACTCTACCGCGTCACGGGCGAGTCACGACCTCTTTACAACGTTGCTTACAACGTTGTAGAAAGCAAGCAGGACGGGTGATCGGGATCACCCGGCTCGGCAACAGGAAAGGTGGCACCCCCTTGCGGACCGCGCAGCTCACGATCGATCCGGCCTTCACAATCGGCCCGGCGGACCGCCGGCTCTTCGGCTCCTTCGTCGAGCACATGGGCCGCTGCGTGTACGGCGGGGTCTACGAGCCCGGCCACCCCACCGCCGACGCCCGGGGGCTGCGTGGCGACGTTCTGGCGCTGACCCGGGAGCTGGGCGTCTCCGTGGTCCGCTACCCCGGCGGCAACTTCGTCTCCGGCTACCGCTGGGAGGACGGGGTCGGCCCGGTCGGCGACCGGCCGCGCCGGCTCGACCTGGCCTGGAAGACGATCGAGACCAACGCGTTCGGGCTGGACGAGTTCATGACCTGGGCCGCCGAGGCGGGCGTCGAGCCGATGATGGCGGTCAACCTCGGCACCCGGGGCGTGCGGGAGGCGCTCGACCTTCTGGAGTACACGAACCACCCGGGCGGCACCCAACTGTCGGACCTGCGCCGCAAGCACGGCGCCGAGGAGCCGTACGGGGTGCGGCTCTGGTGCCTCGGCAACGAGCTGGACGGGCCGTGGCAGGTGGGCCACAAGACCGCCGACGAGTACGGCCGCCTCGCCGCCGAGACCGCCCGCGCGATGAAGATGATCGACCCGTCGATCAGCCTGGTGGCCTGCGGCAGCTCCAACCGGCGGATGCCGACCTTCGCCTCCTGGGAGGCGACGGTGCTGGAGCACACGTACGAGCACGTCGACTACATCTCCGCGCACACCTACTACGACCCGTCCGACGGGGACCGGGCGAGCCTCCTCGCCTCCGCCGTCGACATGGACAACTTCATCCGGGACGTGGTGGCCACCGCCGACCACGTGGCGGCGAAGCAGCGCCACCGGCGCAAGCTCAAGATCTCCTTCGACGAGTGGAACGTCTGGTACGAGTCCCGTCTCCAGGCCGACCTGGACCGGCGCGGCTGGGTCGAGGCCCCGGCGCTGATCGAGGACGACTTCACCGCCGTGGACGCGGTGGTGGTCGGCGACCTGCTGATCACCCTGCTCCGGCACGCCGACCGGGTGGGTGTCGCCTGCCAGGCCCAGCTCGCCAACGTGATCGCCCCGATCCGGACGCGCACCGGCGGACCCGCCTGGCGGCAGAGCATCTTCCACCCCTTCGCGCTGACCGCCCGGTACGCGCGCGGCACCGTGCTGCGGACCGAACCGGTCTCGCCCACGTACGAGACCAGGAAGTACGGCGAGGTCCCGGTGCTGGACACGGTCGCCGTGCACGACGAGGAGACCGGAGTCCTCACGGTCTTCGCGGTGAACCGGGGCGAGACGGACCTGCCCCTGGACCTCGACCTGCGCGGGCTGCCCGGCCTGCGCGGGCTGGACCACATCAGCCTCGCCGCCGGGGACGACCCGACGGCGACGAACACCGAGGCGGAGCCCGAGCGGGTCACGCCCCGGCAGATGAACACCCCCACCACCGACGGCGGCCGGTCCTCCGTGCTGCTGCCGGCCGTGTCCTGGAACGTGCTGCGCTTCGCCCCCACCGGCGACCTCTGAGCACCGGCTCTGACCAGGCAGAATTCATCCCGTCCCCCCAAGGAGTTGAACAGCATGATCCACAACGAGATGAGCCGGAGGCGGCTACTCGGGCTCGGGCTCGGCGCCGCCGCGTCGCTGACCCTGGCCGGCTGCGGCGGCGACGACGACGCCGGACCGGCGGCCGGCAACGGCGGCAAGGAGTACACCGGCCCGAAGGTCGACCTGAAGCTGTGGAACGGGTTCACCGGCGGTGACGGCGACATCTTCAAGACGCTGGTGAACCAGTTCAACACCGAGCACCAGAACATCGCCGTGTCGATCGCGACGTACCAGTGGCAGGACTACTACAGCAAGCTTCCCGGCGCCGCCTCCAGCGGCAGCGGCCCGGACATCGCCGTCATGCACATGGACCAGCTCGCCACCTTCGCCGCGCGCGGCGTGATCACCGAGCTGGACGACGTGGCCAAGACCCTGGAGCTCAGCGAGGGCGACTTCGCCCCGACTGTCTGGAAGGGCGGGCTCTACAACAACAAGCGGTACGGCATCCCGCTCGACATGCACCCGCTCGGCTTCTACTACAACAAGGCGGTGATGCAGAAGGCCGGCCTGGACCCGAACAAGCCGCCGACCACGCGCGACGAGTACACCGCCGCACTGACTGAGCTGAAGAAGTCCGGCGTCCAGGGCTTCTGGGTCAGCCCCTTCCAGTTCACCGGGGGCATGACCTTCTACTCGGTGCTGCACCAGTGGGGTGGCAGCGTCTTCGACGGCGAGGCGCGTACGGCCACCTTCAACTCCGAGCCCGCGGTGGAGGCGTGCACCTGGCTGGTCGACATGATCAAGCAGGGCCACTCCCCGGCCAACGTCGGCCAGGACGCCGACTACCTGGCGTTCAAGAGCGGCAAGAACGCCTTCAACTGGAACGGCATCTGGCAGATCAACGACCTGAAGAAGAGCCCGGAGATGCAGTGGGGCGTGGCGCCGCTGCCGCAGATCGGCAGCCAGCCGGCCGCCTGGGCGAACTCGCACAACTTCACCATCGTCAAGGGCCGGGCCAACGACGCCAACAAGGTCTCCGCGGCGAAGGTCTTCATCAACTGGCTGAGCCAGCACTCCCTGGACTGGGCCAAGGGCGGCCAGGTGCCGGCCCGCAAGACGGTCCGCGAGGACGCTGGCTTCAAGGCGCTGACCGAGGTCAACGCGCTCGCCCCCGAGCTGGAGTACGCCGCGTTCCCACCGGCCGCCCCTGGCCTGGGCGAGGTGATGACCACCTTCTACGACTCGTTCAAGGAGGCGGCGCTGGGCAAGAAGTCGCCGAAGCAGGCGCTGGACGACGGGGTGGCCAAGGCCAACAAGCAGCTCGAGGACAACCGCAAGAAGTACGGGAGCTGATTCTCGGTGGCGGACGTGATCGAGGTCGGGGCGGCGCGCGGTGACGCGCCGCCCCCGGCGGCCACGGCCGCCCGCCGAGGCGCCTCGGCGGGCCGGGCCGGAGGGGCGACGCCCTATCTCTTCCTCGCCCCGTACCTGGTGCTCTTCGGGGTCTTCGGCCTGCTGCCGATCGTGCTCGGCGTGTGGCTCAGCGTCCACCAGTGGGACTTCCAGCTGCCCCACCGGCCCTTCGTCGGGCTGGACAACTACCGGGAGCTCTTCTCCAGCGACTCGGCGATCTACGGAGACTGGTGGCAGAGCGTACGGGCCACTGCGATCTTCACCGTGCTGTCGGTGCCGCTGCTGCTGGTCGTTCCGCTCGGGCTGGCGCTGCTGCTGAACCGCTCGTTCCCCGGCCGGACCTTCTTCCGGGCGGTCTACTTCGCGCCGTACGTGCTGGGCGTAGCGGTGATCGGCCTACTCTGGCGGTTCCTGCTCGACGCCAACCTGGGCCTCGTCAACCGGCTCGCCGGGATGGTCGGGCTGCCGGCGGACACGCCCTGGGTGACCGACACGCCGTGGGCGTGGATCGCGCTGGTCGGGGTCACCGTCTGGTGGACCGCGGGCTTCAACGCGGTGATCTACCTGGCCGGCCTCCAGGACATCCCGGCCGAGCTCTACGAGGCGGCGAAGGTGGACGGGGCGAGCGCCTGGGACCGGTTCCGGCACGTCACGCTCCCGGGTCTGCGCCCGGTGCTGCTCTTCGTACTCACCACGACCGTGCTCGCCTCGGCGAACGTGTTCGGCCAGTCCTTCCTGATCACCCAGGGTGCGCCCGGCACCGAGACCCGCACGGTCGTCTGGCTGATCGTCAACGAGGGGCTGCGCGACAACGACGCCGGTCGCGCCGCCGCCATGAGCGTCGTGTTCGCGCTGATGCTGGCCGTGGTGAGCATCGCCAACTTCCGCCTCTTCCGATACCGGGAAGACTGAGGGGACCGCCATGACGACGCCCACGCAGACCGTCCGCGATACCGCGCCGACCCGCGGTAGCGCGCCGGCGGACGCGCGCGGTCCGGCCCCGGCGCTGCGCAAGACCGCCCTCTACGCCACCCTGGTGACGCTGGCCCTGGTCTTCCTCGCGCCGCTGGTGTGGATGGTCATCACCTCACTGAAGACCTACCCCGCGGCCCAGCAGATCCCGCCGACCTGGCTGCCCGACCCACTCTCCGGGTACGGCTACGAACAGATCCTGAACAGTTCGGCGAACCCGGTGCTGCGCTGGTTCCTCAACAGCATGCTCGCCGCCACGCTGCACGCGCTGCTGGTGCTGGCGACCGCCTCGATGGCCGCGTACGCCCTGGCCCGGATGCGGTTCCGCGGCCGTACGGTGCTCTTCGCGCTGATCGTCGGGACGCTCTTCATCCCGCCGACCTCGCTGATCATCCCGAACTTCCTCATCGTCGACGAGCTGGGCTGGCTCGACACCCTGACCGTGGTGATCGTGCCGAGCGCGGCCAGCGCGTTCGGGGTGTTCTTCCTGCGGCAGTTCTTCCTCTCCCTGCCGCGGGAACTGGAGGAGGCCGCGACGCTGGACGGCGCCAGCCAGTGGCAGATTTTCTGGAGGGTGGTGCTCCCGCTCTCCAAGCCGGCGCTGGCCACCCTCGCCGTGCTGTCGTTCCTCACCAACTGGAACGACTTCCTCTGGCCGATCTACGTCCTCTTCAGCCCGGAGATGCTGACCCTGCCGCCCGGCCTCGGCCTGCTCCAGGGCGCGTACGTCACCGACTACCCCGTCATCATGGCCGGCGCGGTGCTGGCCAGCGTGCCGGTGCTGATCCTCTTCGTACTGGCCCAGCGGCACATCATCCAGGGCGTCTCGCGTAGCGGCCTGAAGGGATGACGGGCGGCCGGACCCGGCGGCGCGGCGCGGCGGTGCTCGCCGCCGCACTGCTCGTCGCCGGTTGCGGTGGTGGAGAAGCCCCTTCGAGTACGGGAGACGACGCGCGCATGTTCACCAACCCGGTCGTCCGCAGCGACGCCCCCGACCCGCAGGCGATCCGGGTCGGCGACACCTGGTACCTGTTCCACACCAACGCCGGTGGCCGGAACGTCCCGGTGCTCACCTCGCCCGACCTGGTGACCTGGACGCCGGCCGGCGACGCCCTGCCGGAGCTGCCGGACTGGGTGGACCCGGGGAAGAACTGGGCGCCCGAGGTGATCGAGCTGGCTCCGGACCGGTTCGTGTTGTACTACACCGCCGCCGGACGGGAGTCGGGCCGGCAGTGCGTCGGCCGGGCGGTGGCGAGCGCGCCGGCGGGGCCGTACCGGGACGACTCGACCGGGCCGCTGATCTGCCAGGCGGAGCTGGGCGGCGCGATCGACGCCAGCCCGTTCCGCGACACCGACGGCAGCCTGTGGCTGCTCTGGAAGAACGACGGCAACGCCATCGGGGTGGACACCTGGCTCTGGTCGCAGCGCCTCGCCGACGACGGGCTCACGCTGGTGGGCGAGCCGACGAAGCTGCTCAAGCAGACCGAGCCGTGGGAGGGCACCCTGATCGAGGGGCCGTTCCTGCACCGGCAGGACGGGCGGCTGTACCTGTTCTTCGCCGCCAACGCGTACGACCGCGCCCAGTACGCGGAGGGCTACGCGGTCTGCGAGAGCCCGGCCGGCCCGTGCGTGAAGGCCCCGGAGAACCCGATCCTGCGGAGCAACGAGGTCGCCTCCGGCCCCGGCCACGCGTCGATGGTGGTCAAGGACGGCCGCACCTGGCTGCTCTACCACGCCTGGCCGCCGGGTCAGGAGGGCACCGTCGACCCCGGCCGCCAGGTCTGGCTCGACGAGGTCGTCTGGCAGAACGGCAAGCCGGTGGTCAAGGGCCCGACGGCCACCCCGCAACCCCGCCCCTGACCGGGGTTGCCGCACTTACCGGGAAAGAGTGGCTGTTCCGCGTGGAACAGCCACTCTTTCCGTGAACGAGGCCCCCGGGTGGGGAGGGGTCACGAGGCCGCAACCGGGTCACGACCTGGCGTGTGGATGTCGTCACGATCTGCGAGGTGGCCTGGGCCACTCGACGGACCCGGAGAGCGACGGACGGATCGATCGGGCGCAGACCCCTTGCGCGGAGCGCGTACGGTGTGAAAATTTTCTACCAGCGGCACTTAGTCAGCGGCGGATGTTGCCGAGGGCGCCGCGTCGAACCCTGTCACGGGGGTCCAACGAAGGGACACACCGGATGAAGCCAACTCGGCTCGGCGCCGCCGGGCTCGCCGCGGCGCTGCTGGGGGCGCTCGTCGCCGCCACCCCGGCGACCGCGACGCCCGACACGGCCAGCGCCGCCTCCACCACCACCTGCACCACCGACCCGGCCACCCCGAAGCGGCAGTTCCGCGCCATGTGGATCGCGTCGGTCACCAACATCGACTGGCCCACCAAGGGCTCCTGGACCGCCCCGGACCAGGTCGCGGCGCAGAAGGCCGAGTACCTGGGCTGGCTCGACCTCGCCGAGCGGCTCAACCACAACGCCGTCGTCGTGCAGGTCCGCCCGACCGCCGACGCGTTCTGGCCGTCGCCACACGAGCCGTGGTCGGAGTACCTGACCGGGGTGCGCGGCAAGGACCCGGGCTGGGACCCGCTGGCGTTCGTCGTCGAGGAGGCCCACAAGCGGAACCTGGAGTTCCACGCCTGGTTCAACCCGTACCGCGTCTCGATGCCGGCACCGAGCGGCGCCGGCGCCGACATCAGCAAGCTGGCGCCCAACCACCCGGCCCGCGAGCACCCGGAGTGGGTCTTCGCGTACCCGCCGGCCGGCGTCGCCGGCAGCCGGCTCTACTACAACCCCGGCATCCCCGAGGTCCGCGAGTTCGTCCAGACCGCGATGCTCGACGCGGTCAAGCGGTACGACATCGACGGCGTCCACTTCGACGACTACTTCTACCCGTACCCGAGCGGCACCCACCAGGTGCCGGACGACGCGACGTTCGCGGAGTTCAACCGGGGCTTCACCAACAAGGCCGACTGGCGGCGGGACAACATCAACCTGCTGGTCCAGGAGATGAACGCCAAGATCAAGTCGGTCAAGCCGTGGGTGAAGTTCGGTGTCAGCCCGTTCGGCATCTGGCGCAACAAGTCCGTCGACCCGCTGGGCTCGGACACCACCGGCAGCCAGTCGTACGACATCATCTCCGCCGACACCCGCAAGTGGATCAAGGAGGAGTGGATCGACTACGTGGTGCCGCAGCTCTACTGGTACATCGGCCAGTACCCGGCCGCCGACTACGCGCGGCTGGTGCCGTGGTGGGCCGAGCAGGTGCGCGGAACCCGCGTGCAGCTCTACATCGGGCAGGCCGACTACAAGAGCGGCGAGCCGGTGTACGGCTCGTTCTGGATGAACCCGCGCGAGCTGTCCGACCACCTGACGCTCAACCGGCAGTACCCCGAGGTGCTCGGCAACGTCCACTTCTCGGCCGTCCAGGTGCGGGCCAACCGCCTCGGCGCGACCGACATCTACGCCGCCGAGCACTACTCGCGCCCGGCGCTGGTGCCGGCCATGCCGCACCTGCCGGCCAAGCCGCTGCTCATGCCGGTGGTCACCGGCGCGACGTGGCAGGACGACGGGGTCCGGCTGAGCTGGCGGCAGCCGGCCGACGGGATGGGCCCGCTGGGCTCCGCGACCTCGTACGCCATCTACCGCCTCGACGGGGTCGGCCTGGCCGACCGGTGCGACCTGGCCGACGCCGCGCACCTGGTGGACACGGTGCGCGCGACCGGCGACGTCCAGTCCTGGGTGGACACCACCGCCGAGGCCGGCCACTCGTACACCTACTACGTACGGGCGGTCGACCGGGTGGCCAACGAGGGCCCGGCCAGCCCGCCGGCCTTCGTACGCTGACCGATCTCCGCTGAATGCCCCGGGCGCCCCTGGCGCCCGGGGCATTCGTCTGTTTGGGCGCCGGCCACGAATTGTTGAGACGCCCGCGAGGTCGCCGCGAGGTACGGGATCGACACTGATCTACATCCGGTAACCCGCCGGTAACTTGCACTCCCGCACACCCTCGCGGAGGTAACCGTGTCCAGACGCCTCGCCACCGTCCTCGCCTCGCTCGCGGTCACCCTGCTCGTCGTGCTCGGCCTGGCCTCCCCGGCCGCCGCCGTCACGCGCGAGCAGAAGCTCTCCGTCCTGTCCAGCTGGACCCAGACCAGCGCCACCAGCTACAACGCGTGGAACGCCGGCCGGTTGAACAAGGCCGCCTGGTCCGACTACGCCTTCAACTGGTCGACCGACTACTGCTCGTCCAGCCCGGACAACCCGCTCGGGTTCAACTTCACCCTCTCCTGCTACCGGCACGACTTCGGGTACCGCAACTACAAGGCGATGGGCCTGTTCTCGTCGAACAAGTCCCGTCTGGACAGCGCCTTCTACGAGGACCTCAAGCGCGTCTGCGCCACGTACAGCTCCGTCGTCCGTCCCGCCTGCTACAGCCTGGCCTGGACCTACTACCAGGCGGTCAGCGTCTTCGGCTCCACGGCCGCGGTCCAACAGTCCGACATCGACCGCGCCGCAAGGATGAAGGCCGACGCCGAGCGCCGCGCCACCACCCGCGCCTGACCGCCACCCCCACGGAACAAGTTGATCATGAGGTTAGCGGCAGCCAGGGAGATCGACACCGCCGCTAACCTCATGATCAACGCGTGTCGGGGCCGAGGGCAGCGCGCGGGTGGGCCGGTGGGTCAGGCGTGTTCGGTGTGGGGGGTTGAGGCGCCGGTGGGTTGGCGGGGGGCCGGGTGGGGGGCGCCCGTGGCGAACCTCGTCGAGTTTGCGGCCAGGTCGGGGTGTTCGACGCCGAGCGCCAGTGCCGCCGCCTCCTCCAGGCCCAGCTCCGCGCCCTCGGCGTACGCACCGTCGAAGGCCACGTCGCCCAGCACTCCGCGGAGCTCCGCCTGCCGCTGCGCCCAGTACGCGCCGTAGATACCCGGTGTGGAGCGGAGGCTCGCCCGTGTGGCCTGCGCCGCCCCGAACAGCCGCGCGGCGGTCAGCGGGTCGCCCCCGGCGGCGCAGCGCACCGCGATCGCGTGCAGCGTGTCGCAGGCGCGGCCGTGGAAGCCGTGGGCCATGCGGGAGCGGAGCGCCACCAGCAGGTGCTCGTGTGCGGCGATCAGGTCACCCCGGGCCAGCGCGACCAAGCCGAGCAGCATGTCCACCGAGCGCCGGCCGCGCTCGACCGGGCGGGCCGCCTCCACCGGGCGGGCCGCCCCGAGCAGTTCGGCCGCCTCGTCCAGCGCGCCCCGGCGCCAGAGCAGCTCGGCCAGGCTGAACACGGCGAACAGGGCGTCACCCACCACGTCCTGCCGGTGCGCCCAGTCGATCACCTCCCGGCACACCCGCTCGGCCTCGGCGAACTGTCCCATGTCGACGAGCGGGGCCGCCCGGCCCGCCAGGACCCGGGCGAGCAGGCCCGCGTCGCCGGCCTGCCGCGCCGCCTCCTCCGCCCGCTGCGAAAAGCGCAGCTCCTCGGCGAACTCGCCGTCGGCGCCCGCGTGCAGGGAGTGCATGTGGTACGCCGCCGCCAGCTCCGCCTCCGGGATCCGCTCCCCGGTCTCGGCGATCCGGCCGTACAGCCGGGACAGCCAGAGCCGCCCCTCCCGGGCCAGCCCCCGCTCCCGCCACCACTGGTCCAGCCCGCCGGTCAGCTCCAGCCCCGCCCGGGCGCTGCCGCCCGTGGCGCACCAGCGCAGCGCGGCGCGCAGCTCACCGGCGAGCGGGTCGAGCGCGTACAGCGAGAGGGTGACCGGCCGGCCGTCCGGACCGAGGTGCGCCCGCTGGAGCGCGTGGGCGGACCAGGCCACGTGCCGGTCCCGGGCGGCCTGCTCCTCCCCCGCCTCCACGAGCCGCCGGGCCGCGTACGCGCGGATCGGGTCGAGCATCCGGTACGTGCTGCCCGAGGCGTGCGGCTCAGCCAGCACCATCGACTTGTCCACCAGCACCGACAGCGGATCGAGCGGGTCGTCCCCGAGCAGCCACTCCACGGTCGGCAGGTCCACCGGTCCCACGAACACCGCCAGCCACCGCAGTAGCCGGGCGGCGCGCGGGCCGAGCGTCCGGTACGACCACGTGACGGTGGCCTGCATGGTGAGGTGCCGCTCGGTCGCCGACCGCTGCACCGCGCGGGTGGCCGGGGTGGGCGGGCTCATCCCGACCGCAGCCGCGACCAGGTCCACCGTGTCCTGTTGGTTGCCCGTCCAGCCGCGCTCGGCCGGCGGCTCCGGGTCGTCCCGGCCGGCGTCCAGAGTGCCCAGCACGTCGTCGAGTCGTTCCGCGAGCTGGCCGACGGAGAGCACCCGCAGCCGGGCGGCGGCCAGCTCGATGGCGAGCGGCAGGCCGTCCAGCCGCTGCACCACCCGGCGCAGGTCGGCCGACTCGGCCGGGTCCGGCTGCCGGCCGCCCCGGGCCGCGGCCGTCCGGTCGAGCAGCAGCGCGACCGCGTCGCTCTCCGCGCCGTTCGGGGGCGGGTCCACCGACAGCGGAGGGATCCGCCACACCACCTCGCCGGGCAGCCCGAACGACTCCCGGCTGGTGGCGACGACCCGGACGCCCACCCCGCCGGCGAGCAGCCGGGAGATCACCTCGGCCGACGCGGCCGGCTGGGCGTCACAGGTGTCGAGGAGGACGAGCATCCGGCGGGCGGCCGCGTACTCGACCAGCGTGTCCACCATCGGGCGGCCCGGCTCCGGGCGGAGACCGAGCACGGCGGCGATGGCGAACGCCACCAGGCCCGGGTCGGTGACGGTGGCGATGTCGACGAACCAGACCCCGTCCGGATAGGACTCCACCAGATCGGCGGCGAGTTCCACCGCGAGGCGGGTCTTACCGGCGCCACCCGCGCCGAGCACGGTGACCAGCCGGTGGCCCTCCACCAGCCGCCGCAGCTCGGCGCGCTCGTTCTGCCGGCCCACGAACGAGGTGACCTGGGTCGGCAGGTTGTGCGCCACGGCGTCGGCGGTACGCGGGCGCGGGAACTGCCGCTCCAGCCCCGGGGCGACGAGCTGGAACAGGCGCTCCCGGTCGTCGAAGCCGCGCAGCCGGTGCAGGCCGAGGTCGAGCAGGGACGCGCCGGACGGCAGCGGGTCGGCGTGCTTCGCGGTGGCCGCCGAACAGAGCACCTGCCCGCCGTGCGCGGCCGCGGCGACCCGGGCGGCGCGATGGACCTCCGGGCTCGCGTACTCGCCGTCGCGCGGCTCCGCCCACCCGGTGTGCAGGCCCATCCGGACCCGGGGCACGGCCTCCTGCGTCGGCCAGTCATGACTGGCCAGGGCCCGCTGGGCGGTGAGGCAGGCGGTCAACGCGGCGGACGCGTCGCCGAAGGCCAGGAAGAACGAGTCCCCCTCGGTGAGCAGCTCCGCGCCCTCGGTGGCGGCGATCGTCCGGCGCAGCAGACGCCGGTGCTCCCGCAGAACGGGCCGGTAGTCGGGCCCGAGCAGCTGGGCCAGCCGGGTCGAGCCCTCGATGTCGGTGAAGACGAAGGTCACCCACCCGGTGGGGAGGTGGATCCGTGGCGACATGCGTGGAACCTCCGCCCCGTGACGTCGGGTTCATGCTGCCTGAAAGCAAGCCGTCACGCATCGTGAGAACGGCCGGCCCGGTTCCGCCCCAAGGTGCCACTACGTCTCTGTGCGGGCAAGGGCGGCCGCCGTACCGACGGACTCCGAGTGCGGCTCAGCAACCGCAGGCGCCGCCGCAGCAGCCGCCGCCGCTCGGTGCCGGCGAGGGCGCGCCCGCACCGCCGCGGCCGGTCACCGCGATTGTGGACAGCAACTTGACCGTGTCGTCATGCCCCTGGGGGCAGGACGCCGGCTCGGCGGCCCGCGCCATCGGACGGTTGACCTCGAAGGTGTCGCCGCAGGCGCGGCAGCGGAACTCGTACCGGGGCATGGCACCAGCGTACGACCGGTCCTGACGTCGGGCGGAACATGGGTGATACTCGACGGGTGGTGGACGGCGAGGACAGGACGACCCATCGACCCCTCCGGCCGGCCGCGCCGCCCGACGGGCCACTCGCCGCCTCCGGCGCCGCCCCGGACGAACCGGTCGCGTCGGTGCCCCGTCCGCGCCGGCCGTGGCTGCGCTCGGCGACACCCACCGACGACGAGGCGCCGCACACCGAGGACCGCCCCGCGGCGCAGACCGATGCGGAGCCGGTGACGGCGACCGGGCCGCCGCACGAGGACGAGCCGGCGGGCCGGGACGCGCCGACGCTGAAGGTCGCAGCGCGCACGGAGGAACCGTCGACGGACGCGCCGCCACGCACCGGCGACGACCTCACCGTCACCCGCGTCGACCCGCTGACCCGGGTCGACCCGGCCGCCCCGGATGGGCCCGCGGGAGCCCGGCGGCGCCGGGTCCCCTTCGCGCACGCCGTACGCACGCAGCCCGGACGGATGGCGGCGGGTGCGGCACGGGCGGTCCGCGACTGGTCGCGGCGCCCCAGCGGCCGGCTCACCCTGCCCGGCGTCTTCCTGCTGTTCCTGGTCGCGGCGACCGCCGCGGCCGGCGCCCTGCTGGTGCCCGCGGCCGTGCGCTCCCGGCCGGTCGCGGTGGACGCCACCGCTGGCGCGCCGACGGCCGTTCCCGACCCGACGCTGGCGGCGGGCGCACCGCTGCCGGCCACGACGCTGCCGCCGCTCGGCGGGCCCACAGTCGTGGCGCCCACCGGCGGCCCGGGCGTCGTCCCCGCGCCCGGCACCGGCCGACCCGCCGACGCCCTCGCCGCCTGGGCCGCCCAGATCGGCCCGAAGGTGGGCATCGCCCCGGTGGCGATGCAGGCGTACGGCTACGCCGAGCTGGTCCTCGCCCAGACCAACCGCAGTTGCGGGCTGAGCTGGACCACGCTGGCCGCGATCGGGCACGTCGAATCCGCGCACGGGCAGGCCAACGGCGCCCGGCTCGGCCCCGACGCCCGGGCGGTTCCCGAGATCATCGGCCTCCCGCTGGACGGGCAGGGCGGCCGGATGCTGATCCGCGACAGCGACCGCGGGGTGCTCGACCGGGACACGACCTACGACCGGGCGATCGGGCCGATGCAGTTCATCCCGACCACCTGGCAGGAGGTCGGCGCCGACGCGGACAACGACGGCCGCAGGGACCCGCATGACATCGACGATGCCGCCCTGGCCGCCGCGAACTACCTGTGCAAGGGGGGCCGCAACCTGACCATCGCCGGCGACTGGTGGAACGCCATCCTGTCGTACAACGACGTCCGCCGGTACGCGCAGGACGTGTTCGACAAGGCCAACCAGTACGGGCAGGCGAGCCGTACGTGATGTGATCGTCCGCATACATTGGAGAACTGGACACTTCCCCCGAGCAGCCGTTAGCGGCAAGCTAGACGGGTGATGGTGCGCGAGTGGGACCCCAGGACCGCGTCGTCCGCCGAGATCGCGTCGCTGCTGGACACGCTGAACGCGGTCCTGGCGGTCGATCTGCCGCGGGATCCGCCGTGGCAGGAGAATTCCCTGCGGGAATACCTGGCCGAGGTGATGCCGGGCGAGCGGCGGATCTCCTGGGTCGCCCAGGCGGAGCCGGCCACCAACGGCACCCCGGGGGCGATCCTGGGGCAGGTCCATGTGCTGCTGCTCGGCGACATCGGCGTGCTGGAGGTGCTGGTGCACCCGTCCGAGCGGCGCAGCGGCCTCGGCCGCGAGCTGGTCCGGACCGCCGCCCGCCGGGTCTACCAGGAGGGCTTCCAGTCGATCGGCGTCGAGGTGGTCGGCGACACCCCGGCGGTCGCCTTCTACGAGGCGATCGGCTTCACGAAGGAGTACGTGGAGACCCGCAGCGTGCTCGACCTCACCGCGGTGGACTGGACCGAGCTGGCCGAGATGGCCGCCGGCATCGGCGCGGGGTACCACCTGGAGTTCCACCCCGGCGGGCCACCGGACGAGCTGATCGAGGCGTACGCGCGGGCCAAGGCCGAGGTACGCGACGTCGAGGACGGCGAGCTGCGCCCCAGCTCGTACGACCCGCAGCGGCTCCGCGACAGCCTGGACTGCCTGCACCGGCGGGGCATGAAGCCGTACATCGTGCTCGCCCAGCACGAGCAGACCGGCGAGGTGGCCGGCCTGACCGAGGTGGTGGTGCCGGCCCAGCACCCGACCCGCGCCGACCAGTACGACACGATCGTCGTCCAGGACCACCGCGGGTACGGCATCGACCGGGCGATCAAGGCGCGGATGCTGCTGGAGCTGCGCTCGGCCGAGCCGCAGCTCGTCGAGGTGCAGACCTGGAACGCCCAGGCCAACGAGGCGATGCTCAAGGTCAACGCCGAGCTGGGTTACCGGCCCGACCGCGAGTGGTGCGAGTACAGCGTGGACGTGGCCGACCTGGTGCACCGGCTCGACGCGGGGCGCTGAGAAGTTCACGAAACGGTCCGTCGGGGGATGGACGGCGGTCAACAACGCCACTTAACGTGCGTTAGTTCATGTCCACCCACCGTGGAGGCCTCATGCGCCCGCGCCGCACACTCGCCGCGCTCGCGACCGCCACGGCCGCCGTCACCGTCACGGCGGTCGGGGTCGCACCCACCGCGGCCAGCGCCGCGCCCACCGACCTGTTCATCTCCGAGTACGTCGAAGGCTCGTCCAACAACAAGGCGATCGAGCTCTTCAACGGCACCGGCGCGCCGATCGACCTGGCCGCCGGCGGCTATCAGTTGCTGCTGTACTTCAACGGCTCCACCACGCCGACGGCCTTCCCGCTGACCGGCACGGTCGCGGCCGGTGACGTCCACGTCTTCGCCCAATCGTCGGCGAACGCGGCGATCCTCGCC
The DNA here is from genome assembly GCF_052068455.1 of Micromonospora sp. H33. Taxonomy (NCBI): domain Bacteria; kingdom Bacillati; phylum Actinomycetota; class Actinomycetes; order Micromonosporales; family Micromonosporaceae; genus Micromonospora; species Micromonospora sp. H33. The sequence continues at coordinate 224,301 of NZ_JBQHDE010000003.1, read as the reverse complement.
CAGGCCGACCAGACCACCGGCGCCGGCCTGTTCAACGGCGACGACGCGGTCGTCCTCCGGCGCGGCGACACCGTGCTCGATTCGATCGGTCAGGTGGGTGTGGATCCGGGCACCGAGTGGGGCTCCGGGGCGACCAGCACCGCCGACAACACGCTGCGCCGCCTGGGCAGCGTCACGGCGGGCGACACCGATCCCGCCGACGCCTTCGACCCGGCCGCCCAGTGGGCCGGCTTCGCCGTCGACACGGTCGACGGGCTCGGCGCGCACACCGTCGACGGCGGCGGCCCGGTCGACGTGCCGGCCACCGTCACCTGCGGCGGCGCGCTCGTCACCCCGTCCGGCAGCGCGGCGACCCGCGAGGTCACCGCGACCGACCCGGACGACCGGATCGTCGACCTGGCCGTCACGTCGGTCACTCCGACGCCGGCCGCCGGCTCGATCAGCCGTACCGCCGTCACCCCCGCCGAGGCCGTCGGCGGCACCGCCCGGGCCACCGTCACCGCGAGCGCCGGCCTGGCCGCCGGGGCGTACTCCGTGGTCCTGACCGCGACCGACGCGGACGGCACCACCGCCACCTGCACGCTGGCCGTGCAGGTCACCCGGGAGCTGACCGTCGGCGAGGTGCAGGGCCCGACCACGGACGCCGAGTCCGGCCCGGCCGACCGTTCGCCGCTCGCGCCGGCCAGCGGCAACGGCACCAGCAGCACGCTGTACGACGTCCGCGGCGTGATCACCCAGCGCACCCTGGCCCGCGACTCGTCCGGCCGGGACCAGCACGGCTTCTTCCTCCAGAGCCGGTCCGACGCCACCGACGGCGACCCGACCAGCTCGGACGGAATCTTCGTCTTCATGGGCTCGTTCACGTCGCTCATCGGCGGCTACGTGCCGACCGTCGGCGACGAGGTGGTGCTGCGTGCCCGCGTCTCCGAGTTCTTCAACATGACCCAGCTCTCCAGCGCCTCCCTGGTCCGCAAGGTCGCCTCCGGCCTCGACGTGGCCAACGTGGTCACGGTGACCGACGCGGTCCCGCCGGTCGACCTGGCGGACGCGCAGCGCTTCTGGGAGCGGCACGAGGGCGCCCGGCTGCGGGTGCGGGCCGGCAGCGCGGCGGTCAGCGGGCGGAACGTCTTCGCCTCCACCGCCGACGCGGAGACGTTCGTCATCGACCGGGACGACCCGCTGCTCGACCGCGCCGACCCGTACGCCCGTCGGGTCTTCCGGGACACGCACCCGCTCGACAACGACCCGGCCCGCACCTTCGATGACGGCAACGGCCAGCGGATCATGCTCGGCAGCATGGGCGTCAAGGCCGTGGCCGGGGACAGCACGACGCTGCTGTCACCGGCGCACACCTTCGACACCCTGACCGGTGACGCGGTGGGCGGCCTCTACTACTCATTCGAGAAGTACGGCGTCCAGGTCGAGACGGCCGCCTTCGCCGAGGGGGCGGACCCGTCGAAGAACAACCCGCCGCAGCCGGCCAAGCGGTCGGAGGAGTTCGCGGTCGCGACGTACAACGTGGAGAACCTGTACGACTTCCGCGACGACCCGTTCGACGGCTGTGACTTCACCGGCAACGCCGGCTGCACCGGAGTGCGTCCGCCGTTCGACTACGTGCCCGGCAGCGAGGAGGAGTACCGGGAGCAGCTCGCCGCACTGGCCGACCAGATCACCACCGACCTGCACTCCCCCGACCTGATCCTCGTGCAGGAGGCGGAGGACCAGGACATCTGCACGGTCAGCGGCACCGAGCTGGTGTGCGGCACCACGAACGACGCCGACGGTGCGCCGGACACCCTCCAGGAGCTGGCGCTGACCATCGCCGGGAACGGTGGTCCCGCCTACGCGGCCGCGTACGACCGCACCGGCGCGGACGACCGGGGCATCACCGCGGCGTTCCTCTACCGCACCGACCGGGTCTCGCTGGCCGAGGCGACCGCCGACGACCCGCTGCTGGGCTCGTCGCCGACCGTTCAGTACCGGTCGGCGGGGCTGCCGTCCAACGCGGACGTGCAGAACCCGAAGGCCCTCAACGCGGTGCTCCCGTCCGACGTGGACACCTCGACCGGCAAGGACGGCGATGACGTCTTCACCCGGGCGCCGCAGCTCGGCAAGTTCACCGTGGCCGCCGCGCCCGGGTCGAGCGAGCGGTTCACGGTGTGGGCGGCGAGCAACCATTACTCGTCCGGTCCGGACAGCCGGGTCGGGCAGCGCCGGGAGCAGGCCGCGTATGGCGCCGCGATCGTGGCGGCCATCGAGGCGTCCGACCCGAACGCCCGGGTGGTGTACGGCGGGGACCTGAACGTCTTCCCGCGCCCCGACGACCCGATCGCGACCGGGGCGGACCCGACCCCGTCGGACCAGCTCGGCCCGCTGTACGAGGCGGGGCTGCGCAACCTCTGGGAGGACCTGCTGGCCGACGCTCCGTCGTCCGCGTACTCGTACAGTTTCGAGGGGCAGGCGCAGACGCTGGACCACCTGTTCGTGAACGAGGCGCTGCACGGCGACCTGGTGCAGATGCGCGCCGCGCACATCAACGCCGACTGGCCGGCCGAGCACGCCGGGGACGGCACGCGCGGCTCCAGCGACCACGACCCGCAGGTGGCCCGCTTCCGCTCCCGCGCGTCCCTGAGCGTGGCGGACGCGTCGGTGGTCGAGGGCGACCGGGGCACCACGCAGCTCGCCTTCACCGCCACCGTGTCCCGACCGCTCTCCCAGCCGGTCCTGGTCTGCGCCGCCACCTACGGCACGACCGCCCAGAGCGGCTCGGACTACGAGTCGTACGTCGGGTGCAAGACGCTGGCCGCCGGCCAGACGGCCCTCACGTTCCCGGTGACCGTGCGCGGTGACCGGAAGCGCGAGGCCGACGAGAAGCTGACGCTGCTCGTGGCCGGGGTGCCGGGGCTCCGCCTCGCCGACGCGCTGGGCACCGGCACGATCGTCAACGACGACTGACCCGTCACCGTCGATCGGCGGCCCGTCGGCCCGGCACTCACCGGACCGGCGGGCCGTCCTCGTCGTTCATGTCCGCCTCCAGCATCGCTCGGCGCCGGGCGCTGCGGAACACGTCGGGCGGAGGCGGGACGTTCCGGTACTTGGCCACGCGCACCTCCCACTGGCTGCGGCGCCGCAACGCGTCCCGGAGCACCCGACTGCGGTAGAAGGTCTCCGGCGGGCGCGCCAGCCCGTACATGTCCGCCCACCACTCACCCGGCTCGGGATCCAGGATGGTGTCGAGGTGGGACGGGTACCGACGCTCAGCACCGTCACGGATGTCGTCCCGGTCGCGCATCGGCCGCAGCACCCGCCCATCGCCGTCGACCACGGCCAGCCGGAATCCGGCCGCGCCGAGGACACGCTGGAGGAGCGCGAGGCTCGGCGTCAACCGCCCCGCCTCGATGCGACCGATCGTGGCGTGATGGACGCCCGCGTGCCGGGCCAACTCCCGCTGACTCCAGTCCGCCCGGCGCCGGGCGGCCCGAACGATTCCGACCACCGGCCACGCCTCATCGTCAGGACTGACCCGCCGGGTAGCCTCGGCTCCTGACGGCGCCTCGACTCCCGCCACTTCGTCGACTCCCGCCACTCCGTCGACTCCTGACGGCGCCTCGATTCTTGCGGGGGCCTCGCGTGCCACCTCGACTCGTGCGGCTTCCCTGCATGGCGCTGTCGCATCGCGTGGTTCGGCTGCCGCCGATTGACAGCCTCGTTTGAGCGAGGTCGCCGGAACAGGTCGCCCGCAGGGGTACGGCGAAGGCATGCCGTCACGGTCGCCGATGGGCGTCCCCTGCGCCACCCTGGTGGTCATCCCTGTGGATAACGGGACGCCCCTGTGGACAACGCGCGGTCCGCAAGCGGCCGGGGCTGGCAGCCCTCGAAGCCCCCCTCCCGACTTGGAACTCCCCGCGACACCGGCTTGGATAACTAACAGTTACGAGGCCCCTCGATGCCGACAATCACTCTCCGCACTCGGCCTCCGCGGTCCCCGTCCGCCCGGCGCTGGCTCCAGCACACCGCTGACCAGGCAATTCGCACCTGGCACCCACAGCGACACAGACCCCCACTCGCAGCCTTTGCTCTGCACCCCAATCCGCACCAGCAACTGTCCGTGAGTGGTGCGGATAGAGGTGCAGAGCAAAGGCTGCGAAGGTGAGTGCGGGGTGCCGGTCGCCCAGTCACGGACGGTCACCGACGGTGCGTCGGTCGCCGGGTAGAGAGTTGATGGCGGGGCTGCGAGCTTGCGCCCGCCCCGGTCGCTCTTCATAGGTCAGGTGTCGCCCCGGCCTCCGTGGCGCGGCCCGCCGCCCACTTCCAAGGCGGGAGATGGCGACCTGCTGAGCATCTGGTGGCTACCTCAGCAGCTCGCGTTTCCACCGCCCGAGGAGGGGCGCCGGCCGGCGGCTGGGCCCGCCCTGCCGACCGTGCGGACGATGGTCAGTAGCGCTCGCGCAGCAGCTGGGCGGCCTCGACTGCCCAGTAGGTGAGGATGATCTGCGCGCCGGCGCGGCGGATCGAGGTGAGCGTCTCCAGCATCACCCGCTCGCGGTCGATCCAGCCGTTCGCGGCGGCCGCCTCGACCATCGCGTACTCGCCGGAGACCTGGTAGGCCGCGACCGGGACGTCCACCGCGGCTCGGACCGCCGCGACCACGTCGAGGTACGGCAGCGCCGGCTTGACCATCACCATGTCGGCGCCCTCGGCGACGTCCAGCTCGACCTCGCGCAGCGACTCCCGCAGGTTCGCCGGGTCCTGCTGGTAGGTGCGGCGGTCGCCCTCCAGCGCCGACTCCACCGCATCCCGGAACGGTCCGTAGAAGGCCGAGGCGTACTTCACGGCGTACGCGAGGATGCTCACGTCCTGGTGCCCGGCGGCGTCCAGGGCCCGGCGGACCACGCCGACCTGGCCGTCCATCATGCCGGACGGCCCGACCACGTGGACCCCGGCGGCGGCCTGGGCCACCGCCATCTCGCCGTACGCGGCGAGGGTGGCGTCGTTGTCCACCCCGCCGTCGGGGGTGAGCAGGCCGCAGTGCCCGTGCGAGGCGAACTCGTCCAGGCAGAGGTCGCTCATCACGACCGTGGCGTCGCCCACCTCCGAGATCACGTCCCGGATGGCGACGTTGAGGATGCCGTTCGGGTCGATCCCGCCCGAGCCGCGCTCGTCCCGCGACTCCGGCACCCCGAAGAGCATGATCCCGCCGACCCCGGCCTGGACCGCCTCGACGGCGGCCTTGCGCAGCGAGTCCCGGGAGTGCTGGAGCACCCCCGGGAGCGACGCCACGGCCCGCGGCTCGGTCAGCCCCTCCTTGACGAACATCGGCAGGACCAGTTCGGCCGGGTCGACGCGGGTCTCGGAGACCAGCCGTCGCACGGCGGCGTTGCGGCGCAGCCGGCGGGGCCGGATCTCGGGGTACGGCACGGGAGCCTCCAGGGTCAGCGGAACCTCAGGGCGGTCGGCCCCTGCACCTTCGAACCGCGCCGCTGCTTCGCCGGCATCGCGGCGAGCTTCTCGCGCAGCTCGACGGCGTAGGCGGCCAGCGCCTCCACCAGGTCGGGCACCGAGGCGTGCTGAGGCTGCACGTCGACCCGCAGGCCGAACTCCGTGGCGGTCTCCGCCGTCTTGGGCCCGATGACAGCAACAACGGTACGCGCGTGCGGCTTCCCCGCGATGCCGACCAGGTTCCGGACGGTGGACGAGGAGGTGAAGAGGACCGCGTCGAACCCGCCCGACTTGATGGCGTCGCGGATCTCGGCCGGCGGCGGCGCCGCCCGGACCGTCCGGTACGCGGTCACGTCGTCGACCTCCCAGCCGCGCTCGGTGAGCCCGGCGGCGAGCGTCTCGGTGGCGATGTCGGCGCGCGGCAGCAGCACCCGGCCGACCGGGTCGAGGACCTCGTCGTGCGGCGAGAACTCGGCCAGCAGGCCCTCCGAGGACTGCTCCCCGGACGGGATCAGCTCCGGCTGGATGCCGAACGCGCGGACGGCGTCGGCGGTCGCCTCACCGATGCAGGCGATCTTGACGCCGCCGAAGTGCCGGGCGTCGAGACCGTGCTCGGCGAACTTCTCCCACACCGCGCGGACCGCGTTCACCGAGGTGAAGATCACCCAGGCGTACCGGCCGTCGACCAGGCCCTTGACCGCCCGCTCCATCTGGGCGGGGGTGCGCGGCGGCTCGACCGCGATGGTCGGCACCTCGCAGGGGATGGCGCCGTACGCCCGCAGCCGCGCGCTCATCGCGCCGGCCTGCTCCTTGGTCCGGGGGACGAGCACCTTCCAGCCGTACAGCGGGCGGTTCTCCCACCAGCTGAGCTTGTCCCGCTGGCCGACGCCGTCGCCGACGGTGAGCACGACCCGGCCGGTGAAGCCGAGCGCCGCCGCGACGAAGGAGTCAACGATCGACGTGGTGGTGTACTGCGTCTCGCCGGTGCCGTCGCCGGTCACCCCCACGGCGGTGCCGCCGTCGACCCCGGCCGCGAGCAGCCCGTCCCGGACGGCGGCGAGGTCGCCCGCGTCAACCGCGAGCGCCAGCGAGCCGCGGGTGACGGCCGCGGCCAGCGCGTCGAAGTCCAGCGTGGTGACGTCCTCGGCGTCGGCCACCGTACGGACGCCCGGCAGCGGCACGCCCGCGTAGGTCGCCACACCCTCGGCCTGCCCGACGCCCGGGACCACCTCGAAGTGCGCGGCGGTACGCGCCACCGCCTGCACCTCCTTGACCACCGACTCGTGGCCGAACGGGTCCCCGGCGACCAGGTGCACCGCGTTCAGCCCGGAACGGGCCGCCGAGATCAGCACCTTCGCCACGTCACCCGGCGCGCCTTCGGCCGGGGTGAACTGGGCGTCCTCCTTCGCCTCCGCGCGGACGACGTCGAGTAGCGACTCGGGGACTCCCCGGTCGTACACCACCTGGTCGGCGTCGACCAGGGCGTCGTGCGCCCGGCGGGTCAGCAGGCCCGGGTCGCCGGGACCGGCCCCGACGAACGCGATACGGCCGACGGGCTTACGGGTGCGGGTCATTCTGTGCTCCCAAATTGCTGGGTCCCCGGGCCGGTGTGTCCTTCCTGGCCGAGGATCGAGTCGGCGCCGAGGTCGAGGAGGTCGGCGGCGAGTGCCTTACCGATCTCCGCCGCGTCGGCGGGCGTTCCGGTGCGGGACAGCCGGAGGTCACGGGCGCCGTCCGGGCTGATCACCGCCCCGCGCAGGTAGATCTCATCACCGGAGTCGCCCTCGGCGAGTTCGGCGTAGGCGGCGACCGGTGCGCTGCACCCGGCCTCCAGGGTGGCCAGCAGCGCCCGCTCCGCGACGACCGCGGCGCGGGACGGTGCGTGGTCGAGCACGGCGAGCAACTCGACCAGGTCCGGGTCGTCGATCCGGCACTCCACGGCCAGCGCCCCCTGGGCGGGCGCGGGCAGCATCAGCATCGGGTCGAGCGTCTCGGTGATCACGTCGGTCCGGGCCAGCCGGGCGAGCCCGGCCCGGGCCAGGACGACGGCGTCCAGGTCGGCGTCGGGGCCGAGCACCCGCGCCAGGCGGGTGTCGACGTTCCCCCGGATCGGCTGGACCTCCAGCTGCAGCCCGAGCGCGTGCAGCTGGGCGATCCGGCGTAGCGCACCGGTGCCGATCCGCGCGCCGGGCGGCAGCTCGGCGAGCGTACGGCCGCCCCGGGCGACGAGCGCGTCACGCGGGTCCTGCCGGGGTGGGATCGCCGCGATGTGCAGCCCAGGGGCCGCCGCGGTGGGCAGATCCTTGTACGAGTGCACCGCGAAGTCGATGGTGCGGGCGGCGAGGGCGTCGCGCAGCGCGGACACGAACACGCCGACACCGAGCCGGTGCACCGGGGCGTTCGAGCGGTCGCCGGCGGTCACCACCTCGACCAGCTCGACGGGGCGGCCGGTGGCGGCGGTCAGCGCCTCGGCGACATGCCCGGACTGGGCCATCGCCAGGGCGCTGCCCCGGGTGCCGAGGCGCAGGGGGGCGGTGCTCATCGCTCACCTCCGGTGGGTGGGACGTCGGCGGCGCCGCCGAACGGCGGGAGGCCTGCGGTGTCGCCGAGCGGAAGCCCGGCGGTGCCGCCGAACGGCGGGACGGCCTCGGGCTCCACCACGTCGGGGACGGTGTCGACCGGTGAGGTCTGCGGCACCTGGAGGTCGAACAGCTCGCGCAGCAGGGCCGCGTACTGGTCACCACCGGGTTCGGCGGCGAGCTGACGGACCCGCACGGTCGGCTGGTGCAGCAGGCGCTGGACGACGCGGTGCACCGTCCGGGCCACCTCGGCGCGCTGGTCGTCGGTGAGGTCGGGGCGGCGCTGGGCGAGCCGGCGCAGCTCGGCGCTGACCACGTCGTCGGCGCGGCCCCGCAGGGCGGCCACGGTCGGCGCGACGTCGGCGCCCCGCAGCCAGGTGAGGAAGGCGTCGACCTCGCCGACGACGATCCGCTCCACGGCGGCGGCGTCGGCGGCGGCCGGGCCGTCGGCGATCAGCGTGGCCATCCGGTCGATGTCGATCACCTCGACGCCGGGCAGCTCGGCGACGCCGGGCTCGACGTCGCGCGGGACGGCCAGGTCGAGCAGGACCAGCGGGCCGCGGGCCGGGTCCCGGTCGGCGAGCGCCCGGGTCACGACCTCGCGGGTGAGGACCGGCTCGGTGGCGGCGGTGGCGGCCACGACGACGTCCACCGTGGCGAGCGTCGTGGTCAGCTCGGCCATCGGCGCGGCGGCGGCGCCGTACGACTCGGCCAGCCGGACCGCCCGGTCGGCACCGCGGTTGGTCACGGTGACCGGCCCGGCGCCCAGCCGGGAGAGGGTCGCCACGCCCAGCGAGCCCATGGCCCCCGCCCCGACGACCAGTGCCGGACGGCCGGTCAGGTCGCCGTCGAGATGCTCGGCGGCGAGGTCGAGCGCGGCGGTGACCACGCTCTGCCCGGCCCGGTCGATGCCGGTCTCGGAGTGGGCGCGCTTGCCCACCCGCAGCGCCTGCTGCATCAGCTCGTGCAGCAGTCGGCCGGTGGTGTCGGCGCCGGACGCCCAGTGGTACGCGTCACGGAGCTGGCCGAGGATCTGCGCCTCGCCCACGACCATCGAGTCCAGGCCGGTGGCGACCCGGAAGACGTGGTCGACGGCGGCGGCGTCGAAGTGCACGTACAGGTGGTTGGCGAGCGCCGCCGGCTGGCAGCCGGCCTGCTCGGCCAGGACGGCGCAGATGTCGCCCAGACCGCCGTGGAAGCCGGACACGGCGGCGTAGACCTCCACCCGGTTGCAGGTGGAGACGAGTACGGCCTCGGTGACGTACGGCTGCGCGACCAGCCGGTCCAGGGTGCGGGTGAGATCGGCGGGCGCGACCGCGAGCTGCTCCAGTGTCGCGACCGGAGCGGTGCGGTAGGACGCACCGACGACGAGCAGTTTCACGTGCCGATCGCCTCCTGGGGGTCGGCGGCCGCGAGGCCGCCGGGCAGGGCGGTGAGGGTGGACCCGCCGGTGGTGGCGGGGATCGCGGTCAGGGACGCCTTGCGGTGCTCGTGGAAGGACAGAATCTGCAGCTCGATGGCGAGGTCGACCTTGCGCACGTCGACGCCGTCCGGGACCGAGAGTACGCAGGGCGCGAAGTTCAGGATGCTCGTCACACCGGCGGCGACCAGCTGGTCGGCGACCCGCTGCGCGGCAGCGGCGGGCGTGGCGATCACGCCGATCGCGATCGACTCCTCGGCGGCGATCCGGGGCAGCTCGTCGACGTGCCGGACGACCAGGCCGTTGATCTCCTCGCCGACGCGCGACGGGTCGGCGTCGAAGAGCGCGGCGATGCGGAAGCCGCGGGTGGCGAAGCCGTCGTAACCGGCCAGGGCGTGACCGAGATTACCCACGCCGACCAGGGCGACCGACCGCCGATGGGTGAGCCCGAGCACGTACTCGATCTGGTCGATCAGCAGGGCCACGTCGTAGCCCACGCCCCGGGTGCCGTACGACCCCAGGTGCGACAGGTCCTTGCGGAGCTTGGCCGAGTTCACCCCGACGGCGCTGGCCAGCCCCTCGCTCGACACCGTCTCGTGGCCGGTTTCGGCAAGGTTGTGCAGGGCGCGGAGGTACTCGGGGAGCCGGGCGACGGTCGCCTCGGGCAGGTCCGGCAGCGCGGGGACGGCGCCGGGGCGGCCGGGCGCGCCTGGGTGACGGTGCTGACTCATGAGACTCCGTGCGGTGCGATCCTGGGCCAACTCCGCCGGTCGGCCGCTTCGGGACTCCCGCTGGCGACCGAGGTTGCCGGCTGTGCTAGCAGGGCGCGTCGGAACTACAGGGTAGGCGCTTGTGAAGACACGCACAAATCGCGATCTTGGTCGCGCGCGACGCGGCTCCACCAGGCCCTCCATTCCGCAAGATCGATCCGGCGGCCTCCGCCGGCGCCGCCCGCCGATTATTGCTCAATTGCGACTTCTCTGACCAATCGCGCGCGGGCGCGTCACGTACCGGAACCGACCGGGGTAGGGCCAGCCCCACCCTCCGGAGGCCGGTGTACGGGATGGGCCGGACCGCCGCCGGCCCATAGCCTCGCTGCATGACCGCCGTACCAGTGGGCGCCGCACCGACCCGCGCCACGCCCGTCCACAGCCTCGCCCGTCAGGTCCTGCGCGACTCGGGCTACGTGCTGTTCGGCCTGCCGCTCGCGCTGGCCGGCTTCGTGCTGGCCGTGGCCGGGATCTCACTCACCGCCGGCCTGCTGGTCACCACGCTCGGTCTGCCGGTCCTCGCCGGCACCCTCTACGCGGCGCGGGCGCTGGCCGACCTCGAACGGCTCCGGCTCCCCGCCGTGCTGCACCTGCCCCGGGTCCGCCCGGACTACCTGACCCCCGCGCCGGACGCGCGCTTCTGGCGCCGCGTCGTGGTGCCGATGCGCGACCTCCAGTCCTGGCTCGACCTGCTGCACGCCTTCGGCAAGCTGCTCGTGGCGCTGCCGACCTTCGTCGTGCTGATCGTCTGGTGGGCGGTGGGTGTCGCCGGCACCCTCTACGGGGCGTACGACTGGGCGATCCCCCGCGGCCCGGACGACCAGGACCTGAGCCAGCTCCTCGGGATGGGCGACGGCGCCGGCGCGCGGATCGTCCTGAACACCGCCATCGGCGTGTTCTGCCTGTTCACACTGCCGCTGGTGGCCCGTGCCTGCGCCCGGCTCCAGGCCGGCCTGGCCCGCTCCCTGCTGACCGGTGTCGCCGAGATGCGCAACCGGATCACCACCCTCGAGGAGCAGAAGCGCGCGGCGGTGTCCGCCGAGGCGATCGCGCTGCGCCGGTTGGAGCGCGACATCCACGACGGGCCGCAGCAGCGCCTGGTCCGGCTCGCGATGGACCTCAGCCGGGCCCGCGAGCAACTCGCGTCCGACCCGGAGGCGGCCCGCCGGACGCTGGACGAGGCGGTCGGCCAGACCCGGGAGACTCTCGCCGAGTTGCGCGCCCTGTCCCGGGGCATCGCGCCGCCCATCCTGGTCGACCGGGGCCTGCCCAGCGCCCTCGCCGCGCTGGCCGGGCGCGGGCTGATCCCGATCGAGCTGCGGGTCGACCCGGCTCTCGGCGGGCCCGGCGGTCGGCTCGACCCGGCGGTCGAGAGCACGGCGTACTTCGTCGTCGCCGAGGCGCTCACCAACGTGGCCAAGCACAGCCGGGCCACCGAGTGCCGCGTCATCGTGGAGCGGAACGGCCCGCTGCTGCGGGTCGGCGTGCAGGACGACGGCGAGGGCGGCGCACACCTGGCCAAGGGCCACGGGTTGGCCGGCATCGCCGACCGCGTCCGGGCGGCCGGCGGCCGGCTCACCGTGACCAGCCCGGCCGGTGGTCCCACCGAGGTACGCGCGGACCTTCCGCGGTGAGCGCGGCGGCTGCCGCCAAGCGCCGGGCCGACCCCTCCCAGGGCGGCCGGGCGCGGGGCGGCCGGGCGCGCGGCCGACGTGGTAGACAACACAGCCATGCGGATCGTGATCGCCGACGACGCCGTCCTGCTCCGGGAGGGGCTGGTCCGGCTGCTCACCGAGCGCGGGCACCAGGTGGTGGCCGCCGTCGCCGACGGTGACGCCCTCGTGGCGGCGGTGGTGGCCCACCGCCCGGACGTGTCGATCGTCGACGTCCGGATGCCCCCGTCGCACACCGACGAGGGGCTGCGGGCCGCTGTGGAGGGCCGCCGGCTGGTGCCCCGGACCCCGATCCTGGTGCTGTCCCAGTACGTCGAGGTGTCGTACGCCGAGGACCTGCTCGCCACCGGCGCCGGGATCGGCTACCTGCTGAAGGACCGGGTGGCCGCGATCGGCGAGTTCCTCGACGCGCTGGAGCGGGTCGCCGGTGGCGGCACGGTGCTCGACCCGGAGGTGATCGGTCAGCTCTTCGCCCGGCGCCGCCGCGACGACCCGCTGCGCAACCTGACACCGCGGGAGCGGGAGGTGCTCGCCCTGATGGCCGAGGGCCATTCCAACACCGCGATCGCCCGCACGCTGGTGGTGACGGACGGTGCGGTGGAAAAGCACGTCCGCAACATCTTCACCAAGCTCGACCTGCCCCCCGACACGGAGCAGCACCGCCGCGTCCGCGCCGTCCTGACCTACCTCCGCACCTGAGATCCCGCCACTGAACCCCGTTGATCATGAAGTTAGCGGCACCGGAGGAGATCCACATCGCCGTCAACCTCATGATCAACGCGGGAAAAGGGGGCGGGGGGCGCGTTACAGGGTGCGGGCCAGGGTTACCGCTTCCGTCAGCGTGTCGGCCACCGGGTGGCCGGAGGCCTTGAGGCGGATGGGGTCGGTGAAGCCGCCGGTGTAGAGGACCGCACGGCCGCCCACCGAGAGGGCGGCGTCGGCGTCGTCGAGGGAGTCGCCGATCAGCACCACGTCCCGGCCGTCGACCCCCAGCTCGGCCAGGTGCCGGGCCAGCGACTCGGCCTTCCGGTCACCGCCGACCGTCGCCCGCAGCCCGTCGACCCGCAGGAAACGGCCGGTCAGTCCGTACGTGTGGACGGCCGGCACCAACTCGTCGTGGAACCACATGGACAGCAGCGACTGCCCACCCGCCCAGGACGACATCGCCTCGACCGCGTCGTGCGCCAGCGCGCAGGTGGTCAAGCCGTCCCGGTACGCGTCGTGGAAGATCCGGTCGAGCCGACCGAACGCCTCGTCGTCGACCGCCTGCCCGAGCACCTCCGCGTAGTACTCCGCGATCGGCCGGCGGAACCGGACCCGGTGCTCGTCGGCGGTGACCGCCGGCCCGCCGACGCTGGCGAAGACCGCGTTGGTGGACGCCACGACCAGGTCCAGGTCGTTGAGCAGGGTGCCGTTCCAGTCCCACACCAGGTGGGGGTGCGCGGGGGTCATCGCCGCACCCTATCCGGCCGGCGGCGGCCCTCGCCCGTCCGCAGCCGGCGACCGGCAGCGGTCAGAGCTGCGGGGTGGTGAGGTCGCGCAGCAGCCGGTCCTCCTCGACGCGCCAGTAGCCGTGCTCCTTGCCGTCGAGCAGCACCACCGGCAACCGGTCGCCGTACTCCCGCTCCAGCTCGATGTCGCCGGTGACATCCTTCTCGATCCACTGGTCCCCGGTGACCGCCACCACCCGGTCCAGCGCCGCCTTCGCGTCCTCGCAGAGGTGACAGCCCGGCCGGGTGATCAGGGTGAGGCGGGGTTCACGCATCGGTCTCCTCCGTCGTGCCGGCCGGGACCGGCGGGTGGCTGGCCGGCGCCGCCGGGACCGGCGTCGCGGGCTTCGCCCCGGCCGGTGGCCGGAGCAGCGTCTTGCGGACCTTCCCGATCGCCGAGTGCGGCAACTCGTCGACGAACTCGACGGCGGTCGGGCACTTGAACCGGGCGAGGTTGCGGGCGCAGTGAGCGAGCAGGTCCTCCACCGTCACCTCCCGCCCCGGCTCCGGCACCACGTACGCCTGGACAGTCTCGCCGGTCCGCGGGTGCGGCACACCCAGTACCGCCGACTCGGCCACGCCGGGGTACGCGGCGAGCACCAGCTCCACCTCGTGCGGGTAGACGTTGAATCCGTTGACCAGGATCAGCTCGCCGATCCGGTCCACCAGGAACAGGTCGCCGTCGTCGTCGGCGTACGCCACGTCCCCGGTTGCCCACCAGCCCTCGGCGTCGGGCCCGCCCCGCCCGTCCGGCCAGTAGCCGGAGAACACGTTGGCCCCGCGCACCACGATCTGGCCGGGATCGGTGCCGGGGGCGGTGTCGGCGATGTCCAGCTCGTCGGCGTCGTCGTCGGGCACGGCCACGCCGTCCCGCCACAGGTCGGTGCCGTCCGGCGCGACCAGACGCAGCTCCACACCGGGCAGCGGGCGGCCGATCGAGCCGGGCTTCGGCTCCCCGCCCACGAGGGTGGAGGTGAGCACCGGAGCGGTCTCCGTCAGCCCGTACCCGATGTGCACCGGAAGCCCGGTGACCTCGCTGAAGCGCGCCGCGACGGCCGGCTCCAGCGGCGCCGCGCCGCAGACCGCGACCCGCACCGACGCCAGCGCCGCGGCGGCGGCCCCGGCGTCCGCCGTGGACCAGGCCGCGATCATCGACGGTACGCCGACCAGCACGGTCACGCGGTGCCGGGCGATCTCCGCCAGGCCCGCGTCGCCGCCAAGGTCGTCGACGAGCACCCCGGTCGCCCCATGGTGGACGACCGCGCCGAGCCCGGAGTTGAGCCCGTACGCGTGGAACAGCGGCAACGCGAGCAGCAGGGTGTCGTCCGGGCCCACGACGGTTGGCTCGATGCGGTCCACCTGCTCGTGGTTGGCGGCCAGCGCGCGGTGCGACAGCATCGCCCCCTTCGGCCGCCCCTCGGTGCCGGAGGTGTAGAGCAGCACCGCCAGGTCGTCCCCGCTCCGGGCGGGGAAGGCGCCGCCGCCGTCCGCCGTCGGCGGCGCGGTGTGCACGGCGGCGAGTGCCGGCAGGTCACCGGCCACCTCGGCGACCCGGTCGCGCACCGGCGCGGTGCCGATCAGCACGGACGCGCCGGAGTCCGCCAGTACGTGGGCCAGCTCGCGGACGGTGAAGGCGGGGTTGACCGGCACCGCGACCAGGCCGGCGCGGAGCGTGGCCAGGTAACTGACCACGAAGTCCGGCGTGTTGCCGAGCGCGATCGCGACCCGGGGCGGGTGCCGGTCGCCGCTGACCGCCTGGGCGGCCAGCGCGTGCGCGACGGCGGTCACCGCGGCGTCCAGTTCGGACCAGGTCAGGGTCTCTCCGCGCCAGTGCAGCGCGGGGCGGTCGCCGTGGGCGACGGCCGCCCGGCGGAGCCGGTCGGCGAGGGTCGACGCGGTGCTTCCTGTTGCGTCCTGCACGGTCGCTGAGTCTGGCACAGAGCGGGACGGCCGGCCACGCCGGAACGGGCTCCCACGCCGTACGTCGGAGCGCCAGACAGCCCCGGGCGGGTGCCGGGCGGGCCGCGCCGAGGACGGGAGCGACCGGCCGGGATCGACGTGGGCCGGCACGTTCCATTGACCGCCCTCGACGGTTACGTGCCTGGTCCCGCCGACGGGACCGACGGCCGGCACCAGCTGTGACGCCTCCGGTCCCGTCGACAGGACACACCGAAACCGGCCGACACACCGACCCACCCTCAGCCGACCGGGTCGAGCGGGCCGCCGACCCGGCTCGCCACAACGCCATCCACCTGGGAATCCACTGCGGACCAGCGGCAAATCCGAAAGTCAACCGCACACGACGGACAACCGGTCCGCCATTCGTGCGACACAGCGGGAAATACTTCGGCCCTGTGTAACGGACTTGCCACGCGCGGGTGACGTTGGCCCTATCATCACTCGGGTCGGCTCACCCCATTTGCCGTGAGTCGACACCCCTCAGCCCGAGGAGGCCCCCGTGCCCGTGAGCGCATTGGACCAGCACCTCAAGGGGATCTGCCGCCCGTCGGCACACCCCCGACCCGCCCTGCCCGACCCCCGCGTACCCGGCGCACCGGGCACGCGGCGCGTGACCGGCGGGACGGAGGTGGCCCGATGACGACCTTCGGCTACGCGGACCGCCCGCTCGGTCTGACCGGTCCGGCCCCACGCCCCGCGACGAACGAGCGACCGGCCGCCCGGGGCGCGGTGGAGGACACCGGCAGCCTCGCCACCCGTGGCGACGGCACGTCGAGCCGCCTGCGGGACCGACCGCACCACAACGAGCCGGCGCCGAGACCGGCGACGCCGGGCGGGAACGCCAAACCGATCGGCGGCCGGGTCGCGACACCGGCCCGCCCGACCATGCCGGTACAGGGCCGACGTGCCGCCGACCCGCCGGCCACAGCCGACCCGTCCACCACGGAGACCGCGGTGCTGCCGGTAGTGCCCGCCACCACGACCGGCTTCCCGAGCCGCCCCGACCCGTCCGACCCGGCCACCGAGGTCTGGGCGCTGGTCGAGCGGGCACAGGCCGGCGAGGCCGAGGCCTTCGGTCTGATCTACGACCGGTACGTCGACACGGTCTTCCGGTTCGTCTACTTCCGCGTGGGCAACCGCCAGCTGGCGGAGGACCTCACATCCGACACCTTCCTGCGCGCGCTCAAGCGGATCGGCAGCTTCACCTGGCAGGGCCGGGACCTCGGGGCGTGGCTGGTGACGATCGCCCGCAACCTCGTCGCGGACCACTTCAAGTCCGGCCGGTACCGGCTGGAGGTGACCACCGGAGACGTCCTGGACGCCGACCGCGAGGACCGGGGGCCGGAGGGCAGCCCGGAGGCGGCGGTGGTCGAGCACATCACCAACGTCGCTCTGCTCGGCGCCGTCAAGCGACTCAACCCGGAGCAGCAGGAATGCATCGTGCTCCGCTTCCTCCAGGGCTTCTCGGTGGCGGAGACGGCGCGGGCCATGGGCAAGAACGAGGGTGCGATCAAGGCGCTGCAGTACCGCGCGGTCCGCGCGCTGGCGCGGTTGCTGCCCGACGGCTTCCAACCGTGACCCAGCGGGCGGCCGAGGGACGTCGAGGCAGCTCGGCGCGGAGGCCGTCGGGTGATACGCATCACTTTCCGTGATTTCTGCCCTGTTCGCCCCGTAACCCATGCCCTGCGCGGCGCGTTTCTCCGGGTGCGACCGTTGGCAGTCCCGGCATCCCCCCGGGTTCCTCAGGTCCGGCGACGCCGCCGGCACGAGCCTTCCCGTGGTGTCCCGCCGTCACCGGTCGTCGGCGACGACCGCGGCCGACCGGCCGTGACCAGCGAGAGGAGGTGCCAGCGGTGGACAGCGACCTCTTCTCCCGTCGGCGCGCGGAGCGCTTCGCTCAGCTTCTCGACGAGGCCAACGGCGGGCGGCGGCACCACGTACGGTCCCGCGCGGACGACCAGCTCGCCGCCCTCGTCGCGGTCGGGCAGCGGCTCAGCGCCGCCCCGCCGGCGATCGAGGTGGACACGGAGTTCCGTACCGGCCTGCGGGCGATGCTGCTGGCCACCGCCGAGCGCGAGGGCATCGGCGCAGCCGCCGCCGACACCGCCTCCGGGCGGGCGACGCGCCGCACGAGAGCCAGCCGTCCGGCACTGCTGCCGGCGGTCACCGCACGACGGGCCCGCGCCCGTGGCGCCATCCTGGTCGGCATCGCGGCCGGCGCCGTGGCCCTGTCCGGCATCTCGGCCGCCAGTGAGAACGCCGTGCCGGGTGACGCCCTCTACGGCATGAAGCGCTCCACCGAGCGCGCCCAGCTCGCGCTCACCAGCTCGGACGTGAGCCGCGGGCAGCTCTTCCTGGACTTCGCCCGTACCCGCCTAGGCGAGGCCGCGGAGCTCCGGGGCGACCGGGCCGGCTACAGCGGCGTCCTGGACGACATGGACGCCGACACCCGCCAGGGCGTACGCCTGTTGACCGGTGCCGCCGTGCAGCGGTCCGACCCGGCGGCGCTGGACACGGTCAACACCTTCGTCACCGCGCAGCGGCAGGCGGTGAGCGGCCTGCTCGACGAGGGGACGCGCGCCGAGCGGGACCGGACCCGCCGCTCGCTCGCCCTGCTGGACTCGGTCCGCAAGCGCTCGGACGCGCTGCGCGCCGCCATCGCGTGCGGCCTGCCCGCCCCGGTCGGCAGCGACGCCCTCGGCCCGGCCCCGGCCACCTGCCCCGCCGACCGATAGGGCCGGCTCGACCGGCAGGGGCCGCGGCGCGACACCGGCCCTGAGGGCCGTCCGCGCCACAATTGTCCGGAGGACCGCCCGCCCCTGGCCGGGCGTCCGGCTACCCTCGCGAGGTGGCGCACGGCGCGCCGGTCGAGCGGAGGGAGGGCGCGTGGTCCGCAGCCGTAAGGTGACGGTCAGCACCGACGCCCACGGTCACACCTCCGGCTGGGCGGAGGCGGACGCCCCGCCCCCCGCGCCCGATCCGACCGCGGCCGCCTTCTTCGACGTGGACAACACGATGATGCAGGGTGCCTCGATCTACTGGTTCGCCCGTGGGCTGGCCGCGCGCAACTACTTCACCACCGGCGACCTGCTCCGGTTCGCCTGGCAACAGCTGCGGTTCCGGGTTCTTGCCACCGAGCACGCGGGCGACATGTCCCAGGCCAAGGAGACCGCGCTCGCCTTCATCGAGGGCTGGCGGGTGGACGACGTGGAGCGGCTCGCCGAGGAGATCTTCGACGAGCTGATGGCCCCCCGGATCTGGGCCGGCACCCGCCGGCTCGCCCAGCGCCACCTCGACGCCGGCGAGCGGGTCTGGCTGGTCAGCGCGGCACCGGTGGAGATCGGCCGGATCATCGCCGCCCGGCTCGGCCTGACCGGCGCCATCGGCACCGTGGCCGAGGTGGTCGACGGGGCGTACACGGGGCGGCTGGTCGGCGACCTGATGCACGGGCCGGCGAAGGCCGAGGCGGTCACCCAGCTCGCCGCGGTGGAGGGCCTGGACCTGTCCCGCTGCACCGCGTACAGCGACTCGTCCAACGACCTGCCGATGCTGAGCACGGTCGGTCGTGGCGTCGCGGTCAACCCGGACGGCAGCCTGCTGCGGGAGGCCCGGCAGCGCGGCTGGGAGGTGCGGGACTTCCGCACCGGACGCCGCGCGGCGAAGATCGCCGTCCCGTCGACGGCCGCCGCCGGGCTCGTCGCCGGGGCCGTCACCGCGGGCCTTGCCCTGCACCGCCGGCGCCAGCGCGTGTCCTGAACTCCGGCCGGGGCTCCCCGACCGTCAGGCGGCCGGGACGGTGGACACCGGTGCCGGCTCGTCGCTGTGCGCGATCCGGGTGAACTCCCGCCACAGCAGGACGACGAGGACCGCCGAGCCGGCGAACGCGAACCAGAACGGCCCGGTCACCCCGAACGGGGTGACCAGCAGACCGCCGATCGCCGAGCCGGCGACCAGGCCGCCGTAGGTGCTGATGGTGTTGATGCTGTTGACCCGGCCCTGGAGGTCGGTGGGGACGGCCCGCTGCCGGATGGTGAGCGAGGTGGTGCCCCAGACGAACGCGTGCGCGCCGAAGACGAACAGGACCGCCGAGGCGAGCCACGGTGAGGTCGTGGCGGCGAGCGCGAGGTGGGTGAGGGTCTCGATGACCAGCCCCGCCCGCATGATGTTGCCGAGGCTCACCCGGCGGGTCAGCCACCCGTACATGATGGTGCCGAGCAGCCCGCCGACCGCCGTCACGGTGCTGAGCAGGCCGAAGCCGACGGCACCCAGGTCGAGGCGGTCGCTCGCGTAGAGCACGAGGACCGACCAGGCCGCGCCGTAGGTGATGTTGAAGACAAGGATGGTGAGGCAGAGCGTCCGGACGGCCGGATGACGGACGGTCCAGCGGAGTCCTTCCACGATGTCCCGCCGCACACTGCGGGTCGCCTCCGTCGGGGCCGGGTCGCGGGCCGGTAGCGACACCCGGGACACCAGCAGCAGACCGGCTGCCGCGAGAACGGCCTCGGTGGCGAAGGGCCAGGACCGGCCGGCCGCGAACAACGCCGCACCGATCGCCGGGCCGGCCAACTGGTTGAGCGTGATGAACCCGGCCAGGACGCGCGCGTTGGCGATCGCCAGGTCCTCCCGCCGCACCAGCATGGGCGTCAGGGTTCCGGTGGTGTTGTCGGCGAAGACCTCGGCGGTGGCGATCAGTCCCAGCGCCAGCAGCGCGCCGAACACGGAGACCCGGTCGGCCACCAGCGCCAGGGCCAGCACGCCCAGGACGACGACCCGAACGGCGTTCGCCACGATCACGATCCGGCGCCGGTCGAGCCGATCGGAGAGCACACCGGCGTACAGGCCGAACAGCATGGGCGGGGCCCACCGCAGCAGCGCCGCCAGCGACACCAGGAACGGGTTGTCGGTCAGCGACGCGACCAGCAGCGGTCCGGCCGCGACCGCCACCCCGTCGCCGAGGTTCGTCGCCCACGACGACGCCAGCAACCAGCGGAAACTTCTCCCCAACCGGGCCGGTACGACGGCCTCGACCACCCTGCTCACAAACCCAGGACCGTACGACCTCCCGGGGCGGGACCGCACCTGCATTACCGGCGGCGTAACCAGCCTCCCAGGGGCCGAACGGATCCGGCCGGCTCAGGGGCCGAACGGGTCCGGTCGGCGTTCCAGGAGCTTGTGCAGAGCCTGCTGGACGGTCTCCCGCACCTGGTCGGCGAGGTTGAACACCACCAGCGGGTCGTCGGCCGAGTCGGTCAGGTGGGCGGTGGGGATCGGCGGGCAGAACTCGATCAGCCACTTGCTCGGCAGCGGCACCATGCCCAGCGGGCCGAGCCACGGGAAGGTCGGCGTGATGGGGAAGTACGGAAGCTTGAGCAGCCGCGCGAGCGGCTTGACGTCGGCGAGCATCGGGTAGATCTCCTCGCCCCCGACGATCGCCACCGGCACGATCGGCGTCCCGGTCCGCAGCGCCGCCGACACGAAGCCGCCCCGGCCGAAGCGTTGCAGCTTGTAGCGCTCCGCGTACAGCTTGCCGATGCCCTTGAAGCCCTCGGGGAAGACGCCGACCAGCTCACCGGCACCGAGCAGGCGCTCCGCGTCCGGGTTGCACGCCACCGTGCCGCCCGTCTTGCGGGCGATCTCCGACACCACCGGCATCCGGAAGACCAGGTCCGCGCCGAGCAGGCGGAGGAACCGGTGCGCCGGGTGCCGGTCGTGCAGCACGGCCGAGAGGATCAGCGCGTCCAGGGCGACGGTGCCGGAGTGGTTGCCGACGACGAGGCCGGCGCCCTCGGCGGGCACGTTCTCCAGGCCGCTGACCTCGGTGCGGAACCAGTCCCGGTAGAGCAGCCGCAGCAGCGGATGGAACACCGCCTCGGTGATCTGCGGGTCGAAGCCGAACTCGTCGACCTCGTACTCACCGGCGAGCCGTCGCCGCAGGAACGCCAGGCCGTTGGCCACCTTGCGGTCCCAGTGGTCGCCCGGCCGGTCCGGCACCGCCGGCCCGTCCGGCCCGGCCCGCTCGGCGGCACCCGTAGTCGCGGCCCCGGGCTCGCCCGGGTCGTCGGTCGCCGCCGTGTCCGGCTCGTCCGCCGCCACGGGCTCGTCCGTCGCCGCCGTGTCCAGCTCGTCCGGCACGGCCACCGGCTCGTCAGTCGCGGCCGTGTCCAGCTCGGCCGCCGCCGCCACGGGCTCGTCCGTCGCCGCCGTGTCCAGCTCGTCCGGCACCGCCACCGGCTCGGCCGCCGCGACCCGTCGGTGCCCGTTGGCCCGCGCCGGGTGCGGCACGGCCAGCGGTACGTCGTACCGGCCGTCGCCGCCGGCGGGCTCGCGCCGCGGCCGGGCGGTCACGACCGCTCCCGGGCGGCGGCACGGACCTGCCGGATCCCGTCCAGCACCAGCCGCTCGGCGGCGGCGAGCTGGTCCCGGGTCACCACGGCTCCGCCGTGGTGTGCGCGGATGAAGTCGTCGAACGCGGCGGCGGTGGAGCGCGGGGTGAAGCCGTACTCCCGCTCCAGCCGGCCGGTGTCGACGACCCGGCCGTGCACGAAGAGGTCGACCTGGTCGAGCCCGATGCGGCCGAAGCCGAGGCTGCGGGCGAGCGCCGCGGCCCCGGACAGGCCCGGTTCGAGGACCGGCATCGCGACGCGGCCGGCCCGCCGGATCGCCTGCGAGAGGGCCAGCACGCCGGGACCGGCGACGTTGTACGTGCCGGGATGGTCCTCGACGATCGACCGGTGCAGCACCTCCAGCGCGTCGTCGAAGTGCAGGAACTGCAACCGCGGGTCGCGGCCGAAGACGGTGGGCACCACCGGCTGCGAGAAGTAGCGGGTCAGCGTGGTGTCGGCGGTCGAGCCGATGAACGGCGCGAAGCGCAGGACGGTGGCGGTCACGTCGGGCCGGCGGCGGCGGAAACCTCGCACGTACCCCTCGATGTCCAGGATGTCGCGGCCGAAACCACCGCGCGGCACCTCGCGCGGCTCGGTCTCCTCGGTGAAGACGGCCGGGTCGCGGAACGAGGCCCCGTACGCGGCGGTCGACGAGCGGACGACGAGCTTGCGCAGCCGGGGAGCGCGCTGGGCGGCGGCGAGCAGCTGCATCGTGCCGATGACGTTCTGCTCCTTCATGGCCGCCCGGCCGCCGTGCTGCGGGTCCGGTGCGCTGACCAGCGCAAGGTGCACGACGGCGTCCACGTCGAGGTCGGTGAGCAGGCCACCGATCGAGCCGGCGTCCACGCGGACGCGCTCGACCCGGTCCAGCAGGTCGGTCAACTCCGCGCCGGACTCCGACGGGTCGACACCGATGACGCGTTCGATCCGCGGGTCGGCGGCGAGCCGGGCCGCGACGTGGGCGCCGAGGTACCGGCTCACCCCGGTCACGACGACGACCCCCGGAGCACCAGGGGTGCCACCGGGGGTCATGTCTCACACCTCCCCCGGCAGGCGGGATCGAGCCGGGACGTCCACGGCCTGATCACCTGAGCCTCCGAGGGTCGACTGTTGGCGGGTGACGAGGTGCCGGGTCAGGCCCGGCACCGGTCACTTGCCGAGACGGCGACGCTGGACGCGGGTCTTGCGCAGCAGCTTGCGGTGCTTCTTCTTAGCCATGCGCTTGCGGCGCTTCTTGACCACCGAGCCCATACGACAGCCTTTCGATGCAACGTGCGGGGCGGACCGGATGACGTCACGGGTGACGCCGGCGACCGCTTGCGGACAACGGACCGGACCAGCGGGACGGGCGGCAGAGCGCACCTGCGGTCACGGTCGGGGTCCAGGGTAGCCGCAGAGCCTCAGCAGGGCCAACGCGGCCCCTCGATGCCCGTCACGCCGGCTGGTCCGTCCGCCCCGGCGGCGGCTCAGGCGGTTTCTTGAAAGGCGCCGCGCAGGTACTCGTGCACGGCGTGCTCGGGAACGCGGAACGACCGGCCGACCCGGACCGCGGTGAGTTCACCGCTGTGCACCAGGCGGTAGACCGTCATCTTCGACACCCGCATGACCGTCGCCACCTCGGCGACGGTCAGGAACTTGACCTCCGACAGCCGACCGTCGGACTGCGACCCGGCCATGGCTCACCGACCCATCCCATGCCCGGCGCGTCCCATCCGGCGGGGAGCTTCCGCCCGGACCGGCGACGCGCGTGTTACCAGTACGGTAGCGGGGCCGCTGTGACCGGCGCGATCCCTTCGTACAACTGATCATAATTCGCACGGGTGTCGGACCGGGTGTTACGTCGTTTACCGACCTTCGTCCGGATCACCGCTCACTCGGACCGCAGCGCCACGACCGGATCGAGCCGCCCGGCACGCTGGGCGGGCACCACGCCGAACACGATCCCCACCGCGGCCGAGACGCCGAACGCCAGCGCCAGCGACCACCATGTGACCGCCGCCGGGATCGGCGACACGGCCGCCACGGTCAGGGCCGTGCCGACGCCGAGGGCCATGCCGGTCAGGCCGCCGATCGAGGTGAGCAGCACCGCCTCCAGCAGGAACTGCACGCCGATGTCCCGCGGGCGGGCACCGACCGCCTTGCGCAGCCCGATCTCCCTCGTCCGCTCGCGGACCGAGACCAGCATGATGTTGGAGACGCCGACGCCGCCGACCAGCAGCGAGATGCCGGCGATCGCGGCCAGCACCCCGGTGAGGATGCCGAGGATGTCACCGAGGACACCGAGGATCTGCTCCTGGGTGACCGCGCTGAACTCGGTCCCCGGGTGCCGGCGGGTCAGCTCGGCGACGATCCGCTCGCCCAACTCGTCGATCCGCTCGCGGTCCGGCGCCTTCACCGCGATGCCGTCGATCCGCTGCGTGCCGTAGAGCCGCTGGGCGGCGGTGACCGGCACGTGGACCTCGTCGTCCCGGTCCACACCGAGGCTCTGGCCGAGCGGGGCGAAGACCCCGATCACCCGGAACCGCACCCCGGAGACGGTGACCTGCTGGCCGACCGGATCCCGGTCCGGGAAGAGTGCCCGCGCCACCGACGCGCCCAGCACCGCCACCCGGCGGCTGGTGTCCACGTCGGACCCGGTGAGGTAGCGGCCCCGGGCCAGCTCGCGGGTGAACACGGCGGGGGTCGTCTCCAGTACGCCCTGCACCGTGCTGAAGTCCGACCGGGCACCCGCCCGGACGGTGGCGCCGGAGGCGACGGTGACGGCCACCCGGTCGGGGTCACCGACCACCCGGGACACCGCGTCGACGTCGTCCAGGGTCAACGGGGAGAGCGCGGGTGCGGACCCCACGTCGATCCGGCCGGGTACGACCAGCAGCAGGTTGGAGCCCAGCCCCTCGACCTGCTGCTCGACCTTCTGCTTGGTGCCGGTGCCGATGGCGACGAGGATCACCACCGAGGCCACGCCGATGATGACGCCCAGCATGGTCAGGGCACTGCGCAGGCGGTTGGCCCGCAGCGCGTCCAACGCCACCCGCCAGGCCTCGGCGAGCCTCACGAGCCGGACCCCGCGTCGGCCGACAGACCGGGCCCTCCACCGGCCGGTCCCGCCGCCGCGCGGCGCCCGGTGGCTCCGGCGGCGCCACCGGTGCCACCGGACGGGTGCCCCGGACCGCTTCCGGACGCGGACCGGGACTCCGCGCTGGGAGCGGGTACCAGTGTGTCAGGCGGCCCCGCGTCCCCCGACACCGGTGGATCATGACGCTCGCCGGTGGCGCTGTCCGCGACGACCACCCCGTCGCGCATCGCGATCCGGCGGCGGGCCCGGGCGGCCACCTCGTTGTCGTGGGTGACCATCACCAGCGCCACGCCGGACTCGGCGTTGAGCCGTTCCAGCAGCTCCAGCACAGCCGCGCCGGTGACGCTGTCGAGATTGCCGGTGGGCTCGTCGGCCAGCAGCACCGTCGGATCGGTGACCAGGGCGCGGGCGATCGCCACCCGCTGCTGCTCGCCGCCGGACAGCTGGTTCGGCCGGTGGTCGAGGCGGTGCCCGAGACCGACCCAGCCGAGCATGGCGGCGGCCCGTTCCCGCCGCTGCCGGGCACTCACTCCCCGGTAGACCAGGGGCAGGGCCACGTTGTCCACCGCGGAGGTACGGGGCAGCAGGTGGAACGCCTGGAAGACGAAGCCGATGGTCTCGTTGCGCAGCGCCGCGAGTTCCCCGGCGGAGAGGCTGTCCACCTCGCGGCCGCCGATCGCCAGATGGCCACCGGTCGGCCGGTCCAACCCGCCGAGCAGGTGCATGAGGGTCGACTTGCCGGAGCCGGACGGCCCCACCAGGGCCACGTAGTCGCCCGGCGCGACGGTCAGCGACACCCCGCGCAGAGCCGGCACCGAGACACCGTCGAGCTGGTACGTGCGGGACACGTCCACGGCCTCGATCGCCGGGGCGGTCACCCCAGCTCCTGGCCGTCGCGGACCTGGTCGGCGCCCCGGACCACGACCCGGTCGCCGGCCTGCACCCCGCTGACGATCTGCACCAGGTCCTGGCCCTGGACGCCCACCGTCACCGCCGCCCGCTCGGCCCGGCCGTCCCGCACCACCCAGACCACGTCCCGCCCGTCGGCGGAGAAGACGGCCGACGCCGGCACGGTGACCGCGTCGGTGGCCTCCCGCACCTGGAGGCGGACCACCGCGTTCATGCCCGGTCGCGGGGTCGGCGCCGGCTCCCCCTCGCCGAACCGGCCCGCGCCGAGGGCCAGCCGGACCCGGTAGCCCACCCCGCCCCGCGCCGACGTGGTGGGCAGAACGTCGACCGAGCGGACCGTGGCCTCGTACGTGGCGCCGGGGACCGCGTCCAGCTCGACGGTCGCGGCCAGCCCCGCCTTCACCAGCAGGACGTCGGTCTCGTCCACCTCGGCGAGCAGCCCGAGCTGGCCGGTGTCGACAATGGTCAGCACCGGCGTCCCGGCCGTGACCAGGCCACCCACCGGGACGGCGACGTCCACCCCGGGCGGCGGGCCGGCCGGCACCGGACCGAGCGCCGACGGGTCGAGCCCGGACGCCGCACCCCCGCCGAGCAACCCCGCCAGGGCGTCCGGTGCGACACCGCCGCCGGTGGTCGTCCCACCCATCTGCACGACACCGCCGATCGGGGCGCGCAGGGTCAGCGCGTCGACGGTCGCCTTCGCCAGGTCGTACGCCTGCTGGGCCTGGAGCCGCTGGGCGGTGGCGAGCGCGCCGACGGCCGCGTTGAGGTTGCTCACGCCGCGCTGCACCGCGCGGACGGCGCGGTCGGCGGCACGCGCGGCCGCCTCGTACCGCTGCTGAGCGTCCCGGACCTGGAGCAGCAACGCCTCCCGCAGCTTCGGATCACTGATCTTCGCCGCAGCGGCGCGGGCCGCCGCGTACGTCTCGTCGGCGGCCCGGTCGGTGCCTCGCAGTCCGCCGGTCAGGTCTCCCCCGCCGCCACCGCGCCCGGCCCGCTTCGCGGCGGCGAGCGCCTCCCGGGCCTGCCGGAGCCGCTCCTCCGCCTGCGGTGAGTCGATGACCGCGAGCACCTGCCCGCGCCGGACCCGCTGGCCGGGCTGCACGCGGAGGCTCGCCAGCGTCCCGTCGGCGGCGGCGGTGAGGGTGGCGGCGGCCCGGGCGGTCACGGTGGCCGGCGCGTCGATGACCTCGGCGACGGCGGTCCGGCCGGCGGCCGCGAGGGCGACCGGTGACTCCTCCCCGCCGCACGAGGCGGCGGTGGTGCCGGTCAGGACGACGACCGCGAGGAGGGCGGTGAGCAGACGGGGGCGGAAGCGCGTGGCTGCGGGCAGCCGCGGCGAGTCGGTGCGGCGCACACGCCCCATGCTACGAGGGCACGTCGACGTCCGACGATACGGCCGGCTCGTCAGCCCGCGACGCCCCGGATGTGCTTGACGCAGTCGTCGTGGAGGGTGGACCAGGGCACGCCGAAGACCTCGTCGGAGGTCTGTCTCGGGATCCGGCGGTCGTGGATCACGGCCTTGACGAAGGCGAACACCCGCTCCTCGCCGAACCGGTCGACGAGGTACCGGACGGCGAGGTACGCGATCCCGTAGCTACCGGTCACCCGCGCGTCCGGGGTGTTCTCGTCGGGGGCGAGGTTGTCGAGCTTCCCGTCCCAGCCGCGGTTGACCAGCCGCCGCGTCGCGCTCAGCCCGACGTACCGGCCGATCGCCCGCCCGTCGGCACCCGCGTGTTCGGCCAACCCTTCGGTCAGCCACCACGTCGAGTCGCTCCGATTGTCGTGGTCAGGCAGCGAGGCGACGTGCGCCAGCTCGTGCCGGAGTATCTCGTCCAGGCCGGCGGCGGTGTACCGGTTGTCCTTGAGCACGACCTCGTGGTCGCCGCCGACGCCGATCGCGTACCCGGCGACCCACTCCGGCTGGTCGCCGCCGTACCAGCGCTTCCACTCGCCGGGTCCGGCGTAGTAGATCCGGTACCGGTCGGGTCGGGCAGCGCCGACCACGTACTGATCGGCCACCTTGGCCGCCGCCTCGGCCCGCGCCAGCAGGTTCGGCAGCCGCTTGCGAAACGCCGGGGTGGTCGCCACGAGCGTGCGCTTCCCCACCGCGACGACGAGGTCGCTCATCTCCCAGGGCAGGCCGCCGACCTGCACGGTGCCCCGGCCGGCCAGCCGCGGCACGGGCTTCGACCTCGCCTGCTCCAGCAGGCGGGGCTCCGCACCGCCCACCCGCCAGCGGGTCTCCACGAGCAGCGAGCTGGGCCGGCAGTTCGGCGCCACGAAGCAGTACCGGAACTCGACCGACAACCGCCACTCACCCGGCCGGCCGGCCTCGGTGGGCAGGCCCTTCGGGCGGGCCTGCCAGCTGCTCACCCGCAGCGCCCGGAGCGTGGCGAACCGGCGGCGCAGGTCGGCCTGCACGGCGGGCTCCGCGATGGCCAGGAACCCGGCCCGGTCTCCGCGGAGCAGCGCGGTGGACTGCCGTTCCAGCTGCACGGTGATCCGGTCGGCGAGCTGCCGGGCGGCACGGGTGGTCGGGTTCTCGGCCCGCGCGACGACCCCGGCGAACATCCTGGCATCGGCCCCGCCGACCGCACCGGCCGGCAACGCCGTGAGCAGGCCCAAGGTGAGCAGCACCAGGACCGCGACCAACGCCGACCACAACGGCCAGCGCCGGCGCGGTCGCCGGTCGGGAGCCGCATGCGGTGCCGGTTCGGTCACCGGGCCCGGCGCGGCGGGCGTCGTCGGCGGATGGTCGTCGGTCAGGGGCTCCCCGTTCATCACGCGGCGAAGGGTACGACCCTGCGACCGTCCGGTCTCCACCGGGCCCTGCCACGAGGCCGGTCGACCGATCACGGTGCGCGCCGTCCGCAGTGGACGCCAGGAGTGCATTGACGGCTGGCGATGCGGCTCAGCCGGCGACCGAGCGGGCGTACGCGACGCACTCGTCGTGCAGGACCGACCAGGGGGTGTCGAACACCTCGTCGGCGGCCTCGTCGAGCGACCGCCCCTCGTGCGCCACGGATCGGAAGAAGGCGAGCAGCCGCTCGGTGCCGAACCGGTCCACCAGGTGCTGCACCGCCAGGTAGGCGAGCCCGTAGCTGCCGGAGACCCGGTCGGCCGAGGCGTTGTGGGCCGGCGCGAGGCGGTCGAGCCGCCCGGACCAGTCCCCGGTGATCAGCTGCCGTACGTCCGCCAACCCGTCGTACCGGTCGACCGGCCGGCCGTCGACGCCCGCGTACTCGGCCACCCCCTCGATCAGCCACCACGTCCGGGCGCCCGGATAGCCGCCCTCGGGCATGGTGGCGGCGTGGGTCAGCTCGTGGCGGAGCAGGTCGTCGAGTCCGGTCTCGGTGAGGCTGTCGGCGTTCAGCACCACCTCGTGGTGGCCGCCACCGACGGTGACCGCGTACCCCGCCGTCCACTTGGGCCGGCCGCCGCCGTACCAGCGCTTCCACTCGGTCCGGCCCGCGTGGAAGATCCGGTACCGGTCCGGTGTCCGCCCGTCGACGGCGTAGGTGTCGGCGATCCGGGCGGCTGCTTCGGCCCGCGCCAGCAGGTCGGGCAGCCGCTTGCGCAGCGCCGGCGTGGTGGCGACGACGGTACGCTCGCCGACCGCGACGACCAGGTCGCTGATCTCCCAGGGCCGGGTGCCGGCCGACCGCGACGCGGACGGCTCGACGGCGAGCAGCTTGGGTTGCGTGCCGTCCCGCCAGCGGGTGGCCGTCAGCACCGGGCTGGTCCGGCAGTCCGGCACGGCGAAGCAGTACCGGAACTCGACCATCACCCGCCACTCGCCGGGCCGGCCCTCGACCGGCGTCGGCAGGCCGTCCGGCCGGGCCTGCCAACCGGTCACCCGCAGCGCCCGCAGCGCCGTGAAGCGACGCCCCAGCTCGGCGTGGACCGCCGGTTCGGCCACGGCCAGCCACCCCGCCCGGTCGCCGCGCAGCAGCGCGGCCGACTGGCGGTCGAGCTGCGCGCCGATCCGCTCGGCGAACTGGCGCGCGACGACGGTCGCCGGGTCGACGGCCGCCACGGCGGGCCGGCCGGGTCCGGCGCTTCCCTGCCCGCCGGCCAACAGCGCCGCCGGCAGGCCGCAGGCGAGCAGCACCACCACGGCCGCCAGCGCCGTCCACAGCGCCCAGCGCCGCGACCGGCGGGGTGGCTCCTCGGGTACGACCGCCACCGGCTCGTCCGGCGCGGGTCCGCCGTCGGTCCCGTGTTCCCCGTCTGTCACGACGCGAAGGGTACGACCCATCCGGCGCGGACGACATCGCGAGGAGAGCCGGTTTGTGCAGACTGCTCGCGCCGATGGTGGTGGCCCGAGGGCTCAGGCGGGCCGGCCCGCCCGGCGGAGCAGGGTCACGGTGACCGCCCAGGTGGCGACCAACACGGCACCGGCCAGGGGCCACCCGAGCAGGGCGAGGATTCCACCGCCGACCAGGAACCAGGCTGCCTGGAAGGCGTGCTTCGCCGCCGGGCTCAGCCGCACCCGGGCCTTGGGCGAGCCGAAGACACCCCAGAGCACCGCGAGCAGCAGCGGTACGCCGAAGGCGGCGAGGAGCCGGACGGCCGTGCTCGCCGCCAGCGTCCAGCCCCACCAACCGGCGACGACCAGCACCGCCATCTCCAGCAGGAAGAGCAGCAGCAGGCCGAGGACGTACATCAGTCCTCCTTTTTCGCGGTCGGCCAGGAGCGGAAGGCGTCGTCCAAGCCGTCGAGCAGCCGGTCGAACGAGCGGTCCACGTCCTGCGGAAGCCCGAACCCGCCGGCCGCCTCCAGTGACACGAAGCCGTGCACGGCGCTGCGGAACATGCGTACCGCGTCGACGGCCGGCTCGCCTGTCACCCCGTACCCCCGGAGGATGGCGTAGACGACGCCGACCGCGCGCTCCCCCGCGGCCCGGTGCTCCGGATCGGCCGGGTCGGGCGCCCGCTGCGCGGCCGGATAGCGGCCGGGGTGCCGGCGTGCGTACGCCCGGTAGGCGGTGGCGACCGCGCGGAGCGCGTCGGCGCCGGCGTGACCGGCGGCGGCCGCGGTCATCTCGTCGGCGATCTCGGCGGTCGCCAGCGCGGCCAGGCGCTGCGCGAGCGCGTCGGCGCCCCGGATGTGTTTGTAGAGGCTCGGCAGCGCGACGCCGAGCCGGGTGGCCAGGGCGGCGAGGGTGAGCCGGTCGTGACCGACCTCGTCGGCGAGCCGGGCCGCCTCGCGCACGACGATGTCCGGAGTGAGGCCGGCCCTAGGCACCCCGGGTCACCGCCAGGAACTCGGTGAGCTGCGCGGCGGTCGCCTCCGGCTGGTCGGCGTGCGGGTAGTGGCCGGAATCGTCGATCATCCGGGCCTCGGCGGTCGTGAACAGCCGCCGGGCGGCGCGGGCCTCCGCGCCCGGGTCGGGAAAGTCGGGGTCCTTCGCGCCCATCAGCACCAGCACCGGTTGCCGGACCTGCGGCGCCCGGGCGGTCCAGTGCGGCTCGGCGGGCGCGATCACGCCCCGGGTCGCGGCCATCCGGCCGGGCTCCCGCAGCCTGGCCACCATGGCCTTCCGGTACGCCGTGTCGTCGGCCGGCCGCCGGACCGGGAAGAGCGTGCGGTGGAACGCCCCGAACAGCCGTGGACTGCGCAGCACCACGAACTGGGCCAGCCGCATCGCCGGGTTCGGCTTCGCCTGACCGACGAACGCGCCGATCTGCACGATGCCGCTGACCAGCTCCGGGGCGTCCGTGGCGGCGAAGACCACGGCCGCCGCGCTGGACGAGCTGCCGACCAGGGTGGCCGGCCCACCGCCGAGGTCACGGACGACCGCGAGGAAATCGGCGCCGACCTCGGCCGGGGCGTACGTGGGCCAGCCGGCGCTCGACTCGCCGTGCCCGCGCACGTCCACGGCCGCCACCCGGTAGCCCGCCTCGACGAGCAGCGGCACGAGGTGGCGGAACGAGCCGCGGTTCTCCCCCATGCCGTGCGACAGCACGACCAGCGGGCCCTGCCCGTGCACCTCGTACGCGATCCGTCCACCCGGCCGCCCCACAGAGCTAACACTCATAGCTCTGAAGCTAACTCGGTTAGCCAGCGCCGTCAAGCGGCCCGGGAAAGACGGACGGGCCGGCGGCGACCAGGAGGTCACCACCGACCCGTGGACGGTGTTTGCGACGCTACTTCTTCGAGGCCAGGGCGCGGGCGAAGAACGCCAGGTTGGCGGGGCGCTCGGCGAGACGGCGCATCAGGTAGCCGTACCACTCGTCGCCGTACGGGACGTAGGTGCGCACGATGTAGCCCTCACCGACGAGACGCTTCTGCTCCTCGGGGCGGATGCCGTACAGCATCTGGAACTCGAACTGGTCCGGGCCGCGGTCGAACCAGCGGGCCCGGTCCTCACCGATCGCGATCAGCCGGGGGTCGTGGGTGGCGAGCATCGGGTAACCGTCGCCGGACATCAGGATGTTGAGGCAGCGGACGTACGACTTGTCCACCTCGCGGGCGGACTGGTACGCCACCGACTCGGGCTCCTTGTACGCGCCCTTGCACAGCCGCACCCGGGAGCCGGCCCCGGCCAGTTCGCGGCAGTCCGACTCGGTGCGCCGCAGGTACGCCTGGAGCACCGCGCCGGTCGACGGGTAGTCCTTGCGCAGCTTGGTGAGGATGTCCAGCGTCGAGTCGGTGGTGGTGTGGTCCTCCATGTCCAGGGTGACCGTGGTGCCCGCCTCGTCGGCCGCCGCGCAGATCGCCCGCGCGTTCTCGTACGCGAGCTGCTCGTCGAACATCTGGCCCAGCGCGGAGAGCTTGACGCTCACCTCGGCGGCCGGGGTGACGCCGGCGGCGGAGAGCATCCCCAGCAGCTTCAGGTACTCGTCCCGGATGGCGTTCGCCTGCTCGGGGGTGACGGTGTCCTCGCCGAGGTGGTCGAGGGTGACCGCTAGACCGTCGTCGACGAGTTCGCGGGTCGCGCGCAACGCGTCGTCGGTCTTGGCGCCGGCGACGAACCGGCGCACGACGTCCCGGGTGAACGGGGCCGTCGCGACGAGCCGCTCGACCTGGGATGACCGGGAGGCGGCGAGAATGACGGAACGGAGCATGAGCTGAGCGTAACGCCAGCCCCGGTACCCGTGCCGGGCGGCGGCCGGGGGTGTGACGGGCCCGGCGCGCGGCGTGTTAACAGGGGGCCCTTCCACCTCACGAGGCGATAAAAGGGGACCCTTCCTTGCACCTGCACGGGGGACGACGCCGCTGGCGTTCATCGGTTACAACCATGAACGTGACCGAACACCCCCGCCGCCGGCTCCGCTCGGCCTCCGTGCAGCTCGGCGCGCTCACCGCCCTGGCGCTCGCCCTCTCCGGCTGCAACATGACGTCCGACGACGACGATGACGACGACTGCGCCCTCGGCCCGGTCGGCGGTGGCGACACGGTCGCCCTCGCGCTGCGCGTGCCCGAGGCCGGCGCCGGGCGGGTCGCCCCCGACCCGGCGCCGGCCGCGCTGCCGGATCGCGGCGGCTTCGGCACCCACCTCGCCGCCTGCGGCGGCTGACGTGCGCCGGACGCCGGTCACCCCGCGCGCCGGCTGGGACGCGACGATCCGCTCCCAGGGCCTGGTGTACGTGGACACCGAGCTGCCCGACGGCGGGATCATGTCGTACTGGGACGAGACCGCGGCGTACGCCTTCGACCTGGCCGAGGTGCTCCGGCTGGAGGAGGCCACCGAGGAGCTGCACCGGATGTCGGTGGCCGCCGCCGAGCACGTGGTCGCCCGCAACCGGTACGCGGAGTTCGGCATCCCCGCCTGGGCCGCCGAGGCGGTCGCCCGGTCGCTGCGCGAGGCGCCGCCGACCCTCTACGGCCGCTTCGACCTCTGGTACGACGGCAGCTGGCCGCCCAAGCTGCTGGAGTACAACGCCGACACCCCGACCGCGCTGGTCGAGGCGGCCATCGTGCAGTGGTACTGGCTGGAGCACACCCGGCCGGAGCTGGACCAGTGGAACAGCCTGCACGAACGCCTGGTCACCGCCTGGGCCAAGATCGGCGCGAGGCTGCACGACCGCCGGGTGCACGTGGCCTGGTCGAGCGAGGAGGAGTCCGGCGAGGACCAGATGACCGCCGGCTACCTGGCCGAGACCGCCCGCCAGGCCGGCCTCGACGTGGAGCTGCTGGCGATCCAGGAGATCGGCTGGGACGGCCGGCGCTTCGTCGACGCCGCCGACCGCCCGGTCACCACCTGCTTCAAGCTCTACCCGTGGGAGTGGATGCTCGCCGAACCGTACGGGCGGCCGGCGCTGGACCCGGGCACCCCGACCACCTGGATCGAGCCGGCGTGGAAGCTCCTCCTGTCGAACAAGGCGCTGCTCGCGGTGCTGTGGGAGCTGTACCCGGGGCATGAACTGCTGCTTCCCGCGTACCTGGACTCGCCGCGCGGAATGTCCGAGTACGTCGCCAAGCCGCTGCTCGGCCGGGAGGGCGGGTCGGTGCGCATCGTGACCGGCGACACCGAGATCGTCAACCCGGGGATCTACGGCGACGAGGGCTGGTGCTACCAGGAGTTCCGCGCGCTGCCCGAGTTCGCCGGCAACCGGATGGTGCTGGGCAGCTGGGTCGTGGACGGCGAGTCGGCCGGCGCCGGCGTCCGGGAGAGCGCGAGTCTGATCACCGACGGCTACGCGCGGTTCCTGCCGCACTACATCGACGCGCCGCGCGCCTCGTGAGTCGTCTACCGTTGGTGGCGTGAACTTCGACGCGTACGCCCGGACCGGCGTTGATCTCGTCAACGCGCGGCTGGACGACCTCGACGCCCTGCGGGCTCTCTTCCCCGACGACAACGCGTGGATGCGCGACGAAGTGTCGGAGCGGGACCTCGCCACCTTCCGGCGGGCGCAGAAGCGCCTGCGGGACGTCTTCGAGTACGGCACCTCTGGGCGGGACACCCAGGCGGTCGCCGAGCTGAACGCGCTCCTGGAGGCGTACCCGGTGCAGCCCCGCATCTCCGGGCACGACTCCAGCGACTGGCACATGCACGTCACCAGCCGCGGCGCCTCCGTGAGCGCGGAGTACCTGGCCGGCGCCGTGTGGGGCCTGTCGGTCTGGCTCTGCGAGTACGGCAGTGCCCGGTTCGGCGTGTGCGCCGACGAGCGCTGCGGCAACGTCTACCTGGACACCTCGTCGAACTGCTGCCGGCGGTTCTGCTCCGAGCGCTGCGCCACCCGCTCCCACGTGGCGGCGCACCGGGCCCGGAAGCGGGCCGCGATCGGCGAGCAGGTCCCGGTGGCGGCCCAGCCCACCGCCCCGGCGGACACCCTGACGCCGGTCAGCTGACCTGGTCGTCCCGTCCGGTCGGCACCCGCCGGCCGAGCGGAGTGGTCGACGCTCAGGCGTCGACCGGGGACGGGGTGCCGAGGTGCTGCCTCGCGAACTCCAGCGCGGCCCGCAGGTCCGCCTCGCGGTCGGCGCGGCTCTTCGCGCCCCGGGTCGACACCTCCACCGCCACCGACCCGGTGAAGCCACGCCCGGCCAGCGACCGCAGCAGCTCCGCGCAGGGCTGGGTGCCCCGGCCCGGCACCAGGTGCTCGTCGCGCCCCTCCCCGGTGCCGTCGCCCAGATGGACGTGCGCCAGGCCGGCGCCCATCCGATCCGCCATCTCCAGCGAGTCGGTGTGCGAGGCCGCGCAGTGGGACAGGTCGAGGGTGTACGACGGGTAGCCGGTCTCGGTCGGGTCCCAGCCGGGGACGTACGGGACGAATTGCCGCCCGGCCATCCGTACCGGGTACATGTTCTCCACCGGGAACCGCAGCCCGCTGAACCGCCCGGTCACCTCGTGCAGGCCCTCGGTGAAGTTGCGGGCGTAGTCCCGCTGCCACGTGAACGGCGGGTGCACCACCACCGTCGGGGCGCCGAGGGTCTCGGCCAGCTCACCGGAGCGCCGCAGCCGCTCCCACGGGTCGGCGCTCCACACCCGCTGGGTGACCAGCAGGCACGGGGCGTGCACGGACAGCACCGGCACGCCGTAGTGCTTGGCGAGCCCGGCGAGCGCGCCGGCGTCCTGGCTCACGGCGTCCGTCCAGACCATTACCTCCACGCCGTCGTAGCCGAGCGCCGCGGCCAGCTGGAACGCCGCCGCAGTCCGCTCGGGGAAGACCGACGAGGTGGACAGGAGCACCGGGACGCGGGAAGTCACATCGTCGAGGGTAGCGGGCGTCGATGGGACCATCAGGACGAGTGTCCGCAAACTCCGCAGAGCCCGCGCGTACGTCACATCGGCGCGAGCTGATCAAGCCGGCGCAGGATGACGCCCTCCCGCAGCGCCCACGGGCAGACGTCCAGCCTGTCGATGTCGAGGCGGCGCATCACCGCCTCGGCGACGACCGCACCGGCGAGGAGCTGGTGGGCCCGGCTCACGCTCACCCCCTCCAGCTCGACGAGCTGCGCCGGAGGGATGTGCCGGATGAAGCCGAGCACCTGGCGCAGCCCGGAGCGGGTCAGCTGGCGCCGGGCCCACAGGCCGGCTCCGGAGGGGGCCGCCCCGGCGAGCCGGGCCAGCGTGCGGAAGGTCTTCGAGGTGGCGACCGGACGCTCCCAGCCCACCTCGGTCAGCTGATCGACCACCTTGTTCAGCCGGCCGTCCACGTACTCGCGCAGTTCCTCCACCATCTCGGCGGACGGCGGCGCGGCGCTGTCCGGGGAGACCCGGAGGCGGTCGCGGGTGAGCCGGCCCGCCCCCAACGGCAACGAGACGGCGGCGTCCGGCTCCTCGTCGATGCCGGCCGCGATCTCCAGCGAACCGCCGCCGATGTCGAGCACCAGCAGGCGCCCGGCGGACCAGCCGAACCAGCGCCGCACCGCGAGGAAGGTCATCCGGGCCTCGTCCGCACCGGAGAGAACCTCCAGGCGTACGCCGGTCTCGTCGCGGACCCGGGCCAGCACCTGCGCGGAGTTGGTGGCGTCGCGGACCGCCGAGGTGGCGAACGCCAGCAGGTCGTCGGCGTCCAGCCCCGCCGCGGCCTCCTTCGCCGTGCCGACCGCCTTCACCAGGGCGTCCGCACCGGCGTCGGTGAGCGCGCCGTCCGGGCCGATCTGCTCGGCCAGGCGCAGCACGGCCTTCTCCGAGTGCGCCGGCCAGGGGTGGGCACCACGATGGGCGTCGACCACCAGCAGGTGCACCGTGTTGGACCCGACGTCGAGGACACCCAGTCGCATGATGCAAACAGTAGGGCCAACACGTTTGGCCGGCTCGCCGGCCCGCCCTGGTGAGCGCGCGTACGCTGGGCCGGGTGACAGGGCAGACCGAACTCCATGTGCTGGTGGACGACCCGGACGACCCGCGCAGCCGCGAGGTCCCCCTGGACTTCCCCCGCGAGTGGATCGAGTTCGTCGACCCGGCCGACGAGAAGCACCTGGTCCGGGCCGACCTGACGTGGCTGCTGTCCCGCTGGACGTGCGTCTTCGGTCGCGGCTGCCACGGCATCATCGCCGGCCGGGCCGCGGACGGCTGCTGCTCGCACGGCGCGTTCTTCACCGACTCCGACGACGAGAAGCGGGTCCGCGACGCGGTGAAGCGGCTGACGCCGCAGACCTGGCAGCACCACCGGCGTGGCTTCAAGAACTGGACCGCGGACGACACGGTCGACGGCAAGACGCCGGCCCGCCGGACGGCCACCCGGGACGCGGACGGCCCGTGCGTCTTCCTCAACGACGCCGACTTCCCGGGCGGGGGCGGCTGCGCCCTGCACGCGCAGGCGCTGCGGGACGGCGTGCACCCGCTGGAGTACAAGCCGGACGTCTGCTGGCAGCTGCCGATCCGCCGGGACCAGGAGTGGGTCAAGCGGCCGGACAACACCAAGGTGCTGCTGTCCACGCTGGGCGAGTTCGACCGCCGGGGCTGGGGCGCCGGCGGGCACGACCTGGACTGGTGGTGCACCTCGTCCACGGACGCGCACGTCGGCACCGAGCCGATGTACGTCTCGTACGGCCCCGAGCTGACCGCCCTGATCGGCGCCCCCGCGTACGCGAAGCTCGCCGAGCTGTGCGCGGCCCGCCACCGGCAGGGCATGGTCGCCCCCCACCCCGCCGACCCGCTCTGATCCACTTCAGTTGATCTTGGTAGCAAGGTTGCTACCGTTTGACGCGCCGGTCTAGGCCTGCCCGCCGACGGGCAGGACCAGGATGCCGTCGTCGTCGCTGTACACCTCGGCGCCCGGCTGGAAGACGCAGTTGCCGAACGACACCGGCACGTCCCGCTCACCCGCGCCCGCCTTGGCGCTCTTACGGGGGTTGGCGCCGAGCGCCTTGATGCCGATCGGGAGGGTTCGCAGGGCGGCGACATCACGCACGGCACCGTAGATGACCACGCCCGTCCTTCTCTCAATCGGGTTTCGGATTCGCGGGAGGTGAGCGGTGCAGGCCGGTCGCGGCCACGGCAGCGCCGGCCAGGCCGGCGGCGGTGCAGGCGAGCACCCCCGCCGCGCCGGCACCGGCCGCCAGCGCCCCGGCGGCGCTCGGGATCAGCACCTGCCCGAGCCGGTTGCCGGACAGCCGTAGGGACATCGCCCGGCCGCGCAGGCCGGGCGGGGCGGACTCGGCCAGGAACGACATGGTCAGCGGCTGACCGGCGCCCAGCCCCAGCCCGGCGACCGTGACGACCACAGCCATCGCCCACAGCGGCAGCGGCGGCAGCAGCAGCCCGAGGCCGGCGGCGGAGAGCGCGACGGTACCGATCAGCAGCGCGCGCCGACCCACCGCGGCGACCAGGCGGCCCAGCAGCAGCCGGGAGGCCATCGAGGCGGCCGCGCGCAGCCCCAGCAGGACGCCGATCGAGCCGGCGTCGATGCCGCGCTCGGCGCCGAGGGCGGGCAGGTAGACCAGGGTGATGTCGACCGCCGCCAGGACGATGCAGCTGACGGTGAGGGCCCGCACCAGTCCGGGCTGGCGAAGCAGCTCCCGCATCCCGCCCGCATCCGGCCCGGCGGCCCGGCGGTGGTGACCCGACGGCTGGAGGCAGGCGGCGATGACCAACAGTGGCAGGGTCAGAACGGTGGCACCGAGAAAGATGGCTCCGGTGTCCGGGATCGGTCGGTCCCCGCCGAAGAGCACGATCAGGCCGGGACCGAGGGCCTGACCGAGCGAGGCGGCGAACGTGTAGTAGCCGAACGCGGCGTCGTAGCGGTCCGCCGGGGTGCGGTTGGCGACCAGGGCCTGCTGGGCCACCACCGTGCAGAGGTGTCCGGTGCCGAGAACCATGCTGGCCAGCACCAGGCCGGCGACCGAGTGGGCGAGGAACACGAAGCCGAGGCCGGCGGCGGCGAGCAGACCCGACCCGGCCAGCGCGACCCGGCGTTCGCCGAACCGGTCGACGGCGTGGCCGGAGGGGACGGCGAGCACAAGCGGTACGACGGCGAAGCTGGCGCCGAGCACGCCGAGCCAGGCCGACGGCACGTCCAGGTCCAGCGCCCGGTACGCGGACGCCGGGCGGAGCATGAAAGTGACCGCCTGCACCACGATGGTGTGCGCGAGCAGCAGGCCGGTCTGGGTTCGCACGGGGACCCCCCACTTCTCAGGCGGGGGTCCCCGGCGACGGCGCGCGACCTGCCACTCAGTCGGCCTTGACCGCGAGCACCGGGCAGGAGACCCGGAGCAGGATCTCCTGGGCGTTCGACCCCATGATCAGTTTGCCCACCGGGGTCCGGTGCCGGATCCCGATCACCACCAGCGACACGTCCTCCGCCTCGGCGATCTCGACGATCTCCTCGGCCGCGTCCCGGCCGCGCACCAACTGCCGAACGGAGTGCGGCACGCCGGCGGCGGTCAGCTCGCGGGTGGCCCGCTCCAGGTCCGGCTCCTGGGCGAAGCGCGGGTCGACGTACGCGTCCCCGCGCGAGGTGTTCACCACCAGCACCGCCTCGTCACGAAACCTCGCCTGCTCGATGGCGGCCCGCAGGGCCGCCTCGCCGAGCGGAGACGGCACGTATCCCACCAGCACGGTCATCCGGTCACCAACCTTCCGCGCAGCGGACGGACCACGAACCGGCCGATCAGCGGCCAGAGCAGCACCACCACGACCACGGCGTAGATCAGCCAGGACACCCAGCCGCCGATCAGGCCGTGCAGCTCACCGCCGGAGAGCTGCAGCGCCCGTCGGCCCTGCAGTTCGGCGCGCGGGCCGAGAATGACGCCCACGATCAGCGGCAGGATCGGCAGGCCGAAGCGGCGCATGCCGAAGCCGAGCAGGCCAAGGGCGAGCAGCAGGAACAGGTCGAACGGCGAGGCGTTGACCGCGTACGCGCCCATCGAGGCGAAGAAGAGGATCCCGGCGTAGAGGTACGGGCGCGGGATCCGCAGCAGCCGCGCCCACGCCGGGGCGAGTGGCAGGTTGAGCACCAACAGCAGCAGGTTGCCGATGAAGAGGCTGGCGATCAGGGTCCAGACCAGCGCGGACTCCCGCTCGAAGAACAGCGGACCGGGCTGGAAGCCCCACTGCTGGAGGGCGACCAGCATCACCGCGGCGGTGGCGTTGGTGGGCAGGCCGAGGGCGAGCAGCGGCACCAGCGTGCCGGCGGCCGAGGCGTTGTTGGCCGCCTCCGGCCCGGCGACGCCCTCGATCGCGCCCTTGCCGAACTCCTCCGGGTGCTTCGTCAGCTTCTTCTCGGTGACGTAGGACAGGAAGGTCGGAATCTCCGCCCCGCCGGCCGGCAGCGCCCCGAACGGGAAACCGTAGGCGGTGCCGCGCAGCCACGGCTTCCAGGACCGCTTCCAGTCCTGCCTCCCCATCCACGGCTGGCCCACCGG
Organism: Micromonospora sp. H33; assembly: GCF_052068455.1. Classification (NCBI taxonomy): domain Bacteria; kingdom Bacillati; phylum Actinomycetota; class Actinomycetes; order Micromonosporales; family Micromonosporaceae; genus Micromonospora; species Micromonospora sp. H33. Next base: position 183,840 of record NZ_JBQHDE010000003.1, on the reverse strand, counting down.
GATCACCTCGGCGGCGCGGCGGCGCAGGTGGGCGGCGATCCAGAGCGCCTCGCCGACGGCGAAGATGCCGACTGCCACAACGACGACGTCGATGCCGTCGGCGAGCTGCGGGATGCCCAGGGTGAGCCGCTGCTGACCGGTCTGGTCGATCCCGACCACGCCGATGATCAGGCCGATCAGCAGCGAGGCGAAGCCGCGTACCCGGGACGCGCCGAGCACCGCGGTGACCGCCACGAACGCGAGCAGCATCAGCGCGAAGTAGTCCGGGGCGCCGAGGCTGATCGCGAACCGCACCACCGGCGGGGCGACCAGCACCAGCAGGAGGGTGGCGATGGTGCCGGCGACGAACGAGCCGATGGCGGCGGTGGCCAGCGCCTGCGCGGCCCGGCCGGCCTTCGCCATCTTGTTGCCCTCGATCGCGGTCACCACGGAGGACGACTCTCCGGGGGTGTTGAGCAGGATCGAGGTGGTCGAGCCGCCGTACATGCCGCCGTAGAAGATGCCGGCGAACATGATGAGCGCCTGGATCGGCTCCATCCCGTAGGTGACTGGCAGCAGCAGCGCCACCGTCATCGCCGGACCGATGCCGGGGAGCACGCCGACGGCGGTGCCGATCGTCACGCCGAGCAGCGCGAACAGCAGGTTGATCGGGGTCACCACGCTGGCGAACCCGTCGAGCAGATTGCCGAGGTTGTCCATCTACAGGATCCCTTGCAGCACGCCGGCGGGCAGGTTGACGCCGAGCCCGATGGCGAAGGTGTAGAACGTGATCAGCGACAGCGCGACGGCGATCAGCAGGTTGCGCACGTAGTGCCGGTTGCCCAGTGCGTACGCCGAGCCCCAGAAGAGCAGGGCGCCGCTGATCACCCAGCCGAGCCGGTCGATCAGCACCGCGTTGACCAGGAACGCGCCGACCAGCAGCAGCACGGTCCGCCAGTCGATCGGGGTGGTCAGGTCGACGTCCTCGCCCGCCTCCGGCTCGCCCGCTCCGCCGCGGGCCACGTCGAGGGCGTAGATCGCCGCGACGATCAGCAGCAGCACGCCGAGCACGATCGGCACCGGCTTGGGGCCGATCGGGTCGGCGGCGTTGACTGCCTGCCCGATGCGCGTCGCGTCGAAGATCACCAGGCCGCCGACCAGGGCGAGGAACGCGCAGACCGCGTACTGCGCCCGGTCCGGCCTGCTCGCCGGCTGCTCGCCGTCGGCCGGGTCGTCCGTCACAAGCGCCGGCGCGACGTCGGCCCGCTCGGGCCGGGCCACCGCTGGCGGCGTACGCTCCGCGCCCGGCTGCTCCGGGATCACCGGAACGGCGGGGGCAGCGCCCGGCTCCGCGGATGCGGCCGGGCGGGACGGCGGATCGCCGCCCCGGTCCGGTCGGGTAGTCATACCGATCACGCCAACCCGAGCTGCTTGAGCACGTCGGCGACCGCCCTGTCCTGCTCGGTCAGGAAGGTAGCGAACTCGTCGCCGGTCACGAAGGCGTCGGTCCAGCCGCGCTTCTTCAGCTCCGCCTTCCACTCCTCGGACTCGTGCATCTTCGTCAGCACGTCGATCCAGACCTTCTTGTCGGCGTCGCTGATGCCCGGCGGCGCGACGATGCCCCGCCAGTTGGTGAAGACCAGGTCGATGCCGGAGGACTTGAGCGTCGGGACGTCCTTGAGCGCCTCGATCGGCGCCTCGCTGGTCACCGCGAGCACGCGGATCTGGCCGGCTTCCACCTGGTCGAGGAACTCCCCGAAGCCGCTGGCGCCAAAGGCAATCTTGTTGCCGAGCAGCGCCGGCAGCAGCTCGCCGCCACCGTCGTACGAGACGAAATTGACCTGGCGGGGGTCGATGCCGACGGTCTTCGCGAGTTGCATCGGCAGCAGGTGGTCCGGGCCGCCGGGCGAGGAGCCGCCGCCGACGGCGATGCCCCTGGGGTTGGCCTTCCAGGCCGCTACCAGATCGTTGATCGTCTTGTACGGCGAGTCCTTCGGCACCACGATGGCGCCGGCCTCCTCGATCAGCTTCGCCAGCGGGGTGGTCTGGGTGAGCGTGGCTGCGGACTTGGAGGTGTACGAGGCACCGACCACGCCCAGCCCCATCTGCATGGCGAGCTTGCCGTTGCCCTTCTCGTTCACCGTCCGCTGCAGGCCCACCGTGCCGCCCGCGCCGGGCAGGTTGAAGACCTGCACCCCGGTGGCGATCTTGGCGTCCTCCATCACCTTCGCCGCCGTGCGGGCCGTGGTGTCGTAGCCACCGCCCGGCGTGTTCGGCACCATGATCCGCAGACCGGTGACCGGCTTACCGTCGCCGCTGGTGGCGCCGCCCTCGTTCTTTTCGGCGGTGGCGCCGCAGGCACCCAGGGCCAACGCCGTGGCGGCGGCGACGCCCATGACCAGCACGTTTCTCCGAGTTGCCATCATGTTTCTCTTCCGTTTCGAATGAGTCCGGCGGCAAGATGATGGCCTCCGGGGGCGCCACCCGTCTGCGTTGTGTCACCAGCGGAAGTTGAGGTCTTTGTGGTCGCGATCACGTCCCGCCGCCGTACCCTGGCCGGGCAGCTGCTGGTCCTCCAGCTCGCGATCATCGTCGTGGTGCTGCTGGCGGTGGCCGCCGTGTCGCTGGCCCAGTCGGCGGCCACGTTCAACCGGGTCGAGGGACGCCGGGTCGCCGCCCTCGGCGAGCAGCTCGCCGGCAACCCACTGCTGCGCGACCGGCTCACCCGGCCCGCACCCGGCGAGACGATCGCCCCGCTGGTACAGAACACGCTGACCCAGTCCGGGGTGACCACGGTCAGCGTCGCCGACGCCCGCGGCCGGGTGGTCAGCTCCACCAACCCGACGCTGGTGGGCAGCCAGGTGGTGCTCGGTGATCCACGGGTGGCGCAGGGCCGGGCCTGGTTCGGCGAGCTGGAGGTCGACGGATCGCGCGAGCTGGTGGCGCAGGTGCCGGTGCTCGGCGACCGGAAGGAGGAGAACCTCGGGCGGCACCTGGGCGTGGTGGTGGTCGGCGAGACGTCGCCGACCTGGTCGCAGCGGGTGCTCGGAGCCTCGTCGTACCTCTTCACCTACCTGGGCATCGCCTGCGCCCTCGGGGTGGCGGGTTCGTGGCTGCTGGCCCGGCGCATCAAGCGGCAGACACTCGGGCTGGAGCCGCGGGAGATCGCCGGCCTGGCCGAGCACCGGGAGGCGCTGCTGCACGGCATCGCCGAAGGGGTGATCGCGCTGGACCCCCAACTGCGGGTCACCCTGGTCAACGCGGGTGGCCGGCGGCTGCTCGACCTGCCCGCGGACTGCCTCGGCCGCAGCCTCGCCGAGCTGCGGATCTCCGGCCGGCTACGGGACGTGCTGGCCGGCGTCGGCGGCCCCGATGCCCGCGACCAGGTCGTGGTCCGGCACGGTCGGGTGCTGGTGATGAACCGGATGACGGTCGCCAAGGACGGCCGCCGGCTCGGCTCGGTGACCACTCTGCGTGACCGCACCGAGCTGGCCCGGCTGGAGCAGGAGATCGGCTCGTTCCGAAGCACCACCGAACTGCTCCGGGCGCAGACCCACGAGTTCGCCAACCAACTGCACACCATCTCCGGGCTGATCCAGATCGGCGAGCACGACGAGGTGGTCCGGTACGTAGAAGCGCTGAGCCGGCACCGGGCGTCGCTCGACCTGACCGTCACCAGCCGGATACACGACACGGCCGTCGCCGCCCTGTTGATGGCGAAGTCGGCGGTGGCCGCGGAGCGCCGCGTGGAGCTGCGGATCTCCGATCGGAGCGGGCTGGACCGGCTGGAGCCGGAGGTCTCGGCCGACGTAGCCACTGTGCTGGGCAACCTGGTCGACAACGCCGTCGAGGCGGTCGCCGGGGGCCGGGAGGGAGTTGGCGGCGGGAGCCCGGACGGCGGCGGAACGGTCCCGGGCGGCGTCGGCCAGCAGGAGCGGCCCGCCTGGGTGGAGGTCGAGCTGCGCCAGGACGCGTCGTCCGTGGAGATCGTCGTCCGGGACAGCGGCCCCGGGGTGGCCCCGGAGCTGGCCCAGGAGGTCTTCACCCACGGCTTCACCACCAAGGCGGCCCAGGGCGGTGAGCGCGGCATCGGACTGGCACTCACCCGGCTGGTCTGCCATCGTCGCGGCGGAGAGGTCGCGGTGACGAACACCGAGGACGGCGCGATGTTCACCGCCCGCATGTCGCTGTCGAGGGCGTTGGAGGAGGTTCGATGATCAAGGTGCTGGTCGTCGACGACGACTTCATGGTGGCCCGGATCCACTGCGGCTTCGTCGACCGGGTGGACGGCTTCGAGGTGGTCGGCACGGCGAACACCGGAGAGCAGGCCATCGCCGCGGTCAACGAGTTCGGGCCCGACCTGGTGCTGCTCGACCTCTATTTGCCCGACATGTTCGGCCTGGACGTGGTGACGCGCCTGCGCGCCGCCCGACGCGACTGCGACATCCTGGTCATCAGCGCCGCCCGGGAGGCCGAGGCGGTACGCCAGGCGGTCCGCTACGGAGCCGTCAACTACCTGCTCAAGCCGTTCGGCTTCGACGAGCTGCGGACCCGGCTCGAGCAGTACGCGGCCCGGCGCACCTCACTACGCGCAGCCGTGGTCAGTGACCAGGCCGACGTCGACCGGGTGTTGTCGCGTACCGGATCGCACATCGCGACCTCGACGCTGCCGGTGGGGTTGAGCCCCCAGACGGCCGAACTCGTCGAACGTGCCCTGCGGGAGATCACCGGCACGCTCTCGGCCGCGGAGTGCGCCAACCGCGTGGGAATCTCCCGGGTGAGCGCCCGCCGCTACCTGGAGCACTTCTCCGGCACCGGCCGCGCCGAGGTCAGCCTGCGGTACGGTGCCGCGGGCCGCCCCGAGCGGCGCTACTCGTGGGTGGGCTGACGCCGGGCTGACCGGCCGATCAGCCCGGGGGGCGTCGGCCAGGGTGCGCGTTGGGCACCGGGATCTTCACCGTCAGGGTCGTCCGCTGAGCGCACGGAACGGGGGCCCGCGCGATCGGCGCGGGCCCCCGTCCCGGGTCCGTCACGTCACGGCTCGAACTTGTAGCCCAGGCCACGGACGGTGACGATGTAGCGCGGAGCGGACGGCTCCGGCTCGATCTTGGAGCGCAGCCGCTTGACGTGCACGTCCAGCGTCTTCGTGTCGCCGACGTAGTCGGCCCCCCAGACGCGGTCGATGAGCTGGCCCCGGGTGAGCACCCGACCGGCGTTGCGCAGCAGCAGCTCCAGCAGCTCGAACTCCTTGAGCGGCAGCTGCACCGCGGCGCCGTCGACGGTGACCACGTGCCGTTCGATGTCCATCCGGACCGGGCCGGCGGCCAGCGTCGGCGCCCCCGACTCGGCCACCTCGGCGCTCTGCCGGCGCAGCACCGCCCGGATGCGGGCGACCAGCTCGCGCGGCGAGTACGGCTTGGTCACGTAGTCGTCGGCGCCGATCTCCAGGCCGACCACCTTGTCGATCTCGCTGTCCCGGGCCGTGACCATGATGATCGGCACGTGCGAGCGCTGCCGGAGCTGGCGGCACACCTCGGTGCCGGACATCTCGGGCAGCATCAGGTCGAGCAGCACGATGTCGGCGCCGGTCCGGTCGAACTCGGTGAGGGCGGAGGGGCCGGTCGCTGCGACAGAAACCTCGAAGCCCTCCTTGCGGAGCATGTACGACAGGGCGTCCGAGAACGACTCCTCGTCCTCCACCACCAGAACGCGGCTCAACGGATATGTCCTTTCATTGCTGTCGGACCTGCCGAAGCTCGGCCGGGCCGGCCTCGATCCCAGCGGAGGGCAGTGTCGCCAGGAGGTCGTCCGGTGGACGGGCGGGCAGCCGGAGGGTGAACGTCGACCCCCCACCAAGAGTGCTCGACACCTCGACCCTTCCGCCATGGTTGCTGGCGATGTGCTTGACGATGGCGAGCCCCAGACCGGTGCCGCCGGTCGCGCGGGACCGGGCCTGGTCGGCCCGGTAGAACCGCTCGAAGATCCGGTCGACGTCGGTCGGTGCGATGCCGATGCCCTGGTCGGCGACGGCGATCGTGACGTGGTCGTCGTCCGCCCGGGCGGTGATGCGGACCGTGGTGTCCTCGCCCGAGTAGTTGATGGCGTTCTCGACCAGATTCGACACCGCCGTGGCGAGTTGGGTGTCGCTGCCGTACACGGTCAGCCCGCGCTCGCCGTCGACCACCACGTCCACCCGGCGGGAGCTGGCGCTGGTCCGCGTACGGTCGACGACCTCGGCGATCACCCAGTCCACCGAGACCGGCTCGGGGGCCGGCTGCGGCTCGGCGCCCTGGAGCCGGGTCAGCTCCAGCAACTCCTGCACCAGCCGCCCCAGCCGGGTGGACTCGTGCTGGATCCGCTCGGCGAACCGGCGCGCCGCGACCAGGTCCTCGGAGAGGTCCGGTTGCCCCTCGCCGGCCGGCTCGGTGGCGTCCAACAGCGCCTCGGCCAGCAGTTGCAGGGCGCCGATGGGGGTCTTCAGCTCGTGACTCACGTTCGCCACGAAGTCGCGCCGGACCCGGGCGACCCGGTGCGACTCGGTCACGTCGGCCGCCTCGACCGCGATGTAACCGGCACCGAGCCCCATCGCCCGCAGGTGCACGCCCAGCGGGTCCCCCGCGTTGTCGCGGCCCCGGGGCAGGTCCAGCTCGATCTCGCGCCGCACGCCGGTGCGCCGGACCTGGCCGGCGAGCGTACGGATCAACGGGTGGGCGGCGACCGAACCCGGCGAGGTGCCGGTGCGGAGCAGCCCCATCGCGCGGGCCGCCGGGTTGACCAGGACGGGCACGTCGTCGGGATCGAGCACGACGACACCGGCCCGTAGGGAGTCGATCGTCCGGCGGCCGAGGCCGGACTGCGGATCCTCGGCTATCGCGAGCCTCCCCCTGCTCCAGAGGAAGCCGGACCAGCGACTCCCCGTCGAAGCGGCACGGTCGCGCAGCGCCGGGACGAACCGGGGCAGCAGCACCCCGGCCGCCAGCCCGGCCACCACGCCCACGGCCACCGCGACCGTCACCGACCACTCCACGCGGCGATCGTATGGTCATTGTTAACCTGGCGACCGCCCAGAACAGGACGAATCCCTCTCGCTTCGGGGAAAGTTCACTGTTACGTCCGGCTTCGTTCACCGGGGTTCATCTGCGGTCCGCCCGTCCCGCCTACCGTGGGGCGCGCACCTGACTACCACCCCGCCGGCACCGCCCGGCGGCACCGACCACAGGACGTGATGATGCGCGAGGAGTTCCGGGCCGATCTGCAGCTCGTCAGCCAGCTGCTGGTGGACATGGCGGAGGGGGTCCGCGCCGCGATGCGGCAGGCCACCCGCGCCCTGCTCACCGCCGACCGGGCGGCTGCGGAGACGGTGATCCAGCGGGACGCGGAGATCGACGATCTCTACCGCCACGTCGAGGAGCGGGTGTGCGACCTGCTCGCCCGGCAGGCCCCGGTCGCGTCCGACCTGCGCATGATGATCACCGCGCTGCACGTCGCCGCCGACCTCGAGCGCATGGGCGACCTGGCCGACCACGTGGCGAAGACGGCACTGCGACGGCACCCGTCGCCGGCCGTACCGGCGGAGCTGCGGCCGATCTTCACCGACATGGCCGGCATCGCCGACCGGATGGGCGGGAAGATCGCCACCGTGCTCGCCAAGCCCGACGCCGACCTGGCGGCCGAGCTGGACCACGACGACGACGCCATGGACGACCTGCACAAGAGCCTGTTCGGCGTGCTGCTCGGCGACGACTGGCCGTACGGGGTGGAGACCGCGATCGACGGGACCCTCCTCGGGCGCTTCTACGAGCGCTTCGCCGACCACGCGGTCAACGCCGGCGAGCACGTCGTCTACCTGATCACCGGCGAGACGACGCCCTCCGCCGGCTGAGCCGCGACGCGCGACGGCCCCCGGTCCGGGTGGACCGGGGGCCGTCGTCGCATCCGTCAGCGGCCCTGGTTGGCCACCGCGGCGGCGGCCGCCTTCGCCGCCTCCGCGTCCAGGTAGGTGCCGCCCACCTTGTGCGGCCGCAGCTCTGAATCGAGGTCGTACCGCAGCGGGATCCCGGTCGGGATGTTCAGCTTGGCGATCTCCTCGTCGCTGATCTGGTCGAGGTGCTTGACCAGGGCGCGCAGCGAGTTGCCGTGCGCCGCCACCAGCACCGTCCGGCCGGCCAGGATGTCCGGCACGATCGAGTCGTACCAGTACGGCAGCATGCGCTCGACGACGTCCTTGAGGCACTCCGTCCGCGGCATCAACTCGGTCGGCAGCAGCTTGTAGCGCGGGTCGCCGACCTGCGACCACTCGTCGTCGTCCGCGATGGGCGGCGGCGGGGTGTCGTACGAGCGGCGCCACAGCATGAACTGCTCCTCGCCGTACTCGTTCAGGGTCTGCTTCTTGTCCTTGCCCTGCAGGGCGCCGTAGTGGCGCTCGTTGAGCCGCCACGACCGGCGCACCGCGATCCACTGCCGGTCGGCGGTGTTCAGCGCCAGCTCGGCGGTGTGGATCGCCCGGCGCAGCAGGCTCGTGTGCACCACGTCCGGCAGCAGGTCGTGCTCGCGCATCAGCTCACCGCCGCGGCGCGCCTCCGCCTCGCCCTTGGCGGTCAGGCCGACGTCCACCCAGCCGGTGAAGAGGTTCTTCGCGTTCCAGTCGCTCTCGCCGTGCCGCAGCAGGACCAGCGTCCCGACGGTAGGCCCTTCGCTAGCAGTCATGCGGGTCATCCTGCCCCACCGACCCGCCGCACGCGCGCGAAGGGTCGTGACGACCACCACGTGGAAAATCCGGTGACCACCGCCCGGCGGCGGCACTAGGTTGTAAGGCGCTGGAGTGACGCCGGTCATTACGAATACGGGGGCGCCGACGTGCGGACGATGCGGGGTTGGTTACGGGACACCGCCGGCGGAATGCCCAGGACCTTCTGGTACCTGTGGGCCGGCACCCTGATCAACCGGCTCGGCTCGTTCGTCCTGGTCTTCCTCGCCATCTACCTCACCCAGGAGCGGGGCTTCTCCGCCTCCCAGGCCGGCCTGGTGCTGGGCCTCTGGGGCGTCGGCGGCGCGGTGGGCACCACCGTCGGCGGCACGCTCACCGACCGCTGGGGCCGCCGGCCGACCCTGCTCACCGCCCACCTCGGCGCCGCGACCATGATGCTGGCCCTCGGCTTCGCCCGGGACCTGTCGACGGTCGCGCTCGGCGCCCTCCTGCTCGGCCTCTTCGCCGAGGCGGCCCGGCCCGCGTTCGGCGCGATGATGATCGACGTCGTCCCGGAGAAGGACCGGCTGCGCGCCTTCTCCCTGAACTACTGGGCGATCAACCTCGGCTTCGCCTGCGCCGCCGTGCTCGCCGGGATGGCCGCCGAGGCGGGCTACCTGCTGCTCTTCGTGGTCGACGCGGCCACCACGCTGGTCACCGCGCTGATCATCTTCCTCAAGGTCGGGGAGACCCGCCGGCCCGTGGTGGCCGCCACCGGGCGGCCGGCCGCACCGGCCGGGGCGCTGCGCACCATCCTGACCGACCGGATCTTCCTCGGCTTCGTGGCGCTGAACCTCTTCTCCGCGCTGGTGTTCCTCCAGCACATCTCGATGCTGCCGATCGCGATGGGCGACTCGGGCCTCTCCCCCGCCACGTACGGCTCGGTGATCGCCCTGAACGGGGTGCTGATCGTGGTGGGCCAGCTCTTCGTCCCGCGGCTGATCAAGGGGCGCAGCCGCTCGCACGTGCTCGCCCTGGCGGCGGTGGTGATGGGGGTCGGGTTCGGCCTGACCGCGTTCGCGGGGACCGCCTGGTTCTACGGCCTGACCGTGCTGATCTGGACCGTGGGCGAGATGCTCAACTCCCCGTCCAACGCCACCCTGATCGCCGAACTCTCCCCCGCCGAACTGCGCGGTCGCTACCAGGGCGCCTTCTCGCTGTCCTGGCAGGTGGCCGGCGCCGCCGCGCCGGTCCTCGGCGGTCTGGTCCGGGAGCAGGCCGGCAACACCGCGCTGTGGCTGGGCTGCGCCGTGATCGGCGGGCTGATGGCGGTGGCGCACCTGGTCTCCGGACCGGCCCGCGAGCGCCGCGCCGCCGCCCTGCGGACCGCGACCGCGCCGGTGGTCCCGGTCGTCGCGCTCCAGCCGCCCGCACCGGAGGCGGGCGAGGCCGCGGCGACCGCGCCGGCCGAGCCGGTCCCGGCCACGACCGGCGGGGGTACGCGCACCACAACGGTCACCGCCGACGAGGCGTGACGCGCGACACGCTGGCGCGGAAGGGTTGACCTTCCTACGGTCGGGAACAGTTCGTTTAGGAAACAAAACTGTTCGGAGGGCACGTGCTGCGCCGCTGGCTGCACGACACCGCCGGCGGGCTCCCCGCCACGTTCTGGTACCTCTGGGCCGGTCTGCTGATCAACCGCGCCGGCGCCTTCGCCATGCTCTTCCTCTCGCTCTACCTCACCGAGGCCCGCGGGGCGAGCGAGGGCCTGGCCGGAACGATGGTCGGGGCGTACGGGCTGGGTGGAGCGGCCGGCGTGCTGCTCGGCGGGGTCCTCGCCGACCGCTGGGGGCGGCGGGCCACCCTGCTCGCCGCCCACCTCGGTACGACCGCACTGATGGTCGCGCTCGCGTTCAGCCGGCATCTGCTGCTCATCGCCGTTCTCAGCGCCCTGGTCGGCGTGGCCCACTCGATGCCCAGTCCCGCCTTCGTCGCGGCCATCGTCGACGTGGTGCCCGAGGAACGGCGGTCGCGGGCCTTCAACCTCCAGTTCTGGGCGTTCAACCTCGGCATGGCAGTCGCGTCGCTGCTCGCCGGTGTCCTCGCCGAGGCGAGCTTCGTCGCGCTCTTCCTGGTCGACGCCGGGGCGACCCTGATCGCGGCGCTGGTGATCGCCGTAAAGGTGCCCGAGACGCTCCCGGACACCCGCCGCGCCCGGCGGGCCGGGTGGCCGGACCGGGCTCGGCAGGCGGGCCGGGCTCGGCAGGCGGACCGGGCCGGCCGGACGGACCGGGCCGGGCGGGTGCGGCGGCCGGGGCTGCACACCGCGCTGACCGACCGGGTGTTCCTGATCTTCGTCGGGCTGACCTTCGTGCTGGCCGTGCTGACCATGCAGACCTCCACGATCATGCCGCTCGCCATGCGCGCGGACGGGCTGCGTCCCTCGGCGTACGGCGCCGTGATGGCGCTCGGCGGCGTGCTCATCGTGGTGGGGCAGCTCTTCGTGCCGCGGCTGATCGACCGGCACCGCAAGGACCACGTCCTGGCCGTCTCGACGGCCCTGCTCGCGGCGGGCTTCGCGGCCCTCGCCGTCGCCGACGACCTCTGGGTCTACCTGGTCGCGGCGGTGGTCTGGACGGTGGGCCAGATGCTCGCCGCCCCGCCCAACGCCCAGATCAACGCCGACCTGGCCCCACCCGAGCTGCGGGCCCGGTACCAGTCGGTCTTCTACCTCGCGTTCCCGGCGGCGTCGTTCGTCGCGCCCACCCTCGGCGGCGTGAGCCTCCAGTACCTCGGCGAGCGGCACTGGCTGATCGTCGGCGCCCTGGGCCTGCTCGCCGCCGGCTGCCACCTGCTCGCGGGCCCGCCGCGCGAGCGCCGCGTCGCCGCCCGGCGCCGGGCCACCGAACGGCCGGAGCCGGCGCTGGCCTCCCGGAGGTGACCCGGGGCGCCGCGCACACGAAACGCCCACCACGAACAGGTCGTGGTGGGCGTTCGCGCGTATGACCGGCGGCGGCGGGCGGCACTCACCCCCGTAAGCGGCGCCCGCTCGCGCCGCCGGTCCAAACAGGTGGCCACCGTCCCCCAACGGTGCTGGTCCACCCGTCCCCCGCGCCTCGCTCGTTGCACGGATCTGATCGATCCTCCGCTCCCCCGAACGGAACCGAGCGCGGCACGGTGCAATAAAGTTAGTTCGCCCGGATTGCGGATTCAACCTGAACCGGCTGTCTCGCCGGTCACATCACCGGTGTCCCACCCGGTGTCACCGCCGTCACGGGTCTTCCCTGTGGCCAACAGCGCATACCCGCCGGCCATTCCCGCAAACACTCAGGCATCCTCACGATCGGGTGACTCGGTCCGGAAGAAGTTGCTCTGCCGGCCGTCCCGCATCTGCTCCTGGTAGATCAGGTTCAGCTTCCGCAGGTCGAAGGTCCGGAACCACTCGTCCCACGTGATCTCCCGTACCCGGCTGCTCTCCCGGTAGCCCGGCATGTTGAACGTGAGCACACCGGCGCGGCCCTCGCGCTCCGTACCCGCGATCGTGGCCGGCCTCGCGTTGCGCTCCTGCGCCCACCGCCGGATGACGTCGTGGTTGGCGGTGACGAGGCTCCGCCCGGGACGCTCCGGCCGGTCGGCCGGCGACGAGATGACCTGCGACGACCGAGCCGAGCGCGACGTGAACCGCCCGGTCCGTGTCGCCGTAGCCCCGGCGCCGGTCGGGGCCGCCCCCGCCTTCCTCGCCGGCGCTGCCTTCCTCGCCGCGGCTGCCTTCTTCGCGGGCGGCGCCTTCTTCGCCGCCGCTGCCTTCTTCGCCGCCGCTGCCTTCTTCGCGGGCGGCGCCTTCTTCGCCGCCGCTGCCTTCCTCGCCGCCGGCGCCTTCTTCGCCGCCGCTGCCTTCCTCGCCGCCGGCGCCTTCTTCGCCGCCGCTGCCTTCCTCGCCGCCGGCGCCTTCTTCGCCGCCGCTGCCTTCCTCGCCGCCGGCGCCTTCTTCGCCGCCGCTGCCTTCCTCGCCGCCGGCGCCTTCTTCGCCGCCGCTGCCTTCCTCGCCGCCGGCGCCTTCTTCGCCGCCGCTGCCTTCCTCGCCGCCACCGCCTTCTTCGCCGGCGCGGCCTTCTTCGCCGGCGCGGCCCTCTTCGCCGCCACCGCCTTCCTCGCCGCCACCGCCTTCTTCGCCGGCGCGGCCTTCCTCGCCGCCACCGCCTTCTTCGCCGGCGCGGCCTTCTTCGCCGGCGCGGCCTTCTTCGCCGGCGCGGCCCTCTTCGCCGCCACCGCCTTCTTCGCGGGGGCCGCCTTGCGGGCGGCAGCCTTCTTTGCGGCCGCCTTCCTCACGGCGGCCTTCTTCGCGGGCGCGGTCTTGTTCGCCGGCGCGGCCTTCGCCCGGGACGGTGCCGCCTTCGCGGTACGCCCGGCCGCCTTCTTCGTCGCCGCCGCGCGGCCCGCCGACGCCCTCGTGCCGGCCGCCCGCCCCGCGGGGCCGGTGGCCGTCCGGGCCGCCCCGCCGCCCCGCCGCGCCGACCGCAACGCCTGTGCCAACGTCTTCACCAGTTCCGGCTTGCGCAGCGCGGAGACGCCGGACACCCCGTGCCGGCGCAACCGCCCTCGAATCTCGTCCACTTTCATCCGCGAGATCGCGGTTTCGGAGATCTGCGGGGTGTTCGGGGTCTGGTTCCCCGCCTGCCGTTTGCTCCGGGTCGCAGTCCCGCCGCGACCTGAGCTGCTTCGCTGAGCCATGGGACGCTCACGCTCCTCGACAGTCCGTCCTCGGCACGCGGCGGGTCCCAAGTGCCGCACCGCGCGGTGCGGCATACCCGTCAGGACCGGTCCGAACCTCCGGCGGCCGATCCGGTGCCGGCGGCGGGCGATCCGGTGCCGCCGGCGGCCGGTCCGGTCCCCGCAGCCGAGGGCTCGAAGAGGTGCGCGAAGGCCGCGAGGTTCGCGGTGGATTCGCCGCGCTTGACCCGCCACTCCCATTCCCGGCGGATCGACGTGCCGAAGCCGATCTCCAGCATGGTGTCGAAGGACTCGTCGGCGTACGTCAGCACCGCACCGAGCAGCCGGTCCAGTTCGTCGGCGTCGACCCCCGCCGGGTTGACCCGACCGGTCAGGTAGACATCGCCGACCGCGTCGATGGAGAAGGAGACCGCGTACATGCGGGCGTTGCGCTGGAGCAGCCACGCCCAGAGTTCGTCGCGGCGCTCGTCCGGCTGGCGCATCACGAACGCCTCGATCCGCAGGGCGTGCTCGCCGACGATCAGGTTGCAGGCCGTCTTGAGCTTGTGTGTGCCGGGCAGGGTGACCGCATACGAGTTCGGGCCGGTGGACTCCCAGGCCAGGTCCCGCTCGTCGCAGACCGACTCGATCAACGCCCCGAGGTCGCTCTTGCCGCTCATCGCCCCCACTCTACGGTCGCGCCGGCAGACCCGCGCGGCGCCCGTTCACCAGGAGCAGGTGGCGAGTTCGGACGTCAGACGGGCGCGGTGTTCGGACATCGCCTCGCCGTAGACGTCCAGCAGGCCGGAGACGGTGCGGTCCCAGGAGAAGTTGCGGGCGTGTCGTTCCGCGGCCCGGGCCAACTCCGCCCGGCGGCCGGCGTCCGGCAGCAGGTGCGCGAGCGTACGGGCCCAGTCGACCGGGTCGTGGCTGCCGACGAGGACACCGCTCACCTGGTCGCGGACGGCGGTGACCAGGCCGCCGACCGCAGCCGCCACGACCGGCGTGCCGCAGGCCTGCGCCTCCAGCGCCACCAGACCGAAGCTCTCGTTGTACGACGGCACCGCCACCAGATCGGCGGCCCGGTACAGGGCGGCCAGGGCGTCACCGGTCTGCGGCGGCAGGAACCGTACCCGGTCGGTCACGCCGAGCGAGGCGGCCAGCTCGATCAGCGCGGTCGGCCGGTCGAGCCCGCTGCCGCTGGGGCCGCCGCAGATCACCACGGTCAGCTCACCGGCCAGCGCGGGATCCCGCTCCCGGAGCGCCGCCACCGCGCGGATCAGCACGTCCGGTGCCTTGAGCGGCTGGATCCGGCCGACGAACGCCACCACGTACCCGTTCCCGGGCAGGCCGAGCCGGCGGCGGGCGGCGAGCCGGACCAGGTCCCGGTCGCCGGTGGCGGGCCGGAACCGGGCCAGGTCCACGCCGGGCTCCACCACGGCGACCCGGGTCGGGTCGGCGTCGTACCGGTCGATGAGGTCGCCGGCCTCGACCTTGGTGTTGGCGACCAGGCGGTCGGCCTCGGCGACGACCTGCTCCTCGCCGATCACGCGGGCCTTGGGCTCCGGCCGGTCCCCGGCCGCGAGCTGCGCGTTCTTCACCTTGGCGAGAGTGTGCGCGCTGTGGACGAGCGGCACGCCCCACCGCTCCTTGGCCAGCCAGCCGACCTGGCCGGAGAGCCAGTAGTGCGAGTGGATCAGGTCGTAGTGGCCCGGCGGGCGGGAGGCCTCGGCCCGCAGCACCCCGGCGGTGAACGCGCAGAGCTGACCGGGCAGCTCCTCCTTGGTCAGCCCCTCCAGGGGGCCGGAGGTGATGTGCCGGACATGGACGCCGGGCATCATCTCGACCACCGGGGGCAGGTCACCGGAGGTGGCCCGGGTGAAGATCTCCACCTCGACGTCCGCCTCGGCCAGCCGCCGCGCGACCTCCACGATGTAGACGTTCATGCCGCCGGCGTCGCCGGTGCCCGGCTGGTGCAGCGGCGAGGTGTGCACGGAGAGCGTCGCGATGCGGCGGGGCCGCGGCCACGGACGGGCACCTCGCTGACGACCGACACCGGTGTGCTGTTCCGCCACGTCCGCTCCCTCTGTCACGGTTGTTGCCGTTCCGCACGACCGGCGCCTCTCGGTCAACCTCCACGCCGGATGTCATCTTCCCGATCGGGGATCGGTAATGCCTCCCGGCGTTCCCGGGCGTGACGGACCTCATCGCGCCACCGGCCCCGGCCGGGGGTGAGAATGAGCGGATGACCTCAGTCGCCGTCGTCACCGGAGCGTCCAGCGGGATCGGTGCGGCCACCGCCCGCCGGCTCGCCGCCGAGGGCTTCCACGTGCTGGCCGCCGCGCGGCGTACCGACCGGCTCGCCGACCTGGTCGCGGAGATCGCGGGCGCCGGGGGCTCGGCCACCGCGGTGGCCTGCGACGTCACCTCCGACGAGTCGGTGGCCGGGCTCGCGGCCGCGGCCGCGGCGGCGCCCGGGCCGGTCACCCTGCTGGTCAACAACGCCGGGGGTGCGCGCGGCCTGGACCCGGTGGAGACCGGCTCGGTCGGCGACTGGCAGTGGATGTACGACGTGAACGTGCTCGGCACCCTGCGGGTGACCCAGGCGCTGCTGCCCGCCCTGGAGTCCTCCGGCGCCGGCACGATCGTCGTCGTGTCGTCGACCGCCGGCTTCACCGTGTACGAGGGCGGGGGCGGCTACGCGGCCGCCAAGCACGCGCAGACCGCCATCGCCGGCACGCTGCGCCTGGAGCTGTGCGGCCGGCCGGTCCGGGTCGTCGAGATCGACCCCGGGATGGTGAAGACCGACGAGTTCTCACTGGTCCGCTTCGACGGGGACCCCGACCGCGCGGCGGCCGTCTACGCCGGGGTTCCCGACCCGCTGGTCGCCGACGACGTCGCCGATTGCATCGCCTGGTGCGCCACCCGGCCGCACCACGTCAACATCGACCGGTTGGTGGTCCGCCCGCTGGCGCAGGCCGCCCAGCACAAGGTGCACCGGGTCGGCTGAGTGTGATGGCCGGGTCGGTGCGGCGTCCATTGGGCGTCGTCACCCGCGGCACGACCAACCCCAACCGGCTGCGCCGGGTGGACAACTGGATCGTCGACGCCTGCGGGGAGACCGTACGGGCCGCCGCCGACCCGCTGGTGGTCGACCTCGGCTACGGCGCCACCCCGGTCACGGCCGTCGAACTGCGGGCCCGGCTGGCCGCCGCGGTCCGCGCCGACGTGCGGGTGGTCGGGCTGGAGATCGATCCGGTACGCGTCGCCGCCGCCCAGCCCGCCGCCGACCCGCCGTGGCTCACCTTCGCCCGGGGCGGCTTCGAACTGGCCGGGCTCCGCCCCGCCCTGGTCCGCGCGTTCAACGTGCTGCGCCAGTACGACGAGAGCGAGGTCGCCGGCGCCTGGGCGACGATGACCGGGGCGCTCGCCCCGGGCGGCCGGCTGGTCGAGGGGACCTGCGACGAGCTGGGCCGGCTCGGCTCCTGGGTGCTGCTCGACGCGGACGGACCGCGCTCGCTGACCCTCGCGGCGAAGCTGACCACCCTGGAGAGCCCCGCCCAGTTCGCCGAACGTCTCCCGAAGGCGCTGATCCACCGCAACGTCGACGGCGAACCCGTCCACGCCCTGCTCACGGCCCTGGAGACCGCCTGGCGGTCAGCGGCCCCCTACGCCCCCTACGGGCCCCGCCAACGCTGGCTGCGGACGGTGACCGCAGTCCGCGAGGCCGGCTGGCCGATCCTCGACCGCCCCCGCCGCTGGCGCCACGGCGAACTGACCGTCCCCTGGCCCGCCGTAACCCCCCACCGACCCCGTTGATCATGAGGTTGGCGGCAGTGAAGGAGATCCACATCGCCGTCAACCTCATGATCAACACGGGCCGGGCCCCCGCGGTTACAGAGTGCAGTTCACCAGGACGGGTTCGGGGTGCAGGGTCACGCCGAAGCGGGACTCCACGCCGTCGCGGATCTCGCGGGCCAGGGCCACCAGATCCGCGGTGCGGGCGGTGCCGCTGCGGTGGGTCAGGGCCAGGGTGTGCTTGGTGGAGATGGTGACGGCGCCGTCCGGACCGGGGTGGCCCTTGCCGAAGCCGGCCTTGTCGATCAGCCAGGCCGCGCTGACCTTCACCGTGTCCCCGGCTCCGGGCCAGGACGGCGGCTCACCGACGTCGGCGGCCCGCTCCCGCAGGCGCTCGTACGCGGCCCGGTCGAGCACCGGGTTGGTGAAGAACGACCCGACCGACCAGGTGTCCGGGTCGGCGGGGTCGAGCACCATGCCCTTGCCGGCCCGCAACCGCAGCACGGCGGCACGCGTGTCGGCCAGCGGCACCCGGTCACCCACCTCGACGCCGAGCGCCCGGGCCAGTTCCGCGTACCGGATCGGGCCGGACAGCGGCGACCGCGCGAGCCGGAAGTCGACCGACAGCACCACCCACCGGTCGCTGTACTTGAAGATGCTGGACCGGTACATGAAGCCGCAGTCGGCGGCGGTGATCCGGTCGGTGGTGCCGGCCACCCGGTCGTAGACCTGCACGCCGGTGATGGTCTCCGCGACCTCCTGCCCGTACGCGCCGACGTTCTGGATCGGGGTGGCGCCGGTGGAGCCGGGGATCCCTGAGAGGCACTCGAGGCCGGACCAGCCGTTGGCCACCGTGGCGGCGACGAATTCGTCCCACGGCTCGCCGGCCTCGACACGTACGGTCACGATGTCGGCGTCCTCCGCGACGACCTGGAGGCCTCGGGAGCGGACCAGCACCACGGTCCCGGGGAAGCCGGCGTCACCGATCACCACGTTGCTGCCCCCGGCGAGGATCAGGATCCGCTCGTCTCGCTCACCCGCCTCCCACACGGCGCGGACGATCTCGTCGGCGGTGGTGGCCGTGACGACGCGGGTCGCCAGGCCGCCCAGGCGCAGTGTCGTGTACGGCGCCAGGTGGCACTCGGCGTCCCGTTCGGCCCCGGTTGTCGGTTGGGTATGGACGTCTGACACGCCCTTCACCCTAGGCTGAGGGGTAGCCGGGGCGCCCACTGGTGGCCCGGTCACCCCCGGGAGGATGGCGATGAGCAGACTGCACGGCACAAAGGACTTCTGGATCGGGGCGCTCCGGGCGGAGGGCCGGGCGTTCGCCGCGGCGGTGGCCGAGGCACCCGCCGAGACGCCGGTGCTGTCCTGCCCCGGCTGGACGGTGACCGACCTGACGCTGCACCTCGCCGGGATCTACCGCTGGGTCCACGGCATCGCCGGGACGTCCGCCACCACCGCACCGTCCGGCCGCGCCCAGCCGGTCGAGCCGGGTCCAGGCGAGACCCCGCTCCGACTCTGGCAGCAGGCGTACGACCAGCTCATGGCCCGCTTCGACACGCTCGACCCGGAGGCACCGGCGTGGAACTGGGCGCCCCAGCCGAAGAAGGCCGGCTTCTGGCCGCGCCGGATGGCGCACGAGACGGCGGTGCACCGCTGGGACGCCCAGCTCGCCATCGCCGCCGGTGAGCCGGTCGAGGCGAAGCTCGCGGCCGACGGGGTGAGCGAGGTGCTGGACACCTGGCTGCCCGCCGGGCGGCGCCAGCCGGGCGGGCCGTGGCACGGGGTGGTGCACCTGTCGGCTCCCGACGCGGCCCAGGAGTGGTTCCTGCGGTTGCGCGGCGAGGGCGTGGCCCTGCTGGACACCGCGACCATCCTCGACCACGACGACCACCACGCCCGGGTCCAGGTCGTCGGCACGGCCAGCGACCTGCTGCTGGCGCTGTGGGGCCGGGTCAGCTTCGACACCCTGACCGTGGCCGGCGACCGCAACCTCCTGGGCGGCCTCCGGGTCGGCTGACCCACCCCACCCCCCGCCCCGCCCCCGCCCCCAAGAGGCGCACTTTCGCGGAAAGAGTGGCTGTTCGCGCCGGAACAGCCACTCTTTCCGTGTAAGCGGCCTGTTGCGGCACGGGGCGACGGGGCGAGAGAGCGCTCTCTTGACATCCGGCGCGGCGGCAGGTGAGGCTGTGAGAGAGCGCTCTCTCAGATTCACCCACGACCACCCACCCGACCTGAGAGGGGTCCGAGACATGGGTGCCACCTCGCGCCGCCGCCTCGCGGCGGTCGCCTTTCTCGCCGCCACCACCCTGCTCGCCACCACCGCCTGCGGCGGGGGCGGCGACGACGCCGGCGACGGCACGGTCACGCTGACCGTCGACGTGTTCGGCCAGTTCGGCTACGACGAGCTGTACAAGGAGTACATGGCCGCCAACCCCGGCGTGAAGATCGTCGAGCGGGGCACCGGCGGCAACCTCGACGAGTACTCGCCGAAGCTCACCCAGTGGCTCGCCGCCGGCAAGGGCGCCGGCGACGTGGTCGCGATCGAGGAGGGCCTGCTGGTCGAGTACAAGGCCAACCCGGGCAACTTCGTCAACCTGCTCGACCACGGCGCGGCCGAGCTGAAGGGCAACTTCCTCGACTGGAAGTGGAACGCCGGCCTCACCGCCGACGGCAAGCAGCTCATCGGTCTCGGCACCGACGTCGGCGGCATGGCGATGTGCTACCGCAAGGACCTGTTCGCCAAGGCCGGCCTGCCCACCGAGCGGGACGCCGTGTCGGCGCTCTGGCCGACCTGGCCGGACTACATCCGCGCCGGCGAGAAGTTCGCGGCGGCGAAGACCGGGGCGTCATTCCTGGACGCGGCCACCAACACGTTCAACACGATCGTGCTCCAGACCGCCGGCAACACCTCGGGCTACCACTACTACGACACCAGCGACAACCTGGTGGTCGACACCAACCCGGCGGTGAAGCAGGCCTGGGACACCACCATGGACATCATCGACTCCGGCCTGTCCGGAAAGTACGGCGCGTGGTCCGAGGAGTGGGTCTCCGCGTTCAAGCAGGCCAAGTTCGCCACCATCGCCTGCCCGGCCTGGATGACCGGCGTCATCGAGGGCAACGCCGGCCCGGCGGCCAAGGGCAAGTGGGACATCGCCCGGGTGCCCGGCAACGGCGGCAACTGGGGCGGCTCCTACCTCGCCGTGCCGAAGCAGAGCAAGCACCAGGACGAGGCGGTCAAGCTGGCCAAGTTCCTGACCAGCGCCAAGGGCCAGATCGGCGCGTTCAAGGCCAAGGGCCCGCTGCCCTCGTCACCGCAGGCGCTCGAGGACCCGGCCGTCGCCGGGGCCACCAACGCGTACTTCTCCGACGCCCCGGTGGGCCAGATCTTCGCCGCCGGCGCCAAGAGCCTGAAGCCGGTCTACATGGGCCCGAAGAACCAGGCCGTCCGCACCGAGGTGGAGAACGCCGTCCGCACCGTGGAGCTGGGGCAGCGTACGCCCGGGCAGGGCTGGACCGACGCGGTGACGAACGCGAAGAAGGCCGCCGCCAAGTAGCCGCTCCCCGCTTCCCCACCGGCCCCGCGAACCGTCGCGCCGGGGCCGGTGGGGAGCGGGCGGCGTGGAAAGGAGTACGCGGGCATGAGCGTTCAGCTTGACGCCCGGCCGCCCGTGGCGGCGGCACCATCCTCGCGGCCCATCCGCTCCTACCGGCTCAGCCGGTTCGACACACGCTGGTCGCCCTACCTCTACATCGCCCCGTTCTTCCTGCTCTTCGCGGTCTTCGGGGCGTACCCGCTGGGCTACACCCTCTGGGTCTCCCTGCACGAGTGGGACCTGCTCGGCACCAACCCGACGTTCATCGGCGCGGAGAACTACACCCGGCTGCTGGCCGACGCGGACTTCTGGCACGCGGTCGTCAACACCCTGGGCATCTTCGTCATCTCCACCGTCCCGCAGTTGCTCGCCGCGCTCTGGCTGGCGAACCTGCTCAACCGTCAGCTCCGCGCCCGGACCGGCTGGCGGATGGCGGTGCTGGTCCCCAACGTCACCTCCACCGCCGCGGTGGCGATCGTCTTCGGGGTCCTGTTCGGCCGCGAGTTCGGCATGGTCAACTGGCTGCTCGACCTGATCGGCGTCGACGCGATCGACTGGAAGGCCAACCGCGTCGCCTCCTGGGTCGCCATCTCCACGATGGTGGACTGGCGCTGGACCGGCTACAACGCGCTGATCTTCCTCGCCGCCATGCAGGCCATCCCCCGTGACCTGTACGAGTCCGCGGCGATCGACGGGGCGAGCCGGGCCCGGCAGTTCTGGTCGATCACCGTCCCGCTGCTCCGGCCGACGATCATCTTCGCGGTCATCATCTCCACCATCGGCGGGCTCCAGCTCTTCACCGAGCCCCGCCTCTTCCACTCCGGGACCAACGCGATCCGCGGTGGGCCGTCCCGGGAGTCACAGACGGTGACGATGTACATGTTCGAGAACGCGTTCGCCCCGTACTACAACTTCGGGTACGGCTCGGCCGTGGCGTGGCTGCTCTTCGCGCTCATCGCCGTCGTGGCGGTGGTCAACGTGCTGATCATCCGCCGGCTCGGCACCGGCGTGGGAACCCGCACGGGCGGCCGGAAGGGGGGCCGGGGATGAGCCGGCTCTGGCGGGCCAGCCCGCTCACGTACGGCGCCCTGGTGGTCGCCGCGTTCTCCTCGATCTTCCCGATCTGGTGGATGTTCGTGGTGGCCAGCCGGTCCAGCGACGCGATGGGTCAGCTCCCCCCGCCGGTCACCCCCGGCGGCAACCTGGGCGCGAACATCTCCCGGCTCTTCGCCAACACCGACGCGTACTTCCTCACCGGTCTGATCAACTCGGCGATCGTGGCGAGCACCGTGACCGTGTCGGTGGTCTTCTTCTCCACCCTGGCCGGGTTCGCCTTCGCGAAGCTGCGCTTCCGCGGGCGGAACGCCCTGCTCATGGTCATCATCGCGACGATGATGGTGCCGACCCAGCTCGGCGTCATCCCGTTGTACATGCTGATGACCAAGTTGAACTGGAACGACCGCCTGCCCGCCGTGATCGTCCCCGCCCTGGTCACCGGGTTCGGGGTGTTCATGATGCGCCAGTACGCGGCGCAGGCGGTCAGCACCGAGCTGATCGAGGCGGCCCGGGTCGACGGCTGCGGCACGGCGCGCATCTACTGGAACGTCGTGCTGCCGGCGCTCCGCCCGGCCGCCGCGGTCCTCGGCCTGCTCACGTTCATGACCACCTGGAACGACTTCCTCTGGCCGTACGCGGTGCTCAACGACCCGGAGAACCCGACCGTGCAGCTGTCGTTGCGGGCCCTGTCGGACGGGTACTACCAGGACATGTCGCAGGTCTTCACCGGCACGGCCATCGCGACGCTCCCGCTGCTGCTGGTCTTCGTCCTGTTCGGCCGCCAGATCATCGGCGGGATCATGGAAGGTGCGGTCAAGGCGTGAGCGCGAGGAGTGAGCCGGGGTTGCGAGCCCCGCAGTCGCGAACGAAAGAAGGCTCAGTGAACGAGCTGCGATTTCCGGAGAACTTCCGCTGGGGCGCCGCCACCGCGGCGTACCAGATCGAGGGTGCGGTCCGCGACGGCGGTCGCGGCCCGTCGATCTGGGACACCTTCAGCCGTACACCCGGCAAGGTCCACCAGGGCCACACCGGTGACGTCGCCTGCGACCACTACCACCGGTACGCCGACGACGTGGCCCTGATGGCGGAGCTGGGGCTGCACGCGTACCGGTTCTCGGTCGCCTGGCCGCGGATCCAGCCCGACGGCGTCGGTCCGGTCAACCCGCGCGGCCTGGACTTCTACGACCGGCTTGTCGACGCGCTGCTCGACCGGGGCATCGAGCCGATCGTCACGCTCTACCACTGGGACCTGCCACAGACGCTGGAGGACCGGGGCGGCTGGACCGAGCGGGAGACCGCCGAGCACTTCGCCACGTACGCCACCGCCGTGCACGCCCGGCTCGGCGACCGGGTCCGCACCTGGACCACGCTCAACGAGCCGTGGTGCTCGGCCTACCTCGGATACGGCAACGGGGTGCACGCCCCCGGGGTGCAGGACGCGGGGGCGGCCTTCACCGCCGTACACCATCTGCTGCTCGGGCACGGCCTGGCGGCCCGGGCGCTGCGGGCGGCCGGCGCGGAGACCGTGGGGATCACGCTCAACACCGGCGACATCCGCCCGGCCGACCCGGACAGCGCGGCGGACGCCGCCGCGGTACGCCTGGTCGACGGCCTGCAGAACCGGATCTTCCTGGATCCGCTGCTGCGGGCGGCCTACCCGGAGGACGTGCTGGAGCACGTCGCGCGGATCGTCGAGCCGACGTTCCTCCGGGACGGGGACGAGAAGCTGATCGCCGCGCCGATCGACCTGCTCGGGGTCAACTACTACGCGCCCACCTACGTCGCCGGACGGCCGGACGGCGCCGGGGGCGGCGGAGCGTACCCGGGCACCGACGGCGCGGTGGAGTTCCTGCCGCCCGCCGGTCCGCTCACCGACATGGGCTGGATGATCGAGCCGGCCGGGCTCACCCGGATGCTGGAACGCCTCGCCACCGACTACCCGGGAGTGCCGCTGCTGGTCACCGAGAACGGCGCGGCGTTCCCGGACAAGACCGGGAGCGACCCGGCCGGGGAGATCGTCGACACCGACCGGATCGCGTACCTCGACGGGCACCTACGGGCGGCACACGAGGCCATCGCCCGGGGAGTGGATCTGCGCGGCTATTGCGTATGGTCGTTCCTGGACAACTTCGAGTGGGCCGAGGGTTACCGGAAGCGGTTCGGGATCGTCCACGTCGACTACCTGACCCAGCGGCGCACACCGAAGGCGAGCGCCCGCTGGTACCAGGAGGTGATCTCCCGGAACGGGCTGTGACGAGCGGGGGTACGACGGCGATGACGACGGCGCAACGACCGACGCTCGAGGCGGTGGCCCGGCGGGCCGGGGTCTCCCGGGCCACGGTCTCCCGCGTGGTGAACGGCTCCACCACCGTGGCCGAGCCGATCCGCGAGGCCGTGCGCCGCGCGGTCGCCGAGCTGGGGTACGTGCCGAACCTGGCCGCCCGCAGCCTGGTCACCCAGCGGACCGACTCGATCGCGCTGGTCATGCCCGAGGCGGCGACCCGGGTCTTCTCCGACGACCAGGTCTTCCCCGGCATCATCCGGGGGGCGGCCCAGGAGTTGGAGGCGGCCGACAAGCAGTTGGTGCTGATGCTGGCCGGCTCGCCGGGCGGGCACGAGCGCGTGGAGCGGTACACCACCGGCCGGCACGTGGACGGGGTGCTGTTCGCCTCCCTGCACGGCGCCGACCCACTGCCCGGCCGGCTGGCCCGGCTGGGCATCCCCGTGGTGTGCAGCGGCCGGCCGCTCGGCGACGAGGACGTGCCGTACGTGGACGTCGACCACGTCGGCGGGGTGAACCGGGCGGTGCGGCACCTGATCGACGGCGGCCGGCGGCGCATCGCCACCATCGCCGGCCCGCAGGACATGGTGGCCGGCATCGAGCGGCTCACCGGCTACCGCGAGACGGTGGCCGCCGCCGGGCTGCCCGAGATCGTCGCCGTCGGGGACTTCACCCGCGAGTCCGGGGCGGCGGCGATGCGGCAGCTCCTCGCCGAGCACCCGGACCTGGACGCGGTCTTCGCCGCCTCCGACCTGATGGCGCACGCCGCCCTGCGGACGCTCCGCGAGGCGGGGCGGCGGGTGCCGGACGACGTCGCGGTGATCGGCTTCGACGACATCGAGACCGCCGCGTACACCGAGCCGCCGCTCACCACCGTCCGCCAGCCGATCCAGCAGATCGGCCGGCAGATGACCCGGCAACTGCTGCGCCTCGCCGCCGGCGAGCCGATCGAGCGGGTGGTGATCCTCCCGACGGAGCTGGTGGTACGCGAGTCCGCCTGAAGGAAGGGCCCCTTCTTAACGCCTCCGGTAGAGGAAGGGCCCCCTGTTAACACCCCGAAATTGGGTCGAGCTCCCGCCGGGGCGCGGCTAGCGTCGGGCCGTGCCCCATCTCCGCCACGTCCCCGCGCTCGCCGATGCCGAGTACGCCTACGTCGCCACGGTCGAGTCAGCGACGCGCCTCGTCTTCACCGCCGGCGCGTGCCCGCTGGACCGCGAGGGTCGTACCGTCGCCCCCGGTGACCACGCCGCCCAGGCCCGGCAGGTGATGGCCAACCTGGAGACCGCGCTCGCGGCGGCCGGCGCCCGCGTCGCCGACGTCGTCAAGACCACGGTCTACGTGGCGTCGGCGCACCGCCCCGACCTGGTGACCGTCTGGCAGGTGGTCCGGGACGCGTTCGGCGACCACGACCCACCCAGCACCCTGCTCGGTGTGGCCGTCCTCGGCTACCCCGACCAGCTCGTTGAGGTCGAAGCCGTCGCCGCCGTCCCGGCGGAGAGCTGACGTGCGGATCCGTACCGCCGTGCCGGACGACGCTCCGGCCGTCGTGGCGCTGCGCGCCCACGTCCTGCCGTACCTGGTGCGCGGCGTCCCGTCGACCCGGCAGATGATCGCGCAGCCGCCACGAGACCGGCACTGGACGGCCTTCGTCGCCGAGATTCAGGGCGAGATCGTCGGTTGGGTCTCCACGTTCCGTAACACCAGCTCCACCCGCCCGGTGGGCGAGATCTCGCTCCTGCACGTCCACCCCGAGCACCGGGGACGCGGTATCGGCAGTGGGCTCCTGGACGCCGCCCTGGACCATCTCGCCCCGCTCCGGCTACCGGTGCTGCGCGGGCGGGTGCTGCCGGAGGCGCTGCCGTACGCCCGGCGGCGCGGCTTCACACCGAGCCGGGAGGAACGCTTCTCCGCTCTCGACCTCGGGTCGCTGCCGCCGCTGCCGGCCGCCCCCGCCGGGGTGCGCCTGGTCTCCCTGGCCGGTGTCGACCCGCACCGGGTGTACCAGGTGGATGTGGCCGCCAGCGTCGACGAGCCCGGGGACGTGCCGACCGACGCTCTCACGTACGAGCACTGGCGGGCCGACACGTGGGACAACGTCGGGCTGGACCGGGAGGCCAGCACGGGCGCGGAGGTCGACGGCGTCCTGGCCGCGATCAGCCTGGTGAAGCGGGACGGCGCGCGGATGTGGTCGGACTACACGGGCACCGCCCCGGAGCACCGGGGACGCGGGCTGGCGACCGCGGCGAAGCTGGCCGCCCTGCACCGGGCCGCCGCCGACGGGGTGACCGTCGCGTACACGGGCAACGACGAGGCGAACGCGCCGATGCTCGCCATCAACGCCCGGCTCGGCTACCGCCCGGTGGCGTCCCAGTGGTCCTGCCTGCGCGAGCTGACCTGATCAGCCGGCGAGCACCCGCTCGGCGACCGCGTACGTGTCCGCGCCGAACAGGACCAGCCGCGCCTCGGTGACGTTGACGGGCCGTGCCGACCGAAGCACCGACAGCCCCTGGCGGACGGCGTCCTCCAGCGGCCAGCCGTACACCGTCGACTTCCCCGCCACCCAGCAGGGACGAGTTGGCGGCGTTGACGATGACGTCGACCCGCTGGGCGGTGATGTCGCCCTCGACCAGGGTGATCTCCACGGTCAGCCCTCCGTCGTCGGCTGGCCGAGCACGCGACGGGCCAGCAGCGTGGCACCGGCGACGGCGGCCGGCATGAGCAGCACCGCGCCGAGCGGGATCAGGAAGCAGACGAAGACCGCCGTCCCGAAGCCGAGGGCGGTCGGACGGTCCGCCCGCAGTGCGGCACGCCGCTCCGGCAGCCGCTTGCCGCGCCGGTAGAACGGCGCACCGGTCAGCTCCACCGCGAGCACCCAGCCACCCACGGCCGCGCCGAGCACCGGCACCACGGTCTGGCCCACGACCGGGATGAGGCCGGCGGCGAAGAGGGGCACCCCGAACAGCACCGACAGCGCCACCAACCGCAGGGAGTCGGCCGCGCTGCGCCGCAGCGACGACCAGAACGGCACGTCGACGGCGTTCGGCGTGCCGCCGTACCGCTCCTCCACGCGCTCGGAGATCTTCTCGTAGAACGGGTCGCCGATGACCAGGGTGACGGCGGTGAACGCGACCACCGCGAGCAGGCCGCCCAGCCCGAGGAGGGCCAGCCCGGCGACCACCCGGAGCAGGCCGCGCCAGGTGGCCGACCAGCCGTCGGCGAAGGGCGTGAGCAGCGCCGCCAGGTCGTCGACGAAGTACACCAGCGTGGCGAACGCGGTGACGAAGAGCACCCCGGAAAGCAGCGCCGGCACGACGCCGAGCAGCATCAGGCCGGGGCTGCGGACGTACAGGCCGAGCCCGCGCAGGAACAGCCCGACACCAGCGAGGAACCGGCCGGCGGCCCCGGTCACGGGGGCGGCAAGGTCACGGGGTGCGCTCACGGTCGCCGAGCCTAGCGCTCGGCCGTCGCTGAAGCCGCGCTGCCTGTTAACAGGGGTCCCTTCCTCTACCGCCGGCGTTAACAAGGGGCCCTTCCTTACACAATGGGCGGGTGCGGGCGGCTCGGTTGATCTCGTTGGTGTTGCTGCTGCAGTCGCGGGAGACCATGACGGCGGCGGAGCTGGCGCGCGAGCTGGAGGTCTCCGAGCGCACCGTCTACCGCGACGTGCTGGCCCTGTCCGCCGCCGGGGTGCCGGTCTACGCGGACCGGGGTCGTGCGGGCGGCTACCGGCTGCTCGGCGGCTACCGGACCCGGCTCACCGGGTTGACCCGGGACGAGGCGGAGGCGCTCTTCCTGGCCGGGCTGCCGGGGCCGGCCGGCGACATGGGACTGACCGACGCAGTGGCGTCCGCCGAGCTGAAGGTGCTCGCGGCGCTGCCGCCGAGCCTGCGCGACGCGCCGGTCCGCACCGGGCAGCGGTTCCACCTGGACGTGCCGGGGTGGTTCCGCGAGACCGGGCCGCCGCCGTGGTTGAGCGAGCTGGCCGGCGCGGTCTGGCGGGACCGGGTGGTGCGGTTGCGCTACCGGCGCGGCGACCGCGAGGTCGAGCGGGAGGCGCACCCGTACGGGCTGGTCCTCAAGAGCGGCGTCTGGTATCTGGTCGGCCGCGTCGGGGACGCGTACCGCACGTACCGGGTGGACCGGGTCATTCACGTCGAGGTGGACGCGGAGACCTTCGACCGGGACGCCGGCTTCGACCTGGCCGCGCACTGGCGGGAGCAGGCCGAGGCGTTCCTGCGGAGCATGCTCCGGGCCGAGGTGACGATCCGGCTGAGCCCCGCCGGCCTGCGCCGGCTCCGCTACCTCGCCGACGCCCCCTTCGTGTACGACGAGGCGCTCGCCGCCGCCGGCGAGCCCGACGGGCAGGGGTGGGTGGTGACCCGCCTGCCCGTCGAGTCGCTCGAGGTCGCGTACCCGCAGCTGCTGGGGCTCGGTCCGGAGGTGGCGGTGCTCGACCCGCCCGAGCTGCGGGCGCGGCTGGCCGATGCCGCCCGGCGCAGCGCGGCGCTCTACGCGGACGAGGCCGCGGGCGGCCCGGGCGACGCCGCTCCAACCGGCTGACGCGGACGGCTCGGGGTGACGCCGGCCCATCGGATGCCCCGGGCGGCCCGGACAGCGCGGGACCGCCCGCCCCGCTCAGCGGTAGCCGGTGACGTCCGCCGGCCGGCCCTTCTCCACGACCTCCGTGATGTAGCGGAAGGCGTCCGGCTGGCTGCCGTCGACGTCGGTGAACCCGTACACCTGGGACAGCTCGCCGGCCGAGACGGAGGCCTGGTTCCAGCGGGCCCGGTCCTCGTCGGCGGCCAGCGCGGCGACCGCGCGCCCGACGAAGGCGGGGGTCTCCGAGATGAGGAAGTGCGGGTCCTTGGCGGCGCCGTCGCGCCAGTTCTCCTCGGTGACGCCGTAGTGCTCCAGCATCATCTCGGAGCGGATCCACCCGGGTGTGAGCGCCACGGCGGTGCCGCCGTGCGGCTTCAGCTCGTGCCCCCAGCAGTACGCGAGCCGGTTGACCGACACCTTCGCCAGGTCGTAGAAGACCGACAGCCGGTACGTCGTGTCGTTGTACGCCTTCGTGCCGTCGCCGATCTCGACGACCAACCCGCCGGGGTGGCGGATCAGCAGCGGGAACGCGAAGTGGCTGGTGATGATGTGGGTGTCGATCGCCAGGCGCAGGGTGCGGAAGCCACCGTCGAGCGGCTGCTCCCAGACCGGCTTCTCCCAGGTGATGAGCGGGTCGGCCCCCCAGACGTCGTTGACCAGCACGTCGAGCCGGCCCTGTTCGGCGTCGATCCGCTCGACCAGTGCGCGGACCTCGTCGGGGACCAGGTGGTCCACCCGGACTCCGATGCCGGTGCCGCCGGCCGCGGTCACCAGGTCGGCGGTCTCCTCGATGGTCTCCGGCCGGTCCATCTCGGAGCGGCCGGTGGTCCGGCTGCTGCGACCCGTGGCGTACACCGTCGCGCCGGCCGCGCCGAGCTGGACGGCGATCTGCCGGCCGGCGCCCCGGGTCGCGCCGGCGACCAGCGCGACCTTCCCTGTCAGCGGTTTCGTCGTCATGCGTCCGACCCTCGCAGGAATACCTGACATCCGGAGTCCGGTTTCGCGACCGGGTTTCGTGCGTCATGCTCGCCGGATGCACCTGCTGCTCTCCGGGATCGTCGGCTCGGTCGCGTACGGGCTGGCCGGGCCGGGATCGGACGTCGACCGGATCGGCGTGTTCGCCGCGCCCACCGTCGCCTTCCACGGCCTGCACCCGCCGAAGGAGTCCGTCGTCACCACCGACCCGGACGTGACCCTGCACGAGGCTGCGAAATACGCGAAGCTGGCGCTCAGCGGCAACCCGACCGCCACCGAGCTGATGTGGCTGCCGGACGACTGCTACGAGACACGGACGGCGTTCGGCGAGCGGCTGATCCAGATCCGGTCCGCGTTCCTGTCCGCGCCCCGGGTCCGCGACGCCTTCCTCGGGTACGCGTCCCGGCAGTTCCGCAAGTTGGAGTCCCGCGGCGACGGGACGTTCTCGTCCGACGTGCGGCGGCGGACCGCGAAACACGCCCGGCACCTGGCCCGGCTCGTGCACCAGGGCCGGCGCCTCTACGCCACCGGAACGCTGGAGATCCGGCTCGAGGATCCACAGTGGTTCCGGTCGTTCGGGGATCAGGTGGCCGGCGGTGACATCGAGGTGGCCCGGACGCTGCTGGCGGAGGCGGAACGCGACTTCGACTCGATCCGGACGCCGCTGCCGGACCGCCCCGACGAGGCGACCGTGGAGCGGTGGCTGCTCGACGTCCGCGCCGCCCACCTGCCGGCGGGGCTACGCGGCTGACACGGTCGCGGGGGTGGGGCACCGCCAGCCCACCCCCGCGGCCGGTGAGTCAGACCCCGATCCGGCGCCAGTCACCCCAGATCGCGAACGTCATGCCCCGGCTCGCCTGGATGTTGACGAACAGGGTGTGCCCGTCCGGGCTGAACGTGGAGCCGGCGAACTCGTCGTTGGACCGGTCCGCGCCGGTGCTGCTGACCAACCGGTTCAGCGCGATGTCGAACAGCTCGCCACGCGGGGTGAGCCCGCGCAGGTAGTTGTCGTTCACGTTGTCCTCGCAGACCACCAGCGTGCCGCGCGGGCTGGTGGTCACGTTGTCCGGGAAGTCCAGCACGTCCGGGCCGGGCGACTCGTACACCAGCCGCAGCACCTGCGTCCGGCAGTGGTACGCCCACACCTGGCCGTGCCCGTTGCCGTAGCCGTCGGCGATCGGGCCGGTCGAGGTCTCCGCCGGGCCACCGCCCTGGGTGGCGGTGAAGTACACGACGCCGTCGTCGTACGCCGACCCCTCCAGCCGGGAGAAGTAGGCGGCGCCCCGCTCCCAGCCCTGCCGGGAGACGTACGTCAGCGCCTTGTCGTTGGTCGTGGGCGCGACCTCGCCCGGGGTGTACGGGAACCGGGGCGCCGGATCGTCGATGTCCACCCACTCCACCCGGTACGCGGCGTGCCGGGGCTGGGCCGCGGCCAGGTCCAGATTGGGCCGACCGCGCACCGCCAGCATCTGCAGGCGGCCCCCGTCCATCAGCCGACCGCACGACCGCGGGTGCCTCGGCGGGGTGTAGCGGTAGAAGCCGGACGGGAAGCCGAAGTTGTCCTCGGTGAGATACAGGTGCCCGCCGCGCGGGTCGTACGCCACCGACTCGTGGGCGAACCGGCCGGCAGCGGTGATCGGGCTACCGTCCGACCGCCCGTCGACGGGTACCTCGTAGATGAAGCCGTGCGGCTGGGTGAGCGGCACGTTGGAGGTACCGGTGAAGTCCGGGCCGACATCCGGCCCGTTGACCGTCTCCTCGCAGGTGATCCAGCTGCCCCAGGGCATCACGCCGCCGGAGCAGTTCATCATGGTGCCGTTCAGGCTGGTCCAGGAGCGGCGGACCTCGCCGTACCGGGTCACCTCGACCGTGGTGGTGCCGCCCTGCGCCATCGGGTCGTACGCGGTGGAGGCGTCGCCGAACGCCGGGCCGGGGTTGTTCACCTCGTGGTTGCGGACCAGCCGCACCGTGCCGCCGCGACCGCGGAACGCGCCCATGCCGTCGTGCCGGCCCGGCAGCCGGGTGCCGTCGTCGAGCACCACCGGGAACTCGGTGTCGTGGAACGACCGGTACTGGAAGCCCTCGGGCAGGTGCAGGCGGACCTTGCCGTCGCGCAGGTCCGGCACCGGCCCGAGGACCGGGTCGGGTGCCGGACGCCGGCCGACCGCGCCGGCCTCGCCACGCGCCACGAACCCGAGGAACGGGCCGCCGAGGACGGCGCCGCCGGCCGCGGCGGCAGCGCCGCGCAGCAACGTACGCCGGTTGAGATCAGGCATCGGGGGACTCCTTTGTCGCCGGGGCCCCGGTCGTCGAGGCCGGGGACCGATCCTTCGGAGATCCTCGCCACCTGTTCACCTGATGGCAACCTCTCGGCAAGGTCGCCCTGGCGCGTGCGTCCTCAGTCGACCAGGCGGACGCGGACCCGGCGGTTCGCACGGCCCTTGCTCTCCACCTTGACCACCTGGACCTTGCCGATCTGGGCGGTGGAGGCCACATGGGTGCCGCCGTCGGCCTGCACGTCCAACCCGACGATGTCGACGATCCGCACCTCCTGCTCGTCCGGCGGGATCAGGTTGGACTGGGTGCGGATGATGTCCGGCAGGGCGAGGGCCTCCGTCCGCGGGAGCACCCGGACGGCCACCGCCCGGTCCGCCGCGACCTCGGCGTTGACCAGTTCCTCGATGCGGGTCCTGAAGTCCGGCGGCACCTCGGGAAGGTTGAAGTCCATCCGTGCCTCGCCAGCTTCCATGTTGCCGCCGGTGACGAGCGCGCCGAAGTCCCGGAAGACCACCCCGCAGAGCACGTGCAGGCCGGAGTGGGTGCGCATCAGCCGGGTGCGGCGCTCGTCCTCGACCGCGCCCGTGACGGTCGTGCCGGGCGGCGGCAGCGGGTCACCCTCGGCCGGGATCAGGTAGAGGTCGTCGCCCTTGCGGGTGCCGACGATGCGGGTCTGCACGCCCTGCCAGAGCAGGACGCCGTGGTCCGGCGGCTGCCCGCCGCCGCCCGGGTAGAAGGCCGAGCGGTCCAGCACGATGCCCTGCTCAGGATCGGCGAGCAGCACCCTGCACTCCCACTCCCGCAGGGTCGGGTCGGCGAGGTCGAGCCGGTGGGTGCGGCCGTGGTGTGTGACGCCCATGACACCGCAGGTTACTCGTTGAGGAACCCCGAAACGCGTTCCCGCAGGTCGGCGCGGTCGGTCCAGAGGACGCCCGGCCGGTCGTACACGTGCAGGGTGGCCCGGGGCAGCGCCGCCGCGAGTTGCTCGGCGACCCCGACCGGATGCAGGTCGTCGCCCGCGCACCCGATCACGAGGGCTGGCGCGGTCACCGCGGCCAGTGCCGCGGTGTCCCGCAGCGGCACCGAGTCGGGCAGGCTGGCCAGGCCCGACGCGAGACCGTCGCGCAGGAGCTGGTCGAGGCGCTGCCGCAGGTACGCCCAGCCGGCGGGCGTGTTCCGTACGGCCGGCGGCAGCTCCACCTGGACGACGTCCGCGACCGTGGCCGCGTCGCCGCTCTCGACCGCGTCGAGCAGCGCGGTGAGCCGCTCCCGGGCCACCTCGCCGCGCGGTCGGTCCAGGACCGCCGGCAGGAAGAAGACCAGCCGCTCGAACCGTTGCGGACTCTCGATGAGCAGGCGGCAGAGCGCGCCGGCACCGAGACTCGCGCCGAACGCCCGGGTCGCGCCGCCGAGGTCGGCGACCGCGCGCAGGTCGCGGGCGAGGTCGACGTAGTTCCACGGGCCGGCCGGCGCGTCGGAGCGGCCGTGACCGCGGAACTGGAAGAAGATCTTGCGGCCGGCCACACCGCTGCCGAACGGCCGGGTGGTCGCGATGCCGTTGCCCAGCCCGTGCGCGAACACCGTGACCGGGTCACCCGCGCCGGTGACCAGCTGCTCCAGCCGTACGCCGTGCGGGGTGGTGACCAGGTCCGTCTCCGGCTCCGGCAGGGCCGGGCGGCCGGTGCGGGGGCCTCCCGGGCCGGGGCCCCAGGTGCGGGGACCGCCGTCCGGTGGTGGGGGCCAGCGGAAACCCCTCACCAGGATCCTCGGCCGTCGCTGAGGTCGCGCAGGCCGACCCGGACGTCGAGCAGGTAGATGAGCCCGGCGGCGATGCCGATCAGTCCGAAGAGGCTGATGGGGCCGAAGCCGAGGAGGGTCAGCACGAGGCAGACGGCGAGGATGGCGACCCAGCCACCCTTGGGCAGGGTGCCGATCGCGGTGAACCCGTCGGACCGCTGCGTGATGGCATGCACCAGGGCTACACCCTGGACGATCAGCGCGAAGGCGAGCAGGATCAGCTCGATCACGTCACGGACGGCGAAGGCGAAGATCGGCGCGGCGGTGGCCATGACGGCAAGCTTATGCCTGCGACCCCGGGTCCGTCCGACAGGACGGACCCGGGGTCGCTCTCAGCAGGTCACTCGGCGGCCGGGCGGGTCCGCTTCGTGGCACGCGGCAGCTTCGCCGACGGGGTGGCCGGCTTGGCGGTGGCCTTGGTGGTCCGCTTCTTCACGGCGGCCGGCTTGGCCTCGGCCACCTCGGCGACCTCGGCCGGGGTCGGCGCCTCGGCGGTGGCCGGCGCGGCGGTCGCGGCCGGCGCGGCCTCGGTGGCCTCGATGTCGGCGTTCACGGTCTCGGCGGCCTCCAGCACGCCGGCACCGACGACCCGCTCACCACGGGCGACCAGCGCGCCGTACGCGGCGAGCGCCCGCTCCTGGGCGGCGTGCGCGCCGGCGACCACGACGGCCGCGTTGCGCGTGGCGACCTCGCGCAGCTTGTCGAGGTCGGCGACCTCACGGAGCCGGTTGAGGTCGGCCGCCTCGCGGACCCGCTTGAGGTCCGCGGCCTCGCGGAGCCGGTTGAGGTCCAGGTCGGTGGCGGCCTTCTGGCGCAGGCCGTCGGCGGTCACCGTCGCGGTGCGCAGGGTCTCGTTGGCCTTCTGCCGCAGCTCGACGCCGGTGACGACGGCCTTGCCGCCGAGGTCGGCGACGACCCGGTTGCCCAGGTCGCTCACCACGGCGGGAAGCTTACGAAGCTGCTGGTACGCCAGCTCACCCGCGCCGGCGGCGGCGTAGAGCGGGGCCGGGATGCGGTTGGTCTTCGGCTGGGTGGTCATGACTTCTCCTCCTCGGCCGCACCGGCGGCCTTCGGGGCCGCCCGGCGGGCGACCTTCTTCGCGGGGGTCGGGGCGGGTGCGGGGCCGGACTCCGTGACGGCGACCGACTCGAGGACCGCCTCCGTCGGCGTGCCCTCCGGCGTGGTCGGGCCGGTGGCGGCGGCGTTGGCCAGGTCCGCGGCCGATCCGGGCGGCGTGGCGGGGCCCGCCGCCTCGTCGGTGGTGGTCGGTGTCGCGCCGCCGGCGGCCGCGGTCGCCTCCGCGAGCCGGGCGTTCTCCCGGCGGAACGTCTCGTAAATCTGCGTGAGCGACTGCTTCTGCGCCATGGTCAGGTCGGGGTCGACGGCGATCGCCGCCAGCACGCCCTGGCCCTCCTTGTCGTCCAGCAGCCCGGCCCGCAGGTACATCGCCGGTGTCGACACCCGCAACGCGCTGGCGAGCTGCTGGAGCACCTCGGCGCTGGGCTTGCGCAGCCCACGCTCGATCTGACTCAGGTACGGGTTGCTGACCCCCGCCTGCTCGGCGAGCTGCCGGAGCGAGATCTTCGCGTTCCGGCGCAGGTCACGAATGAACCCGCCGACGTCGGGAAGGTCTTTACCAGTAGCCATACCTCGACGCTACCCCGTACTGCTAGCTCCTGCAAGCGGATTGCTAGCCAGAGTTAGCAGCGTCTCAGCAATCCCGTTGCGCCCCGGGTATCCCGATCTCTAACCTGCGCGTGATGGCGAAGATCATGGTCAACGGGGCACGGCTCGCGTACGACGACACGGGCGACGGTACGCCCGTCGTCCTGTTGCACGCGGGGATCGCCGACCGCCGGATGTGGCGGGAGCAGGTGGACGCACTGGCGTCCCGGCACCGGGTGATCGCCCTGGACCTGCGCGGCTACGGCGAGTCCGGGTTGCCGCCCGCACCGTTCGCCAACCACGACGACCTGGCCGGGCTGTTGGCCGCGCTCGGCATCGAGCGTGCCGCCCTGGTCGGCTGCTCCTTCGGTGGCGCGGTCGCGATCGACACCGCGCTGGCGCACCCGCACCGGGTGACGGCGTTGGCCCTGCTGGGTGCGGCGGTCTCCGGCAACCGGTGGTCCGACGAGGCCAACGACCTCTGGGACAGCCTGATCGGCGAGGTGGACCCCGACGACGTCCCCGCCAACGCCGCCGCCGAGGTGCGCTTCTGGGTGGTCGGCCCCGGCCGCCGTCCGGAGGACGTCGATCCGGACCTGATCGCCTTCGCGCACCAGCTGGACCTGCGTGCCCTCGCCGCCGAACAGGCGCTCAGCGCCGTCGAAGTCACCGACCTCGACCCGCCCGCCATCGGCCGGCTCGGCGAATTGCGGATGCCCGTCCTCGTCACGGCCGGCGCCGCCGACCTGCCGGACGTCAGCCGCCTGGCCGACCGGATCGCGGCCGAGGCGCCCGAGGCGGTCCGCCTGCCGGACGTGCCGGACGCGGGTCACCTGCTCCCGTTGGAGCGCCCCGAACCGGTCAACGCCGCCCTGCGCGACTTTCTCCCCTGAAACACCGAGGCGGCCCCGCCGGATCATGAAGTTGGCGGGCGAGTTGATCTCCGCAACGCGGGTGGGGCCCCGGCCGGCTACCAGAGGGGGCGGACGGCTCCGACCGGGAGGCCGCCGCCGAACAGGGGCACCTCGGCGAACTCCTCCAGCACCGGCGCGGCGACCCCGAGCCGGCCCAGTGCGGAGACCAGCACCGGCATCCGGGCCCGGCCGGCGCCGTCGTCGATCTTGAGGGCGACCGCCCCGACGCCGGGCACGGCCGCCGCGATGACGCCCTCCGCGCCCACCTTGGCGAGCAGCCCCGGCACCCCGCGCATCAGCCGGGTGTCGTCGGCCTGCGTACCGCCCACGATCTCGGGGTGGGCGCGCATCGCGTCGGCCACCGTACGCGGCACCGAGCCGGGCTCGGCGGAGACCAGCCGGAGGTACGCCGTCGCGAGGCCGGTCAGCGACACGGCGAGCACGGGGGCGCCGCACCCGTCCACGCCGGTCGCCGCCACCGGCTCACCGGTGAACTCCTCGACCGCCTCCCGCAGCCGCTGCTGCAACGGGTGCTCGGGCCGCCAGTACCTCTCCAACGGCCACCCCGCGGCCCGGCAGGTCAACAGCATCCCGCTGTGCTTGCCGGAGCAGTTCATCTGCGTACGCGTGGGGCCGCCGCCGGCCCGCAGCACGGCGGTGCGGGCGTCCTCCCCGACCGGCAGGTCCGGCGGGCAGTGCAGCGCCGACTCGTCGAGCCCGGCCTGCGCCAGCAGCGCGCCGACCCGGGCGAGGTGGAACTCCTCCCCCGCGTGGCTGGCCGAGACCAGCGCCAGGTCGGCAGGGTCGGTCAACGGCAGCCCGGCGCGGATCATGCCCACCGCCTGCATCGGCTTGTTCGACGAGCGGGGGAAGACCGGTGCGGTCACGTCCCCGGCGGCGGCCACCGGCGTACCGGCGGGGTCCAGCACCACCACCGACCCCCGGTGCATGCCCTCCACGAACCCGGACCGGACCACCTCGGCGAGCGGCACGCCGCCCTCGTACGTCTTTCCCACAACGTGGACGGTACCGCCCGCCGATCAGGGCCGTCGGGCGGGTGACCAGGTGCTCGATGCGGCGGCGTACAGGGGCGCCCGCCCGGCCGCCGCTTACCTGCCGGCGGCGGTCACGCCGAGCAGCCCCCGGGCCTCGGCGGTGGTGAGCGGCGGGCGCTGGGCGAGCTGGGCGAACCCGACGGCGCGCGCGACGAGCTGCATGTTGGACTCGACCGGCCGGCCCTTCGCGTACGTGACCGTGTCCTCCATGCCGACCCGCAGGTGCCCGCCCGCGGACAGCGAGGCGAGCAGCACCGGGATCGTGCTGCGACCGATGCCGGTCGCCGAGAACGTGGTGCCCTCCGGCAGGTCGCGCAGCATCTGCTGGGCCGCGACCAGTGTCGCCGTGGTGCCGGGCATACCGCCGGGCACGCCCATGACGAAGTCGACGTGCACGTGCCCGCCGGCCGGCAGCCCGTACTTCCCGAGCAGCCGCTGGAGGGCGGTGAGGTGGCCCAGGTCGAAGATCTCGTACTCGGGGACGATGCCCCGCTCCTGCATGCGCGTGTGCAGCTCGACGATGAACTCCCAGCGGTTGAGGAAGACGTCGTCGCCGAAGTTGACCGTGCCCATGGTGCAGGAGGCCATGTCCGGGCCGGCGTCCAGGACGGCGAGCCGGTCGGCCTCCGGGTCGGTCACCGCGCCGCCGGAGGAGAGCTGGACGACCAGGTCCGTGCTGTCCCGCAGCGCCGCCACGGTGTCGCGCAGCCGGCCCTGGTCGAGGGTGGGCCGGGCGTCGTCGTCCCGGATGTGGACGTGGATCACGGCGGCGCCGAGCGCCTCGCACTCCTTCGCGGTCAGCAGCAACTCGTCGAGGGTCACCGGCAGCGCCGGCACCTCCGCCTTGGCCGACTCCGCGCCGGTCGGGGCAACCGTGATCAACGTCCCTGTCGTCATGCCCGGATCCTAGACGGCCGCCCGGGCGCCGTCGACAGGAAGTTTTCCGCCATCCGGGGCACAGGGAAGTGAACCTTCCTCTGGCGGCAGCCCTACGCCGGATCGATCGCGGCGGCGGTGTCACCGATGAGCAGTCGGGCGTCGTCGGGGACGTTGCGCTTGACCACCGCCAGGGCGATCTGGCCCAGCTCGTGGTGGTGCACGGCGGTGCCGACGAAGCCGACCGCCCGGCCGTCGAGGGCCACCGGCGTCCCGGCAGCCGGCGGCTGGTCGGTGGTCACCCCGTCGAGGTGCAGGAGGACGAGCCGGCGTGGCGGCCGTCCCATGTTGTGCACGCGGGCCACCGTCTCCTGCCCCCGGTAGCAGCCCTTCTCCAGGTGCACGGCCGGCGCGATCAGATCCACCTCGGCGGGGATGGTGCGGTGGTCGGTGTCCACCCCGACCCGGGCCCGGCGGGCGGCAACCCGCACCGCCTCGTACGCCCACAGGCCCGCGACCGGCACCCCCGCGCCGCGCAGCTCGCCGACCACCTGCTCCATCTCGGCCCGGGGCACCAGCAGGTCGACGCCCAGCGGCCCGCGGCGGGCCCACCCGCCCACCGGCAGCGGGCGGACGTCGTAGAGGACGGTGGGCCGGGGCGGCACCGAGCCGGAGCGGAACTTCGGGCCCGGCACGGCGACCACGTCGGGTTCGGCCAGGGCGCTCACGCCCAGGGTCGTCAGGGCGGCCGGCGCCTCGGGACCGACCAGCGAGAGCAGCGCGTGGTCCGCCGTCACGTCCCGTGGGTCGACCTTGCTGAAGAAGCGCATCCGCTCCAGGTACGCGAGCAGGCCGCACGTGGCGCCCGGCTCGGTGTCCAGCCAGGTGGTGACGCCGTCCTCGGCGACCATCGCGTGCTGCTCCACGTGCCCGTGCGGGGAGAGCACCAGCAGCTCGGTGCCCTGCCCGGCGGCCAGTTGCCCGAGGTGCTGGGTGGTGAGCGTGTGCAGCCAGCCGATCCGGTCCTCACCGGGCACCGCGATCACGCCCCGGTGGGAGCGGTCGACCAGGCCGACGGCGGTCTCCAGCGTGCGCTGCTCGCGCAGCGGGTCGCCGTAGTGTGCGGCCACCCCCCGTACGCCGGCCGCCGCGTGCACCGGCTCCGGCTGGTCGCGGCTGGCCTCGTCGATGCTCTCGACGGCCACCGCACCCTCGATGTCGATCATTCCCGGTCCCCGTTTCCGCAGCGGCCGCAGACACCGAAGAGGGAGACGTGGCCGATGTCCACCCGGAACCCTCGCTGCTCGGCGAGCTGGTCGGCCAGCGGGCGCAGCAGGTCCGGATCGATCTCGTCGATCGCGCCGCACTCGCGGCAGACCAGGTGCACGTGCTGGTCCTCACCGGCCGCGTGGTACGTCGGCGAGCCGTGCGAGAGGTGGGTATGGGTCACCAGGCCGAGCCGTTCCAGCAGCTCCAGCGTGCGGTAGATGGTGGTGATGTTGACCCCCGCGGCCACCTCACGGACGGCCGTGTGGATCTGCTCCGGCGTGGCGTGGCCCAGGTCGAGCACCGCCTGGAGGACGAGCTGCCGCTGCGCCGTCAGCCGCAGGCCACGGGCCCGGAGCAGTTCCGCGAGGGAGGTTTCGGACACCGTCCGATCATAGTTCGCCCCCGCGCGAGACCCCGGCCGCGGCGGCGAGTCCGCGCGGGCCCTGTGTCGACCTGCCGGCACGAGCCACGACCCGGCCCGGACGCGACTCAGGCCCTATGCTCGGCGGTCATGGTGGCAGCGAGAATGGCGGTGCTCGGGCGCGGCCGGGTGCCGGCCGGGGAGGCGGTGCTGCGCGGCGACGACCTCGGCGTACTGCGCGGCGACGGGCTCTTCGAGACGATGCACCTGCGGTCCGGGCGGCCCTGGCTGCGGGAGGCCCACCTGGAGCGGATGGCCCGGTCGGCGAAGGCGGTGGAGCTGCCCCTGCCCCCGACCGAGGCGCTGGTCGCCCTCCTCGACGAGGTCGCCCTCGGGTGGCCCGCCGAGGTCGAGGGAGCGCTGCGGCTGGTCTGCACCCGGGGGCCGGAGGGTGGCGGGCCGCCGACCGTGTACGCCACGCTGGCCGAGGTGCCGGCGTCGGCCCGGGACGCCCGCCGGGACGCCATCACCGTGGCGACGCTGCCGCTGGGCGTGCCCGCCCGGGCCCGCTCCGGCCTGGACTGGCTGCCCGCCGGCGTCAAGTCGACGTCGTACGCGGTGAGCACCGCCGCCCGCCGCTGGGCCTCCCGGGCGGGCGTCGACGACGTGCTCTGGATCTCCTCGGACGGGTACGCGCTGGAGGGGCCGATCGCGAACGTCGTGTGGCTGGCCGGGGACGTCCTCTGCACGGTGCCCGCCGCCGACACCGGCATCCTTCCCGGCACCACCGCCGCCTGGCTGCTCGCCCACGCCGACGAGGCGGGGCTGGACGCCGACGAACGGATGGCCACGCCGGCCGACCTGGCCGCCGCCGACGGCGTCTGGTTCACCTCGTCGGTCCGGGGCCTGGTCGAGGTCCGTGCGCTCGACGGAGTCGACCGGCCCCGGTCGGCCTACACCGGACGGTTGCAGGCCCTGGTGGGCTTCCCCGTGCCACCGGCCTGAGCCGGGGTCCACGGCCCGGACCCCGGCCGGTGCTCAGCCGCCGACGCGGATCAGCCGGGCGGAGAGGTGCGGGGACAGGCCGTGGCCGACGGCGGCCATCTCCTGCGCGTACAGCAGGGCGCCTTCCACGATGCCGAACAGGCGGTGGCCGGCGGTGACCTCCTTGGCGGTGGAGGTGCGGACCACGGCGTCGGTCACGAACTCGATCTGCGTGCCCTTGCGCTTGCCGATGTGCAGCTCCATCACGCCCGTGGGCGTGGTCATCAGCGCTTCCAGCTCGTCGGTCGCCCGGTCACCGGCCAGCACCGGCCGCCACCAGCCGACCTCGCGCCCGGCGGGGCGGACCGGCTGGCTCTGCTCGTCGAGGAGCCAGGCCCGGGACTCGTAGAACAGGAACGGCCGCCCGTCG
This sequence comes from Micromonospora sp. H33, assembly GCF_052068455.1. Lineage (NCBI taxonomy): Bacteria > Bacillati > Actinomycetota > Actinomycetes > Micromonosporales > Micromonosporaceae > Micromonospora > Micromonospora sp. H33. Next base: position 142,526 of record NZ_JBQHDE010000003.1, on the reverse strand, counting down.
TGGCTGATCCGGATCTCCTGCGCGAAGTCGAAGTCCTCGATCGTGGGGAAGCCGCCCCGGCCACGCCCCCGCCACACCCCGATGTACGGCAGCAGGCCGTCCAGCGCCGGGTGCAGCTTCGGACCGACCCGCAGGTCGTGGCTCTCCTCGTAGGGGTACGGGTCGACCGGCGGCGCGTTCAACCACGGCGGTGGCTGCAGGGGGTTCTCGTCGCTCACCGGTTCTCTCCGCCCTTCCCCGTCGGTGCGCTCACCAACGGCCTCTCGAAATGCGTACGGCAAGGTAGACCAGGCCACCGGCGAGTGCGCCCAGGCCGGCGACCAACAGGCTGACGAACCCTATCTCCGTGACCATCGGCGACCATCCTATGCTGGCGTCATGGCCCGTACCCTCGTCGTCAAGGCCACCGCGGGCGCCGACGCCCCGGAGCGGTGCGCACAGGCGTTCACGGTGGCGGCCACCGCGGCCGCGGCCGGGGTGGACGTCTCGCTCTGGTTGACCGGCGAGGCGACCTGGTTCGCCCTGCCCGGGCGGGCACAGGAGTTCGAGCTCCCGCACTCGGCACCGCTGGCGGAGCTGCTGCACGTGATCCTGACCACCGGCAGGGTGACGGCCTGCACCCAGTGCGCCGCGCGGCGCGACATCGGCCCGGGCGACGTGCTGCCGGGCGTCCGGATCGCCGGCGCCGCGGTCTTCGTCGAGGAGGCCATGGCCGAGGACGCCCGGGCGCTCGTGTACTAAGACCGGAACCGACGCGGCAAGTCGGGCCAATGCCTACGATTCGGGTGTGACCGAGGCAACGGAGCGATTCTTCGAATCACTACCGGCGCGCGCCCCGGCCGTCCTCCGCGGCCCGATCAGCGGCACGATCCAGATCGACCTCAGCAACGGCAACCGGACCGAGCACTGGCGAATCCGGATGGCACCCGGTTCGATCGAGGTCAGCCGCATGCGCGGGCCCGCCGACGGGATCTGGTACAGCAGCCAGGACCTCTTCGACCGGCTCGTCACCGGCCGGGCGCAGGCGATCTCCGCGGTGCTGCGCAACGAAAGCAGCTTCAGCGGCAACGTCGTGCTCTTCCTCGCCTTCCGCCGGTTCTTCCCCAACCCGCCGGACGCCCAGGACCCGCGCGAGGCCGCTCGTGAACAGGCCGGACGGTTGCGGTGAAGGAGCTGATCAGCATCCTGGACGGCAACACCTTCCTGGTCAGCGACCGCCGCGGGGACATCGAACCGTCCCTGGACTTCCCCACCGGGCTCTTCTCGTTCGACACCCGGTTCCTCTCCACCTGGCTGCTCACGCTCAACGGGGAGCGCCTGCACGCCCTGTCGGTGGACGACGCCCGGTCCTACCAGACCCGATTCTTCCTGGCCCCCGGCGAGCCGACCCACTACCTCGACGCGAAGGTGTCGGTGATCCGCAGCCGCGCCATCGGTGGGAGCATCGACGAGGAAGTGACCGTGCTCAACCACGCCGGCAAGGAGATCGAGTTCATCCTCCGGATCGACATCGGCGCCGACTTCGCCGACCTGTTCGAGATCAAGAACGTCCGCCAGAAACACGGCCACACCACCGCCAGCGTCGGCGAGAACGAACTGCGGCTCACCTACCGGCGCGAGGCCTTCCACCGGGAGACCGTGGTGTCGACCAGCACGCCCGGCGACATCGACGTGGCCGGGATGACGTTCCGGATCCGCATCGGCCCGCACGGGGAGTGGACCACCCGGCTGCACGTGAGCTCCATCATCTACGGCGCCCGGGGCGAGGACATCCGCAACGTCCTGCCGCAGTTCCGGGGCAGCCGCAACCCGGCCGCCATCGAGGCGGAGCAGAACGAGCTGATCGAGCGGGCGCCGAAACTCGGCTGCGACTGCGAGCCGCTGGCCGGCGCGTACCGGCGCAGCCTCAACGACCTGGCCGCCCTGCGCTACGAGTCCCTCTCCCTCGGAGCCCGGCTGATCTCCGCCGGCCTGCCGTGGTTCATGACCCTGTTCGGGCGGGACAGCATCTTCACCTCCCTCCAGGTGGTGCCGTTCCTGCCCGAGCTGATCCCGTCGACGGTCATGCTCCTCGCCGGTCTCCAGGGACACCGACTGGACGACTTCCGGGACGAGGAGCCGGGCAAGATCCTGCACGAGCTGCGGTACGGCGAGACCGCGGGGTTCGAGGAGCAGCCGCACTCGCCCTACTACGGCTCCGCCGACTCCACGCCGCTCTTCGTGATCCTGCTCGATGAGTACGAGCGGTGGACCGGTGACGCCGAACTGGTCATGAAGCTGGAGTCGACGGTCCGTGCCGCGCTCGCCTGGATCGACACGTACGGCGACCTGCTCGGGACCGGCTACGTCTGGTACCGGACCCGCAACCCGGACACCGGGCTCCCGAACCAGTGCTGGAAGGACTCCTGGGACTCGATCTCCTACCACGACGGGCGGCTGCCGGACTTCCCCCGCGCCACCTGCGAGCTCCAGGGGTACGCGTACGACGCGAAGATCCGGGGCGCCCGCCTGGCCCGCCAGTTCTGGAACGACCCCGCGTACGCCGACCGGCTGGAGCGGGAGGCGGCCGAGCTGAAGATCCGGTTCAACCGCGACTTCTGGATCCCGGACAAGGAGTATTACGCGCTCGCCCTCGACGCCGACGGCCGGCAGGTGGACGCGCTCAGCTCGAACATCGGTCACCTGCTCTGGAGCGGCATCGTGGACGAGTCGCGCGCCGGACGCCTCGCCGAGCACCTGCTCAGCCCCCGGCTCTTCTCCGGTTGGGGCGTCCGGACGCTCGCCGACGACCAGGGCCGGTACAACCCGATCGGGTACCACGTCGGGACGGTCTGGCCGTTCGACAACTCGATCATCGCCTGGGGGCTGTGGAAGTACGGCCTCCGCGAGGAGGCCGGGCGGATCTGCGACGGGATCCTCGCCGCGTCCCGCTTCTTCCAGGGCCGGCTGCCGGAGGCGTTCGCCGGCTACGAACGGGCGCTCACCGAGTACCCGGTGCAGTACCCCACCGCGTGCAGCCCCCAGGCCTGGTCGGCGGGAACACCGCTGCTGCTGCTCCGGGTCATCCTCGGCCTGGAGCCGCAGGGGGACCACCTCATCATCGACCCGTACGTGCCGGACGGCATGGGCCGGATCGAACTGCTCGACATCCCGGGCCGCTGGGGCCGGGTCGACGCCCTCGGCCGCAGCCGCACCCCGCACGACGGCCGCCGCGGCCACTGACGGCGGTCCCGGCCCGCTGCCGGCGGTCCCGGCCCGCTGCCGGCGGTCCCGATCCGCTGCCGGCGCGCGTCAGCCCGTGCAGCCCGTGGAGGCGGCGAGCCGCAGCTCCTCGCCCGTGGCGTCGGCGAGGACGATGTCCGGGCCGCGCCGGTAGGCGTACGTGTCGGGGGTGTCGACGAGGGCGGCGCCGGCGGCCAGCGGCGCCAGCGCGGCCAGCGACACCGGCTCGGAGCCGGCGTCCACCCAGCGGGTCCACGCCTTCCCGCCGTCGGGGCACCGCGCCACGACCACCTCGGTGGCGTCGGTCGCCGGTCGGCCCAGGGCGCGTGACGCCTCCTCCAGCGCCAGGCCGGCGGCGTGCAGCGGCAGCAGCTCCCCGAACTCCACGTCGGCCGGCCGGCAGCCGGTCGCCACCGTGAGCCGGACCCGGCCCGGCTCCGGCACCTCGCCCTCGACCAGGACGAACTCACCGGCGTCGGCACGCAGGCGCGGGCCGTCCACGCTGTCGCGCACCCCGGCCCGCCAGGACCCCGGAAGCGCGTCGGCGACCCGGTCGAGCAGGGGCCGTTCGGCGCCCTCGGCGACCAGCACGTCGACGCCACGGATCAGCTCGGCGCCGTCGCTGACCGGCGTGACGCGGCACCCCTTCTCGACCGTTTCCGGGGTCATGACCCACACGCCGTCAGGGCCGATCGCGGCGACGAGGCGGCCCACCGCCCGGTCGACCACCGGCACCGCCTGGCTGATGGTGCGCTGCTCCTTCACGGTCGGCGGGTCGGTGCGGACCGACCACCACGTGAGCGCCACCAGCAGCATCGCCCACGCCACGGTCGCGACGAGCAGCCAACGCGCGGCCCGGTGGCGGCCCGGCGGGCGGTCGGGACCGGACGGTGGGGCGTACCCGGGGTGGACGGCACTCACCGCGCCATCGTGTCACGCGCCGGCACGCCCGCAGTCGACGGCGTCGGTACGGCGGGCCGCTCCGCGCGCGGACCGGCCACCGGCATCCGCACCGCTCACCCGGTGGCGTCGTCCGGCGCGGGGACGAGGCGGTAGCCGACTCCGCGCACGGTCTGCACGCGTGGGCCGCCGGACAGCAGGCGCAGCTTGTGCCGGAGCCGTTTCATCGCCGAGTGCAGGATGGCCGTGTCGCCGAGGTACGCGCCGCCCCAGACCGAGGCGAAGAGCCGCTCGTAGCTCCAGAGTGCGAGCGGCGGGCTCGCCAGCCGCCCCAGCAGCTCCCGCTCGGTGCGGGTCAGCGCCAGCGGCCGCCCCCGCCAGGTGACCAGGTGTCCCGGCCGGTCGACGACCAGATCGCCGCAGCTCACCGGAGTATCCCGGGCCACCGGCACCGGCACCGGCGCCTCGGCAGGCGGCTCGGCGGGCGGCTCGGGAAAGAGCATCGCGCGCAGCTCGGCCAGGTCGGCACAGCTCACCACCGGCCCCACCCCGTCGAGCCGGCGCAGCACGTGCTCGCGCACCGCCACGTCGGGACTGACACAGACAACTATCGGGACTGCCCCACCGGACACGCTGCCTCCCCGGCCGTCCGTGCTGACGTGAAGGCTCCCACCCATCGACCCGCACCGGCGCTCGCCCCGGGATCAGCGTATCGGCCAGAATCGCGTCCCGTCACTGACCAGGTACTGACCGAAACATTTCATTGATCGTCGTCTGTCGTCCCACGAGCATGGCTCTCGCGGGACCGGAACTGACCGGACCCGTGGACGTGGGGAGGCAACAGTGTCCGTACGACCATCCGCGCGGTCCCGCCTGTGGCGTGTGGCCGTCGCGCTCGGCGCGCTGGTGCTCGGGCTGACCGCCCAGCCCGCGCTCGCCGCGTCGCCACCCGGCACACCGGCCCGGGCGACCGTCTCGCCGGGGCTGCTCGACGGCCTCACCGCCACCGACATCGCGACGTTCCTGGTGTACCTGCGGGAGACGGCCCCACTCGGGGACACCGCGAAGCTGCGGGACGCGGACGGCCGCGCCCGCGCCGTGCACCACCTGCTGACCGGTACCGCCGAACGCACCCAGCGCGACCTCCGGAGGCTGCTGGACGCGCGGAAGGTGGAGCACACGTCGTACTGGATCGCCAACGCCCTCCGCGTCCGCGGCGACCGGGCCCTGATCGACGAGCTCGCCGGCCGGCCCGAGGTGGCCCGGATCGAGCCCACCCGCAGCTACCCGCTGGTGCGGCCGACGCCGGCCGCGCAGGCTCGGGCCCGCACCGCCGCCGTGGAGTGGGGTCTCACCGACATCGGCGCGCCCCGGGTGTGGGACGAGTTCGGCGACCGGGGCGAGGGCGTCGTGGTGGCGAACATCGACAGCGGCGTGCAGTACGACCACCCCGCCCTCGTCCGTTCCTACCGGGGCAACCTCGGCGGCAGCTTCGACCACGCCTACAACTGGTACGACCCGACGGGGATCTGCCCCGGCCCGGCGCCCTGCGACAACAACGACCACGGCACCCACGTGATGGGCACGATGGTCGGTGACGACGGGGCCGGCAACCAGATCGGCGTCGCCCCGGGCGCGCGGTGGATGGCCGCGAAGGGGTGCGAGGTGAGCACGTGCTCGGACGCCGCACTGCTCGCCGCCGGCCAGTGGGTCCTGGCCCCGACCGACCCGAACGGCCAGAACCCGCGACCCGACCTGCGTCCCGACATCGTCAACAACTCCTGGGGCGGCGACGGGGGCGACCCGTGGTACCAGCAGACCGTCGCCGCCTGGCGGGCCGCCGGCATCTTCCCGGTGTTCTCCGCCGGCAACGACGGCCCGGCCTGCGGCAGCGCCGGCTCACCCGGCGACTACCCGACCGCGTACGCCGTCGGGGCGTACGCGTCGAACGGCGCCATCGCCGGCTTCTCCGGTCGCGGCTCCGACACCGACCCGCTGAAGCCGAACGTCGCCGCGCCCGGGGTGGCCGTCCGCTCCAGCGTGCCCGGCGGCGGGTACGAGGCCTTCAACGGCACCTCGATGGCGGCCCCGCACGTCTCCGGCACCGTGGCCCTGGTCTGGTCGGCGGCCCCCAGCCTGCGCGGTGATCCCGCGGCCACGGAGGCACTGCTGGACCGCACCGCCCGCGACGTCGACGCCACCACCTGTGGCGGGACCGCGGCGGACAACAACGTCTTCGGCGAAGGGCGGCTCGACGCGTACGAGGCGGTGCGGACCGCCCCGCGCGGACCGGTCGGGCGGATCCTCGGCACGGTGACCTCGGCCGGCGACGGTGACCCGGTCGCCGGGGCGACCGTCGGCGACGGCACCCGCACCGTCACCACCGGCCCGGACGGCCGGTACGCGCTGACCGTGCCGGCCGGCGAGACCACCGTGACGGTCTCCGCGTACGGCTTCGCGACGCAGTCGGCCACCGTGACGGTCGCCGAGGGCGCGGCGGTCACCCGGGACTTCACGCTCGCGGCGAGCCCGATGGTCACCCTGGGCGGCCGGGTCACCGACGGCTCCGGACACGGCTGGCCGCTCTACGCGCGCGTGGACGTCGCCGGCCGGGCGGGCGGCCCGATCTTCACCGACCCGGTGACCGGGCGGTGGTCCGCCACGGTGGCCGGGGACGCCGCGTACCGGATCACCGTCACGGCCCGGTACCCGGGCTACCGCACCGCGACCCGCGAGGTGGCGGTCGGCGACGACGCCACCACGGTCGACGTGGCGGTGCCGGTGGACGCGGCCTGCACCGCCGCCGGGTACACCGGGAGCTTCGGCGCGCCGCTGCTGACGCAGAGCTTCGACGGTACGACCGCACCGGCCGGCTGGTCGGTGGTCAACCGCACCGACAAGGGCGGCTGGGTGTTCAACGACCCGGGGCGCCGCGGCAACCTCACCGGCGGCAGCGGTGGCTTCGCGATCATCGACAGTGACGCGCTGGGCTCAGGCAACACCCAGGACACCGACCTGGTGACCCCGGCGGTGGACCTGTCCGGCACGCCCGTACCGGTGCTGCGCTTCCGCAGCGACTGGCGGGCGGTCGGGGTGACCGACACCGCGGACGTGGACGTCTCCACCGACGGCGGCGCCACGTGGACCAACGTCTGGCACCAGACCGCGAGCCGGCGCGGGCCGCGCGTCGAAGAGGTGCCGCTGACCGGGGCCGGCGGGGCGTCGGACGTCCGGCTGCGGTTCCGTTTCAAGGGCACGTTCGCCTGGTGGTGGCAGATCGACGACGTCGCCCTGGTCAACCGGGACTGCACGCCGGCGCCGGGCGGCCTGGTGGTCGGCACGACGACCGACCGCAACACCGGCGCGCCGGTGAACGGAGTCACGGTGACCAGCGTGGACCGGCCCACCGACAGGGGCGTCTCGGCCGCCACGCCGGAGGACCCGAACCAGCCGGACGGCTTCTACTGGCTCTTCTCCGGCCTCACCGGGACGCACCCGTTCACCGCGACGCGGCCGCCGTACCCGCCCGCGACCCAGGACGTCACCGTCGTCGCCGACGACGTGCGGCGGGCCGACTTCACGCTGGCCGCCGGCCGGCTCACGGTCACCCCGGCGCAGGTCGAGTCCCACCAGCCGTACGGCAGCACCCGGAGCACCCGGCTCACGGTGAAGAACACCGGTACCGCCCCGGCCACCGTCGCGGTGCTGGAGCGCGCCGGCCGGTTCGAGCTGCTCAACCGGGCGGGCGCCCCGCTGCGCGAGCAGAGGCTCAAGGGCATCAGCAAGGCGCGCACCGGAACCGCGTACGGCGGCGCGGCGCCGGAGGCCGGTACGTCCGCGGACGACGCCTGGACCCGGATCGCCGACCTGCCGGCGGCCGTCTTCGACAACGCGGCGGCGTCGCTGGACGGCCGGGTCTACTCGGTCGGCGGTGGCGGCGGCACCGGGACCGAGCGCAAGGCCTGGGCGTACGACCCGGACACCGACGCCTGGACGGCGCTGCCCGACCTGCCGACCGCTCGCGCCAAGCCGGGCGTCGCGTCGGTGGGCGGCAAGGTCTACGTACTCGGCGGCTGGGGCGCCGACGACGACACCGTCGCGGCGGTGGACGTGCTCGACCCCGGCACCGGCACCTGGAGCACGCTGTCCGGGGCGACCAACCCGGCACCGGTCGCCGCCGCCGGGACGGCGGTCGCCGGCGGCAAGGTCTACCTCGTGGGCGGCTGCACCGACGGGGCCTGCGCGGAGACCGACCGGCTGGTGGTGTTCGACCCGAAGACCGGGGCCTTCACCACCGGCGCGCCCTACCCGCACCCGGTCGCCTGGCTGAGCTGCGGCGGGATCGGTGCCCAGGTGTACTGCGCCGGCGGCACCGGCAGCACCGAGCACACCGACGCGTACCGGTACGACCCGGCCTCGGACAGCTGGACCCGGATCGCCGACCTGCCGCTGGAGCTGTGGGGCTCGCAGTACGCGGCGGCCGGCGGGATGCTCGTGCTGGCCGGCGGCGTGACCAGCGGTTCCAGCGTGGTGACGAACCGGACCGTCGGCTACGACCCGGCGACCGGCAGCTGGCGGAACCTGCCGAACGCGGAGTTCGCCCGGTACCGGGGCGCCGCCGCGTGCGGGGCGTACCGGATCGGCGGCTCGCCCACCTCGTTCGTGGGGTCGGCGCAGAGCGAACGGCTCGGTGGCCTGGAGCTGTGCGCGGAGGAGGCGGACCTGCCCTGGCTCGCCACCTCGCCCACCAGCTTCACGCTGGCGCCGGGAGCGTCCCGCACGGTGACCGTCACGCTCACCGCGACGGCCGCCGCCGGGGTCGCGCAGCCCGGACGGTACGGGGGTGAGCTGGCGTTCGCGGCCGACGTACCGTACCCGGTGCCGCCGGTGAGCGTGGAGATGAACGTGTCTCCCCCGGCGAGCTGGGGCAAGCTCCGGGGCACGGTCACCGGGGTCACCTGCGCCGGCGTGACGGTCGGCGTACCGGCGACGGTGCGGGTGAACCTGGTCGGCGGCACCACCGGCTACACGCTCACCGCCGACTCCCAGGGCCGGTACGCGTGGTGGCTGCCCAAGGGCCGGTACGAGGTGATCGTCGCCAAGGACGGCTGGATCCCGGAGGTGCAGCGCACCCGGGTCGAGGCAGGCTTTGTCGGCACCCTCGACTTCAGCCTGGAACCGTCGTCGAGTTGCACGAGAGCGACCGGCATCTGAGGTAGGCGGCACGACAGCGGCCCGCCACTCCGGCAGGAGTGGCGGGCCGCGGTCGATTCAGAGCGCGGGTCAGTTGGCGACCGTGACGGCCACCTCGTTGATGCCCCGGGCGGCGGTCACGGCGGTGTCGCCGTTGCCGTGGCGGGAGAGCGCCCGGAGCGTCCACGTGCCGGGGGCGGCGAAGAAGCGGAACTGCCCGGCCGGCGAGGTGACCACCTCGGCGGTGAACTCACCGGTGGAGTCGAGCAGCCGGACGTACGCGCCCGGCACCGACTCGCCCTCGGCGGAGCGGACGACGCCGGTGATGACGGTCTCCTTCTCCAGGTCGAGGCTGGCGGGCAGCGGGGCGGACTGGTCCGGGGCGGCGCAGCCGGCAGCGGTGGCAGCGGCTGCTGCGGTGGGTGCGGTCATCGTCAGGCCTCCCCGGGCTCGTCGCCGAGCGCGACCGGCACGCCGACCAGCGAGCCGTACTCGGTCCAGGAGCCGTCGTAGTTCTTCACGTTGCGGTGGCCGAGCAGCTCCTGGAGCACGAACCAGGTGTGCGAGGAGCGCTCGCCGATCCGGCAGTACGCGATGGTCTCCTTGCCGTCGTCCAGCCCGGCCTCGGCGTAGATCTTGCGCAGCTCGTCGTCGGACTTGAAGGTGCCGTCCTCGTTGGCCGCCTTGGACCACGGCACGCTGATCGCGGTCGGCACGTGGCCGGCGCGCTGCGCCTGCTCCTGCGGGAGGTGGGCGGGGGCGAGGAGGCGGCCCGCGTACTCGTCGGGGCTGCGCACGTCGACGAGGTTCTTCGTGCCGATGGCGGCCACGACCTCGTCGCGGAAGGCCCGGATGGAGCTGTCCGGCTCCTGGGCCACGTACTGCGTGGCCGGACGGGTCACCGCGTCCTTGACCAGCGGGCGGGCGTCCAGCTCCCACTTCTTGCGGCCGCCGTCGAGCAGCTTGACGTCGCCGTGGCCGTAGAGCTTGAAGTACCAGTACGCGTACGCGGCGAACCAGTTGTTGTTGCCGCCGTAGAGGATGACGGTGTCGTCGTTGGCGATGCCCCGCTCCGAGAGCAGCGCCTCGAACTGGGTCTTGTTGACGAAGTCCCGGCGCACCGGGTCCTGCAGGTCGGTCTTCCAGTCGAGCTTGATCGCGCCGGGCAGGTGGCCGGCGTCGTAGGCCGAGGTGTCCTCGTCGACCTCGACGAAGACGACGGCCGGGGCGTCGAGGTTCTTCTCGGCCCAGTCGGCCGAGACGAGTGCGGTGTCGCGACTCATCAGATCACTCCCTGGTGAAGATGGACGGTGAACCAGCACGAGGCATCGCAATGGATGACGATCGCACCACGCGTGGGGTCCACCGTATGGACGGATCACGGGTTCGTGCGACGGCGCCGCTGCCGGGCGTGGAAAGAGAGCACGGGAGAAGAAAGAAGCCCCTGCGTGCCGATGGCTGCTAGGCAGCCGAGGACAGCCCCGCCGTCAGATGACGGGGCGACACAGGCAGGTGGCCACGCGGCACAGGTCGACCGCGCGCCGTTTGGTGAGGAGCGTCCCCATGGGCAGGGAGCCTACCAGCGAACCCGGGCGACGCCACCGGACCGACCAGCATCCGGGACGCGTCGTCGCCGGTCAGCTCACCGCGTTGATCGGAACGTCGCGCGCGTCCGCGGTCACCTGGAGCCCCTCGGGCAGCGGCCGGACCTCGCGGACCGCCAGCTGGAACGGCAGATCCGGCAGGGGTACGTCGATCGAGATGCTCTGCGCGTAGTTGTTGAGCAGGGTGCGCGCCAGCGGCACGTTGGGCAGCCCCTCGGCGGTGAGGTTGTTGAACCGCAGGGCCACCTTTCCCTGCTCGCTGACCGTGATGTCGGCGGTGCCGGTCACGGTCAGCCGCTGCCCGAGGATGTCCACCGGGGCGGTCACCGCGAGGCGGCCGCCCTGCTCGCCCAGTCGCAGCCCCTCGCGGTCGAGCAGCGCGGCCAGGCTGTCGTAGCTGATGATGCCGGTGCCGTTGACGGTCTCGGCGACCACGTCGCCCCGTCCGGAACGGATGGTGTCCAGCGAGGCGGTCACGTTGCGGGCGTCCACGTCGAGGGTCGGCAGCGCCACCGCGTCGCCCTGCACCGAGCCGCGCACCTCGCGCAGCCCGATGGAGATGCGCTCGTACCGGCCGTCGAGCACCTGGGTGAGGAAGGGGAAGCCGCCGATCTCGACCTCCGGCGGGGAGGACTGCGCGTCCTGCTTGGCGACCTCCTGCCGGACCTGGTCGGCGATCGCGCGCTCGGCCACCCCGGCCGCCACGCGGTCGGCCGCCACCAGCAGCCCGGCCAGGACAAGCAACAGGACGAGGAGGACGACGAGTGTGCGGCGCCCCCGCCGCCGGGGCCGCTCCTGGTACGCGTACTCCTCGGTCACGCCGCCTCCTGTCGTCCTTCCGGTGCCGCGCCGCGGCGCAACGGTGGTACCCGAACGGGCAAAATCTCAATCTCCGGTCAAAGGACCAGCTTGCACATGTCAGAGGACCAGCTTGCACATGGCGTATGCGGCCGGAGCGGCGAGGGCGAAGCCGGCGAGGGGGCCCTGCATGTGCCGGGCCACCCACATGGTGGGCTGCTCGCCGGCCATCAGGCGGCCCGCCTCCGCGTACCCGACCGCGAGGTCGGTCAGGACGGCGGCGACGGCCGCGACCAGGCCCATGATCGCGGCCCGGGTCGGGGTGAACGGGGTCACCAGGTAGCTGCCGAGGACCGCGCTGACGAGGGTGCCGACCATGGCGCCGCCGACCACACCGGCCGCGCCCCGGGGGACCTGAGGGGCCAGCCGGGGCCAGGCGGCGAACGCGTCGGTGGCCCGGGCGACGGTGAGCGCGACGCCGGCGGCGATGAGACAGACCGTGATGGTCTGGGTCCCCGCCGGGATCCGGCTCAGCACGATCAGTGTGCCGAACGCCACCACGCCGGACACGATCATTGCGGTGCCGCGGAGCGAGTCGGTGACCCGCACCCGGTCGACCCGGCGCACGAGCTGGCCGAGGACGGCGGCCACCAGACCCACCAGGAGGACCTGGAGCAGCGGCATCAGCCGGGCGGTGTCGGTCTGCACGGCCACCGTGTCGGCCGCGACCGCCGCCACGGCGCTGACCGCGGCGACCACCGCCAGTGCGGGTGGCCGCGCCGCCATCGTCCAGGCCAGCACCGAGAGCAACTGGACGCTGAGGACCACGATCGTGAACGGCAGCCGGTGACCGGGCCCCGAGGTCTGCGCCGCCAGCACCAGACCGGCTCCGAGCAGCGCGGAGAAGCCGGCGACGCTCAGCGCGAGTGGTCGCCGCACCTCGACGGGCGGGGTGACCTCCTCGTCCTTCTCGTCACTGGGTTCCGTGGCGGGCCGGCGCGCCGGCTCCCCGCCGCGCCGGGCCCGGCGGGGGCCGCCGCGCTCCGCCCGCTCCTCGCCGTCACCGGGGCGCGGCGCAGGCTGCTGGGCGCCCGGGGGCTGGTCTGGCCACGGGTCACGGCCGGTGTCCGGCGTGCTGGAGGGAAACACCCTCCGATCGTGCCAGACCCGGCCGCGACCACGGAGGTCACGGTTTCGGCGAGGTTAAAACATGTTGCGCGATCAAGGGCACATCGGGCAAACGGGAAATGGCCCGAGGGCTCAGCCGGGGCGATCGGTTACGCTCAAGCCGTTACCCCGCCCGTCAGCGACGCCGGGACCCACGCAATTTTCTCAGCGCCACCCGCCAGGAGTGTGCCGCTGGTCGCGCGCGGCCGAGGGCCGCCGGGACGGAGGTGATCGTGGAGATCCTGCTGCTGGTGACCGCGCGGGCAGGCGAACCGTCCGCTGTGCTGCCGGCGCTCGACCTGCTGCCGCACTCGGTCCGCACCGCGCCGCGCGACGTCCGTACGCTGGTCGCCGGCCCCAGCCCCGACGCGGTGCTGGTCGACGCCCGCTCCGAGCTGAGCGAGGCCCGGGCCACCTGCCGGATGCTGCACGCCACCGGGCTCGGCGTGCCGCTGGTCGCCGTGGTCACCGAGGCCGGCCTGATCGCGCTCAACGCGGATTGGGGCGTCGACGACGTCATCCTCGCCTCGGCGGGCCCGGCCGAGGTCGAGGCGCGGCTGCGCCTGGCCGTGGGCCGGCTGAGCAACGCGACCGCCGGCGCCGGTGGCTCGATCCGGGCGGGCGAACTCACGATCGACCCCGACACGTACGCCGCGAAGCTGAAGGGCCGGCCGCTCGACCTCACGTACAAGGAGTTCGAGCTGCTCAAGTTCCTGGCCCAGCACCCGGGCCGGGTCTTCACGCGGGACCAGCTGCTGCGCGAGGTCTGGGGCTACGACTACTTCGGCGGCACCCGCACGGTGGACGTGCACGTCCGGCGCCTGCGGGCAAAGCTCGGCTCGGAGTACGAGTCGATGATCGGCACGGTCCGCCAGGTGGGTTACAAGTTCGTCGTCCCGCCGTCGCGGGCGCTGCCCGACAGCGAGCACGCACCACTGCCCGTCTGACCACCCCGTTTGGGCATTCGCCCCTTTTGCCCTACTAGCCCGCCTTATTCTGACTGCCGGGTTGGGCGAGGTGGAAGGGGCGACCGGTGCGTGCAGTGACTACGGGGGCGGCGGTTCGACACGGGCGGGCTGACTGATGCGGGTCTCCCCGGCGGTCCGCGCCCTCGGCATCGTGACGCTGGTGCTGACCGCGCTGCTCGGTTCGGCGTACGCGATCGGCCGCAGCCTCGTCCCGGACGGGTTGCGCTCCGGCGTCACCACCAGTGCCACCGGTCCGCACTACGGCGACCAGTCGTCCCTGCCTGGGGAGACCGGCGCCGACCAGCCCCGGTCGGGTGACCCCACCGGGCGTCCCGGCTCGGGCGAGGCGACCAGCGCACCGGAGATCGTCGACGGCATCCCCACGTACGGCGCCCGCAGCACGACCGGCACGTCGACAGTGGCGCTGACCTTCGACGACGGGCCCCACCCCCAGTACACCCCGCAGGTCCTCGAGATCCTGCGCGAGTTCCACGTCACGGCGACGTTCTGCGTGGTCGGTGAGAACGCGCGCAACCACCCGGAGCTGATCCAGGCGATCGTGGCCGACGGCCACACGCTGTGCAACCACACCTGGAACCACGACGTCACGCTCGGCGCCCGGTCGCCGGACCGGATCCGGGCCGACCTCCTCCGGACCACCGAGGCGATCCGGGCGGCGGTGCCGAACGCGCCGGTCGCCTACTACCGGCAGCCCGGCGGCGCCTGGACGTACGGGGTGGTCTCGGTGGCAGAGGAACTGGGCATGATTCCGCTGCACTGGACGGTCGACCCGGCCGACTGGCGCGCGCCCGGCGCGGGCCGTATCGCGTCGACGGTGATGACCGGCGCGAAGCCGGGTGCGGTCGTGCTGCTGCACGATGCCGGCGGCGACCGGCAGGGCACGGTGGACGCGCTCTACCGGATCCTGCCGGAGCTCACCAGCCGGTTCCAGGTGGAGGCCCTGCCGCCCGGCGCGACATGACGGCGACCTCAACGACGGTGGGGCATGGCGGCGGGACGTGGCGGCAAGGACCGGCGGACGCCCGGTCGGCGCGACGGCGGCGGATGCCGTCCGGTCCGCCGGAGCCGGCCGGGGGAACGGGGCTACGGTGACCCGGTGAGCAGCCCCGAACACACCATCGACCGGGTGTACCGGACCGACCGACTCGACCCGACGGAGATCGCCGACGTGCTGGCCCTCGCCCGCGCCGCCGGGGACGCCGACGGTGCGGACCCGCTCGACGAGCACGTCCTCCTCCGGCTTCGGGACCGGGAGGCTCCGGCCGTGCATCTCACGGCCCGCGCCGACGACGGCACCCTGACCGGGTACGCGCACCTGGACACCACCGACCCGGCGGCGGGCACCGGGGTGGAGATGGTCGTCCACCCGGCCCACCGCCGGCGCGGCACCGGACGTGCCCTGGCCCGCGGCGTGCTGGCGGCGGCGACCGGGCCGCTGCGTGCCTGGGCGCACGGCGACCACCCCTCGGCCGCCGCCCTCGCGGTGGACCTGGACTTCCGGCGGGCCCGGGTGCTCTGGCAACTGCGCCGGCCGCTCACCGCCCCGGTTCCCGAGCCGCGCCTGCCCGACGGGGTGACGCTGCGCGCGTACCGGCCGGGCGCGGACGACGACGCCTGGCTGGCGCTCAACGCGCGAGCCTTCGCCGACCACCCCGAGCAGGGCCGCTGGACCGCCGCCGACCTGCGGGTACGCCTCGACGAGCCGTGGTTCGACCCAGCCGGCTTCCTGCTCGCCGTCGCCGAGTCGACGGGTGAGCTGCTCGGCTTCCACTGGACCAAGGTCCACGAGCGGCCCGGCTCGGCCCGGATCGGCGAGGTGTACGTGCTGGGCGTCGACCCGGGCGCCCACGGTGGCGGGCTCGGCAAGGCGCTGACCGCGGCCGGCCTGGCGTACCTGCGGGACCGGCGCGGCCTGGACCGGGTGATGCTCTACGTCGACGAGTCGAACACCGGGGCGGTGGCCCTGTACGAGCGGCTCGGCTTCGCCCGGTGGTCCGCGCACGTCAACTACCACCGGGGCTGACCGGTGGGCCGGTGACCGGGTCGGGGCCGCCCCGCCGCATCACCGCCGGATAACGGCCGCGACTCGGCGCGGTAACGGCCTGCCGGAAAAATGACCATTCTTCCGACAGGGGCAGCCGAGTTCACTAAACGGACAACTCGCCCTCAGCGAGCGGCCACCGCGAGGGTCGCACGTGTTCACCTTCCGTTCACTTGTGACCGGCGAACCAGTCACCTGACGCTCCTAGCTTTTGCATCAGGCCGGTCAGCGTGCCGGCTCCCCCGGCCCCCAACCCGGGGCCGCGATGCCAGTCAGACGTGAAGGGAAACCCCTCAGGTGAAGCTCCAGCGGCACGGCACTCTCGCCTGCCTCGCTCTTACCGCGACGCTCGCTCTCAGTGCATGCGGCTCGGACAACAACGAGCCCGCAAGTGGCGCCTCCGCCTCCGGGTCGGCCGGCGCGGTCGACTGCGCCACCGGCACGCTGAACGCTCAGGGCTCCTCGGCGCAGAAGAACGCCATGGCCGAGTGGATCAAGGCGTACCAGCAGAAGTGCCAGGGCGTCACGATCAACTACGAGCCCTCGGGTTCCGGCGCCGGCATCGAGGCCTTCATCGCCGGCACCGCCGACTTCGCCGGCTCGGACTCCGCCCTCAAGGAGGACCAGCAGCCGAAGGCGGACGCCCGCTGCGCCACCGGCAAAGCCATCAACCTGCCGATGGTGATCGGCCCGGTGGCCATCGCCTACAACCTCAACGGCGTGGAGAACCTCCAGCTGAAGCCAGCCACCCTGGCCAAGATCTTCGCTGGCAAGATCACCAAGTGGGACGACGCGGCGATCAAGGCCGACAACCCGGACGCCAAGCTGCCGGCCACCACGATCCAGACGATCCACCGGTCGGACTCCTCCGGCACCACCGACAACTTCACCGACTTCCTCTCGAAGACCTCCGAGGCCGACTGGACCTTCGGCAAGGCCAAGGAGTGGAAGGCCCCGGGCGGCACCGGCGCCAAGGGCTCGGACGGCGTCGCCAGCCGGGTCAAGGGTGCCGACGGCACCATCGGCTACATGGAGTGGTCGTTCGCCGAGAACGCCGGCCTGGGCATCGCCAAGATCGGTAACGGCGCGGGTGAGTTCGCCGAGCTGACCGCCGAGGCGGCCGGTAAGACCATCCAGGGCGCGGCCGTCGAGGGCCAGGGCAACGACCTCAAGATGAAGATCGACTACAACACCAAGGAGGCCGGGGCCTACCCGATCGTCCTGGTGACGTACGAGATCGTCTGCGAGAAGGGCACCGCCGCCGACAAGCTCCCGCTGGTCAAGGGCTTCCTCAACTACGCCGCCAGCACCGAGGGCCAGGCGGAGCTGACCGAGCTGGGCTACGCCCCGCTGCCGGACAGCGTCCGCACCAAGGTCGAGACCGCGGTCAAGAGCCTCTCCTGACCTGACTGACACCACCACGTATCTCAATCGGAGCGAGCGAGCTGATGGGCATCCCTCCCCGCTCGGCCAACGCCGGCACCGGCGGAACCACTCACGGGTGGTCCGCCGGTGCCTCGGCGCGTGTGGCCGAGGCACCACTTCGCACCCCGGACGGACCCGGGCTGGGCGGCGGCGGCGCACTGCCGCGGGCCCGCAGGTTCGGCGCCGAGCGGGCCTTCCGCGGCCTCACCATGGCCGCCGGGACCACCGTGCTCGTCGTCATCGCGGCGATCGCGGTCTTCCTGATCGCCAAGGCGGTGCCGGCACTCCAGGCGAACACCGAGAACTTCTGGACGTACGAGGGCTGGTCGCCGAACGACACCGAGCCGAAGTTCGGCATCGGCGCCCTGGCGTTCGGCACCCTGCTCAGCTCCGCCCTGGCTCTGTTGATGGCGGTCCCCGTGGCGTTGGGTATCGCGCTCTACCTCTCCCACTACGCACCCCGCCGGCTGGGCACCGCCCTGGGCTTCCTGATCGACCTGCTGGCCGCCGTGCCAAGTGTCGTCTTCGGTCTCTGGGGACGCGACTACTTCTCCGGGCCAGTGACCGACCTGTCCGTCTGGCTCAACACGTACTTCGGGTGGCTCCCCCTCTTCGGCGGCGACGGACCGTACGGCGCCTCGATCCTGCTGGGTGCGCTCGTACTGGCGATCATGGTGCTGCCGATCATCACCTCGCTCTCCCGCGAGGTGTTCCTCCAGACGCCGACCGCCAACGAGGAGGCCGCATTGGCGCTCGGCGCGACCCGGTGGGAGATGATCCGCACGGCGGTCCTCCCGTACGGCCGTCCCGGCATCATCGCCGCGGTGATGCTCGGCCTGGGCCGCGCGCTGGGCGAGACGATCGCGCTGGCGCTGACCCTCGGCATCACCTTCGGCATCTCGTTCAACCTGATCGAGAACGGCGGCAACACGATCGCCGCCAACATCGCCAACGCGTTCGGCGAGGCGAACGAGACGGGTCGGGGCGCGCTGATCGCCTCCGGTCTGGTCCTCTTCGCGATCACGCTGATCGTCAACATCACGGCGCGGGCGATCATCTACCGCCGCCGGGAGTTCACGGAGTCGGCCGCATGACCACCACCGTCACCTCGCACCGCACACGCCCGCCGGCCCAGCCGCCCACGCTGCGGGCCCGCCGGCTGCCGAAGTACGTGGCACCGGCCATCGCGCTCGCCGCGCTGCTGGTCGCCGCCGCGATCGTGTACGGCACCGGCATCGGCGGACCGGTCCTGGTCGTGGTGATCGGGGCGCTGCTCTACCTGGGCGGACTGTTCGCCGCGGCGAACGCCGTCGAGGGTCGCCGGTCGGCGCGCAACCGCACCTGGAGCGCCCTGATCCACTCGGCGTTCGTGCTGGCCGTCCTGCCGCTGGCCTCGGTGGTCTGGACGCTGGTCAGCAAGGGCCTGGAGCGGTTCGACGGCAACTTCTTCCTCACCTCGATGAACAACATCGGGGCGCGGGACCCGGAGGGCGGCGCGTACCACGCCATCGTCGGCACGCTCATGCAGGTCGGCATCGCCACGCTGATCACCGTCCCGCTCGGCATCCTCTGCGCCATCTACGTCGTCGAGTACGGCCGCGGCAAGTTCGCCTTCGCGATCCGGTTCTTCGTCGACGTCATGACCGGCATCCCGTCGATCGTGTCGGGTCTGTTCGTCCTGGCGTTCTGGGTGCTGATCGTCTCGCCGTACTTCAACGACGGACGGCCGGGATTCTCCGGCTTCGCCGCGGCGTTGGCGCTGAGCGTGCTGATGCTCCCGACCGTGGTCCGCTCCACGGAGGAGATGCTGCGTCTGGTCCCCGCGCCGCTGCGCGAGGGCGCGTACGCCCTGGGCGTGCCGAAGTGGAAGACGATCCTGCGGATCGTCCTGCCCACCGCGCTGCCGGGCATCGTCACCGGCGTCATGCTCGCCATCGCCCGCGCGGCCGGCGAGACCGCACCGGTACTGCTCGTCGCCGGCGGCGGCGCGGCGATCAACTTCCACCCGTTCGAGAACAACCAGTCGTCGCTGGCCCTCTTCGTCTACCAGCAGGCCGGTGACGCGTCCCGGTACGCGCCCGCGCGGGCGTGGACCGCCGCTCTCACCCTGGTCGCCCTCGTGCTGATCCTGACGATCGCCGCGAAGCTGCTGGCCCGTCGCAACCGGCTCGGCCGATGAACCCCGGAGGTACCACCACCATGGCGAAGCGCATCGAAGCCTCGAAGGTCACCGCGTACTACGGCGGTTTCAAGGCGATCGAGGACATCAACCTCACCGTCGAGCCGAAGACGGTCACCGCCCTCATCGGGCCGTCCGGCTGCGGCAAGTCCACCTTCCTGCGGTCCATCAACCGGATGCACGAGGTGCTCCCCGGTGCCCGCGTCGAGGGCAGCCTGACCATCGACGGCCAGGACGTCTACGACCGCGACGTGGACGTCACCGCCGTCCGCCGCATGATCGGCATGGTCTTCCAGCGCCCCAACCCGTTCCCGACGATGAGCATCTACGAGAACGTGGTGGCCGGCCTGCGGCTCAACGGCGTCCGCCGCAAGTCGATCCTGGACGAGGCGGCCGAGAAGGCGCTCCGCTCGGCGAACCTCTGGGACGAGGTGAAGGACCGGCTCGGCAAGCCCGGCGCCGGCCTCTCCGGCGGTCAGCAGCAGCGGCTCTGCATCGCCCGCACCATCGCGGTCGAGCCGCAGGTGGTGCTGATGGACGAGCCCTGCTCGGCGCTCGACCCGATCTCCACGCTGGCCATCGAGGACCTGATGTTCCAGCTCAAGGACAAGTTCACCATCATCATCGTCACGCACAACATGCAGCAGGCCGCCCGTGTCTCCGACCGGACCGCCTTCTTCTCGATCGAGAAGACCGGTGACCCGGGCCGCCTCATCGAGTACGACAACACGCAGAAGATCTTCAGCAACCCGAGCGTGAAGAAGACCGAGGACTACATCACCGGCCGCTTCGGCTGAGCCCCACACCCAACCCGCCGGCATCCCCGGCGCGCCACACCATCCCAGGTACGCAGATACAGAGAAGGAGTGGTCATTCCCGCGGGAATGACCACTCCTTCTCTGTTCGAGGCCGCCTGCTTCAGTCGAGGACGAAGCGGGAGTCCCCGTTGGGGCGCAGGTCGAGGTGGGGGGTCACCGGGGTGGCCGGGTCGCGGGTGGCCGACGCCGCGACGACACCGTCCAGGTCGCCGCACGCCGCGAACTGGCCGAGGGTGACCAGCGTCGGCGGGAGCATCGTCAGCTCACCGGCCTCGGCGCGGGCGCAGGCGTCCGCCGGACGCATCCACAGCGTCCGGTCGGCCTCGCCGGAGACGTCCCGGGTCCGCTGCCCCTCCGGCAGCAGGGCTCCGAAGAAGTAAGTGTCGAAGCGACGCGGCTCGAACTCGGGTGTGATCCACCGGCTCCACGGCAGCAGCAGGTCGGACCGGAGGGTGAGTCCCCGATCGGCGAGCAGGCCCGCGAAGCCCACCTCCCGCCGCTCCAGCGCGACCCGGGCCGCCTCCCAGTCGTCCCCGCTCACGTCGCCCACCACCGTGCCGCCGTCCGGGCCGGCCAGCAGGACGCCCGCCTCCTCGAACACCTCCCGCGCGGCGGCGCACACCACCGCCTGCGCGGCCTCCGGAGCCAGGCCGAGCCGGGCGCCCCACTGCGCCGGGGTGGGCCCCGCCCAGTCCACGTGGGCCGCCGAGTCCGACGGGTCGACCCCGCCGCCGGGGAAGGCGTACATGCCGCCGAAGGCCATCGCGGCGACCCGGCGGATCAGATACACCTCGAAGCTGGCTCCGGCCGGGCGGAGCAGCAGCACGGTGGACGCGACCCGGGGCACGGCCGGGACGCCACCCTCGGCGCGGAACCGCCGGGCGTGCTCCACGAGCGCCGGTGGTGCGGGGAAGCCGTGGGGGTCGATCGTCATGCGACGAGCCTAGGGCCTGTGTCAAAGCCCCTCGCCGGCCTGCGGCGGGCCCAGGCGACGACCGGGGGCGTTGGAGCTTCGTCCCGATACAACACCGTTCGTGGCCACCTCACGGCCCTGCTCCGGACCGCTGATCTTCGCTAGCGTGACCGCCATGACTCGATGGGGCATCCTCGCCACCGGCCATATCGCCGGGCGTTTCGCCGAAGACCTCCGGCTGGTGCCGGACGCCGAACTGGTCGCGGTCGGTTCACGGACCGCCGAGAGCGCGGAGCGGTTCGCGCGCCGGCACGGCGTACCCCGGGCGTACGCCTCCTGGTCGGAACTGGCGGCGGACCCGGACCTGGACGTCGTCTACGTGGCCACCCCCCACGCCGCCCACCACGAGGCCGCCCTGACCTGCCTGCGGGCCGGGCGGGCGGTGCTGCTGGAGAAGCCGTTCACGCTCGACCTGGCCACCAGCCGCGAGTTGGTGGAGACGGCGCGCGCGAACGGGCTCTTCCTGATGGAGGCCATGTGGATGCGCACCAACCCGCTGATTCGGCGGGTGTGCGAGCTGGTGGCCGACGGGGCGATCGGCACGGTCACGAGCGTGCGGGCGGACTTCGGGGTGGGCGGGCCGTTCCCGCCCGAGCATCGGATACGGGCCCGCGCCCTCGGTGGCGGGGCGCTGCTGGACCTGGGCGTGTACCCGGTCAGCCTGGCCCACCTGCTGCTCGGGGTGCCCGACCACGTCCACGCGTGGGCGAAGATCAGCCCAGAGGGTGTGGACGAGAACACCGGGATCGTCCTGGGGTACGAGTCGGGGGCGGTCGCCACGCTCAGCTGCGGCATGGTCGGCGCGACGCCGCTGACCGCCTCGATCACCGGTACGGGCGGCCGGATCGACCTGCCGGAGCCGTTCTACCGTCCCGGGTCGGTGACCGTGCACCGGGCCGGCGCCGAGCCGGAGACGGTCGGCGTGGAGCTCGTGGGCAACGGCTACCAGGACGAGGCGGCCGAGGTGCAGCGCTGCCTCGCCGAGGGCCTGCTGGAGAGCCCGCTGGTCCCGCACTCGACGACGCTGGAGATCATGGCCCTGCTGGACGGCATCCGCGCCCAGATCGGCGTCGAGTACGTGTGAGCGCGTTAGGAAGGGCCCCTTGTACAACGCCAGGCGTTAACAAGGGGCCCTTCCTTGCACCTCAGGTGAAGAGCGGGCGGGCCAGGAAGTACATCAGGGCGCCGATGGAACCGGCGGCGGGGAAGGTCAGGATCCACGCGCCGATGATGTTGCCGGCGACGCCCCACCGCACGGCGGAGATCCGCTTGGTGGCACCCACACCCATGATCGCCGAGGTGATCGTGTGGGTCGTCGAGATCGGCGCGCCGAGGACCAGGGCGTTGAAGTACAGCACCGAGCTGGCCACGGTCTCCGCGGCGAAGCCCTCCGGCGGACGCAGGTCGATGATCTTCCGGCCCAGTGTCCGGATGATCCGCCAACCACCGGCGTACGTGCCGGCGGCAAGGACGGCGGCCGAGGTCCAGAACGCCCACTCCGGGATGAAGGTCGCGTCGTCCTGGTAGCCGCCGACGTAGAGCGCGAGCACGACGATGCCGATGGTCTTCGCGGCGTCCTGCATGCCGTGGCCGACCGACATGGCGGCGGCCGAGGCGGTCTGCGCCCAGCGGAAGCCCCGGTTGAGCTTGCCCGGGTGCCCCTTCCGGAAGATCCACTGCACGGCGATCATCACGAGGTAGCCGAGCAGGAAGCCGACCATCGGCGACAGGATCATCGGGATGATGACGCTCTCGCCGATGCCGGTCCAGAGCACGGTGCCGGACGCGGCGATGGTCGAGCCGACCAGGCCACCGATCAGGGCGTGCGAGGAGGACGACGGCAGGCCGAAGTACCAGGTGATCAGGTTCCAGACGATGGCGCCGATGACACCGGCGAAGACGATGCCGAGGCTGGCCTGGCCGGTCGGTAGCTTGACCAGGCCGCTGCCGACGGTCTTGGCCACCTCGGCGCCGAAGTGCGCGCCGATGAAGTTGCCGATCGCCGCCATGGCAAGGGCCACCCGGGGTGTCAGCGCCCGGGTCGAGATGCTGGTCGCGATCGCGTTGGCGGCGTCGTGGAAGCCGTTGGTGTAGTCGAACGCCAGGGCCACCGCGATCACCGCCAGCACGGCGATGAGTTCGGGACTCACAGGATCAGGACTCCTTGACCGCGATGGTCTCGACGGTGTTGGCCACGTGCTCGAAGGCGTCGCAGGCGGCCTCCAGCTCGTCGGCGACCTCCTTCATCTTCAGCACGGTCAGCGCGTCGTACTCGCCGGAGAAGAGACGGACCAGCAGCATCCGGTACGCCTGGTCGCCCTCGTTCTCGAGGCGGTTGCACTCGATCCAGTAGTCCTCGAGGGACTTCATGGTCTTCAGCCGGGGCATCGCCTCGGCGGTCAGCTTGGCCTGCTGGTCCAGCACGTTGACCAGCTCGTGCATTTCGCGCGGCAGGGAGGGGAGCTTGGTCAGGCCGTAGAGGTAGAGCAGGTTCCCGACCGCCTCCAGGTGGTCCATCACGTCGTCCAGCTGGGAGCCCAGCCGGTAGATGTCCTCGCGGTCGAACGGCGTGATGAAGGTGGAGTTGATCTTCTTGAACAGCTCGTGGGTGATCTGGTCGCTGTCGTGCTCCACCTCGGTCAGCCGCTCGCTCACCGACTGCACCTCCACGCCGGGGAGAGCCAGCTCGTTGAGGAGCTCGGTGCCCCGCACCAGGTTGTGCGCGGCGCTGGTGAAGAGCTCGTAGAAGGCGCCCTCGTTCGGGCGGAAGGAAAACTTCACAGCACGGACCTCGTCGTGTCGGTGGAAGGGTGGCGACCGCCCCACGGGCGCCCGCGTGGGAATGCTAGGTGTCCGCAGATCCAGGAATTCGCCGGCCCACCCCTGGCCAGCCGGCATTCACTGGTCGTTCACCTTCCGTTCACCTTCATTCGTTTGCTCAAACCCCAACAGCCGCTCCCGTTCCCGCCGGACGTCGAAACCGGCAGGCGGATACCCGAGAGCGAGAGTGTCGAACGTCTCCCGCAACAGGTGCGCGACCGCCCAGTCCCGGTACCACTTGCGGTCCGCGGGCACCACGTACCACGGCGCGGCGTCCGTGCCGCACCGGTTCAGCGCCTCCGCGTACGCGGCCTGGTAGTCGTCCCAACGGGCCCGGGCGTCGATGTCGGAAGGGTCGTACTTCCAGTGCTTGCGGGGATCGTCCAGGCGTTCCAGCAGCCGCCGGCCCTGTTCGGCGTACGAGATGTGCAGCAGCACCTTGACCAGGGCCACCCCGCCGTCGACCAGCTCCCGCTCGAAGGCGTTGATCTCGTCGTAGCGGGCCTGCCAGGTCACCTCCGGCACCAGCGACTCGACCCGGGCCACCAGCACGTCCTCGTAGTGCGACCGGTTGAAGACACCCACGTACCCGGGCGGCGGCAGCGCGCGCCGGATGCGCCACAGGAAGTCGTGCCGCAACTCCTCGGCCGTGGGCGCGCCGAACGACCGGATGTGCAGGCCGAGCGGGTTCATCGCGCCGGCCACCCGCTTCACGGTGCCGTCCTTGCCACCGCAGTCCATCGCCTGGAGCACGAGGAGCACCCGGGGCGCGCCCGTCGCTCCGGCTGTCGTGGCCGCCCCCGCCTCGGCGGCGTCCGCCGCTCCGGCGCTCGTGTCCGCCACGGCCTCCGTGGCGCCCGCCGCCCCGGCCCGGACCTTCGCGGTGGCGAAGAGCATCTCCTGCTGCCGGCCCAGCTCGTCACCGAGCAGCCGGACCTGCGCCCGGGCCCAGCCCTTGCGGTCCTTCGTCGTCACGGCACGCCCCGGTAGCCCGGGCGTCGACCCCGGATCGATCGAACCCAGGTCACCGGAGTCCACCCGCAGCAGTTCGCGCATCGCCCCCACGGGCGGCACCACGACAGCCCCGTCGATCCCACTCATCCCCGGATCATCACCCACTCCGCCCGGGGCCGCTCGCCGAGCGCCCCCGACAAGTCGAGGCGCCACAATTCCATGATCGGCGGGATCGGGGTCGGCTGCTGTCACGTTTGGGGCGGCCGGATCGTCCAAGGGGCGGGAGAATTCATGTCCTGGGAAGGGGGTCGCGCGTGACGGATCTGGTTACCGAGTTCGAGGCCGAGCGGGGGCGGCTCACCGCTGTCGCGTACCGGATGCTCGGCAGCCGCAGCGAGGCCGAGGACGCGGTACAGGAGACCTGGCTGCGGTACGCCGCCGCCCTCGCCGACCCGGCGGCCCGGGCCGAGATCCGCCAGCTCGGCGCCTGGCTGACCACCACCTGCGCGCGGATCTGCCTCGACGTGCTGCGCTCCGCCCGGGTACGCCGGGAGGCGTACCCCGGCCAGTGGCTGCCGGAGCCGGTGGTGACGCCGGTCGACGCGGCGCCCCGAAGTGACGGATTCGCGCCCGACCCGGCCGAGCGGGCGGTCCGCACCGACCAGGTTGGCACCGCCCTGCTGGTCGTGCTGGAACGCCTCAGCCCCGAGCAGCGGGTCGCCTTCGTCCTGCACGACGTCTTCGCCCTGCCGTTCGCGCGGGTCGCCGAGGTGCTCGGCACCACCGACGTCGCCGCCCGGCAGCTGGCGTCCCGGGCCCGCCGGGCCGTCAGCGCGCCGGAGGCGCCCCGGCAGACCGCCGACGCGGTGGAGCAGCGCCGGGTGGTGGAGGCGTTCGTCACCGCCGCCGAGTCCGGTGAGCTGGACGCACTGTTGAAGGTCCTCGCGCCCGACGTGGTGCTGATCGGCGACGGTGGCGGTCACTTCCCGGCGGGGCGCAACCCGGTGTACGGCGCCGACAAGGTGGGCCGCTTCGTCCTGGGCCTGTTCAGCCAGGGCGGCCGTTACGGCGCGACCCTGCGGGCGCGCCCGGTGCTGGTCGACGGCGTGCTCGGGCTGCAGATGGAGACGGTCTTCCGCGACGGCCGCCCGCTGCGGCTGGTCTGCGCGCTCGCGGTGGACGACGGTCGGGTCACCGGCATCTTCAACCAGCTCAACCCCGACAAGCTGCGCGACCTGCCGCCGCTCGGGCCGGAGGCCACCTGGCCGCCCCGCTGGTGACGCGCCGCGGGTCGGCGTGGTCGCGGCCGTGCCGCGACAGGGCGGTCGCGGCCGCGCCGGCTCACACCACCAGGGCGAGCCACTTCCGGTACGAGGTGGCGAACGGCTCGGTGCCGTCGCCGAGCGCGTCGAACAGCCAGCGGGCCGCCGCCTGCGCCTCGGCGACCACCTCGTCCGGGTAGCCGAACCGCTCGCGGTGCTCGGCGAACTCGTCCTCGTCCCGCAACTCGACCAGGCCGGTGCCGCGCCGACGCACCACGTCGAGGTCGAGGTCGATCAGGTGGACCGTGTCGTCGTCCTCCCAGCGGGCCGGACTGGCGATGTCGCAGTAGACCTCGCTGGTGCGCGGCGGCGGGTTGAACATGCCCGTCCACCACCCGTGGTGCGGCACCAGAAGCACGAACGGGATCTGCTCGACGGAGGGCCGGCCGTGGTAGACCGAGGGCGTGCCGGCGGGCACCCCGAGCCAGACGCCAAGGTCGTCCTCGGTCAGCCGACGGGCCGGGTAGTCGCGGTGGGCGCTGCCGTCGTACTTGCGGTAGATCACGCGGGCCACGTCGCTCGGCATGACTGGCACCCTAGCCGATTCGACCGAACGGGCGCGGGAGGGAAGTAACCGGGCGCCGCCGTACCGTGACGACGCCACGCCGCCGGGCGGACGGCGGCTGTCGGCGCCGGCGGGTACCGTCGCACGGTGACCCCGCCCCGCACCGCCACCGGTTCCGCCAGCTCCTCGTCCCGTGCCGGTGGCCGGCGCTCCGGCGGGCGGGCGACCGGTGCGGAGCTGCTCGCGGCGGCGGTCGGCGCGGTTCCGGGCGGCGCCGCGCGTCCCGGCCAGCAGGAGATGGCGGCGGCGATCGAGGCGGCCGTCGCGGCCCGCGAGCACCTCCTGGTGCAGGCCGGCACCGGCACCGGCAAGTCCCTGGCGTACCTGGCGCCCGCGCTCACGGTCGACGGCCCGGTGGTCGTCTCCACCGCCACCCTGGCGCTCCAGTCGCAGCTCGTCGACCACGACCTGCCCCGGCTGGCCGACGCGGTCGAGCCGCTGCTGGGCCGGCGCCCCACCTTCGCCGTGCTGAAGGGGCGGCACCACTACCTCTGCCTGGCCCGCCTGGACAGCTCCAGCGAGGAGGAGCCCGGCGACACTCTCTTCGACGCTCCGCGGCCCGCCGGGGGCACGAAGTGGCTCGGCGAGGCGGGCCGGCTCGGCAAGCAGATCCAGCGGCTGCGCGACTGGGCCGAGAAGACCGGCACCGGCGACCGTGACGAGCTGGATCCGGGCGTCGACGACCAGGCCTGGCGGCTGGTGTCGATGCCCGCGCGGGAGTGCGTGGGCGCGGCCCGCTGCGCGTTCGGCGCCGAGTGCTTCGCCGAGGCCTCCCGGGCCCGCGCCCGCGAGGCCGACATCGTGGTGACCAACCACAGTCTGCTCGCGGTGGACATGCTGGCCGGGCGGCAGATCGTGCCGCCGCACAAGCTGCTCGTCGTCGACGAGGCGCACGAACTGGCCGACCGGGTCTCCTCCGCCGCCCAGGCGGAACTGGTGCCCGAGCTGGTCGACCGGTCCGCCCGGCGGGCGCGGCCGCTGCTGCGCCCGGAGACCGCCGACGCGCTCACCGCCGCGGGCGACGCGCTGGCGGTCGGGCTGGCCGAGGCACCGGCCGGGCGGATCACCGCCGGGCTGCCGGGCCCGCTGCGGGAGGCCTGCACGCTGCTCGACGCCGCCACCCGGGCCGCGCTGGACGCGATCGGGGACGTCAAGGCCGACGACCCGGACCCGGTCCGCAAGCAGCAGGCCAAGGCGGTGCTCGACGAGCTGTCGACCACGGCGCAGCGGCTGCTGGAGGAGGCCGACCACGACGTGGCGTGGGTGGAGAAGAACGACACCACCGGTCGGCGGGCCCTGGTGGTCGCCCCGCTCTCGGTCGCCGGCACCCTCGCCACCCACCTCTACGAGGAGCGCACGGTCGTCGCCACCTCCGCGACCCTGACCCTCGGCGGGCGCTTCGACACGGTGGCCCGGGCGCTCGGCCTGGACGTCCCGAACACCCCGCCCTCACCGGCCGCCGCCGCGCTCGCCACCGCCACCCGCGGGGGACGCGCCGCCGAGCCGGTCGCCCCGGCCACCTCCGGGCCCGGTTGGCGGTCCCTCGACGTGGGCTCCCCGTTCGACTACGCGCGGCAGGGCATCCTGTACGTCGCGGCGCACCTGCCCCGACCCAGCGCCTCCGGGCTGCCCGACGCGGCCGGCGAGGAGCTGCTGGGGCTGGTCGAGGCGCTCGGTGGACGTACGCTCGGGCTCTTCTCCTCCCGACGGGCCGCGCAGCAGGCGGCGGAGCTGCTCCGTGCGCGCACCGACCTGCCGGTGCTGCTCCAGGGCGAGGAGTCGCTGCCACTGCTGGTCCGCCGGTTCCGGGAGGAGCGGGCGAGCTGCCTGTTCGGGGTGATGTCCCTCTGGCAGGGGGTCGACGTGCCCGGCGACTCCTGCCAGCTGGTGGTCATCGACCGGCTGCCCTTCCCCCGGCCGGACGAGCCGCTCGCCGCCGCCCGCGCCGCGGCGGTGGACGCGACCGGCGGGTCGGGGTTCGCGGCGGTGAGCGTGCCGATCGCCGCCGTCCGGCTCGCGCAGGGCGTGGGCCGGCTTATCCGGGCCACCGCCGACCGGGGCGTGGTCGCGGTGCTCGACTCCCGGCTGGAGACCGCCCGGGGGTACGGCCAGTTCCTGCGCCGGTCCCTGCCCCCGTTCTGGTACACGACCCGCCCCGACGTGGCCCGCGGCGCCCTCGAACGCCTCGCCAAGTCCTGACCCCGCGCCGCCGGCGGGTCAGGGGGCCTGGCTCGCCACCACGACGGCGTCGGGCGGGGTGTCCGGGACGGTACGGGCGGCGAGGCGGCGGATGGCCGTGTTGAGCACCGCGATCAGCGGCACCGCGACCAGCGCCCCGGTGATCCCGGCGAGCACCACCCCGGCGGCGATG
Organism: Micromonospora sp. H33; assembly: GCF_052068455.1. Taxonomy (NCBI): domain Bacteria; kingdom Bacillati; phylum Actinomycetota; class Actinomycetes; order Micromonosporales; family Micromonosporaceae; genus Micromonospora; species Micromonospora sp. H33. The sequence continues at coordinate 113,185 of NZ_JBQHDE010000003.1, read as the reverse complement.
CCGACGATCACCGCGAGCGGGTGGATGGCCACCGCCCGTCCCATGATCAGCGGCTGGAGCACGTGCCCCTCCAACTGCTGCACGCCGATGACCGCGCCGAGGATGATCAGCGCGGTGATCGGACCGCTGTCCACCAGGGCGACGAGCACCGCGACACCGCCCGACAGCGTGGCACCGACGATCGGGATGAACGACGCGAGGAAGACCAACGCGGCGAGCGGGAACGCGAACGGGATGTCGAAGACGACCAGGAAGATTCCGATGCCGACCGCGTCGATGAAGGCGACCAGCACGGTGGCGCGGACGTACGCGCCCAGCGTCTGCCAGGACGCGCGGCCGGCGTCGTCGACCTTCCAGCGGGCGCCCACCGGCAGCAGCCGGACCAGGAAGCGCCAGATCCGGTTGCCGTCGCGGAGGAAGAAGAACGTCGCGAAGAGGACCAGCACGGTGCCGGTCAGCACCTCGGCGAGGGTGGCGGCGGTGGAGAGCGCCCCGCTGGTGAAGGTCTGGGTGTTGCTCTCGACCCAGGCCTCGGCCTCGTCGATGTAGCGGTCCAACTGGCCGTCCGAGAGGTGCAGCGGCCCGGTCTTCAGCCAGTCCTGGATCTGCCGTACGCCCTGGGAGGACTTCTCGCTCAGCTCCGGCACGCCCTGGATGAACTCGTTGACCACCAGGGTCAGCGTGCCGATCACCCCGGCCAGCCCGCCCACCAGCACCACGGCGGTCGCCAGGGACCTCGGCAGCCGCGCCCGCAGCAGCCAGCCCACCGCCGGCGCGAGCAGCGCCGACAGCAGCAGCGCGATCGCCAGCGGGATGATGACGATCCGGATCTGGCCGACGATCCTCAGCAGCGCCCACGCGACGATGCCGATCACGATCAGCCGCCAGGACCAGGCGGCGGCGATGCGCAGCCCGTGCGGCACGTCGGCGTCGTCGCGGCTGGTCGTGGAGTTGTGCATCGCGGCCGGTTGTTCCGCGCCGACGACGGTCGCCGCCGGCGGCGCCACGGGGCCCGGCGAGGCCGGCGAGGCGGTGCCGACCGGCTCGGGCACCTCCTCCGTACGGCCGGCCTCGGCCGACGGGCGCCCGGTGCGCACCGACTCACGACCCGACTCGTACGCGCGGCGGAGCCGTCCGCGCATCCGCTCGAAGCGGCTCAAGCGCACCTCCTGCGAAGAAGTCGTACCGGCCACGGGGTCAGGTCGGACAGGATACGTCCGACCTTGCCACCGTAGGGCAGATCCGCCACACATTGGCCCCGCCCCCCGCCGCGTAACCACGACGGGGTCGGCGGGGTGGGACACGGTAGCGTCTGCCTACGTGACCGCCGACGAGAATCTCGACTCCGGCCTGCCGATCCGGCTGCTGCACGATCGCGTGCTGGTACGCATGGAGGGCAGCGAGGGTGAGCGCCGCTCGACCGCCGGCATCGTGATCCCGGCGACCGCCGCGGTCGGTAAGCGCCTGGCGTGGGCCACCGCCGTCGGGGTGGGCCCGAACGTCCGCGCGATCGTCTCCGGGGACCGGGTGCTCTTCGACCCGGACGACCGCTCGGAGGTCGAGTTGCACGGCCGCGGGTACGTGCTGCTCCGCGAGCGGGACGTGCACGCCGTCGCGGCCGAGCGGGTGGAGAACAGCGCCACCGGCCTCTACCTCTAGCTCGGCCCGATCCGTTTGCACCGCTTCTTCCCGGGAAGCCAGCCGCACCCGCGGCCCTGGGGAGGGACGATGCCGGAGTTGATCAAGAAGCTGCTGTTCTGGACCTTCATCGCGTTCCTGATCTATTACATGGCGTTCCGGCCCGAGGGCGCGGCGGAGATGTTCAAGGCGATCGGCGCCGCCCTGGTGGCGATGTTCCAGGGTTTCGGTGACTTCCTCACCGGCATCATGACCTGACGGGCGCCAGCGGCACCGTCCGTCGTCGCTCGGGACGGCGGCGCGGGCGGTGGTGGTGGTCAGGGACGACCGGGCGGCCAGGGGGCCGGCGGGCGGACGCCGGGCCAGCCCGGAGGTGGACCGTAGCCCGGGAAGATCGGCGGGGGAGGCGGCGGCGCGAGGACGACCGGGATCGGGACGACCGGCTCGTCCGGGGCGTCCACGGGCCGCTGGGAGCCGTCCGGGAAGCGCAGGTGGTAGCGGCGCCCGTCCCAGACGCCGACGGGGGCCTGCGGATCCCGGCCCACGAAGTACGCCCGGTAGCCGCTGAGCGCCTGGAGCAGGTGCTGCTCCTCGGCGGCCGCCCGTGCCCGGTCGACGGGCCGGCGGTCCAGTCCACGGCGCATGCCGTCGCGCAGCAGCGCGAGCCGGGTCGCGGCGAACTGGTATCCGCGCATCGCCTTCAGGCCCGCGTCACCGCCCACCCGCTTGGCCCACACCCGGGCCGCGTGCCGCCGCCCGAGGCTGCTGAGCGCCGCCACCTCGGGCGGGGTGAGCCAGCCGGCCTGGACGTAGTCCGGCAGGGTGCGCTCGGTGAGCCGCCCCTCCCAGGACCGCAGCCAGACCGCGAGGCCCACCATGCCGAAGAAGATCGGCACCATCACGCCGATGAAGCCGTACAGCAGGATCAGCGGCTGGCCGGTGGCCTGGGTGAGCGTGGGCAGCAGGTTCCAGGTGCCGTGCAGCATCATCGCGAGCAGCAGGCCGGCGGCCGGGGCGAGCACGCGTACCCGCCGGTCGGCCGCACGGGCGGCGATGCCGAGCCCGACACCGGTCATCGAGGTGAAGAGCGGGTGGGCGAACCCGAAGAGCAGGATGCGCACGATGAAGATGGCGATGACCTGCTGCGTGCCGGTCGCCGGGCCGTACCGCTCCACGCCGGTCGCGTACCCGTAGCCGCCGAGGTACAGGATGTTCTCCACCATGGCGAAGCCGATCGCGGAGAGCCCGCAGTAGACCAGGGCGTCGGTGATCCCGGAGAACTCCCGGCGCCGGAAGATCAGCAGCAGGATCGGCCCGAGCGCCTTGGTCAGCTCCTCGATGAACGGCGCGACCAGCACCGCCGTGAGCGCGGTCGGCAGGCTCAGCCGCTCGAACCAGTCGGCGGCGAAGTTGTTCACCGTCAGCGAGGCGGCGGTGGAGACGAACGCTCCCCAGGCGAAACAGAAGATCAGGTACTTCAGTGGCTCCGGCTCGTACCGGTCGAGCCAGAGGAAGCAGGACACCAGCACCGGAACCGGGAGGACCGCCGCGATCACCCCGATCAGCAGCGCCTCACCGCCGAGGCTCTCGCCGAGGGTCCAGACCATGAACACCGCACAGCCGGCGATGAACAGGATCACCGCGGTCAGCACCAGGGCGCGTACCCAGCTGACCCGGCGCCGGGGGGCCTTCGTCACGCTGTCCACCGACGGCGGGAGGGGGGCGGCGGTCGGCGGCGTCGGCAGGGGCGTGCCGGGCGGGGTGTCGGCCATGCCGTCAGCGTAGTCACCGTCGGCCCGCCGGACGGGCCGCACCGCGGCCCGCTATGCTGCCGACAGGTCACGAGCGCCAGCGTCAAGCCCCGGCTTGCTGGCCGGCAACCCTCGTCGAGGTTCGCGGTGGGGTGCCCCGGGTGATGACCGGGCCCGGCCCGATCCGTGTGCTGGGCAAGCGCGGACCCCGCCCGTGTGCCCACCCGGGGTCCCTGGACCCGGAGGTGCCGCTGATGACCCTCACCCTCGTACCCCCGCCCGTGACGTCGCGGGCCGTGGCCGGACCGCTCGACGTGCTCGGCGTACCCGGTCAGATCAACCTCGACTACGCGGCCACCGCGCCGTGCGCGCGGGCCGCGGCCGACGCGGTGGCCGAGCTGCTGCCCTGGTACGCGAGCGTGCACCGGGGCGCCGGGGCGCTGTCGCGGCGCTGCACGCTGGCCTACGAGCGGGCCCGCCAGACCGTCGGCGACTTCTTCGGCGCCCGCGCCGACGACCACGTGGTCTTCACCCGCAACACGACGGACGCGCTCAACCTGCTCGCCCGGGCCCTGCCGGCCGGCGCCACCGTGGTCACGTTCGGCGGGGAGCACCACGCCAACCTGCTGCCCTGGCCGCGCGGCTCGGTACGGCTGCCGGTGCCGGACGGCCCGGCCGAGGCGGTCCGCGCGCTCGACGCCGCCCTCGGCGAGCTGCGCCGCGGCGGCACCCCCGGCCGGGAACTGCCGGTGCTGGTCGCGGTGACCGGGGCGAGCAACGTGACCGGCGAGCGGTGGCCGGTCGCCGAGCTGGCCCGGGTGGCCCGGCGGCACCGGGCCCGGATCGCGGTGGACGCCGCCCAACTCGCCCCGCACGCCCCCGTCGACCTGCGCGCCCTCGACGTCGACTACCTGACCGTCTCCGGCCACAAGCTGTACGCGCCGTTCGGCGCGGGCGTGCTCGTCGGGCGGGCCGACTGGCTGGACGCGGCACCGCCGTACCTGGCCGGTGGTGGCGCGACGAGCCACGTCGGGGCGGCCACCCACGACGTCCGGTGGGCGACCGGCCCGGCCCGGCACGAGGCCGGCACCCCGAACCTCTTCGGAGCGGTGTCCCTGGCCGCGGTGTGCACCGCCCTGGCCGGGGCCGACCGCGCCGCGCTGCACGACGCCGAGCAGGCACTGCTGGCCCGGCTGCGCGACGGCATCGCGGCGCTGCCGCACGTGGTCGAGCTGCGCACCTTCGGACCGGACGCGCCACGGGTGGGGATCGCCTCGTTCGTGGTGGCCGGTCGCGACTCGGCCGACGTCGCGGCCCACCTGGCCGCGCATCACGACATCGGGGTACGCGACGGCCTGTTCTGCGCCCACCCGCTCGCCCGCCGACTGCTCGCCGAGGCGGCCGGACGCAGCGGACGGCGCGACCTGCCGCCGACGGCGCTGCGGGCCAGCATCGGCCTGGGCAGCACCGAGGAGCACGTGGACCGGTTGCTCGCCGCCCTCGCCACGCTGGGCTGAGCCCTCGCCGGGACGGGCGGCAGCCGGGCGGGCCGGCGGCGGCCTCAGCCGATCGGTGGGGCGGTGGGCGGCTTGGCCCCGCCCTCCGGCTCGGCCGGCTGCCCCGGCTGCGGCTCCAGCTCGCCGAAGGACTTGCGGATCCAGCGGTTCGCCTCGTCCTGGCTGATGCCGGAGGCGACCAACAGGTCACTCGCGGCGGTACGCACCTGCGCGACCACCACGCTGCCGGAGAAGCCCACGCCCTCCGCGTACGCGCGGCCGGCCTCGCTGACCGCGCGCAGCGACCGCTCGCGGGCCTTCTCGGGCTCCTCGCCGACGGCGAACTCGTGCTTGAGCAGCCGCACCGACTCGGCGAGGTGGGCCACCGCGTCCGGCATCGGGTCGGGGATCTGCTCCTCGTCCTCGATGAGGGTGACCGCGCGCCGGATCAAGGTGCCGCTGTTGCGCATCGCCCGGTCGATAGGTTCGGCCGCCTCGGAGTAGTGGGCGAGCTCGTCGCGCCGGTGCCAGCGCGCCGGCGACAGCATGGCGGTCTCCTTGGCGCCCTCGATCGCCTCGCTGAACGCGGCCAGCTCCTCCTTGTTGTTGCGCAGCCGTTCCAGCGCCGCCTGGACCTTGTCCCGGTCCCGTTCGCGCAGGCCGTTCGCGGTGACGTCGAGCTGGGCGGCGAGCAGGTCGAGGGCCGGGCGGGCGGCCCGGTTGAGCACCCGCAGCGGGTTGAGCGGCAGCAGCACCGCGGTGACCAGCAGCGCGATGCCGCCGCCGACCAACGCGTCGACGAAGCGGGGGATCTCCAGGTTCGCCGTCTGCGGGCTCAGCGTCACGATCAGCACGGCGGTCGCCGCCGCCTGGATGACGATCGCGACGCTGGCCCCGGCGAAGACGGTCAGGATGATCGCCGTCGTCACGACGAGACCGAGCTGCCAGGCGCCGGTGCCCAGCAGGTAGATGAGAAAGTCGCCGAGGGCCACCCCGACCGCCACCCCGACGATCAGCTCGATGGTCCGCCGGAACCGCTGGCCCACCGAGACGGCCAGGGTGCCGACCGCCGAGATCGGCGCGAAGACAGGCTGGGGGTTGCCGAGCAGCTCGTGCGCCGCCAGCCAGGACAGCCCGGCGGCGAGTCCGGCCTGGACGGCGAGGCCCAGCGCCATGCGGACGCGGTGCAGGCGGTCGTGCAGGGTCGCCTTGCCACGGTGGTGCAGCTGGTTCACGGCCTCGGCGATCCGCGCGCCGTCGATGTCCACGCCGCCGTCGCGCAACCCGAACCGTTGCGCCAACGAGCGTTGTTCGTTCCGGGCCACGGGAGGTACTACCCGTACCGCGCCGTCCGAATCCTGCGGTGGCCCTGCGCCGCTGACCTCCCACCGCTGACCGCGATCTTGCACTTCCTGCCCCGGCGAATCGGCTCGCAAGGGGCGGATCAAGGGCCGAAAGTGCAAGATCGTGAGGGTCGGGGACCGGGTTTGATGATCAGGTGACGGGGGTCGTAGCCTCGGCGCATGGGTCCCCTCCTCGATGAACTGCGTGGCGCGCTCGGTGACGACGCCGTGCTGACCGATCCGGACCTGCTCCGGATGCACGAACGGGACGAGGCGGACCTCTGCGCCTCCGGCACGCCCCTCGTGGTGACCCGGCCGCGCGACACCGCCCAGGTGGCGGCGGTCGTCCGGGCGGCGGCCCGGCACGGCGTACCCGTGGTGCCGCAGGGCGCGCGCACCGGGCTGGCCGGCGCGGCGAACGCGATCGACGGCGCCGTGGTGATCAGCACCGCCGCGATGGACGCCATCCTCGAGATCGACCCGGTCAGCCGGATCGCCGTGGTGCAGCCCGGCGTGGTCAACGCGGCGCTCGCCGCCGCCGTCGCCAAGCACGGCCTCTGGTACCCGCCCGACCCCGGTTCCTGGGAGTCGTCGACCATCGGCGGGAACGTCGCCACCAACGCCGGCGGCATGTGCTGCGTCAAGTACGGCGTGACCACCGAGTACGTGCTCGGCCTGGAGATCGTGCTCGCATCCGGCGAGGTGCTGCGTACCGGCCGGCGGACCGCGAAGGGCGTGGCCGGGTACGACCTGACCCGGCTCTTCGTCGGCTCCGAGGGCACCCTCGGCGTGATCACCGAGGTGACCGTCGGGCTGCGTCCCGCCCCGGCGGAGTCGCTGACCATGGTGGCGGTCTTCCCCTCCACCGCCGCCGCCGGCGCCGCCGTGGCGGAGATCGCCGCCCAGGGGCTCTCCCCCAGCCTGCTGGAGCTGCTCGACCAGACCCACCTTCTGGCGATCGAGGCGTACCGGCCGATGGGGCTTCGGACGGACGCGCAGGCGCTACTGCTGGCCGCCGTGGACACCGGCTCGCGGGCCGCCGAGGACCTGGCCGGCCTCGCGGCGGTCTGCGAGGCGGCCGGCGCCGACGAGGTGTACGCGGCCACCGACGCGGTCGAGGCGGCGGCGCTGCTCCAGGCGCGGCGGCTGGCGCACCCGGCGATGGAGAAGTTCGCGGCCGACACGTACCCGGCCGGCAACGGCGGCCTGGTCATCGACGACGTCGCGGTGCCCCGTGGCGCGCTGGCCGCCCTGCTCGACGGGGTGGCGCGGATCGCCGCCGAGTGCGACGTGCCGATCGGCGTCGTGGGCCACGCCGGGGACGGCAACCTGCACCCGAACATCGTGGTGGACCGGGCGGACCCGGCGAGCCTGGAACGCGGGCGCCGGGCCTTCGACGAGATCATGCGGCTGGGGCTCGACCTGGGCGGTACCTGCACCGGTGAGCACGGGGTCGGCCTGCTCAAGCGGGACTGGCTGGCCCGGGAGATCGGCCCGGTCGGCGTACGGGTGCACCAGGCGATCAAGGCCGCGCTCGACCCGACCGGCCTGCTCAACCCCGGCAAGGTCCTCTGAGCCACCGCCGGTCCCGAGTCGCGCGCCGGCCGCCGCGCCGGGTCAGCGCCGGCTCAGGAGGTCGGCTCGGCCGGGGTGGCCTGGGTCAGCAGCAGCAGGATCTCGTGGGCGATCGGGGGCTGCTCCTCGCCGGGGCAGTCCTGTGAGGTGATCAGACCCGACGAGGTGAGCAGGCTGGAGGTCAACGCGTCGAGGCAGGTGACCCGGTACTGCCGAGCCTGGTCGGTCTCCTTGGTCAGCCCCGGGTCGGCGAGCAGAGTCTGGAGACGTGCCAGCTGCTCCGGCGTGAGCGCGCCGGTCGACGTCACCCCGTCGCCGGCGCAGTCCACGCACTCCCACCGGCCGTCGACCTCCACATTGAGTGTCCGCAGTGGCCCGGTCTCGCCCAGCTTCTGGATCAGGCTGACCCGGCCCTCGCTGATGGTCGCCGCGTTGCCGAGTTGCTGCTGGGGCGACGCCGCAGGGTTGCCGCTCGGCGAGCCGTCCGCATCGGCGCCCGAACAGCCGGTGAGCACGGCCGCCAGCACTGCGGCGACGGACAGCAAGACCGGGCGCGACCAGGATGCGGCAAGCACGCGCCGAAACCTACCCCACCGTAGGTAGCGCACGTAACCCACCGACCGGTCGGGCATCGATGATGGACGTTCCGTAGGCGGATCGGTCAGCGGGACGAGGACGGAAGTTCAACCGCGTCGCCGTCCCCGCCGCGGTCCGCGGCGAAGCCCCGGACGTCCGGCGCGCCGAGCCGGGCCGCGTCGGCGGTCGCGTCGTCCGGCATGAGCTGGGAATTCCGCTCGGCCGCCACCCGCGCCCGGTAGTGCGCGATCTCCCGCGCCCGTACCTCGGCGTCCCAGCCGAGCACCGCACCCATCAGCTCCGCGGCGTGCTCTGCGGACTCCAGGCCGCGGTGGGCGGTCTCGATGGAGATCCGGGTACGCCGGGTCAGCACGTCCTCCAGGTGCAGCGCCCCCTCGGCGCGGGCCGCGTAGGTCACCTCGGCGGCCAGGTACTCGGGTGCGCCGGCCAGCGGCGAGGCGAGCAGCGGGTCCGCGTCGATCAGGGCGAGCAGTTCCAGGGTGAGGGTGCCGTACCGCTCCAGCAGGTGCTCCACCACGCCGACCGGTACCCCGTGCCGGCGCGCCAGGTCGGCCCGGTCCCGCCACATCGCCGCGTACCCGTCGGCGCCGAGCAGCGGAAGGTCGGCGGTGCGCGACGGGCGCACGGACCCGAGCCGGTGGGCGGCCCGGTCGACCACGTCCGAGGCCATCACCCGGTACGTCGTGTACTTCCCGCCGGCGACCAGCAGCAGGCCGAGCATCGGCTCGAACACCGCGTGCTCCCGGGACAGCTTCGAGGTGGAGTCCGCCTCGCCGGCCAGCAGCGGCCGCAGACCCGCGTACACGCCCTCGATGTCGGCGGTGGTGAGCGGCCGGTCGAGGACGGCGTTGACCTGCGCCAGCAGGTACTCGATGTCGCGGGCGGAGGCGGCCGGGTGGGACCGGTCGAGCCGCCAGTCGGTGTCGGTGGTCCCGATGATCCAGTGCCCGCCCCACGGGATGACGAACAGCACGCTCGTCGCGGTGCGCAGGATCAGCCCGGTCTCGCCGGTGATCGCCGACCGGGGCACCACCAGGTGCACGCCCTTGGACGCCCGGACCCGCACGCCGGGGCGCAGCCCGACGTCGTTGAGCATCCGCGACATGTCGTCGCTCCACACGCCGGTGGCGGCGATGACGGTGCGGGCGCGCACCTCGAACTCGGCGTCCGGCGAGCCGGCCGGCGCCTCCAGATCGCGGACGCGGACTCCGGTGACCTCCCGGGCCTGCCGGATCAGGCCGACGGCGCGGGCGCTGGTCACCACCGTCGCGCCGAGGCTGGCCGCGGTGCGGGCGAGCGCGACCACCAGGCGGGCGTCGTCGACCTGGCCGTCGTAGTAGCGGATGGCACCGGCCAACCCCTCCGCCTTCAGGCTGGGGAAGATCCGGCGGGTGCCCTCGCGGGTCAGATGCCGGTGCAGCGGCATCCCCCGACCGCCGCCGAAGATCCCGGCGAACGCGTCGTACGTCGCCACGCCGGCCCCGTAGTAGGAGCGGCGGAAGACCCGGGCCGGCAGGTCACGCAGACCCTTGCCGGCTGGCAGCGGCACCAGGAACGGCACCGGCCGGACCAGGTGCGGCGCCAGGCGGGTGGCGAGCAGGCCCCGCTCGGTGAGCGCCTCGTGGACCAGGTGGAACTCGAGCTGCTCCAGGTAGCGCAGGCCGCCGTGGATCAGCTTGCTGGACCGGCTGGACGTGCCGGCGGCGTAGTCACGGGCCTCGACCAGGGCGACCTTGAGGCCACGCGAGGCGGCGTCCAGCGCGGCGCCCGCGCCGGTCACCCCGCCGCCGATCACCAGGACGTCGAAGCGCTCGGCGGCCAGGCGGCGCAGGTCGGCGGCCCGCCGCTCCGGGGAGAGCTGGCCGGCTGCCGCTCGGGACACGTTGGGGTCGCGCACGCCTCCACCGTAACCGCCCGGACCGCGTGGACGACACGCACGACGCCCGTACGTCGCGGCCCGATCGACGCGAGCGACCCGACCACCCACCGTGATCGGGCGACCGGCTCCGCCAGCCGTCACATATTGTCACCGTCCACCGTCCCGGCAGCCCGCCCTCTCATCGACCTCAGCTCTCTGAGAATCTCTGACCAGGACTTATGCCGCCGCCGGCTCGCCATGCCACAGACCCCGCCTCCGCGCCTTTGCTCTGCACCCTCATATGCACCGGGCGCACTCCGTCACCGGTGCGTCTATGGCTGCAGAGCAAAGGCCGACGAAGGTGGTGGTCACCCGGCCCCCGCCCTCACATTCTGTGACGATGCGGTGCGGCGGACACGGCGCTTCGTAGATCTTGGAAGATTTCGGCCCTTCGAGGGGCCGCTCGTTTCCAAGATCTCATTCCGAGTGCGGTTCGGGCCGTGGCGCTGCCGACTTTGTGGCGGCGACGTACTGTTTGCCCGTGCAACCTGAAGGCCCGGGACACCTCGCCCCGACTCCGCACGGCGCAGAGCCGGGAAGTCCCTGGGCGGTGGTGGCCGCCGTGTCCACCGGGCTGTGGATCGTCGGGCTCATCGTGCTGTCTCAGGTCGGTGGATGGCTGGCCGACCAGATCCGGCTGGCCTCCGGGCTGGACCGGGCGGTCTGGCTCTGGCCGGTGGTGGCCGTCGCCGTCGTGCTCCTGGCCGGTACACCCACCCTGGCCCTGGCCCTGGCACCCCGCTCGGCCGCCGTACGCACCACCGGTCGCGTCTGGCTGGTCGGACTGCTCGCGTTCGGCGCGTTCGGCCTGCTCCGGGCGCTGCCGCCGGTGCACCACGAGGCGCACCTGGCCGCACTGGCCGCCACGGCCGCCCTGGCGGCACTCGTCGTGCGGCGGCTGCGCCGCCGGACGGCCGTCACCCCCGTCGCCGCACCGCCGGGTGGCCCCTACGCGGCTCCCCTGACCGCACCGGCCGTACCCCCGACCGCGCCGGCCGCACCGGCCGCACCCCCGGCCGTACCCCCGCCGGCACCGGGCCCGGCGGTCGGGAGCGACGGCGTGGCGGACGAGCGGCGTCCCTGGGCCCAGGGACGGGTGTCGCGTCCCGCCCCGGTGACGCTGCTCGGGCTCGCGGGCGGGCTCGCGCTGCTGCTGCCGTGGGTGTGGGTCGGCGCGCTCGGCGGGCTGCTGGAGACGCTGCTCGCCGGGCTCGCGGCGGCGGCCGTCGGCGGGTTGGCCGCCGCGTTGCTGGGCGACGCCTTCTGGTCCCGGTTCGCCATCGGCACGCCGCCCCGACCGGCCCACCTGGTGCTGGTCGGCGGCCTGGTCGCCGGCGTCGCGCTGCTGCCGCTCGGCGCGGGCGTCGGGCAGTCCGGCGCGCAGCTCCCGCTCCTGCTGACCCTGCCCCCGGCCGGCTTCGCGCTGGCGGCCCTGGCCGCGGCGGGGCGGCGCACGGCGGTCGGCGGCGGGGCGGCGATCGCCTGGCTGGTCGGGCTCGGCGTCCTCGGCCCGCTCGCCTGGACCGACAACGAGGAGATCACCCTCGTCCTGGCGGCCACCCGCGACGTGCCGTTCTGGGTGGCGGTCGCCGCCGGCGCCGGGCTCGCCGTCGCGGTCCTGCTCGCCGCCGCGTACGGCGTCCTGCTTGCCCGCCGGCACGCCACCACACCCCACCGGACGGTGGCCGCGGTGGCGGCCGCCGTCCTGCTGCTCACGACGGGGCTGGTGGCTGTGGGACCCGGCCAGCCCGGTCTGCACGGCGAACGGCTCTTCGTGGTGCTGCGGGAGCAGGCCGATCTGAGCGGCGTACCCGACACGACCGGTAGGGCCGGCCGCGACGCCCGGGCCACGGAGGTCTACCGGCGGCTGGTCGAGACGGCCGACCGCACGCAGGCCGACCTGCGGCGCGACCTGCGCCGCTTCCGGCTGGACCACACCCCGTACTACCTGGTCAACGCGATCGAGGTCGACGGTGGGCCGGCCGTGCGGGCCTGGCTCGCCGGCCGCCCCGAGGTGGACCGGGTCCTGGTCAGCCAGCGGGTGCGGCCGCTGCCCGCGCCGGCGGCCACCACCCGCGGGGACGCGCCCGCGCCGAACGGTCCCGGGTGGAACGTCCGGTTGATCGGCGCCGACCGGGTCTGGTCGGAGCTGCGCGTGACCGGCACGGGCGTGACGGTGGGCAGCTCCGACTCCGGTGTGGACGGAGCCCACCCGGCACTCGCCGATGGCTTCCGGGGCGGGGACGACTCGTGGCACGACCCCTGGGACGACACCGTGACCCCGACCGACCAGGGCGGGCACGGGACCCACACGCTGGGCAGCGCCGTCGGCCGCAACGGCGTCGGCGTGGCCCCCGGCGCCTCCTGGACCGGCTGCGTCAACCTGGACCGCAACCTCGGCAACCCCGCCTACTACCTGGACTGCCTCCAGTTCATGCTGGCGCCCTTCCCGGCCGGCGGGGACCCCTTCACCGACGGCCGTCCGGAGCGCGCGCCCGACATCCTCACCAACTCGTGGGGCTGCCCGACGCTCGAGGGCTGCGACCCGCGCGCCCTGCGGCCGGCCACCGCAGCCCTGGACGCCGCCGGCATCCTGATGGTCGCCGCCGCCGGGAACACCGGGCCGTACTGCCGCTCGGTCGACGACCCGCCGGCTCCGTACGAGGACGTGCTGACCGTCGGCGCGGTTGATCGGCAGCGCCGGGTGGCGGAGTTCTCCTCGCGTGGCCCGGCCCCCGGCGGAACGGCGAAGCCCGACCTGGTGGCGCCCGGCGACAAGGTGCTCTCGGCGATGCCCGGTGGCGGGTACGCCGAGCTGAGCGGCACGTCGATGGCGACCCCGCAGGTGGCGGGTGTGGTGGCCCTGATGTGGTCGGCCAACCCGGCGCTGGTCGGTGACCTGCCCCGGACCCGGCGGATCCTGGCCGAGACCGCGATCCCGGCCCAGCCCGGGAACGACACGTGCGGCGACGCGCGGAACGTGACCGGCGCCGGTCTGGTCGACGCGTACGCGGCCGTGCGTGCCGCACAACGGTGATGATGGACCCCTTCTCAACGCCGCGCGAGTAAACGCGAGTAAAAGGGCCCCTTCTTAACAGTTGAGCCTCCGTGGCCTAGGGTCGGCGTCCATGGACCTGGAGATCGTTGAGCTGAGCCCGGACCGGCTGCCCGCCGTCGTGGAGCTGTGCGGCCGGGCGCTGGACCTGCCGGAGGACGCGACCGAGGCACCCGCCATCGTGGACGTGCTCTGGTCCCGGGCCGCCACCGACCGGCCGGTGGTCGCGCTCGGCGCGTACCGGGAGGGCCGCCTCACCGGCGTACTCATCGGCTCGCTCTCCGGCCGCGACGGCAGTCACGGACACGTCGACCTGGTGGCGGTGGATCCGGCACAGCGGCGGCGCGGCGTCGGGCGGGCGCTGCTGTCGTACGCCGAGGAGAAGCTCGCCACGCTCGGCGCGGTGGAGGTGCTGTTGGCCGGCAACCCGCCGTACTACGCCTGGCCGGGCATCGACGTGCGCTACACGCCGGCGGTCTGCGCGGCGCAGGCACTGGGCTACACCCAGGACCGGACGGCCTGGAACATGACCGCCGACCTGTCGTACGACGGCAGCCCGGCCCTGCGCACGACGGCGCCGGCGGAGGAGCGGCTGGCCGGCGAGGGTGTCACCGTACGGCGGGCGGAGCCGGCGGACCTGCCGGCGCTGGCGGCCTTCGCGCGGTCGGTGTTCGGCGGCACGTGGGACGCGGAGCTGGCCGGCTCGGTGGGCCGTGAGCTGGCGGGGTGTCACCTGGCGGAGCGCGGCGGCGAGGTGCTGGGGTTCGCCGCGTGGGGCTCGTCCCGGCCGAGCTGGTTCGGGCCGATGGGCACCGCGCCGGCGGCGGAGGGCTCCGGCGTCGGCGGAGTGCTGCTGCGCCGCTGCCTGGCCGATCAGCGGGCGGCGGGGGTCACGGCCGCGCAGATCGGCTGGGTGGGGCCGGTCCGGTTCTACTCGGGCAGCGCGGGCGCCCGGATCGAGCGGGTCTTCTTCCTGTACCGGAGGACGCTCGCGGATCGATAAGGGGCGAATAGGATAGATCACCTGATAGCGTCATTTGCCCCCGTCGCCCATCGACGCCCCCTACCGTTTCGGTAGAGGAGGCGCCATGACCACGGACGACGAACGGCCCGGCCCGTTGCCCTTCGACCGCCTCGACTACGGCGACGCGGAGCAGCGGGTGGAGATGGACGGCACCGACGACCCGCCGGTGGACGAGCCGGCGGCGGTGGTGGACGAGCCGGTCCAGGTACCCCAGCCGTACGACCGGACGCACAAGCGGCGCAACCAACGGCCGTTGCCGACATGACGAAGAGGGGCGGACCGCTGACGCGGCCCGCCCCTCCCGGTGTTGTGGAGCCTGGACTCAGAAGTCCATGTCCCCGCCACCCGGGCCCGCCGGAGCGGCCGGGGTCTTCTCCGGCTTGTCCGCCACGACAGCCTCGGTGGTGAGGAAGAGCGCCGCGATCGACGACGCGTTCTGCAGCGCCGACCGGGTCACCTTGGCCGGGTCGATGATGCCCGCGGCCAGCAGGTCCACGTACTCGCCGGTCGCGGCGTTGAGGCCGTGGCCCGCCTCGATGTTGCGGACGTGCTCGACGACGACGCCACCCTCGAGGCCGGCGTTGACGGCGATCTGCCGCAGCGGGGCGTCCAGCGCGATCTTGACGATCTGGGCGCCGGTCGCCTCGTCACCGGTCAGGTCCAGCTTGTCGAAGGCGCTCTTGCCGGCCTGCACCAGCGCGACGCCACCACCCGGGACGATGCCCTCCTCGACGGCGGCCTTCGCGTTGCGGACGGCGTCCTCGATGCGGTGCTTGCGCTCCTTCAGCTCGACCTCGGTGGCCGCGCCGACCTTGATCACCGCAACACCGCCGGCCAGCTTGGCCAGGCGCTCCTGCAGCTTCTCGCGGTCGTAGTCGGAGTCGCTCTTCTCGATCTCGGCCCGGATCTGGTTGACCCGGCCCTGGATCTGCTCGGCGTCGCCGGCACCGTCGACGATGGTGGTCTCGTCCTTGGTCACCACGACCTTGCGGGCGCGGCCCAGCATGTCGGGGCCGACGGCGTCGAGCTTGAGGCCGACCTCCTCGCTGATGACCTGGCCACCGGTGAGGATGGCGATGTCGGCGAGCATGGCCTTGCGGCGGTCACCGAAGCCCGGCGCCTTGACGGCGACCGACTTGAAGGTGCCGCGGACCTTGTTGACGACCAGGGTCGCCAGGGCCTCGCCCTCGATGTCCTCGGCGATGATCAGCAGCGGCTTGCCCGACTGCATGACCTTCTCCAGGATCGGGAGCAGGTCCTTCACCGAGGAGATCTTGCTGTTGACGATCAGGATGTAGGGGTCGTCGAAGACGGCCTCCATCCGCTCCGGGTCGGTCATGAAGTAGGCCGACACGTAGCCCTTGTCGAAGCGCATGCCCTCGGTGAGCTCGAGCTCCAGGCCGAAGGTGTTGCTCTCCTCGACGGTGATGACGCCTTCCTTGCCGACCTTGTCCATCGCCTCGGCGATGATCTCGCCGACGCTGGTGTCACCAGCGGAGATGGAGGCGGTGGAGGCGATCTGCTCCTTGGTCTCGACGTCCTTGGCGAGCTTGGACAGCTCCTCCGAGACGCTCGCGACCGCGGCCTCGATGCCCCGCTTCAGGGCCATCGGGTTGGCGCCGGCGGCCACGTTGCGCAGGCCCTCGCGGACCAGTGCCTGGGCCAGGACGGTCGCCGTCGTCGTGCCGTCACCGGCGACGTCGTCGGTCTTCTTCGCGACCTCCTTGACCAGCTCGGCGCCGATCTTCTCGTACGGGTCCTCGAGCTCGATCTCCTTGGCGATGCTCACACCATCGTTGGTGATGGTGGGGGCACCCCACTTCTTCTCGAGCACGACGTTGCGGCCCTTGGGGCCGAGGGTCACCTTCACGGCGTCGGCGAGCTGGTTCATGCCCCGCTCGAGGCCGCGGCGAGCTTCCTCGTCGAACGCGATCATCTTGGCCATACGGCGTTGTCCTCCTGGACACTCACGGGCCACCCGAGTGTGTGCCCGGATGGGCCGTCTGGTGTACGCACCTTGGGACGTCGCCACCTGGCGACGGCGACGTCCGCCGGCCGGGCCGGATAGCCCGCGACGACCGGCCATGTGCCGCACCGGCGTCTCGCGACGCCGGCGCGGCCGTGGCCCTACCGCCCCGACCATTGGCACTCACGGTCTGCGAGTGCCAATGACTTGTTTAGCACTCTCCCTTGCCGAGTGCAAGCACGACCGACCCGGTCAGCCGAGTTCGGCGGCCAGCCGCGCGGCGTTCACCGGCCCCTCATGAGCGCGCTGCTCGGCGTACGTCACGACGAGCCCGACCTGCTGCGCGAGGTGGGCCGGAAGGGACAGCAGCGCGGTGAGAGCCGCCACGACGAGGATCCCCGCGGCCGTGCCCGGCGACTCCAGCGGAGCGGCGCCCAGCGGGGCCGCGGCCAAGCCCTCGATCACGCCGGCCACCACGGTCACCACCACCGCCACGGCCGCGATCAGCGCCACCCGGCCGAGCACCAGCCCGAGGCGCTCGTGGAACATCCGGAACGAGCGGCCGATCGGCGCCTGACGCTCGAAGAGGTACACCGGCCCGGCCAGGCTCAACGCGAAGGCGAGATAGATGCCGGGAAGCACGCAGAAGCACACGCCGACGCCGATGAGCAGCCCCATCAGCAGGGTCCAGCCCCAGAGGCCGAGCGCGCGACGCAGGCCGTAGCGGAAGGCCCCGCCGAGGCTGACCGTCTCGCCGGCCGCCTGACGGGCGATCACCCACGTGCCGGCCGCCCACCCGAGGCTCTGCACCAGACCGAAGACCACCGCGCCCCCGATGGTGACAGCGAGCAGCGTGCCGAGATCCGCAGCGAAGCCGTCGGGCAGGGCGGCCGGATCGTCGGCCGCGGCGGCCTCCCACTCGGCGCTCGGGTCGACCGCGTACGTGAGGATCGCGACCAGCGCACCCGGCAGCACCTGGGTCAGCAGCAGGATCGGCAGGAGCAGCCGCCATCCGCGGCGTACCGCCCCCAGACAGCGGTTGAACCAGCCCTCCAGGCCCGCGCCCGGCGGAGTGACCAGTGGATCGGCCGGGTCGAAACCCGGCATGGTCCAACCGGAGAACGGCGGCGGGGGCCAGACCGGAGCGCCGGGGTAGCCGGAACCGGGGGTGCCCCACGGCTGGGCACCGCCCGGGCCCCACGGCTGTCCCGCAGCCGGATACGACGGGTACGGGTAGGGGGTCGGACTCCCGGGGGGTGGCGGCGGCCCGGACGGGTCCCACGCGTGCGGCGACGGGGCGGGCGGCGGCGCGGCCGACGTCCCCGGATCCGCGGCGGGCGGGGCCGGCGGCGGCCCGGACGGGCCCGACGGAGTCCCCGGATCCGCGGCGGGCGGGGGCGGGGTGGCGCCGGGCACCGGGTCGGGATCGCCCGGCGCTGGCG
Source organism: Micromonospora sp. H33 (assembly GCF_052068455.1). NCBI lineage: Bacteria > Bacillati > Actinomycetota > Actinomycetes > Micromonosporales > Micromonosporaceae > Micromonospora > Micromonospora sp. H33. The sequence goes on along the minus strand of NZ_JBQHDE010000003.1, from coordinate 95,380 downwards.
GCGGCGCGGCCGGGGGTGGCTGGTCGGACAATGAACCCTCCTCAGCGATGGCTGGAACGGTTCATGATCTTCCCTGGTGCGGTGCCGGCACCGCACCCCCGAACGGCCGTGGTTCTCGGCGGATCACGGCCGTCGTCGGGCGGCCCTGCCTGACGCTGGGCCGGTCGTCGGCTCAGGCGATGACGCGCACCCGCTCGGCCTGGGGCCCCTTCTGGCCTTGGGCGATCTCGAACTCCACCCGCTGGCCGTCGTCCAGCGCCTTGTAGCCGTCCATCTCGATGGCGGAGAAGTGGACGAAGACGTCCTGGCCGCCGTCGACGGCGATGAAGCCGTAGCCCTTTTCGGAGTTGAACCACTTCACGGTGCCCTGTGCCACGGTGCACTTCCTCACTCTGCGCGGCGTTCCCACTCACCCGGGGGCCGGGCGCGCCGGACCGCGGGCGGCACCGGCTCGGCGATCGGCGACGGCCGCTGAATCGGTGACCGAAATCGCACGCTACACGAGGCGTGACGGCGGCGCACGACCACAAATCGGGCATATTCCGAGCGATCCGCATTGCCGTTCATCGCTGTGGTAGGCATTCGGCATGACGAGCACTCCGGGCGGGCCCGGCCCGGGGCAGGTGGCAGCGGCAAGGGCGCAGGTGCGGCGGGTCCGGCCGCGCGACGCCGCCCGGATGCGGGCCCTTCGGCTGGAGATGCTCGCCGACGCACCGCTCGCCTTCCTGGAGACGATCGCCGACGCGGCCGCCCGCCCGCACGCCGAGTACGCCGCGCGAATCGCGTACACGGCCGTGGGCACGGACACCGCCCAGTTCGTCGCCGACCCGGGCGGCCGCCTGGTCGGGCACGCCGGCGGCACGGTGGCTCCGGAGGAGCCGGGGCTCACCGTCGTCTACGCCGTGTACGTCACACCGACCTGGCGGGGCACCGGGCTGCTCGGCGACCTGATCGACTCGGTCGCCGGCTGGTCGCGCGCCTGCGGCCGCCCCGAGCTGATGCTGGAGGTCGTGGTCGGCAACGACCGGGCCTACCGGGCGTACCAGCGGCTGGGCTTCGTCGACAGCGGCGTACGCGTGCCGCACCCGACGATCCCGACCCTCACCGAACTCCAGATGCGCCGCCCGGCGTGAGCCGGGGTGTTGACAAGGGCCCCTTCCGCTACCAGAGGCGTTGAGAAGGGGCCCCTGCTTACACCTCAGGCGTGGCGGCGGCTCTGCACGACGCGGAACCGGTTGGCCACGTACGCGCCGTCCGTCAGCGCGGCGTTGGCCGCCGCGTTGGCGCCGCTGCCGTGGAAGTCGGAGAACGCCGCCGACTGGTTCACGAACACGCCGCCGGTCAGGTTGGCCGACAGGTGCACCCCGACCTCGATCGCCGCGGCCTCGGTCGCGTCCAGCACGGCCTCGTCGCGGGAGTAGACCGCCGCGGTCAGCGCGCCCTTCTCGCCGACGGTGGACCGCAGGATCTCCAGGCTGTGCGCGGTGGAGTCGGTCGCGATGGCGAAGGAGATCGGGCCGAACCACTCCCGCGAGTAGGTCGCGGTGTCACCGGCGTCCAGCTTGACGATGGTCGGCGTCCGCACGACCGCGCCGGGGAAGGCGGGGTGCTCGACGGTACGGGACTCCAGGACCGGCTCGCCGACCTTGGTCACCTCGTCGAGGCGCTCCAGCACGCCGTCGTTGACGATCGCGCCGGTCAGCTCGACGCCGCGGGCCGGGTCGGCGGTGAGCTTGCCGACCGCCGCCGCGATGCCGGCGGCCACCTCGTCGAAGCTCTTGTGCCCCTGGTCGGTCTCGATGCCGTCCCGGGGGATCAGGATGTTCTGCGAGGTGGTGCACATCTGCCCGCTGTACAGGGTCAGCGTGAAGCCCAGGTTGCGGCACATCCCGGTGAAGTCGTCGGTGGAGTCGACCACCACCGTGTTCAGGCCGGCCTTCTCGGTGTAGACCTGCGCCTGCCGGGCGTTGGCCTCCAGCCAGTCGCCGTACTCGGTGGAGCCGGTGAAGTCGACGATCCTCACGGACGGGTGCAGGGCCAGCGTCGAGGCGAGCTTCTCGCCGGACGCCTCGGGCGCCAGCAGGACGAGGTTGGGGTCGAAGCCGGCCTCGGCGAGCACCTGCCGGGCGTACTTCACGGTGATCGCGAGCGGCAGCACCGCCCGCGGGTGGGGCTTGACGATGACGGGGTTCCCGGTGACCAGCGAGGCGAAGAGCCCCGGGTACGAGTTCCAGGTGGGGAAGGTGTTGCAGCCGATCACCAGCGCCACGCCCCGCGGCACGACGTGGAACGTCTTGGTCATCCGCAGCGGGTCGCCCTTGCCGGCCGCCTTCTCCCAGCCGGCCGTCCCCGGGTGCCGGGTCATCTCCGCGTACGCGTAGGCGAGCGCCTCCAGCGCGCGGTCCAGGGCGTGCGCGCCGCCGGCTTGGAAGGCCATCACGAACGCCTGGCCGCTGGTGAACTGCACCGCGTTGGCCAGCTCGAAGATGTTCCTGTGCAGCCGGTCCAGGATCTCCAGGCAGACCCCCACCCGGGCCTGCGGGCCGGCGTCACGCCAGCCGGGCAGTGCGGCGGTGGCCGCGGCGACGAGCTGGTCGGCCGCCGCGTGCGGGTAGCGGACGTCCAGGTCGACACCGAACGGGCTGGCCTCGGTGGCGACCGTGCTCCCGTCGCCGGGCTGGTCGAGGGGGAAGTTACGGCCGAGGTACGCCTCGAAGGCGGCCTTGCCGTCGGCGGCGGCCGTCTCGCCGTACACCCGCGGGCTGGGCGACTCCGGGTAGGCGGACCAGTACCCGCGCTCCGAGATGGCGGTCAGCGCACGGGTGAGGGTGTCGGCGTGCCTGTCGTACAGGGGGTGCGGGGTCTCCGTCATGCCCGCCATCATGCAACAGAAAGCCGCACGATCAGTAGGGGCGTGTCACAACTCAGATCGTCAACTGCCAGTCGGTCCAGCCGTCGACCGGGCGGAAGCCGAGCTGCTCGTTGATCCGGATCATGTGGTCGTTGACCGCGGCGTTCCAGGTGTCGACGGCCCGGAGCTGCGGCTCGTGCGCCAGCGCGTACCGCAGGTTCTCGGCCTTGACGAGGAGACCCAGCCGGTGCCCACGGTGGTCCGGGTCGACGATCGTGGTCTGCTGCCACGCGTGCCACGGCGAGCCGGGACTGACGTCGAGCATGGTCCAGGCGACCAGCCGGCCGGTCGCCTCGTGCACCGCCCCGTAGTGGTAGGTGCGCCGCCCCCGGGCCGCGAGCGCCTCCTCGACCCCCCGGATCCGCCCGGCGTCGATCTTCTCGGCCTCCATCTCCAGGTCACCCAGCGGCGCGTCGGTGTTCATCCGGCTCTCCAGCCGGGCCACGTCGGCGACGTACTCCTCCGGGACCGGGCCGTGCCAGCCCACCGCGCGGTACCCGGCCGTGTGCGTGCGGGCCTCCGCCAGGAGCGTGTCCAGCGCGGCGTGGTCGACGGTGGTGACGTCCAGCCGCCGCCGGACCTCCGCCAGCGCCGCCTGGGCGCCGGTGGTCGCGGCGAAGGCCCCGCCGGCCTCCGGCCGCGCCGGCCCGTCCGGCAGCGCCACCACCGTGTCGCAGTAGAGCCGCTTGCGGCCGTTCTTCCGGGCCTCCTCGACGGCGTACGCGAGCAGCGCCCGACCCGCGCCCCGGCGCCGGTGCTCCGGGTGGACGTTCAAGGTCACGCTGGCGTTGTCGGTGTTGTCGAGTTGCGGGAACCGCAGCTCGAGATGGCCGACCGCCACGCCGTCGAGCCGGGCGAGCGCGCGGGTCACGACGTAGCCCGGCATCGGGTGGGTCGCGTACGCGGCGAACTCGTCCCGCGTCTGGACCGGGAAATCGGGCAGGTCCGCAGCGGTGGCCGCGGTGACGATCCGGTGCGCCGCGTCGATCGCGGCCGGGTCGGCGGCGTCGTACGGGGTGACGGCGATGCTCATGGGAGCGAGCGTGCGCCGAAAACGCGATCGGGGCCAGCGGTTTTCCGCCGGCCCCGATCGGACGTGGTCGGGAGGGACGATCGCACAACGCCTCCGGCGCTGGGTCGTAAGAACTTCGCAAAGTCTCCGGCGAAACGCCCTCCCGCACGGAGCATCTTGCGCCGCCCGATTGCTGCCGTCAAGTCCTTCACGGCGCGTTTTCCGCACTCACCGCGAAAAGCCGATTACTGCGCGGATCGCCCGATCCCCCGTCCGGGCGATTCGTCCCGGTGCGGGCTAGCGGGCCCTCCCCGCCGAGCGGCGGTGCTCCGTCAGCCCAGGAGGCCGGCGTCGCGGGCGGCGCGCAGGGAGGGCTTGATCCGGTGGGTGGGGCCCACCTGGCCGGCGACGGCGTCGAGCGTCTTCAGGCCCTCGCCGGTGTTGAAGACGACGGTCTCCGCGGCCGGGTCGAGTCGGCCGGACTCGACGAGCTTGCGCAGCACCGCCACCGTCACCCCGCCGGCCGTCTCGGCGAAGACGCCGGTGGTCCGGGCGAGCAGCCGGATGCCGGCGCGGATCTCGTCGTCGTCGACGTACTCCATCCAGCCTCCGGTGCGGCGGACGGCTTCGAGGGCGTACAGGCCGGCGGCCGGGTCGCCGATGTTCAGCGACTTCGCGATGCCGGTCGGCTTGACCGGGGTGATGGTGTCGCTGCCGGCGTGCAGGGCCGTGGCGATCGGGTTGCAGCCCGCCGACTGGGCGCCGAACACCTTCCAGCCGCCCGCCGGCGCCTCCACCAGCCCGATCTCGACCAGCTCGCTGAACGCCTTGTCGATCTTCGTCAGCAGCTCGCCCGACGCCATCGGGATCACCACCTGGGCGGGGATCCGCCAGCCGAGCTGCTCGGCCACCTCGTACCCGAGCGTCTTCGACCCCTCGGCGTAGTAGGGGCGCACGTTCACGTTGACGAACGCCGTGTCCTCGAACTCGTCGGTCTCCACCAGCTCACCGCAGAGCCGGTTCACGTCGTCGTACGACCCGTCGATGGCGACCAGGTCACCCCCGTACACGGCGGTGGTGATCACCTTGCCCTGCTCCAGGTCGCTGGGGATGAAGACCACCGACGGCGCGCCGGCCCGGGCCGCGTGGGCGGCGACCGAGTTGGCCAGGTTGCCGGTGGAGGCGCAGGCGAACCGGTTGAAACCGAGCGCCCGCGCGGCGGTCAGCGCCACCGAGACCACCCGGTCCTTGAAGGAGTGCGTCGGGTTGGCGCTGTCGTCCTTGACCCACAGCGGCGCGGTGATGCCCAGTTCGGCGGCGAGGTGCGGGGCGGCCACCAGAGGGGTCAGCCCCGGGTCGAGGGTGACCCGGGTGGCCGGGTCCTGACCGGCGGGGAGCAGCGCCGCGTACCGCCAGATGTTCTGCGGACCCGCCTCGATCTGCTCGCGGGTGACGGCGGCGAGGGCGGCGGCGTCGTAGTCGACCTCCAGCGGGCCGAAACACTCGTAACAGGCGTGCTGGGCGGCCAGCGGGTAGCGGGCCGAACAGGCGCGGCAGACCAGGGCGCGGGCGGGGCTGCTGGCGGTGTCGATCCCCGAGGGGGCGATCGTCGACGTCATGTCGAGAGTCCTCTCATCTTTCCCCGGCGTCGCACTCTGCGGCGGGGACGGAATTGGCACCTGCCCCGCCGGTCGCTCTGCGATGAGCGCGCGGGGTGGTTGCCGGGGCGTCGTCGGGCCGTATCCCTCAGCCCCTCTGGATGAGGTATGCAGTTGTGCTGCCGAGTCTAAGCAAAGGCCGGCGGCTGTCCACCGTCCGTTCCCACGCTGTGGCCAGATGTGACCTACTCCGCAGCGCCGAGGTGCCCCTTCGCTCCCTGTCGAGCTGCCCCATCTGTGCGACCGGCCACCTCTTCGAGATCTTGGAAGGAAATGGCCCCTCCCCCCAGGGGCCGAAATCTTCCAAGATCTACGGTGAGTTCCCGCGCTCCCGAACGTAGACGCCGCGCCCTTGGTGGCCCTCGACCAGCCCCTCGGCGCGGAGGATCAACATCGCGGAGCGGATGACCTGCGTGGAAACCCCGTAATGAGCGGCGGCCAGGAACGCGCTCTGGTCCCATGAACGGGGCAGCTCGACAGGACGCCGTGCGCATCCGGCCACCCACAGGGCCGGCGCGAGGATCGGCGGGTGTTCCTCCGCAGGACCCTGATCCGCTGCCGGCTCGCCGTGCCGCTCGCCGGGATCGTCCTGCTCGCCAGCTGCGGGCCGACTGACCCGCCCGAGGCCGGGCCGGTGCCGGTACGGCTCCCGTCGCCGCCCCAGGTCACCCCGTCGGCCGGCGTCGACCCGATCACCCCGTCGGCCGGGGTCGACCCGATGGCGGACTGCCCGGCATCGGGCATCCGGATCCGGGCGCTCGGCGTCAGCGCCCCCATGGGGCTGCGCGCGCTCGGCGTGGAGCTGGTCAACTGCGGCACGCGCGCCTACCCGCTCCACGGGTACCCGGCGCTCCGGCTGCGGGACGCCGACGGCGGCCCGGTGCCGGTCCGGGTGATCCCCGGGGCGAAGGGAATCACGTCGGGCTTCGACGACCCGCCCCGGCCGCTCGTCCTCGCCCCCGGTGAGCGGGCGGGCGCCGCCGTGCTCTGGCGCAACCTGGTCACCGATCCGGCCGTTGTTGCGACGAACGCCGAGCACCTGGAGGTCGCCCCGGCCGCCGGCCAGCCCGGGCAGGAGGTCGACACGGACGGGCCGATCGACCTCGGCAACACCGACCGGATCGGGGTCAGCGCGTGGGAGAAGCGCGAGCCGGCCACACCCGCCCCGGTGCCACCCACGCCGACGCCGGGAGCCCCAACCGAGGGCGCGCCCACCCCGGCGGCCTCGCTGCTATGACACGACGTCCTTGCGGGTGAAGCGCCAGAAGGCCAGCCCCCAGAAGATCGTCGCGTAGCTGACCGCCGAGATGGTCCCCCGGACCACGTCGTCGGTCTGCACGGGCGTGGAGAGCAGCCCCAGCCAGGCGGTGCTGTAGTGGGTCGGCAGGAAGGTACGCAGCACGCCCAGCGCGGTGATCTGGTCGAGGATGCTGGACAGGATCCACAGCAGCACCGCGCCGCCGACCGCGCCGAGCGCGGCGTCCGTCGACACCGACAGCAGGAACGCCAGGCCGGCCACCACGAGGAGTACGACGGCCAGGTACCCGAGCACCGCCAGCAACCGCAGCAGCCCCTCCCCCGGCTCCAGTTGGGCGGCGACGGTGCTGCGCAGCGGCTCCCACCCGTACCGGAGGGTGCCCAGCAGCAGGGCGGTGCCGGCGAGCGTCAGCAGGGCCAGGGCCGAGTACGCGAGCGCGACCAGCAGCTTCACCGCGAGCAGTCGGGCCCGGGGCACCGGTACGGCGAGCAGGTAGCGCAGGCTCCCCCAGCTCGCCTCGCTCGCCACGGTGTCACCGCAGAACAGCGCCACCACGACCACCAGCAGGAACGACGCGGAGACGAAGATCGTGAACAGGGTGAAGTTGAGCCCGCCGGTGGTGGCGAACTCGATCAGGCTGCCGAACTCGCCCCGCCCGTTGTCGTCGTCGTCCCCCGAGTCGAACTGGAACGCGATCAGGATGATCAGCGGCAGCAGCACCATGAACCCGAGCGCGAGCTGAGTACGCCGTCGGGCCGCCTGCCGCCGGAACTCGGCGACGAAGGGCAGCGTGGCGGACGGACGATAGCCCGCCGCGGCACCGGAGGCCGCGCCGCCGGGACCGCCGGGACCGCCCGTACCGCCGGGACCGCCCGTCCCATCCTCGACAGTCGTTCCCGCCATCACCGGTCCCCGCTTCCCCGAGAGTTCTCGCCGACCAGGGCGAGGAACGCGTCCTCCAGGCGGCGCCGGGGCACCACCCGGTCCACCCCGATGCCGGCCCGGACCAGCTCGGCCACCACCTCGCTGCGGGCGGTGCCGTTGGTGTCCACGACGAGCTGGCCGTCACCGTCGGGGAGCACCCGGACGCCCGCCAGGCGGTCCAGCACGTTCCGCGCGGCCTCCGGGTCGGTCACCTCGACGAGGACGCTCGGCGACTCGCCGACGATCTCCTCGACGGGGCCGGACGCGACGATCCGGCCCTTGTTCACCACGACGGCGTGGGTGCACGTCTGCTCCACCTCGGCGAGCAGGTGGCTGGACACCAGCACCGCGCGCCCGCCGGTGGCGTACCGCTGGAGGACCCGGCGCATCTCGGCGATCTGCGGCGGGTCGAGCCCGTCGGTCGGCTCGTCGAGGACCAGCAGCTCCGGCAGGCCGAGCATGGCCTGGGCGATCGCCAGGCGCTGCTTCATGCCGTGGCTGTACGTCTTGATCTTCCGGTGCACGGACGCGCCCAGGCCGGCGATCTCCAGCGCCTCGTCGAAGTGCGCGTCGTCCCAGGGCCGGCCGGTCGCCCGCCAGTACGCCTTCAGGTTGTCCAGTCCGGACAGGTGCGGCAGGAAGCCGGGGCCCTCCACCAGCGCGCCGATCCGGGACAGCACCGGCGAGCCGGGCACCAGCCGGTGCCCGAACACGTAGATCTCCCCGGCGGTGGGCTGGGTCAGCCCCATCAGCACCCGCAGGGTGGTGGTCTTGCCGGCGCCGTTCGGCCCGAGCAGGCCCACGACCTGCCCCGGGTGCACCTCGAAGTCCACGTTCGAGACCGCGACGAAGCCGTCCGCGTACTCCTTGCGGAGTTCCCGGACCACCAGCGGCGTGTCCGCGTACGCCGGGTGGACGCTGCTCTCCTGGCGGCGGTGCCGGCGGCGGAGCACGGCGACGAGCACGACGAGCCCGATCGCGATCGCGGCGAGCAGGCCGGCGAGGACCCAGCGCCAGACGGTCGCCGTGGTGGGGATCGGCTCGCCGGTGACCGTGGGCAGGGCGACCGCACCGCCGCCCAGGGCCACGGTGTGCACGGTCGGCTCGACCGGGGTGGCGTACGCCTGGTCGGAGGTCGCCACCACCAGCCGCAGCCGGTGCCCGGCCTCGATCCGGCGGACGATCGCCGGCAGGGTGACGGTGACCGGCGCGGCGTCCTCGACCTCGCTCGGCAGGCCGGTCAGCCGGACCGGCGCGACCAGCCCGTTGGGCAGGGTGGCCGCGCCGCTGGGGTCGACGTCGTAGAGCTTGACGAAGAGCACCGCCTCGCCGGTCGGGGACGCGGCGCGGATCGAGACGGTCGGCGCGCCGACCACGTCCACCGCCTCGGGCAGCGGGGCGGACTCGAAGCGGGCGTGCTGGCCGGGGATGTCTCCGGCGACCCCGCCCAGCAGCGAGGAGAGTTCCCCGGCGAACGGCACCGACGAGATCGCGGCCGGGTTGCCCGCCGGCGGGTTGGCGATCCGCTGCGGCGGGCCGGCGACCACCACCTCGCGGCGGCCGGTGCCGGTGACCCCGGGGTAGTCGGTCGTGCGGTAGCCGGTGGCGACCAGCCCCCGGTCGAGGGCGTCGAAGCCGGCGATCCGGGAGAAGGTGAAGTCGTCGCCCGGGGTCGGGCCCGCGCCCTTGACGTAGTGGTCGAGCCACTGCACGGTCAGGAAGTTCACCCGGTCCGAGTCGGTCGTCGGGCCCTCACCACCGTCGTGGCCGCCGGTGAACCAGGCGACCCGCACCGGGGTGCCCTTGGCGGCGATCCCCCGCGCGTTCGCGTCGGCCTCGGTGAGCGGGAAGAGGCTGTCCGCCGCACCCTGCACCAGCAGGGCCGGCGCCTCGATCCGGTCGAGGACGCCGGCCGGGCTGGACCGGCGCAGCAGGTCCACGCCCGCCTGGTCGGCGCGGCCGGTGGTGGCGATGCGCAGGTACGCGGCGCAGACGTCGGCGGCGAACCGCCCGCACGACGGGTCGGCGGCGCCGGCCGGGGCCCGACCCGGGCCGGTCCCGGGGCCGGCGGTCGGGCCGGGGCTGGGCGGCCCGGCCGAGGCGGGGGCACCCTCCGGCTGGGCACCGGTCGCCCCGGAAATGCCGGCCGGCCCGGAGCCGACGTTCCCGCCGCCGCCGAAGAACAGCCCCGCCCAGCTCTTCTTGAACACGCCCTCGACCGGCTCCTTGCCGGTGTTCTCCGGCAGGAACGCGCGGGAGAGGTCGTTCCACGTGATCATGGGGACGATCGCGTCGACCCGCTGGTCCTGGGCGGCGAGCAGCAGCGCCAGGCCGCCGCCGTAAGAGCCGCCCACCACGCCGACCCTCGGGTCGCCGGTGGCGTCGGTGCGGATCTCCCGTCGGGCGGCCAGCCAGTCCAGCAGCCGCTGCGCGTCGCGCACCTCGTAGTCGGGGTGGTCCAGGTGGATCTGCCCGCCGCTGCGCCCGAAGCCGCGGGCCGTCCAGGCCAGCACGGCGTACCCCCGGCCGGCGATCTCCTCGGCGTCGGCGCGTACCGACTCCTTCGTGCCGCCGAAGCCGTGCGCGAGCAGCACCGCCGGCACCTTCGCGTCGGCGGACGCGTCCTCCGGCAGGTAGAGCGTGGTGTCCAGGTCGACCGGCTCGTCGCCCGACGGTCCGGACCGGACGGTGAGGAGCGCCGACTCGGTGCGGAGGTCCGACCCCTGCGGGCGGACGGCCCAGGCCACGGCCGCGGCGAGCAGGACGACGACCGCCGCGGCGGCCACCGCGCGCCGGCGGGTGGGCAGGGCACGCCGGATCCGCGCGGCCGAGAACGGCGATCTCATGCGGCACACGGTACGGCCCGGATCCTGAGCGTTGCCTGAGATCCGCCGTACGTTCGTCCGGTTGCCCCGATCGACGCGCGGGACCGGGGCGGCCGCGTCGCGGCCCGTCCATCCAGCGCGATGAATTCGGATCACGTGAATTCGGATCTTCAGCGGAAATCGCCCTCATCCCTTCAGATCGCTCCCACGATCACACGCAGGGTGCCGGCCCGGTCAACCACACGTCACTTTGCGCTAGGTGACGGGAAACTGACTGATTGACGAGGGGAAGGGTGCGCGGAGCGTCGGTTAGTTTCCGGGTCCGGTCCGGTGCATGGGACTGGACGTCGATCCCGGTGCCAGCCCACCCCTCGCCTCCGCCGGAGGAGTAACAGACCATGACCGTCCCCGCGCCGCGGGCCCGCCGGCGACCCTCCGCCGCCGGCCGCCTGCTGCCGTTGCTGCTGTTGCTGGCACTCCTCGCACCGTTGGGCGTCCTCTTCGGCCAGTCCTGGCGGTCCACCGACGAGGACCTGGGGAGCTGAACCGACGGGCGGTCGAACCCGTTTCCTCGATGAGGGGTGGTCGTGATGAGGGGTGGACTGGACGAGACGCTGGCCCGGCTGGCGCGGCGCGAGGAAGCGCTGCGGCGGCGGGGCGCCGAGCCGGGGACGGAGGGGGACTCCGTCCGGCTGCCCGGCCCGGAGGCGGGCCGCCGGGAGCCGGGGCAGGGCGAGGCCGCGCGCGCGGAGGCCGCGCGTGGGGACACCGGGCGCGGTGAGGCCGGCCGGAACGCCGGCCCGGCGTGGCCGGACCACCGGGACGCGGGGGTACGGCGCGGCGCGACGCCGGCGGCGTGGCGGGACGACCCGACCGGCCGGTCGGCCGGCCAGCACCGGGCCGAGGCTCCCGGACCGGACCCGGTCGAGGAGGTCGCCGAGGCGGTACGCCGGATCGTCGAGCGGCACCTGGGCCTGGCGGTCGCGGTGCGGGTGGAGCACGACGGTCAGGCGTACCCGCTGGGGGTGGCCTGGTCGGGCGGGAGCGTGACGGTCAGCGCGGAGCCCGCGGTCGCGCCCCCTCCGGCGTGGCCGCTGTCCGCGCGGACCGTGCCGGACCGGTCGTCCGGGCCGGACGGCGTACGGCCGGACCCGGCGGCCCGGCTCGCGGACCTGATCCGCCACGACCCGTCGCTGCTGACCGACATCGACCCGCCGCGCTAGCCGGGCGCGGGTCGGTAACGCGTCGGCAGGGGTGCTCTTCCCCGCACCGGCTATGGTTCGGCGGATGGGGGAATCGGAGCTCACCCTGACCGCGTCGCTGCGGCCGGCGGCGCTGGACGCCCGGCGCGGCATCGTCCGGCTGCACCCGGAGGCGCTCACCGCGCTCGGGCTGCGCCCCGGTGACCCGGTCCGGCTCGCCGGCCGGCGGGTGACCGCCGGGATCGTCGCGGCGGCCGAGCCGTCTGCCGGCCCGGGGCTCCTGTACGCCGACGACCTGACGCTGGGCAACCTGGGCGTACGCGACGGCAGTCAGGTGACGGTCCGCCCGACCCCGGTCACCGCCGCGCGTCGGGTGGTGCTGGCCGGCCCGGCAGCGGTGGTCGCGGCCGTCTCCCCGGAGATGCTCCGGCTCGCGCTGCTCGGCAAGATGGTCACCGCCGGGGACGACGTCTCGCTGCTCCCGCAGGACGTGCTGCCGGACGCGTCGGTGCGCAGCCTCGTCGAGGCGGCCCGGAACAGCCTGTCCAACCGCGTGGGCTACGCGTGGACCAGCACCCTCCTCACGGTGGTCACCGCCGAGCCGGACGCGGCGGCACTGGTCACGATGGACACGGTGGTCGCCTGGGAGCACGGCCCGGCCACCCACGGCTCCGCGACCCCCGCGACCACCGCCGAGCGCGATCACGATCCGCGCACTTTCCGGGAAAGAGGGGCCTCCACGGCGCCCGAAGCCACTCTTTCCGAGAACGTGCGCAATGCCGGGGCGGGCGTGGCGGGTGGTGTGGGCGCGGCGGCCGGGGCGCCGTCGGTGGACGAGCTGCCCGGGCTGCGGGCCCAGGCCGAGGAGCTGAGCGAGCTGCTCGACCTCGGCTTCCACCACCGCGAGGTGCTCCGTCGGCTGGGCACCACGGTGTCCCTCGGGGTGCTGGTCGACGGCCCGGCCGGCTCCGGAAAGTCGGCGCTGGTGCGTGCGGTCGCCGCCCAGGTGGGGGCACGGGTCCGGCCGCTGTGGGGGCCCGAACTGGCCGCGCTGACCAACGCGGCGGCGGCCGAGCGGCTGCGCGCCGCCGCTGCCGACGTACGGGCGGACGGCCCGGCGGTGCTGCTGGTCACCGACGTCGAGGCGCTCGCGCCGGCCGACGCGCCCGGCCCGGTCGCCACCGTGTTCCGGCAGGTGATCGCCGAGACCATCGCGGCCGGGGCCGCGGTGGTGTGCACGACCGGCCGCCCCGAGGCCATCGACCCGGCCCTGCGCGCCCCGGACCTGCTCTCCTTGCGGATCACCGTGCCGCTGCCGGACACCGCCCTCCGGCGGGAACAGCTGAGCGTGCTGACCCGGCAGGTGCCGCTCGCCGAGGACGTCCGGCTCGACGAGGTGGCCGCGCGTACCCCCGGATTCGTCGCCGCGGACCTGGCCGCGCTGGTCCGCGAGGCCGGCGTCCGGGCGGCGCTGCGACAGAAGGCGGTGGAGCGCCCGACCGTGGCGATGGCCGACTTCGCCGCCGCGCTGGAGGTGGTCCGCCCGACCACGATGGCGGCGTCCACGCTGGAGCTGGCGTCGGTCACCCTCGACGACGTCGGCGACCTGGTCGAGGTCAAGCAGACGTTGACCGAGTCGGTGCTGTGGCCGCTGACCTATCCGGACACGTTCGCGCGGCTCGGCGTGCAGCCGCCGCGCGGGGTGCTGCTCTACGGGCCGCCGGGGTGCGGGAAGACGTACCTGGTGACGGCGCTGGCCGGCTCGGGCCGGGCGAACGTGCTCTCGGTCAAGGGCGCGGAGCTGCTGTCGAAGTGGGTGGGCGAGAGCGAACGCGCGGTCCGCGAGCTGTTCCGCCGGGCCCGGGAGGCCGCGCCGACGCTGGTCTTCCTGGACGAGGTGGACGCGCTCGCGCCGGTACGCGGGCAGGCCACCGACGGCGGTACGACCGACCGCGTGGTGGCCGCCCTGCTCACCGAACTTGACGGCGTGGAGGCGCTGCGCAACGTGGTCGTGGTCGGCGCGACCAACCGGCCCGACCTGGTCGACCCGGCCCTGCTGCGCCCCGGCCGGCTGGAGCGGCTGGTCCACGTCCCGCCACCGGACGGGCCGGCCCGCGCGGAGATCCTGCGTGCCGCGTCCCGGACCGTGCCGCTCGCACCGGACGTGGACCTCGCCGCGCTCGCCGAGGAACTGGACGGCTTCTCCGCGGCGGACTGCGCCGCGCTGGTGCGGGAGGCGGCGCTGGCCGCGATGCGCGAGTCGCTGGCCGCCGCCACGGTCACGGCGGCCCACGTGGCGACCGCCCGCTCCCGCGTCCGCCCCTCCCTGGACCCGGCCCAGGTCGCCTGGCTGGCCGCGTACGCCGAGAAGCAGGTCCCGTCCCGCTGAGCGGTGGGTCAGTCCGTGGGGAGGAGGGGGCCCAGGGGGCCGAGGTCGAGGTTGAGGTCCTCCGGGGCGAGGCCGAAGTACGTCCGTAGCTCCGCCATCTGCTCCTCCAGCGCCATCAGCGTCGTCCCGATCCGTTCGACCTGCTCCTCGGTGAGGTCACCCAGGTCGACGCGGCGCAGCGCCTGCCGTTCCATGAGCTGACGCAGCAGCTCGATCACGGTGAGCACGAGGCTGGCCAGCCCCCGCTCGACGGAGTCCTGGTCCACCGCGAGCCGGCGGTCCAGCGGCTTCACCCGCGGCGTCCGCCAGGTCGGCCCGTCCAGGCCCGCCGCCGTCCCGTGCACCGCCGCCGCCAGCTCGGCCGCCTCGTCCCGCTCCGTCATGTCACCTCCCCGGGAAGCACGGCGGATCCCGGCACGGCGGTCTCCGGGGGAGCCGCGGCGGCGTCGGATGGCGCCGCGAGGGCGCCGACGGACGCGACCAGGGCGCGCAGCGAGATGCGGACGAGTTCGACGTCGGCGATCGCGATGGTGATGTCGCCGCTGATCACCACCCCGGTGGCGAGCACCCGGTCGAGCAGGTCGACCAGCGCCACCGGCCGGTACGCGAGCGGCCCGTCCGCACTGTTCGGCGCCAGCTGCGTGGTCACGCCGGCACCTCGTCCACCGGAACGCCCTCGGCGGGCGCTGCCTCCGCCGGCCCGGTCCCGTCCACGAAGGAGTACGCCGGCCACGGGCCGGTCAGCTCCAGCCGCAGCTCCGGATGCCGTTCGCCCAGCTCACCGACCAGCGCGGTGAAGCCGGGGAGGTCCGCCGTGTCGACCAGGTACGCCCCGTTGAGCACCATCGGGGTCGGCGCCCCGGACAGTCGACGGTCCTGCGGCGGGTGCCGCCGGGCGGCGACCGCGTGCCCGGCCAGGGCGTCGTGGACGGCCGCCGCGGCGGCACCCGCCACCCGCTGCCCCTCCTCCCGGGCGGTGAGCTGGGCCCGACGCCGTCGCAGGTACGCCGCCCCGGCACCGCCCGATTCCGGCGCGGTGGCCGCGACCGGAGCCGCACCGGGCACGAGGTACCCCTTGACGCCCCACTCCTCGCGCCCGGTGAGCCGGTCCAGGACCGCGGCCAGCTCGTCCCGGCGGGCGGTGAGCAGCGCTGCGACGCGCTCGTCGTCGTGGTGCACGGTGGCCAGCCGGGCCGGCACGACCGGGCCGGTCCGGGCCAGCGCCGCCACCACCGCGTGGTGGGTCCGCGCGGCGCGTTCCAGCCAGGCCAGGTCCTCCAGGTTCCGGCGCAGCGGCTCCTCGCCGTACTCGGACAGGGGTGCCGCGCTGACCACGGCGGCCAGGCCGGCGGCACGCACCGCGCGCACCGGCGTGCCCGTCATGCCGGTCGTCGTGGCGAGCGTCGTGGCGAGCGTCTCCGGCGGGACGTCCCGGACCACGCCGTGCAGCCAGGCGGCGGTGACCGCCGCAGTCGTCGCACTCATTCCCACTCCTCCTCCCGGGCGGCCCGCCGGGCGACGCGCGGCCGGCGCTCGGCCTCCACCTCCTCCGGGTCGCGGGGACCGGGCTCGACCGGCGGCCTTGCCCGCGAGCTGAGCCACGGATCGTGCTCCCACCAGTCGATGCCGATCTGCCGCGCCGTGTCGACGGAGGCGATGACCAGGCGCAGCTTGAGCGTCAGCAGCTCGATGTCGAGCAGGCTCACCCGGATGTCGCCGGCGATGACGATGCCCCGGTCGAGGACGCGCTCCAGGATGTCGCCGAGGTTCGCCGGCTCGTGGCCGGCGGGCAGGACCTGCCCGGAGTTCTGCACCACCGCAGGTGGTCGCGCCATGGTCATCTCAGCCCCCGTCCCCCTTGCCGCGCTGGTAGCGGCGCGTTCGCCGGTAGCCCAACAGGCTGCCCGTCATGTCCAGCTCCACCTCGTAGAGGCCGAGCAGGTCGGTCGAGGCCGGGATCCGGTGGTCCTCGACCACCTCCACGCCGACCAGCCAGCCGTCGTCGGTGGGCTCGACCGAGGTGATCCCGAGCGGGTCCTTGCCGGTCAGCGACACGATCTGCCGCAATCCCTCCCGGGCCGCCTCGGACGCCGACACCGTCTCGTACTCCTCCTCCTCGGCGTACCGGTCGTCGTCGCGGTCGCCCCGGTCACGCATGCGCTCCTGGTCGTCGCGGATCCGTCCTGGTGCCATCTCATCTCCCTCGCCCGCGATCCTGGCCGCCCCGCCGCTCGGCGGGTCGTCCGGCGGTCCGCCGTCGACGACCCGCCTGGGGCGACCGCCGACCGGCGGCGGGGGGTGTTCCCACGCCGCCGCCCGCCGGTCCGGTCAGCCGGTCCAGGACCTGCTGCTGTGCCCGGTCCCGCTGCTCCGGCGTGATGTCGCCGGCCTCCGCCGCGCGGTCCAGCTCCTCCAGCTCACGCCGGATGTTGACCGGGTTGTACTGCTGCGACTCCGCCTCCCGGGCGATCACCTTGACGATCGCCGTCAGCCCGCGTACCGGGGCGTACGGCAGGGTGAGCAGCGACCAGAGGATGTCCACCGGTCACTCCACCAACTGGTGCGCGCTGACGAAGTCGTACGGGGCGAGCGGGCCGAGGAGGCGCATCCGGATCAGATCGCGCCGCTGCTCGGCGAAGTCCTCCAGTTCCCGGATGAAGTCCTCCTCATCCTCGACCTCGACCAGGAAGGCGACGTTCACCGCGTCCAGTTCGTGGCTCGGCGCCCGGGGCGCGGTCAGCACCGCGTACGGAGTGAGCGCCTCGATCAGCTCGCGGTTGGCCGCCTCCCGGCGCAGCTCCACCGCCTGGCTGAGCATCTCGCCGAGCCGGATCCGCTGCTCGCGGGTCTCCGCCTCCGGGCGACCGCGCACCTGCCCGGCCAGGTCGGCGGCGCGCCGGTCGGCGGCCAGGACCTGGCTGAGCACCTCCGGCTCGTCGAAACGGCCGTGCACCGTGTACTGGACCCGGTCCTCGAACTCGTCGAGCGCGGCGGCGAAAGTGTCGTGGTGCGCCTCCAGCAGGTCCCGCACCGCGTCCGGCCCTGTCACCACCGTGCCGAACCGCACCGGCAGCACGGGTGCCACCGCCGCCGTCCCGTCCAGCAGCCTCTCGTAAGCGGTCAGGTCGGCCGGCCGGCCCATCGGCTCCTCCAGCCGCACCTCGCTGGCCAGCGCCGCCAGGTCACCGTGCCGGATCGCGTCGACGTCGCCCGGCGGGTCGCCGACCCCCTGCGCGTCGGGGGTCGGCTCCACGTCGGACGGCACGATGCCGTAGATGAACAGACCGGTCTCGCCGGCCGGCTGGACGTTCTCGTCGCTCATCTCAACGCTCCTCGTCCCGCCGCCGACGGGGCCGCTCCCGCTCCCGCTCCGATCCGCGGTCGGTGAGGGAGTCCACCACCGCACCGCTGATCTCCTTGGCGGCCTTGCCGAGCCCACCGACGGCCTTGCCCTTGGTGACCGCGCCGGAGGCGCCCTCCACGAGGTCGGGCAGCCCCTTCTGATCCTTCGGAACGATGCTCAGCCGATCCACCGCCTCGGCGAACCGCAGGTACGTCTCGACGCTGGCGATCACGATCCGGGCGTTGATCTCCAGTAGCTGGATGCCGACCACCGCGACCGACACCTGCGCGTCGATCACGATGCCCTTGTCCAGCACCGTCTCCACGACATCGGCCAGGTTGCTGCCACCGCTGCCGGCGCGCTCCAACGCACCGCCCGGCTGGCCTCCCGTAGTGGTTGCCACAGTCATTCGCCACGCTCCTCTCGCCGGCGGCGCACCACCGGTCGACGGGGTGCCTCGGGCGCACGACGGACCGGGCGGGGCCGCTCCGTGGCCTCCTCGCGCGGCTGCGGACGGCGAGCCCGTTCCGGCTGCCGGCGTCGCGGCGGGGGCGCCTCCTCCTCCGGCTCCTCCTCTTCGCCGTACCCCTCGTCGTAGTCCTCGCCCTCGTCGTAGGCGTCGTACTCGTCCTCCTCGGGCGGGCGGCGACGCACGGGTGGGCGACGGCGGCCGCGCGCGGCGGGCCGCCGCTCCTCGCGGGGCTCCTCCTCGACTTCCTCCTCCGGCTCGGGCTCGGGCTCGGGCCGGCCGCGCTCCGCGCGTCCGCGCTGCTCCTGTTCCGCGCGGTCGCGCTGCTCCTGTTCCTCGCGCAGGGCCGTCTCGTGGTCCTTGACCACCTGCGAGTCCTCGATCTCGCCGCGCCAGCCCTCGACCGACTCCGGGTCCAGCACGGTCTGCGTCATCACGTGCCGGACGAAGTGCTTGAGCTCCAGCCGGACGCGCCGCCCCTGGGCCCGCCACAGGTTGCCGGT
This sequence comes from Micromonospora sp. H33, assembly GCF_052068455.1. Lineage (NCBI taxonomy): Bacteria > Bacillati > Actinomycetota > Actinomycetes > Micromonosporales > Micromonosporaceae > Micromonospora > Micromonospora sp. H33. The sequence goes on along the minus strand of NZ_JBQHDE010000003.1, from coordinate 76,886 downwards.
GTGCTCGAAGAGACCCTGCGGGTGGTACTCGAGCACCACCAGGATCCGGGTGAGGTCCGGCGCCACCTCGTGGAAACTGACCGTGCCGTCCACCGAACCCTTCTCGCCCTTGGACCGCCAGTGGATCAGCCGGTCCGGGATCTGCCGGACGATGGTGGACTCCCAGGTGCGGTGCGACCAGAAGACCTGTGCCTTCCAGGTCATCTTCTCGTCGGAGTCGTTCTCGGCCTGCTCCACCTTCTTCATGGAGCTGGGGAAGTCGGCGAACTGGGTCCACTGGTTGTACGCGACCCGGACCGGGACCCCGACCTCGATCGTCTCGACGATGTTGGTGACCTTCAGCTTCTTGCCGCCACCCTTGCCGCCCTTACCGCCGCCGAGGGCCGACATGAGCTTCTCCTTACCGCCGGCAATCCCGGCATGGACCATCGCCTTCATCGGTGAGCTGCCCTCGGCGAGTTTCTGCGCGCCGGTCGCGGTCGCGATCAGGCCCGGGCCACCGCCCTGCTTGGCGTACTCGCTCAGCCGTCCGGTGGCACCGGTGATCCGCTCGGTCACCACCTGCACCGCGCGTTCACCGATCGCGCTCGCCAGGTTCCGCACCTCGCCACCGAGCTGGTTCCGGACCTTGTCCGCCAGCCCGCCGGGGTTCGTGGCCGCGGTCATGCTCACCGCCCCCGCTCACCGTCGTCGGCCCCGGTGTCGTCCGCCGACCGGTCCGTACCGCCCGGCTGGTCCTGACCTGACTCCGCGGCACCGCCCTTGCGGCGCAGCGCGTCGGCCGAGCCGCGCAGCTTGCCGCTGAGCGCGTCGATGCCGCTGCCCGCGGCGGCGGTCGCCGCCGCCTTGCCGGCGGTGGCGAGCGGACCGCCGAGTTTGCCGAGGTTGGCCAGTTGCGGTGACGACTGCAGCAGGTTCTGGCCGACCTTGATCAGCCCGCCGGGGTTCCGGCTGGTCCGGCCGGCCGCGACCGCCGCCGCCAGGACGAGGGCCTTCCGCAGCTTGCGGCGGCGCCCCAGGAGGTAGCCGGCGCCCACCGCGAGACCGATTCGTGCTCCGCTGTTCATCAGTTCTCCTTCGCTCCCCGGAGCGGAGACACCTGATCGACGGCGGACCGAAAGAGCAGCCACCGGGGAGCAGCACGTGGGGCCCGCGATCAGGTGCCCGGTTAAGCGGACCCGGCGGGCAGTACCCGGAGGCAGATTTGCAAAACATGTTGCTGGTGGCCCGGCAATGCCTTGCCGCGACAATCAGAATCGAGGGGGAGAGCCTCGCAAAACGGGCAGCAGGGCCGCAAGGAGCAGGGACTACGCGATCAGGAAGACAATTCTCAGAGTGCCGGAGGCGCGGAGTCGAGGCAGATTTGCGCGTACATCCGGCCGCCGTCCTCGCGCAATTTCGCTCCGCATTTCAACAGCACGGACAGCGCTCCGGAATTGTCCGGGGTGGTGGCGGCGACGACCTGCCGCATGCCGACGGCGGCTGCCTCGTTGAGCAGTTCCCGGAGGGCGGCCGGCCCGATGCCCTGGCCCCGCGCCGAGCGCCCGAGCCACAGGCCGGTCTCGACCGTGCCCGGCTCGTCACAGCGCGTCATGCGGATCATCCCGACGACCTCGCCGCCCGCCAGGATCGCGTACATCTGGGTGCCGGTGGGGCCGTCCAGCCCGCCGAAGCTCGCCCGGTGGAACTCGCGGAACGCCTCCCGACGCGCGTGCGACCAGCCGGCTGGCGCCTCGACCGGGGGCATGACGTCGGCCGGCTCCGCCTCCGCAGCCGCTACGGAGAGCAACGACTCCAGGTTGCGTTCGCTGACCGGCTCCAACCGCACCGCACTCGCCACGTGCCGCAGTCTGCCGGGCTTACCGGCCCGAGTCCACCCTGTTGAGGCCCGACTGGCGGTCCGGTCGCAGGTATCGGCCGGTCGGCCCCCATCGTGTTCCTCCTCACGCTCCGTCGCCGAACTCGCAGAGAACGGCCGAGGCGTCGTCGGCGGCCTTGTGCCGACGGAGGCGGTCCGGCAGGTCCCGCTCGGCCGCCCGTACCCGGTCGATCAGCGCCGCCGGCCCCTCGGCGGTGACCAGGTCCAGCAGAGCGGTCCAGTCGAACAGGCCGAAGTGCTCCACGGCGGCGGACGCCCCGTCGCTGAGCAGCGCCGCCCGGCGCAGCCCTCCGGGCCCGCCGAGCGGCAGCGTGCCGGCCAGCGCGTGGTACGCGGCGTCCGGGTCCGACGCCGCCACCCAGTAGCCGTGCGTCCGGTTCATCCGCTCCCGCTGCACCCCGACCGCGTGCCGGAACCGGGTGGCCCGGTCGGCGTCGTCCGGGAGCCCCGCCGCCGTGGCCCGTACGTCCGCCAGCGCGGTGTGCAGCCGGTCGTCGGTCACCACGCTCACCTGGCCGCCCACGTCGAGCACCAGCGGGCTGTCGCAGAGCACCAGCCAGTCGACCTGGTCGCCGCCGTCCCGCAGCAGGCACACCGTGCTCGACGGGGTACCCGGATGGTCCAGGTCGCACCGGTCGCCGTGGTCGGCCCGGACCGCCAGGATCGCCGCCGCGAGGTTGCTCATCAGCGTCGCCGCCGGTCGGGCCGCCTCGGCCAGCCCGATCCGGGCCGCGAGGTGCCGGACGTACCACGAGGGGCCGTGCTCGCAGCCGGTGTCGAAGCCCTCCGGCACGGTGGCACCGTCCAGCACGCCGACCAGCGGCCCGACCCGGAACACCACGTCCTCGTTGACCGGCCGGTCGGGCGACGGAGCCGACGCCGAGCGCACCCGCATCGTCCGCGCGACCGCCGACCGTCGCGGATCGTCCACCGCCTCGGGGGCCCGGCTCCCGACCCGGGGGTCGGCCGGGTCGCGGACCCGGCTCACCCCGGTGCCCAGGTCCTCAACCGTGTACGGGGCGTCGACCACCCACTCGTGCGGCTGCGGCCCGGTCGCCGTCGCCGGTGCCGGCGCGGCCGATCGGGCCGGCCGCCCCGCCGGTCGCCCGCTCCGGTCCGTCCCACCCATGGCCCGCTCCCTCCCCCGCCGCCGCGGCCCGTCCCGACCCGGCCCGTGCCGGTACGACCCGCCTACCCGCGCCGAAGGCCGGCATGCCGCCCGCCGTGCGGGGACCTCAGCGGCGGCGGTTGCGGGCGCGGGAGGAGCGCAGCCGGCGCAGACGGCCGATCAGCACCGGCTCGGCGGCCAGCGCGGCCGGATTGTCGAGCAGCGCGTTCAACAGCTGGTAGTAGCGGGTCGCGGACAGGCCGAACCGGTCCCGGATGGCCTGCTCCTTGGCACCCGCGTGGCGCCACCACTGCTGCTCGAAGTCGAGGATGCCCCGCTCGCGCTCGGTCAGGCCGTCCGTCGGCCCGGTGGCCGGCTGCGGCGCCGCGACACCGTCGCGGTCATCATCCGGCGGGATCGCCTCCGTGTCCGGCGGGACGGCCTCCACGTCCGGCGCCGGGCGGGGCGGGGGTACCGCGGCCCGCGCCCGGGTGTCGCCGGTCGTCCGGCCGCCGGTCCGGCCGTCCCCGGACGGCTCGGCGGCGGTCGGGGCGGCGTCGGGCGGCATGGCTCTCCTCGCGAGGGCGGTCGGCGCGGCGACGCCGACCCGGGAGCCCCAGCCTAGTGGGACTCCCTACCGGCCGCACGGGTCGACCCGCGCCGTCATGGCCCGCTCGACGTCACCGCCCGACCGCGCCGGGACTTCGGCACCGGCCGTGGAAGGCCCCGAACCGGAGCCTCCCACGGCCGGGCGTCAGGAGATGTCCCGCCGGCGCATCGTCCAGAGCGCCGCGCCGAGGATCAGCACGAGCGAGACGCCGAGCAGCAGCGACGAGTGCTGCCACGTGATGTCGAGCGTCTCCGGCTTGCACTCTCCGGAGAAGGTGGACTGGCAGGCCTCCCAGTTCTCCAGGGTGACCTTCTTCTGCATCCACGCGGCCACGTACGTGGGCAGCAACCAGACCTCGGCGAAGCGGGCCCCGGCCAGGGCGAGCAGGATGCCGACGCCGAACTGCCCGACCACCATCACCCCGATCGCCCCGCCCAGGGCCATCGCCGTGTGCCGGCCGAGCGAGGCCAGGGCGAAGCCGACCGCAGCGCCGACCAGCGCGAGCACCACGCCGCGCAGCCCGGTCAGGGCGAACGACTGCCACGCGCCCGAGGTCATCTTCTCGGTGGTGCCACGCAACGTCGCGACGATCCAGAAGCTGCCGAACCAGAGCGCCGTCGTGGTCACGGCCAGCGCGAGCAGGCCGGTGAGCAGCGCCGCCAGCTTGGTCAGGAGTACGGTGAGCCGCTTCGGCCGCCACAGCAGCAGGTTCATCATGCCGCCGGTGCTCCACTCGGCCCCCACGAAGGAGGCGCCGACCACGAACCCGACCAGCGCCAGGATCGCCGCGAGCGGCAGCAGGGTGAAGCCGAAGCTCTCCCGGAAGTTGAATGTGGACGGGAGGAACCACTCCGCCTGGATCGACTCGCGCGGCGGCGCGCTGATCACCGAGCAGTCGTCCGGGAACCGGCCGGGGTCGACCGTCGTCCCGCCCGACTTCGCCGCCTCGCACGCGGCCCGCTCCTGCTGCGCCCAGCGCGTCTGCTCCTGGTACTGCTGCTCGGCGGCGGCCTCGGCCTTGGCCCGCGCCGTGGCGTCGATCTTCTCGTTGGTGAAGAACACCCCGACGACCACGGCGGCCAGCACCAGCAGGCCGAGCACGGTCATCCAGCGGGTGAAGCGCCGCTTCGCGAGCCGGCGCAGCTCCGTACGGTAGAGACTCACGCGCCCCACCCTCCCGAGGTGGGCTGCTCCGCCCCACCGACCTTCGTGGACTGGTCGACCTGCCGGTGCTGGCCGGGGACCGGCGCGGTGGCGGTCAGGTCGAGGAAGACGCTCTCCAGGTCGGCGGCGACCCGGGTCAGCTCGCTGACGTAGAGGCCCTGTTCGGCGAGGAGCCGGGTCACCGCGGCGGGCTTGTCCACCCCGGCGAGCATCAGGTGGTCCGGCTCGCTGCCGGTGACCCGGATTCCCGCCCGGGTCAGCGCCTCGGCGGCGGCCGGCAGGTCGGTGGCCGCCTCGACGCGGACGCGGACGGCTCCGGAGGAGTGGCGCGCCAGCACCTCGTCGACCGGGCCGAACGCGACCCGGCGGCCCAACGAGATGATCGTGACCGAGTCGCAGATCAGCTGGATCTCGCCGAGGATGTGGCTGGAGAGCACGACGGTCATGCCGGACTCGGCCAGGTTGCGCATCAGCGTGCGCATCTCGCGGATGCCGCCCGGGTCGAGGCCGTTGGCCGGCTCGTCGAGGATCAGCAGCTTCGGGTTCTTCAGCAGGGCGGAGGCGACGGCGAGCCGCTGCTTCATGCCGAGCGAGTAGGTCTTCACCCGCTCGCCGGCCCGGTCGCGCAGCCCGACCAACTCCAGCACCTCGTCGATGCGCTGGGCCGGCACGTCACCGGCGCTGGCGAGCAGGGACAGCGTGTCCCGGGCGGTGAAGTGCGGGAAGAACTGCGGGCTCTCCACGATCGCGCCGACGTGGCCGGCGACCGCCGGCAGGGCCGCCGGCACCTCCTCGCCGAGGATCGCCATCCGGCCGCCGTCGGGCCGGATCAGGCCGAGCAGCGTACGCAGGGTGGTCGTCTTCCCCGACCCGTTCGGCCCGAGGAAGCCGTGCACCTGGCCCGCCTCGACCCGCATGTCGAAGCCGTCCAGCGCGTTGCGGGTGCCGCGCCGACGACTCTTGTAGGTCTTACGCAGACCTTCGATCTCCAGGACAGCTGGCAAGCTGCACCTCCGCCGGTGTGTGGTAACGACGGACACCATACGCGGTATGCAGCGCGGCGCAATACTCGGTATGCAGCGCCACGCCGAAAACCGTCCGAATGGGGCGCCGCCGCGACTCTCCGTGATGCCCCGGAGGCGCTCAGGCGCAGATGACGTGGACTCCGGCGGCGCGGAAGGCGTCGACCACCTCGGGGGACGCCCCGGAGTCGGTGACCAGCGTCTCGACCCGGTCGACCGGGCAGATCCGGGCGAAGGCGTGACCGCCCAGCTTGGACGAGTCCGCGATGATGACGACCCGCTTGGCCCGCGCCACCATCAGGTTGTTCATCGCCGCCTCACCCTCATGGTGGGCGGCGGCGCCGAGCTGCGGGTCGATCGCGTCCACGCCGAGCAGGGCAACGTCCAGGGTGACCTCGCGCAGCAGCGCCCCGCCCAGCGGGCCGACCAGCTCGAAGGACTTGGGCCGCACCACGCCGCCGGCCACCACGACCTTCATCCGCGAGCGGACCAGCAGCTCGTTGGCGATGTTCAGGGCGTTGGTCACGACGGTGAGCTGGGCACCCTCGGCGCTGGTGTTCAGGTCCGGCCGGACGGCCAGGGCGCGGGCCACCTCGGTGCTGGTGGTGCCGCCGTTGAGGCCGACCACGGTGCCCGGCGACACCAGGGCCGCGGCGGCCGCACCGATCCGCTGCTTCTCCGCCGAGTGCTTGGCGGTCTTGTAGCGCAGGGGAAGGTCGTACGAGACGCCGTTGGCGACCGCGCCGCCCCGGGTACGCGTGATCATCTGCTGCTGGGCGAGCTGGTCGAAGTCGCGCCGGATAGTGGCCTGGGAGACGTCCAGCCGCTCGGCTGCGTCTTCGACGCTGACCCGACCGCTGTCGGTCAGCATTTCGAGCAGGGCGTTCCATCTGGCGTACCGGTCCACCCCAGGTCCTCCAGTTACTGCGCGGTCGGTGATTGATTGCGTGCACACTAGTGCGCGAAACTACGAGGACGCAAAAGTCTGCTCTGCTCGATCACCGGCACGGTTGCCACGGCCACCCGGGCTCGCGCAGAATAACGCGCGAAAGATGGCTCTAACGAGCCGTATTGCGCACCGCTCTCGGGAGAGTTCTCATGTCGTACGTCGACGCGGAGATCGCGAGCCAGCCCGACTGCTGGCGGGAGGCGGCGCAACTGGCCGCCACGGTGGCCGAGCACCTGCCCCGCCCCGGCGAGCGGGTCGCGGTCGTCGGCTGCGGCACGTCGTGGTTCATGGCGATGGCGTACGCGGCCCGCCGCGAGCACGCCGGCCAGGGCGAGACCGACGCCTTCCAGGCCAGCGAGTTCCCCGTCGCCCGGCGGTACGACCGGGTCGTCGCGATCACCCGCTCCGGCACCACCACCGAGGTCACCGACCTGCTGGCCGGGCTGCGCGGGGTGCTGCCCACCACCGTCCTGGTCGGCGACCCTGCCTCGCCCGCCGTCGAGCTGGCCGACGCCGCGGTGCCCCTGCCCTTCGCCGACGAGCGTTCGGTGGTGCAGACGCGGTTCGCGACCACCGCGCTGGCCCTGCTCCGGGCCCACCTCGGCGACAACATCGGCGCGCTCTCCGCCGACGCCGAGGTGGCGGTACGCGCTCCCCTGCCGATCGACCCGGCCCGGATCGAGCAGGTCACCTTCCTCGGTCGGGGCTGGACGATCGGCCTGGCCCACGAGGCCGCGCTGAAGTGCCGCGAGGCCGCCACCTTCTGGGCCGAGGCGTACCCGGCCATGGACTACCGGCACGGCCCGATCTCGATCGCCGCCCCGGGCCGGCTGGTCTGGGCCCTCGGCGACCTGCCCGACGGGCTCGCGGAGGACGTCGCGGCCACCGGCGCCGCGTTCGTGCACAGCCGCACCCACGGCTGCCGCAGCGTGATCGGCAACTGGGCCGCCGGCCGGACGCCGCTGGACCCGATGGCCGACCTGATCCTGGCGCAGCGCTTCGCGGTCACGGTCGCCACCACCCGGGGTCTCGACCCGGACGCGCCCCGGCACCTCAGCCGCTCCGTGGTCCTCGCGTGACCGACGAGGTCGTCGTCGCGAACGCAGGGCCGCTCGCCGACGAGGTCGTCGTCGCGCTCGACGTCGGCGGCACCGGGATGAAGTGCGCCCTGGTCCGCCGGGACGGCACGGTCGTACACAGCGAGCGGCACCCGACCGACGCCGCGCGGGGGCCGGCGGCGGTCGTCGAGACGATCCTGGACGTGGCCGACGCCCTGGCCGGCAAGGCCCACCTGGACGGGCTCACCCCCGTCGCGCTCGGCGTCGCCGTCCCGGGCGTCGTCGACGAGGCGCGCGGCGTGGCGGTCTGGTCGGCGAACATCGGCTTCCGGGACGTACCCCTGCGGGAGCTGGCCGAGACACGGCTGGGACTGCCGGCGGCGCTCGGCCACGACGTGCGCGTCGGCGGCCTCGCCGAGGCCCGGCTCGGCGCCGGTCGCGGCGCCCGGCACGTCCTCTTCGTCGCGATCGGCACCGGCATCGCCGCCGCCCACGTGGTCGACGGCTCGGCCGCCACCGGCGCGCACGGCGCCGCCGGGGAGATCGGCCACATCCTGGTACGCCCCAGCGGCCCGCGCTGCGGCTGCGGCCGGGCGGGCTGCCTGGAGGCGGTCTCGTCGGCCTCTGCGGTGGCCCGCCGGTACGCGGAGCTGACCGACCCACTGGCCACCGGTTGGACCGTGAGCGCGGCGGAGGTGGCGGCACGGGCCGCCGCCGGCGACCCGCCGGCCCTCCAGGCCTGGTCGGAGGCGGTCGAGGCGCTCGCCGACGGGCTCGCCACCGGTCAGGCGCTCTTCGACGTCGAGACGATCGTGCTGGGCGGTGGCCTGGCCCAAGCCGGCGCGCAACTGCTCGACCCGCTGCGCGTCGCGCTGCACGACCGCATGACCTTCCACCGCGAGCCACGGCTGGTCGCGGCGGCCCTCGGTGACGAGGCCGGCTGTCTCGGCGCCGCTCTGCTCGCCCTCGACACTCTGGAGAAGCGATGACCGTACGGGTGACCGGCAAGGTGGTGACCCCGAACGGGGTGGTCCGGCAGGGCTGCGTCGAGGTCAACGGCGAGCGGATCACCGCGGTCGCCGAGTACCCGTCGGTGCGCGACGGGCACTGGATCCTGCCCGGCTTCGTCGACATGCACACCCACGGCGGCGGCGGGCGCACCTTCACCACCGGCGAGGCCGACGAGGCGCGCGAGGCCGCCGCGTTCCACCTGCGACACGGCACCACCACGCTGCTGGCCAGCCTGGTGAGTTCGCCCTTCGAGCTGATGCGCTCCGCCACCACCGCGTACCGCCCGCTGTTCGCCGAGGGGGTGCTCGCGGGCATCCACTTCGAGGGCCCGTACCTGTCGGCGGCCCGCTGCGGCGCGCAGAACCCGGAGTACCTGCGCGACCCGTCGACGGAGGAGCTGGCCGAGCTGATCGAGCTGGGCGGCGGCGCCGTCCGGATGGTCACCCTCGCCCCCGAGCGGGACGGCGCGCTGGAGGCGGTCAAGCTGCTCACCGCGCACGCCGTGGTCGCCGCGGTCGGGCACACCGACGCCACGTACGACCAGACCCGCGCCGCCGTCGCGGCCGGCGCGAGCGTCGCCACCCACCTGTTCAACGGAATGCGGCCGGTGCACCACCGCGAGCCCGGCCCGGTGGTGGCGCTGCTGGACGCCCCGAACGTCGTGTGCGAGCTGGTCGCCGACGGGGTGCACCTGCACGACGGCATGCTGACGTTCGTGACCGCCACGACCGGCCCGGACCGGGCCGCGCTGATCACCGACGCGATGGCCGCCGCCGGCATGCCGGATGGCGAGTACGAGCTGGGTGGCCAGTCGGTCACGGTCGCCGACGGGGTGGCCCGGCTGGCCCGGGACGGCGCGATCGCCGGCAGCACCCTGACCATGGACGCCGCCCTGCGGCACGCGGTCGCCGCCGGCATCCCGGTCTCCGACGCGGCCCGGATGGTCGCCACCACCCCCGCCCGCGCCATCGGTCTCGGCGACCGGCTGGGCGCGCTCCAGACGGGGCTGCGCGCCGACTTGGTGGTGCTCGACGACGACCTCGAGGTGGTCCGGGTGATGCGCGCCGGCACCTGGCTGGAGTAGGCGGTCAGCCGGCGGCGGGGATCTCCATGCCGAGGACGGCCTGCTCGTCCGGGCGGTGCACCAGGACGTTCGACAGGTACGACTGCACCGCGGGCGCCATGCCGACGTCCCGGCCGGCCTGCTCGGAGAGCAGCCACTTGTGCTCGATGATCTGCGCGAAGATCTCCTGCGGCTCCAGCTTCCGGCGCAGGTGCGCGGGCACCGCCCGGACCACCGGCTCGAAGACCTCGGTCAGCCAGCGGTGCGCCGCCTGCTGCTCGTCGGTCAGGTCGCTCTCCGCCCGGTACGCGTCCAGGTCGTTGAGCAGCCGGCGGGCCTGGTTCTCCTCGGCGTCCAGCCCGGTCAGGCGCAGCAGCCGCCGGGTGTGGTAGCCGGCGTCGACCACCTTCGGCCGCACCAGGTACCGCCCGTCGTCGATGGTCGACACCGCGATCTCGGCGACGTCGAAGCCCATCTCGTTGAGGCGGCGGATGCGGCCCTCGATGTCGTGCCGGGCCTCCCGCTCGACCTGCTGCTCGTAGGTGATCTCGTGCCAGAGCCGCTCGTAGCGCTGCACGACCTCCTCGCAGACCGTCTCGGGGTCGATCGACTCGTGCAGCAGCCCGGCGGCCTGGAGGTCCAGCGCCTCGCCGAAGATGTTCACCCGGGCGATCTCCAGGTCCTCGCCGCGCTGCCCCTTGGAGAGCGAGCGGTGCAGGGCGCCGGTCTCCGCGTCCACCAGGTACGCGGCGAAGGCACCGGCGTCGCGGCGGAACAGCGTGTTGGAGAGCGAACAGTCGCCCCAGAAGAAGCCGGTCAGGTGCATCCGCACGAGCAGCGCGGCCAGCGCGTCGAGGAGCCGCTGCATCGTCTCCGGCCGCAGCGTGTGCGAGAACAGCGCCCGGTACGGCAGGGAGAACTGGAGGTGCCGGGTGATCAGCACCGGGTCCAGCGGTTCCCCGTCGTCGGTCTGCCGGTCGGCGACGATCGCCACCGCCTCGACCGACGGGAAGTCGATCCGCTCCAGCGCGCGCAGCAGGTCGTACTCCCGCTCGGCGACCCGCTCCCCGGTCTCCTTCACCGCGTACACGTAACCGCCGAGCCGGACGAAGCGGACGACGTGCCGCGAGATGCCCTGCGGCAGCGCCACCAGGTGTTGCGCAGGCCACTCCTCGAGCGGCGTCGACCAGGGGAGGTCGAGCAGCGCCGGGTCGACGAGAGCCGAGGTGATCCGCACGGCGACAAGTGTGACGCCTACCCCGCCGGAGCGCTTCCCCACGTGGCCGGGCGCACAACCGCCCCGGACCGCGCGGGTCGGCCGGCGGGCCGGGCCGGTAGCGTGGCGGCGTGCGCGAGACCACGACGGTACGGCGGGAGCCGCGGCTCCGGCCGGTCCGCCCGGCCGGGTGGTGGTTCGACGCCCTGCTGCTCGCCGGCCTCGTGGCGCTGACCGCCGCCCTCGCCGCGGAGCACCTCTTCGGTCTCGACCGGGCGGTCGACGACTGGTCGGACGCGCACCGCCCGGCGGTCGCCTACTGGGTCGCGCGGATCCTCAACTACCTCGGGCAGGGCACCCCGCTGACGCTGATCGCCGCCGGGCTGGGCGCCCTGCTGGCCGTCCGCCTCCGGTCGGTCCGTCCGCTGCTGCCGCCGGTGGCCGGGTTCGCGGTCACCTACCTGACGATCGGGCCGCTCAAGGTGTGGACGGCCCGGCCCGCGCCCAGCGCCAGCACCCAGGAGCCGTTCCTGCCGCCGGAGCGGACGCTGCCGCTCTTCCAGGACGATCTGCCGCTGCGCTTCGCCCAGTCGTACCCGTCCGGCCACGTCGCCAACGCGATCGTCTGGTACGCGGTGATCGCCCTGCTGCTCGCCCCGCTGCTGCGCACCTACGGCCGGGCCATGCCGACCCGACTGGTGACCGTGGTCCGGATCGTCCCGCCCCTCGTGGTGCTCTGCACGACGACCTACCTGGGCTGGCACTGGCTGACCGACTCGGTGGCCGGGCTGCTGCTCGGCCTGCTGCTGGACCGGCTGCTGCACCGGGTGCCCTGGGACGACATTCCGCTGCCCAGGGCGGTCGACCGCTGGAACCGGCCGTTCATCTCGTCCCCCTAGAGTCGCGCCCGTGGATCAACTGGCGCGCCGGCTCGGCGTACGCGACGCGGTGGTCATCGGCCTGGGTTCGATGCTCGGCGCGGGCGTCTTCGTGGTGTTCGCCCCCGCCGCGGCTGCGGCCGGTGGTGTCGGCCTGCTGGTGGCGCTGGCGCTCGCCGGCGTGATCGCCTTCTGCAACGCGACCAGCTCGGCGCGGCTCGCCGCCAGGTACCCCGAGTCCGGCGGCACCTACGTCTACGGCCGGGAACGCCTCGGCCCGTTCGCCGGTTTCCTGGCCGGCTGGGGCTTCGTCGTCGGCAAGACGGCGAGCTGCGCGGCGATGGCCCTGACGATCGGGGCGTACCTCTGGCCGGGCCAGGCCCGGCTCGTCGCGGTCGCCGCCGTCGTCGCGGTGACCGCCGTGAACCTGCGCGGCGTCACGAAGACCGCGACGGCCACCCGGATCCTGGTGGTGGTCGTCCTGGCGGTGCTGGCCCTGGTCGCGGTGGCCGGCGCGACCGGCGTGTCCCTCGACCGGGTTGAGGGGCCCGGCGGTTCGGCCCGAGGCGTGCTCACGGCAGCCGGCCTGCTCTTCTTCGCGTTCGCCGGCTACGCGCGCGTCGCCACCCTCGGCGAGGAGGTGCGCGACCCCGAGCGCACCATCCCCCGGGCGGTGCCGCTGGCACTCGCCCTGGTCCTCGTGATCTACCTGGTGCTGGCCGTGATCGCGCTCGGCGTCCTCGGGCCGGCGCGGCTGGCCGGGTCCGCCGCGCCGCTGGCCGACGTGGTCGCCGCCGCCGGCCTTCCCGGCCTGGCCTGGGTGGTCCGCGCCGGGGCGGCCCTCGCGGTGACCGGAGTGCTGCTCTCCCTCGTGGCCGGGGTCGGCCGCACCACCCTGGCGATGGCCCGCCGCCGCGACCTGCCCGGAGCGTTGGACGCGGTCCACCCGGTCCACCGGGTGCCGCACCGGGCCGAGCTGGCGGTGGCCGCCGTCGTGATCCTGGTGGTGCTCCTCGGCGACGTCCGCGACGCGATCGGCTTCTCCAGCGTCACGGTGCTGGTCTACTACGCGATCACCAACGCGGCGGCGCTGACGCTCGGCCGGGAGCCGGCGCGGAAGCTGCCGGTGCAGGCGCTCGCGGTGGCGGGGCTGGCCGGGTGCCTGGTGCTCGCGGTCAACCTGCCGCTGTCGAGCGTGCTCGCCGGCTTCGGCGTCCTCGCCCTCGGCGCCCTCTGGTACGCCGTCCGCCGCTGACCGTCACTCCTCCGCCTCTCGCGGGCTCGGGGCGCCGGCCGGAGCGGGCGGTGGGGGCTCGGGTGGCCCGGCCTCGCGGAGCAGCGCGTTCAGCCCGGCACGGCGGGCCACCACGGTCAGCCGGTCGCCGGCCACGATCACCAGACGCCGGTCGGGCGACCAGTCGTACTTCTGGCCGGCGCGGGCGTGCGCGAGCAGCCGGATGCTCTCGTCCCGGCCCACCGCCGCGAGCGGCCGCCCGTCCAGCGCCGACCCGGCGGCCACCGAGACCTCGGTGACCAGCAGGGCGTGTCGGCCCACCGAGATCGTGGCGATCACCGCGCGGTCCAGCAGCGCGGCGGCGAACGACGGTGCCGCCAGGTACGACACGCTGCGCGAGACACCGATGCCGAAGGCGCGCTGGATGCGTTCGGCGAAGTGCCCGTCGAACAGGCGCAGCACGACCTGGACCTCGTCGTTGAGGGCGCGCGCGTTCAGCGCGGCCCGAAGGTTCGCGCCGTCGTCGGTGGAGACCACGACCAGCGCCTGGCAGGCGCCGACCGAGGCGGCGCGCAGCGTCTCCTCCGTCGCGGCGTCCCCCACCACCAGCGGTACGCCGAGCCGCCGGGCCAGCCCGGCACCCCGCGCGTCCGGGTTCTTGTCGATGGCGACCACCTCGACGCCGAAGTCGTTGAGCTGGGCCATGACCCGCATGCCGATGTTGCCCAGGCCGACCACCACGACGTGGCCCGAGCGCTCGGGCAGGATCCGCCCGGAGTGCAGGGCCAGCCGGGCGTTGACGATGCCGTCGACCACCACGGCCGTGATCAGCGGGATGAGCGCCAGCCCGGCGAGGTTGAGCACCACCTGGAGGATCTGCTCGCCGATCGGCTTCGAAGCGTTCGGATCCTGCCCGCTCAACGTGGTGACCAGGGTCAGGTAGAGCGCCTCGCCCAGGCTCACGTGGGCGGTGCCCGCGTACAGGCCGCCGAGCACGGCGATCACCCCCAGCAGCACCAGCACCGCGATGCCGATCTTGCGGGTGGCGAAGCTGCGGACCGCCCGCAGCAGCATCATCACCGGCCGGCGCCGGCGCCGGGCCCGCCGGAGCCGCCGCGCCGCCACCTCGGTGCCGGGCGGGGCGCCGGTCGCCTCGGCGAGCACCACGTCGGCGGCGCGTACGTCGGCGGGGAGAACCCGGACCTCCTGCGGGTCGCTCGTGTCGGCCACCCCGCACACGACGTCCTGGTCGCGGACGTCGTCGCGGCGGGCCACGTAGAGGGTGCGCCCGCCGTGCCGGAAGTGGGTCGGCGCGATCTCGCCGAGGGCGGCGGCCACGAAGGCCGGGGCGGCCATCGAGGCGTCGGAGAGCACCGCCGAGTCGGGGAAGATCTGCCGTACGCCGTTGGCCAGGCCGGTGTTGAACATGCGCACCACCAGCCGCAGCCGGGGCTCCACCTCCTGCGCGCACAGCGCGGCGTGCATGTTGCCGACGTCGTCCTGGTGCAGCAGCGCCAACCCGTCGGCCCCGACCAGGCCGGCCCGGCGGAACGTCACCTCGTCCAGCCGGTCGGCCCGGATCACCTCGACGCCCTCGATGTCCCGGCCGTCGGGGCTGTCCGTACGCCGCCGCTCGGGGACGACCAGGGTGATCCGGATCCGGGCGGTCTGCAGCTCGGTGGCGAGCAGGGCCTTCACCACCCAGTACGCCAGGGCGTCGTGACCGCAGATCACGTAGTGCGCCCGGGGATCGCCGTTGACCCGGAACCGACGGCCGGCCCGCCGCGCACGATCGAGCAGGGGCTCCGCCATGTGCCGCATGGTAGTCAGCCGACAGCGGCGCGCGCAGCCCCGCGATCATGACGAATGTCCGACTTGCGGGTGGGTAGAGCACCGGTGTGCAGACATTCCTCCCGTACCCGGACTTCCTGGCGAGCGCCCGGGTGCTGGACCAGAAGCGGCTGGGCAAGCAGCGCGTGGAGACCATCCAGGTGCTGCGGGGCCTCACCCGGCCGACGTACGGGTGGCGCAACCACCCGGCGGTGAAGATGTGGGCCGGGTACGAGGAGGCGCTCACCCGGTACGGGCTGGACATGTGCGCGGTCTGGTCCGAACCCGGCCGGGCGGACACCTGCGCCGCCACGCTGACGACGGACCTCGCCGCCGCCTGCGGCATCAGCCGCATCCGTACCCAGCCCGAACTGGCCGACGCCGGCGAGCTGCCACCCTGGCTGGGCCGCGAGGACCTGCACCGCAGTCACCGCTCGTCGCTGCTGCGCAAGGACCCCGAGCACTACCGCCCGATCTTCGGCGACGACGTGCCGCCCGACCTGGAATACGTCTGGCCCTCCTCCGACCGCGAGCGCCGCTGCCTGCAACCCGAGTGACCGGCATCGACGTCCGGCAGACTGAGCGACATGGCCTTGTCGCAAGTGGTCGGCCGGCTCATCGGCGTACGCCAGCACCTGGTCGACCCGGGCGGCGGTGGCGCCCCCCGCGTGCCGCACCCGGCCCCGGCCGTGGTGGTCGGCGGCGGCATCGCCGGCATGTCGGCGGCCGTGGTGCTCGCCGAACGCGGCGTGCCCGTCACCGTGCTGGAGGCGGCCCCCACCCTCGGCGGCCGGCTCGGCGCCTGGCCGGAGGCCCTGCCCGACGGCACGCAGATGAACGAGCACGGGTTCCACGCGTTCTTCCGGCAGTACTACAACTGGCGGTCCGTCCTCCGCCGGGTCGACCCGGCGCTGGGCTTCCTCCGGCCGGTCCCCGGCTACCCGATCCTCTCCGCGGAGTGGCCCACCGAGGAGTTCGGCCGGCTTCCGCCCGCTCCCCCGGCCAACCTGCTCACCCTCCTGCTGCGCAGCCCCAGCCTGCGCCTCGCCGACCTGCGCAGCATGGACCGGGATGCCGCGCTGCCGCTGCTCACCTACGACCCGGTCCGCACGTACGCCGACTTCGACGACACCACCGCCGACGATCTGCTGACCTCGCTCAGGCTGCCGGACCGGGCGCGGGCCATGCTCTTCGAGGTCTTCTCCCACTCGTTCTTCAACCACGAGGCGGAGATGTCGGCCGCCGAGCTGATCGCGCAGTTCCACTTCTACCTGCTCGGCAACCCGGAAGGGCTGGCGTTCGACTGCCCCGACGAGGACTACGCCACGTCGATCTGGCAGCCGCTCGCCTGGCACGTCGAGAAGCACGGCGGCCGGGTCGTCACCGGCACCGCGGCCACCGCGCTGCACCGGGACGCCGCCGGCTGGCGGGTCGAGGCCACCGAGGGGGCGTACGCCGCCCGCCACGTCGTGCTCGCCCTCGACCCGCCGGCACTCGCCGCGCTGGTCGCGGCCTCCCCGACGCTCGTCGAGGTCGCTCCCGAGCTGGTGACGCGGATGCCCGCGTTCGGCCGGCCCGGTCCGCCGTACGCGGTGGCGCGCTACTGGTGCGACGGGGACGTGGACGCGGGGCGAGCGGTGTTCAGCGGCGTGTCCCGACAGCCCACTCTGGACTCGGTGACGCTCTACCACCGGCTGGAGAACGAGCCCCGCCGCTGGGCACAGCGCACCGGCGGCTCGGTGCTGGAGCTGCACGCGTACGCCTGCGATCCCGGCGTGCCCGCCGCGGAGCTGGCGGAGCGGATGTGGGCCGAGTTGACCACGCTGTGGCCGGAGGCGGCCCGCCTGCGGATCCGCGACCTGCGTGCCCGGGTGGGGGCGCAGGCGCCCGCGTTCACCCCCGGCAGCCACGTGTGGCGCCCGGGCGTCCGCACCGACGCCGACGGTCTCTACCTGGCCGGTGACGGCATCCGCACCGAGTTCCCGAGCGCCCTGATGGAGCGGTCCGCGGCGACCGGCATCATCGCCGCGAACCACATCCTGCGGGCCGAGGGCGGGGCGGCCGAGCCGGTCCGCTCGATCCGCCCGCGCGGCCTGCTGGCGCGGCGCGGCTGACCGGGCCGACGTGACGGCCGCCCCGGCGGCCGGGCGCCCGGGGTCGCCGGGGTGGCGGGCCGGGCCGCCGGGCGGAGATCGAAATGCGTTGCCCGGGTTCGCTGCCGCCCCTACCGTGATCGCGCAAGGTCAACCACCGCTGCGGGAGCTGTTCATGTCGATGTCGCACGTCAGCCGTGTGCCGTCGGTGCTGCCCGGCGACGGTTGCCGTGCCGGTGGAGGTGGCCGGCCCGACTGACGCGTACCCACGTCGAGCCGCCCGTCCGCCGCAGGACCGGGCGGCTCTCGTCGTCCGGGGGGGACCGCCAGTCAGGGAGGGAGATTCCGGTGAACGCCGTCCTCGTCGTCAACGCCGACCTCGGCCCGCTGCACCGGGTCACCGTCCAGCACGCGATCCGGATGCTCTGCCGCCGGGTCGCCGAGATCCACGAGGCCGAGCCGGACCGGGTGATCGGGGTGTTCCCCGTCCCCCGGGTGGTGCGGCTCGTCCGGTACGTGGTGACCCGCTGGCGGTTCAGCGCCGGCCCCGCCTGGTCGCGGGCCGGTGTGCTGCGCCGGGACGGCCGGTGCTGCGCGTACTGCGGAGGCCCGGCCAGCACCATCGACCACATCCTGCCCCGCTCGCGCGGCGGCCGGAACACGTGGCGGAACACGACCGCCGCCTGCTACGAGTGCAACCAGCGCAAGGGTGACCGGACGCCCGCCGAGGCGGGCATGCCGCTGCGGCGCGAGCCGGTGACCCCGACCTGGGCGTCCCTCGCCGGGCGGTGACAGACCGGCCGGCGGGGTACGGGGGGCCGCCTCGGTGAGCACGTCTCCCGGGGCGGCACCCGCCGGCCCCCTCCGGTGACCGGCCGGCCCGTCCGGGCAGGGTCGGTCACCGGCGGGTCTCGTTCACCCGGGCCACCGGCCGGCCGTTGGCGCACCGGACGGTGACCAGGCTGCGGTTCTCGATGGACACCAGCTCGACCCGCACCTCCCGGGCCGGGCCCGGCTCGTACTGCCCGAGCTGGTAGCCGGCGGCCGGGGCGACGTCGACGACGTGGGCCATCTTCCCGTCGCAACGGACCGAGACGGTGCCGCCGCGCGCGTCGACCTCGGTCGGGGACTGGTCCCCGGTCGACGGGGCCCCGCCGGTCGGCGTCGGCCCGTCCGACGGTGTCCCGCCCGGGCCCGGGGCGGCGGTGGCGGAGGCGATCGGGGCCGGCGAGGACCGGGCCTCCGAGGACGCGGCCGGGGCGGCGGACCGGGTCTCCGGTCGGGGCGCGTCGCCGGTGACCGGCAGCGCGACGCTGGACGTGGCGCCAGTGCCGAGGCCGGTCTCCGGCTCCTCGGCGGTGCCGGGCCGCCGGACCGAGGGGGTGCCGATCGTGCCGGCGAGCGCCACCGCGCCGAGCATCGCCGCGGCGACCACCACGAGAAGGCGGGTGCCGTTCCGGGACCGGCGGGTGGGCCTCGCCGGGCGGCCCTCCGGCGGGGCGGCCGGCGGTCGCAGGGCGGGAGCCGCCGCGTCGTGGAGCCGGCCGGGTGACCCGTCCGGCACATCGCCCGCCTCCGGTCCCCGCATTCGGAGCAGCGCCCCGGTCAGGATGCGCGCCGCCTCGGCGGCCGTGGGCCGGTCGGCGGGGTTCTTCGCCAGGCACTGCCGGTAGAGGCGGCCGACCTCCGACGGGACCCCGTCGACGTGGGGCAGCGGCCCCGGCTCGTCGTACGCGTGGGCACGCAGGAAACCGGTCCGGGTACGCCGCCACGGAAGCCGGCCGACAAGCACGTGGTGGACGAGCAGGCCCAGCGCGTACACGTCGGCGGCGGGCAGCACCTCCCCGGCGTCCAGCCGCTCCGGCGCCGTGTAGGCCGGGGTCCCGAGGAGCCGCCCTTCCCTGTCGATCTCGGGCGTGCCGACGCCGGCGGCGATGCCGAAGTCGAGGACCTTGGCCCCGGTCGGTGTCAACATCACGTTCTCGGGCTTCACGTCCCGGTGCACGAGATGCTGGGCGTGTGCCGCGGCGAGGCCGGCGGCCACGTCCGCGCACACCCGCAGGGCCTCCGTCGGCGACAGCGGACCGGTGGTGAGGCGCCGCGCGAGCGTGGTGCCGGTGAGCAGTTCCATCACGACGAAGGGCACCTGCTCCCCGTTGAGCGGGGACTCCCCGAAGTCGTACACGTTGGTGAGGTTGGGGTGCGCCACGCGGGCCGCCGCCTTCGCCTCCGCCCGGATCCTCCACCGGGCCGCCGGGTCGGTCGCGGTGAGGACCTTGATCGCGACGTCCCGTTCCAGCACCTCGTCGTGGGCCCGCCAGACGGTCGACATCCCGCCTGTGCCGAGCCGGTCGGTCAGGCGGTAGCGATCCGCGAGCAACTGATCACGCTGCACGGTGGACAGCCTGCCAGAGCGGCCGGCGTCCGGCACGACCGGAATCCGTCGACCGGCGTCAATCGAGGCCAGAGGCCCGTCAGGTGAGGGGCGGGGTCCAGGTGAAGCGGGCCGGGCGGCGTTCGTTGGCGGCGGCCACGCCCTCACGGGCCTCGCCGCTGGCCCGGACCTGCCCGTGCCACCACGCGATCCGGTCGGCGTCCGCGCGGCCGTCGATGATCTCCTTGGCGGCGGCGACGGTGAGCTGCGAACGCGCCGCCACCGCCGCGGTGATCTCGTCCACCCGGGCGGCCAGCCCGTCGGCGGGCAGCACCTCGTCGACGAGGCCGATCCGCAGGGCCCGCTCGGCGTCGACCAGCTCGGCGGTGAACAGCAGGTGCTTCGCCGCAGCCGGCCCGACCAGCCGGGTCAGCCGCCGCGTGGTCGGTGCCGGGTAGACCAGGCCCAGCCGCGCCGGGGGTACGCCGAAACGCGCGTCGTCGGCGGCGATCCGCAGGTCACAGGCGACGGCGAGCTGGCACCCGCCACCGACGCACGCGCCCCGGATCGCGGCGACGGTCGGCTTGGCGAAGGCGGCCAGCCGCTCCTCCGCCTCCACGGCGATGCTGGCGTCACCGGCGTCCAGCAGCTCGTCCAGATCGCCGAGGTCCGCCCCGGCGCAGAACGTGCCGTCGGCGCCGGTGAGCACCAGGGCCCGCACGGCCCGGTCGGCCTCCAGGCGGTCCAGCACCTCCGGCAACTGCCGCCACATGGCGGCGGTCATCGCGTTGCGCCGCGCCGGATTGTGGATCACCACCGTCGCCACCGCGCCGGTCACCTCGACGAGGAGTTCCGCGTCCGCCACCGCCACTCTCCCTCCGGGCCACCGGGCCGGTCCCCGGTGCGGCGACGATATCGGCGTTGGCCCCTGCTCGGGGCGGTAGGTGATCTGATCCACTCCATGCCCCCGGCATGGCGGTGTCCGTCCTCGGTTGATCGCGCGATGCCGCCGGCATGGAGTGGATCAACCCGCCGCTCACCAGGTTCCGGCGGCCGCCAGCAGGGTCCGGCGTACCGCCTGCACCTCCCGCCGGCCGGCCGCCTGCGGCCGGGTGGCGAGGAAGAGCGTGTTGAGCGGGGGCACGGCCGGTCGCAGCAGCGCCACCAACCCGCCGGAGGCCAGGTGCCGGTCGCACAGGTACGTCGGCAGCACGCTCGCCCCGGCACCGGCCACGACCGCGCCGAGCACCGCGCGCAGGTCGGCCACCACCAGGTTCGGCGTGCGGGTCAGTCGGGTGTCGAAGACCGTACGCCACCAGCGGCGCAGGATCGGGGCCTCCTCCGCGTACGCCACGAGTGGCACCTCCCGCAGGGCCTGCGGGGTGACCGGAGCCGGCAGCCGATCCGCCCACACCGGGGCGGCGACCAGCGTGAACTCCTCGTCGTAGAGCGCCTCGGTCGTCAGCCCGCGCCGACGCGGGCGGACGCTGGTCACCGCCAGGTCGAGCCGGCCGGCGGCGAGGTCGTCGGAGAGCCGCTCGGGCAGGCCCGCGGTGACGCGCAGCTCCAACCCGTCGGCGACCAGCCCCGCGAGCGCCGGCAGGACCCGCTCGGCCAGGAACTCGGCTGGTCCGCCGAGGAAGACCGTCCGGGGGTACGGCTCGCCCGGGTCCTCCGCCAGCACCTCGTCGAGCCGGTCCAGGGGCTCGGCGACCCGTCGCGCCAGTTCGTCACCGGCGGGGGTCGGGGCCACTCCGCGCGGCAGGCGGTCGAAGAGCGGCCGGCCCACCGCCTCCTCCAGCGCCCGCAGCTGGGCGGTGACGGTCGGCTGCGCGAGCCCGAGCAGCTGGGCCGCGCCGGTGACCGACCCGGTGCGGTGGACGGCGAGGAAGCTGCGGAGCAGGTCGAGCGAGACCTTCACATCACGAAACCTATCGCAGTGGTGCGCTTCGCCTATTGGTCAGCTATGGATCGGCGCGCCAGCATGGTCGGCATGACTCGTGCACTCATCGCCCTGACCAGTCACCGCCAGCTCGGGAACACCGGCCGCGAGACCGGCTTCTACGTCGGTGAGGCCGCCGAACCGTGGGAGGTGTTCCGCGCCGCCGGATGGGACGTCGACCTCGTCTCCGTGGCCGGTGGCCACCCGCCGGTGGACGGCCACGACCCGGATGACGAGACCCAGAACGCCTTCCTCACGACGGCCGGCGTGACGGACACGCCGAAGGCCGCCGAGGTCGACCCGGCCGGGTACGACGTAATCGTCTTCGCGGGCGGCCACGGCACCATGTGGGACTTCCCCGACGACCCGGATCTCGCCCGCATCGCCGCCTCGATCTACGAGCGCGGCGGCGTCGTCGCCGCGGTCTGCCACGGCCCGAGCGCCCTGGTGAACCTGCGCCTCGCCGACGGCACGCACCTGGTGGCGGGCAAGCGGGTGGCGGGCTTCACCAACGAGGAGGAGGCCGCCGTCGGGCTGACCGACGAGGTGCCGTTCCTGCTCGCCGACAAGCTCACCGAGGCCGGCGCCACGCACGTCCCGGCACCGAACTTCACCGAGCAGGTCGTCGTCGACGGCCGCCTGGTGACCGGCCAGAACCCGCAGTCCGCCCGCGCGCTGGCCGAAGCGGTCGTAACGACCGTCCAGGCGTCCTGACCCTCGTCCCGTGGGGCCCTCCCGCGGGCGCACTTTCCCGGAAAGAGTGGCCTTCGCGGACGGAATGGCCACTCTTTCCGAGAAAGTGCCGCGTCCGACGAACCGCTGATCGAGCCCGTCGGGTTTCAGAGCCGTTCGAGCAACCGGAAACGTTCGGTCACCGCGAGGGTGTCGTCGTCGACGGTGAAGTCCGGGTCGCCGAGGAAGCCGCGGAACTCGATGCCGTGCCAGAACTCCTCGTGCCCGGCCCGCCAGTCGGCGACCGTCTCGAACCCCTCGCCCTCGTCCCGCGCGTGCGCCAGGTCGACGTCGCCGAGGCGCACCACCCGTACGTCGGTCACCTCGATCACGGCTACCGGGCGGTCGGCCGAGTCCACCACCACCGACCGGCCGCCGGCCACGGGCAGCGGTTCGCCGTCGTGCTCGTACGCGACGAGCAGCCCGGTCGTGGTGGTCTTCACGCCGGAGAGGATCGCGGCGACCAGGCGGTCCCGCAGCGGGCCGGGGAAGGCGAACTCGGCCTTGGGCAGTTCGGACATGGGCGCGAGGCTAGTGCCGCCAGCGCCCCGTCACACCCGGTATTCCGGCGGCAGGCCGGTGCCCCGCAGTTCGGGCGGCAGGTGCGTCACGTCGTTGAAGGCGACCAGCCGGGGCGGCAGCCCGTCGACGTAGCGGATGACGGTCAGGCCGCAGTGCTGGGGGTTCAGCCCGAGCCAGCGGGAGGCCGGGGCGTCCAGGGCGTCCCGGACCAGCCAGGCGATCAGGAACGCGTGGGTGACGACCAGTTCGCGGACGTCCCCCTCGGCGGGTGGTCGGGCGAACCGCCGCACGGCCGCCGCCGTCACGCGCGGCCCGTCGGCCCGCTCGGCCGGCGAGTAGCCGTTCAGGAACCGGGCGTACGAGGGCGGCAGCCCGACCGGGTCGGTGTCGTGCGGCAGGTGGTCCCCGGCGAGGTCGGTGGCGTGCATCGGGACCCCGGGCAGGGCCTCGGCGACCAGCCCGCCGGTCTGGGCGGCTCGGGGCAGCGGGCCGTGGTGGACGGCGTCGAGGGACGCCTCCCGCAGCCGCTCGCCGAGCAGCGACGCCTGCCGCCGGCCCCGCGCGGACAGCCCCGCCGCGTCGGTGGAGTGGTCCGGCTCCCCGTGCCGGGCCAGCAACAGCAGTCGGCTCGCCACGTCCCACCCCGTCACGCCGGAAGGCGCGACCCCGTGCCGCGCCTTCCGATCATGCCGACGGCGTCAATCCCGCAGCGTCCGGGTCAGGGTGAGTGACACCCAGGCCCATCCGGCGACCACCGCGAGCGCGAATCCGATCATGGCGAACGGCCGACCGCCCGAGCCGATCAGCGCCAGCCAGGCCGCCGCGAAGAACACACCGGTGGCCACGCTGTACGCCGCCCAGCCCCGCTCGCCCTGGCGCCCGTACCGGCGCCCGGCGACCAGGCAGGCCGCGATGAGCGCGGTGAACGCCACCGCCCCGGCCGCGAAGTGCGCGAACCCGTGCCAGCTGACCTCCCCCGGCCCGGCCGGAGTGCCGGCGGGGAAACCGTCGAGCGGATCGGCGACGAAGACGCCGGACAGCACCAGCCCGACGCCGTACTGGCCGATCAGCCAGGGGCCGCTGCGCGGGCCGAGCCCGGGATGCCGGGCCCGGCGCAGGGCCACCGCCGCACCGACGCAGAGCAGACCGGCGGCGATGAAGTTGGCGATCTGGAGCCAGCCCAGGTCACCGTTGCTCAGCACGCTGACCGGGTGCCGCCGGAAGTCGAAGCCCTCCCGGGTCAGCCCCTGCACCAGCGCGACGGTGACCCATACCGGCCCGGCCAGCACGCCGCCGGCCAACAGTGCGCGGTCCGAGCCGGCCCGGTCGACCGGCCGGGCGGCGCTGATCGCCTCGTCCATCGTCCTCAGCTCCGGGGGAACATCTGGCCGATGCGGATCTTGTTGCCGAACGGGTCGCGGATCCCGAAGTCGATCCCGTACGGGCGCTCCATCGGCTCGTCGGTGATGTCGACGCCCTTGGCGACGAGGTCCTCGTACGTCTTGTAGGCGTCGTCCGTGGTCATGAAGAGAAAGCCCCCCACGGCGCCCTTCGTGAGCAGCTCGCGGACCTGCTCGGCGGTGGCCGGGTCGAGGTTCGGCGGGCCGGGCCTCTCCAGCAGGATCTCGCGCTCCGGGTCGCCGGGCACGTTGACCGTCAGCCAGCGCATGAAGCCGAGGTCCTGGTCGGTGTTGACCTCCAGGCCGAGCTTGCCGACGTAGAAGTCGAGCGCCTCGTCCTGGTCGAGGACGTAGATCTGGGAGCGGGTGATCGCGTTCATCGTCATGCCGAGAACGCTAGTGGTCGCCCCTGACCTGCTGCTTATCCAAAACTGCTGGGACGGGTCCAGGCCTTGGTGAAGCAACTCGGCACCGGCGCGACCGGCGCCGTCCGCTGCTTGCGGAAGTCGGTGGGCGACTCGCCGACGATCTGCCGGAAGGTACGGCTGAACGTGCCGAGGCTGCTGAACCCCACCGCGTAACAGATGTCCGTCACGTCCTGGCCGGTGTGCACGAGCAGGTACATGGCCCGCTCCACCCGCCGCCGCTGGAGGTAGCGGTGCGGGGTCTCGCCGAAGGTCGACCGGAAGGTGCGGATGAAGTGCGCCTCGGAGACGTGCGCGATCTTGGCAAGGGCCGGGATGTCCAGAGGTTCGGCGTACGCCCGGTCCATCGCGTCCCGGGCCCGCAGCATCGCCCGGTTGGTCTCCTCGACGGCCCTGCTCACGGCACCACGATAGACGGCGGACCCGGCTATCCCTTTCCGGTCAGGCCCGCTCGGCGACCTGGGCGACGAAGGCCCGCCAGGCGGCCGGCGTGAACGTCAGGGTGCCGCCGTCGCGGTCCTTGGTGTCACGCACGAGGACGACGCCGGGCAGGTTGTCGGCGACCTCTACACAGTTGCCGCCGTTCGAGCTGCTACGACTGCTCTTGTGCCAACAGGCGCGGGTCAGGTCAACCATGTTCGTGCTCGCAGAAAGTCGATGGACTGGTCTCGAGGAAGCGAAACCGACCTCACGGTATCCCAGACCGCCCACAGCGAAGCAACGTCATTCGTGATGCGCCCCGCCGCCTGATCATCGAGATAGCCGGCGTCTTCGCCGTCACCGTTAGTCGCGATGACGAACGGCCCGGCCTGGCCCGGGTGCAGCCCGGCGCCGAGAGGCAAGACGTGCACCATGACGGTCGGGCGCTTCGCCATCGCCACGAGGTGGTCGAGCTGTGGATGCATGACGTCGGGATCGCCTCGCCGTAGAGCCGCTTCGTCGATCACGAACACGGTCAGCGGCGGTCGCGGCCGGTCGAAGACATCGGCCTGACGACGGAGTCGCGTTTCCACATAAACTGCCGCGTCCGCCCCTAACGGTCCGCTGGCGAGCACCGCTTGGGCGTATGCCTCAGTCTGTAGCAGGCCTGGAATCACGGCAGACTCGTAGCACCGCAGGCCGGTCGCTTCCCGCTCGATGTCTGTCCAGGGCCGGAACCAGGCGGGCTCGCGGCGCTTGAGCGCGTCCGGCCACAGCTCCAGTACGTCCTTCCCGAGGATCGCGGCCACCTGCGCCCGGTGCCGGGTCTGCGGGATCCGTCCGTGCGTCACCCACCGCTGCGCGGTCTTGGGATCCACCCCGACCTGGGCAGCGAGGCTCTCGGCCGTCTCACCGGCCTCCGTCATGGCGACCATGACCACCCGATTCATCCCCTGCCCGCCCTCCTCCGTCCCGAACGTCCCGAACACATACTGCAACGCTGTGTATTTGCTCGGCAACAGAGCGGAGGGTGCTGTGCAGACGGCGCGGCCGGTGGAGGTACCCGAAGCCCGGCGGTTGCGCCCTGTCGCGGGGCCGCCCGGCAGGAAGCGGGCGGCCCCTTCCAGACAGGCGAGGGAGGTCCGAGGGCCGGTGAGCCTTGCGCAGTACGAAGCGACCGCGTACTCGGAAAGATCTGCGGTGCGGTCGACGGCGAGGGACTGTGGCGCGCGACCTGCAACCTGGTTCCCGGTCATGACGGCCCGCACGAGTGCTGGAAGGGCGCCGGGACGGTCGTGTTCCGGTCCTGGGCCGGTGCTGCGTCCCTGCCTGCCGAGGCCGAGGAGGCCCGGGTCTGATGCCGCGCCGCCCCGAGCACGTAGCCTCCCGGCCGACCTGGCGGTGCGCCGCCTGCGACATCGCCTGGCCCTGCTCCCCGGCGAAGCTGCGGCTGCTCGGCGAGTACCGCAACGACCGGGCAGCCCTGCTGATCTACCTCGCCACCCTCCAGGTCGAGGCCGCCGAGCAACTCGCCACCCTCGACCACGACGTCCCGCCGGCTCGCCTCGCCGAGCGCTTCCTCGGGTGGGCCCGAGCCCGCGGCTGACCGGCCGTTGTCGTACCGGCGTGGGAGCATCGCGGTCGTGGCGACATCGAAGCAGCCGGTGACCGTCCCGACCGAGGTCGGCGTCGACGATTTCCTGGCCGCGGTCCCCGACGATCGCCGGCGGGCCGACGCGCTCCGCCTGTTCGCGATCATGCGGGAGATGACCGGCGAGCCGCCGGTGATGTGGGGGCCGACCATCGTCGGCTTCGGCAGCTACCACTACGTCTACGAGAGCGGGCGCACGGGCGACGCGCCACTGGTCGGCTTCTCGCCGCGCAAGCAGCAGCTCGTCGTCTACCTGCTGGGCGGCTACGAGGAGCGGTATCCGGCGCTGCTCGCCCGCCTCGGCCCGCACAGGACCGGTAAGGGCTGTCTCTACCTCAAACGGCTCGACGACGTCGACGAGGGCGCACTCCGTGAGCTCGTCGAGCGCACGGTGCGCGTCCACAAGGGCGTCGACCGGGCCTCCCAGAGCAAGAGGGGCGACTGATGGCTCACACTCTCGACGTGCCCGGCGCGGTCCTGCACTACGACGTGCGTCCGGCCGAGGCTGGCGAGGCGCCGATCCTGCTCATGATCGGGTCGCCTATGGACGCCAGCGGCTTCGCCAGCCTGGCGGAGCACTTCGGCGACCGCACGGTGGTGACGTACGACCCGCGCGGGGTCGGCCGGAGCCGCCGGACGGACGACGCCGCCGAGTCGACGCCCGAGCAGCACGGCGACGACCTGCACCGGCTGATCGACGCTCTCGGCGGTGGGCCGGTGGACATCTTCGCCAGCAGCGGCGGCGCGGTGAACGCGCTCGCGCTGGTGGCCCGGCATCCGGAGCAGGTGCGCACCCTCGTGGCGCACGAGCCGCCCGCCGCCCGGCTCCTGCCCGACCGCGAGGAGGCGCTGGCGGCGGTGGTGGACATCCGCCGGACGTACGACCGGGAGGGTTTCGGCCCGGCGATGGCGAAGTTCATCGCGGTCGCCGGCCATCGGGGCCCGATCCCGGCGGGCCTCGCCAACCGGCCCGGGCCGTCCCCGGCCGACCTCGGGCTGCCCACCGAGGACGACGGCACCCGTGGCGACCCGATGTTCGGGCAGAACCTGATGACCTGCACGCACTACGAGCCCGACGTCGACGCCCTGCGCGCGGCGCCGACCCGCATCGTCGTCGGTGTCGGCGCCGAATCGGAGGGCGAGATGGCCCACCGGGCGGGGCTGGCCGTGGCGGAGCGGCTCGGCACGAAGGCGGTCACCTTCCCCAGCCACCACGGCGGTTTCATGAGCGGGGAGTTCGGCATGCAGGGTGACCCGGACGCCTTCGCCGTCACCCTGCGCGAGGTCCTCACCGAGGCCTGACGGGCCGCCCGTCATCCCTGCCGCTTCGGGACCTGGCGCCGGCCGCCGGGGCGCTGGAGGGTCACCGGCCGGGCGGTGCGTGGACGCGGCCGAGGAAGTCCCGCATCAACGCGACCACCTCGTCGAGGTGGGTTTCCAGCAGCCAGTGGCCGCCGTCGAGCAGGTGCAGCTCCGCGTCCGGGAGGTCACGCAGGTACGCCCGGGCCGCGCCCTCGGGCATGTACCCGTCGTGCGGTCCCCACACGATGAGCGTGGGCGGCTGGTGCTCGCGGAGGTACGCCTGCTGCCGGCGAAACCAGGCGACCGTGTTGCGCTGGTCGGCGAGGAGGCGCACCAGGTTCTCCGGGCCGGGCGGGCGGCCGACCTGGGCCCACGAGAGGGTCCACAGGTCGGGGCTGATCCGGTCGGCGATCTCGTCGGGCACCTCGCCGAGGAACTCGTCCCGGAACCCGTCCTCCGACACGTTCTCCGCCACCGCGGCCAGCGCCTGCGGGTTCGGGTCGGCCCACATCCGCTTCAGCGGCGCGTACTTCGGGCCGTGCTGGTCCTCGTAGATGTCGCCGTTCTGGATCACGAGCGCCGCGACCCGCTCCGGCGCGCCCATGGCCAGTCGCAGGCCGAACTGGGATCCGTAGTCCTGGAGGTAGATGGCGTACCGGGTCAGCCCCAGCACGTCGACGAAGCGCCGCAGGAAACCGGCGTACGCGTCGAAGGTGTACCCGAACCGCCCGGCGTCGGCGCGGGTGTAGCCGAAGCCCGGGAGATCCGGGGCGAGCAGCCGCCAGCGGTCACCGAGCGCCGGCATGAGGTTGCGGAACTGGAACGACGACGACGGATAGCCGTGCGGCAGCAGAACGACCGGGCCGTCTTCCGGCCCGGTCTCCCGGTAGAACGTCCGGATGCCGTCGACGTCGACGGTGCGGTACGCCACGGGCATGGCCGGCATGACGCTGCGCGTACCCGGGGGGCAGGAAGCCGAAACGGCCCGCCGTGGCCGGAGCAGCGCCTGCTGCGACGCCGCTCCGGCCAGCGGGATTACCCGTTGTCAGCCCCCGCCTGCGGCGGGACCTCCACGTCCGGGACGCCCGGAACCGTCAGGTCCGCCCCGGGCGCGGTGGTCTCCGTCTCCGTCTCGTCCGGCGCCGGGGTCGTCGGGCTCGGCGTCGTGCGGGTCGGGCTCGGGGTCGGCGTCGTCGGGCTCGGCGTGGTCCGAGTCGGACTCGGCGTGGTCCGGGTCGGGCTCGGCGTCGTCGGGCTCGGGCTCGGCGTCGTCGGGCTCACGGTCGGCGACGGCGTCGGGCTGGTCGGGCTCGGCGCCCGGGTCGGTGCCCCCGGCGCCGCGCATTCGGACCGGGTGACCGCGTTGGTGTCCAGGGTGACCGCACCGTCACGGCTCAGGGCCCCACCCTGCTCGATCTTCGCCGCGGATTCGAGCGTGACCGCGTTGACCGCCATGATCCGGCCGACGAAGGACGTGTTGGTGCCCAGAGTGGCGGAGTCGCCGACCGTCCAGAAGACGTTGCAGGCCGGTCCGGGCGAGTTGATCACGCGTACGTCGCTGTTCTGCGCGGTGGTCAGGCCGGAGTCCACCTGGACGATGAAGACGGCGCCGGCGTTGCCCTGGGCGTCCAGGGTGAGCGTCCCGTCCAGGCTCGCGTCCGCCGAGGCCCGGTACACCCCCGGAGTGAGCGTCTGTCCGGCGAGCTGCGGGCCGACCGTCCGGTTCGACGTTCGTCCGGCCGCTTCCTCGTACGCGGTCGTCAGGTCGGTCTGTGCCCGTTCCGCCGCGGCGTTGCCGGCGTTCACCTGGCCGTTGACCACGCCCGGCGGGAATCCGGTCACCTCCGTGCCCGGGTGTACCCCCAGGTCCCCGTTGACGACGGTGTCTCCGCTGTTGGTGACAGAACTGTCAGCGAGGACGGCGTACGTGGCCGCTGTCGCCAGGTCGACGGGATCGTCCGGTTGGGACGCGGAAGAGACTGGGGTCAACCCGGCGAAGACCAGGCTTGACCCGAGGACGGCCGACCGGGCAAAGCGAAGGCCCTTGCCGGCGGAACGTGCGAGTTCGCTTGTCATGGCTGGCATCCGTTCGCTGTGACGGTGATGGCATCGAACCGTCCGCTTCGCGGCGGCCGGTCCGCGCTACCGCCTCCCCGCCGACCTCGCCGGCAAACCTGCAACCACAACCTCGGCGGCCGTCGCGCCGGAGAACCTCCACGTGACTGTCCCGAAGCCGGCGCTGCAACCGGACGCCGTACGTGGTCAGGGTGAAAAGCGACCAGCGCGACGCAGGCCGCCGCGCCGGCCACGAAGGCAGTACCAGATCCTCGGTGAACCTGCGTCCGCATGTAACGCCATGCAGACACCGGGGCGCTGACTGTTCGGCGAAAGTCATGTCAGATCACGAACGGGGAACGATGAGCCGGACAGCCAGAGGCAAGCGCGTACGCATGTGGACGGTGGGCGGTGTCGCCCTCCTCCTCCTGGCCGCCAGTGGCGGCGTCGCCGCGGCGCGAGACGATCGAACGAGTGACGGCCCCACCCGGGACAAGCAGGGCATCGGTGTGGCCGCCAAGCCAGGGCCGGCCGCCAGCTCCAAGTCCCCGGGGCCGGGACGGAAGCCACGTCCAACCCCCACCCCTTCGACCACCTCGACGTCCAGCCCGACGCCGACGCCGTCGGCCACGACGCCGCCACCCGGCACGGGCACCGACATCAAAATTCCGCTGCCGGGGTTCGCCTTCCCCTTCCGGTTCGGTGAGATCCTGGTGGACGAGGCGCGCGGGCGCCTCTACATCACCGGGGGCAAGGGCACCGACGAGCTCGTCGTCACCGACCTGGACGGCGGCATCCTGCGTCGGGTCGCGGGCATTCCCGGCGCCGCGGGGATGACGCTGAACCCGGACGGTACGAAGCTCCTCGTCACTGCCAGCGACCGGGACTGGATCACGGTTGTCGACACGACGACCTACGAGACCGGCGGGTACTTCGCCGGCAAGACCGACGGGACGATGACCTGCCCGCGGGACGTCGCCTTCGCGTCCGGTCAGCTGTGGTTCTCGTGGGGCTGCGACAACGCTCCGGCGGCCATCGGCCGGATCGATCCGGAGACCGGCGCGTACGACCTGAGCGTCGCCGTCGTCGACTCGAGCATCAGCTCGGCGACGCTACTGGCCAACGTGCCCGGGCAGCCGAACATCCTGATCGCCGGTGCGACCGGCACCAGCCCGGCCAACCTGTACCGGTTCGAGGCCACCTCGACGCAGCTTCTCCAGCAGGCGTGGCGCCGGACCGACGGCGGCTCCGTCAAGCAGTTGGCGGTCACACCGGACGGCAGCCAGGTGATCGTGCCCTCCGGCGCGCCGTACTACCACCCGACGCTGAGCGCGACCGATCTCACCGAGGTGCACCGGTACCCGACCGTCCCGTATCCCAACGCGGTGGCCATCCGTGCCGACGGCCTCGTCGTCGCCGGCACCAACTCGTCGTACGACAAGGACGTGTGGGTCTTCGAACCGGGCGGCTCCACGCCGATCGCGACCTTCGAGTTCGGACACCTGCCCAACCAGGAGACGTGGGCACACAATCTCGTCGACGGCGGGCTGGCGGTGCACGGCAACCGGATCTACGCGGTCACCGAGCAGGGGGCCGAGCCCGAGATGGTGACACTGCGGATCCGGACCCTGGAGTAGCGCCGGACACCGCTGCTAGCGGGTTCTGGCTCCAACGATCGGTGGGGCCCAGCGACGACTGGTCGAGCGCGGGGCCCCACCGTCAGGAGAACTGTGGCGCGCGGGACTTGTGGCACGGTTCGAGCGAGATGTGCGCGGACAGCGCGCGGAGGAAGTCGGGCGCGTCGAAGATCTCGCCGGCGGAGGCGACACCGCTCGTCCTCGTCCGACCGCCGAGAATGCGATGGACCGCTTCGACCGCCAGCGGTGCGCTGATGGCGTAGATGTCCTGGCCGCTGGCGACGACGCGTCGTTGCGTGTCGCCGGAGCGCACGATGACGTCGACGGTGAACGTCTGCGCGGACCGCCCGCGCGCGTCGGCCGCAGTCGGTGCGGGTGTGTCCGGAGCGGTCAGGTCCTTGGCCGCGTCGGTGGTCATGTACGTGCGAACCTCGGGAATGGACAGGTGGCTGGGGACGGTGACGACGTCGGCCATCGTGAAGTCGCCGAGGACGGTCCGGGGGCCCATCGGAGCGGGAAAGTCCCATTCCAGGGTCGGCAGGTCGCACTCGTCGACGTAATACTCCAGCCGGCCACCGGTGTAGCGGACACGTTGGCCATCGCGCCGTTCGCGGGAGACGGTGCCGGAGGCGAGAGTCCCGGCCGTGGGGTGCCAACTGCTCAGTCCGTACGCGACGTGCGCCTCGTCGGCCGCCATCCAATCGCCCATCGCCGTCGTGACCAGCAGATCGCCGAGTCCGCCGAAGAAGGCCATCGCCGGGACCACCGCGACGCCTGCGGTCTGAGCGCGGTCGGTGAAGTGCGTGAACGTGTCGAGGTTGGCCTCGATCTCGGCCGCCACATCCACGTACGGGACCCCGGTGCGCAGGGCGGCCTCGATCACGGGGGCCGCGGTCGAGGCGAACGGGCCGGCGCAGTTGATGACCGCGGCCGCGCCCTTCAATGCCTGGTCGAGCGAGGCCGGATCGTCGACCGACGCCACCCGGTATTCGAGCCCCGGATGCGACGCCGCCAGCGCCTGGAGTTTGCCCGCCTCGCGACCGAGGAGAAGCGGGACGAACCCGCGATCGCGCAACTCCATCACCACGAAACGCCCGGTGTGTCCGTACGCACCGAACACCGCCACGGTCTGACCCGAACCCATCTGCAGTTCCTCCTCGAAAGATCGACTGAGGAGACCCTCTCAGCAGCGCCGGTCCCGGACCAGTGTCTGGAACGCCATGCCCCATACAATTTCGGACATGGCCACTGTCGCGCTCGCCGCCACCGACGAGATGCTCCACTTCGAGCTCGCCATGGCCTGCGAGGTCTTCGTCCGCGACCCCTCCGGCCTGGCAGACCCGTGGTACGACCTCGTGGTCTGCGGCCCGGGCCCGGTCCGGATCGGCAGATTCCGTATGGAGCCTGACGACGGGTTGGACCGGCTCGCCCGCGCCGACACCGTGATCATCCCTGCCGTGGGAGACATCGACGCGGACGTGCCACCCGACCTGCTCGACGCCGTCCGCGCGGCCCACGAGGCGGGCGCTCGGATCGTCTCGCTGTGCACCGGTGCGTTTGTGCTGGCCGCCGCCGGGGTGCTGGACGGGCTGCGGGCGACCACGCACTGGGCCCACACCGAGGCGCTGGCCGCTCGCTATCCCCGGGTGAAGGTCGACCCGGACGTGCTCTACGTCGACAACGGCAACGTGCTCGCCTCTGCCGGCAAAGCCGCCGCCATCGACCTGTGCCTGCACCTGATCCGCCGCGACCACGGCTCGACGGTCGCCAACGCCGTCGCCCGCCGCCTGGTCGTGCCGCCGCATCGGGCCGGCGGCCAGGCCCAGTTCGTCACCACCCCGGTGCCCGCCCGCGACGACCATCCCCTCGCCAACCTGTTCCCGTGGGCGATGGAACGGCTGAACCGTCCGCTGACCGTGGAGGACCTGGCTCGCCAGGCGAACATGAGCTCGCGCAACCTGGCCCGCCACTTCAAGTCGGTAACCGGCACCACGCCGCTGCAGTGGCTGTCGACGCAGCGGATCCGCCGGGCCCAGGAGCTGCTGGAGAACACCGACGACAGCATCGACGCCATCGCGCAGGCGGCTGGCATGGGAACCGCCACGACGCTGCGCCGGCACTTCAACCGCACCGTCGGTGTACCTCCGGACGCCTACCGTCGCACCTTCCGCAGCGCCTGGCCCTCATCAGAATCGTGATCGCCATCCTGTCGGCGGCCTGACAGCTTCGCGGCCTGGCGTAGTTCATCCGTTCGGGTGTTCTCCTTGCGGGGCAGGCCACCTGAGTCGCCGCAGACAAGGCGTCAACCGGGCTTACCGCCCGGAAATGTGAAACAACTTACGTATAGCAGCCGAAGGCACGTTTGCCTCAAAAACCTGGAAAGCGCTCCGACCGGACATGAACCTTTCTTATGTTCGTCGTGGCTCGTCTTCCTGAGCCGACCAGAAGGGAGTGAGGGGACATGTCGAAGAGGTTTCTGACCAAGCTCGCCGGCGGGGTGGCGCTGGGCACCGCCGCCCTGCTGCTCGGTACGCCCGTCGCCGCGCTCGCGTCCGACGGACACGACTCGAAGCACCGGTCCTCGGACCGTGACGGGTTTGTCTGCGGGACCGCCGAGCAGATCAACAAGGTGCTCGTCGCCCAAATCGTCAGCGACAACGAGATCGAGGACAGCGACGTCAGGGTCGATCAGCGCTCGGACGTTACGGCGACGAACGACAACCGGACCCAGCCCAACAACGTCATCGTCTGCATCCGCGACGTCGACTTGGAGTTGGAGCTGGAGCTGGAGGACTAGTCCGCGCTCGGTGGCATCGCACCGCTGCGTCGTCGGCGATCCGTCAATGGCACCCGTCGCCTGAGGCGGCCAGGAGCGCCAGCGGCGGTCACGGTTCCCGTGACCGCCGCTGGCCTCGTCCTGGTGGCGCTCGTCATGCTCACCTGTGCAGGATTGATCCGCTAGCGGTGAACGCGAGTTGGAGCCCCCGGCCGGGATCGAACCGGCGACATCTCGCTTACAAGGCGAGTGCTCTGGCCAGCTGAGCTACAGGGGCGCGTGGTGCCGTGGTCAGCATAGCGACTGACGTCCGGATTTCCCGTGCGCCAGGCGTCCCGAGCACGGGAAACGTCAACATGCCGACCCGACGCGGCCGGTGCCGGTGGCGATTGCTGCCCTACCGTGCCCGACTGACCGGTATGCGTATGCCGTCCGTCCCATCCGCCGCCTCCGTTCTTGGCAGGTGGCGAAAACCCGTTTACCGTGCAGTGACACGGACGACACTTTGTTGCCTGTGGGCCGGTGCGCGACGCGTACCGGCCGCTCCTTCACTCGGATCGTCCGGCACGTTCCTGCCGGTGAAAGGAAGCATCCCCCCATGGCTACGGTCACCTACAGCAAGGCGTCCCGGATCTACCCGGGCACCGAGCGGCCCGCCGTCAACCAGCTCGACCTGGAGATCGGCGACGGCGAGTTCCTGGTCCTGGTCGGCCCCTCCGGTTGCGGCAAGTCCACCAGCCTGCGCATGCTCGCCGGCCTCGAGGACGTCGACCAGGGCTCGATCTACATCGACGACCGGGACGTCACGCACCTGCCGCCGAAGGCCCGCGACATCGCGATGGTCTTCCAGAACTACGCCCTCTACCCGCACATGTCGGTGTACGAGAACATGGCGTTCGCGCTCAAGCTGCGCAAGACCTCGAAGTCGGAGATCGACCGGCGGGTCAAGGAGGCGGCGGCGCTGCTCCAGCTGGAGGAGTTCCTGGGCCGCAAGCCGAAGGCGCTCTCCGGCGGTCAGCGCCAGCGGGTGGCCATGGGCCGGGCGATCGTCCGCGAGCCGCAGGTCTTCCTCATGGACGAGCCCCTGTCGAACCTCGACGCCAAGCTGCGGGTCCAGACCCGTACGCAGATCGCGTCGCTCCAGGCCAAGCTCGGCGTCACCACCGTCTACGTCACCCACGACCAGGTCGAGGCCATGACCATGGGTCACCGGGTGGCCGTCCTGCTCGACGGTGAGCTGCAGCAGGTCGACACCCCGCGGGCGCTCTACGACACCCCGTCGAACGTCTTCGTCGCCGGCTTCATGGGCTCCCCGGCCATGAACATCAAGACCGTGCCGCTGAACGACAAGGGCGCCGAGTTCGCCGAGATGTACATCCCGCTCACCCGTGAGCAGGTCGAGGCGGCCCGCGCCGAGGGCGGCGACGGCAAGGTGACCGTCGGCTTCCGTCCGGAGGACTGCGACCTGGTCAGCCCGACCGAGGGCGGCATGCCGGTCGTCGTCGAGCTGGTCGAGGACCTGGGCTCGGACGCCAACGTCTACGGCCACGCGGCGCTGGGCGGCGCCAACGAGCGCTTCGTGGTCCGCACCGACCGGCGCACCATGCCGAACATGGGTGACACCGTGTTCGTCAAGCCGCGTACCGGCCGCAGCCACGTCTTCCACGCGAAGACCGGCAACCGGATCTGACGTACGAACGAAAGGGGCGGCCCGCTTCGGCGGACCGCCCCTTTCCGTGTCTGCGGAACCGTCAGCCCTCGACGGCCCGGCGGCGCGCCACCTCGGCGAGGGTCACGGCGGCCGCGACGCTGGCGTTGAGGGACTCGACGTCGGAGATCATGGGGATGCTGACGGTCAGGTCGCAGGTCTCGCCGACCAGCCGGGACAGCCCGCGCCCCTCGGAGCCGACCACCACGACGAGCGGGCCGACGGCGGCCTCCAGGTCGTACAGGTCGGTCTCGCCGTCGGCGTCCAGGCCGACCACGACGAAGCCGGCGTCCTTGCAGGCCTTCAGCGACCGGGTCAGGTTCGTGACCTGGGCGACCGGGACGCGCGCGGCCGCGCCGGCGCTGGTCCGCCAGGCGGTCGCGGTGATCCCGGCGGCCCGCCGTTCGGGTACGAACACACCCTGCGCGCCGAACGCGGCGGCGGACCGGATCACGGCGCCCAGGTTGCGCGGGTCGGTGACCCCGTCCAGCGCGACCAGCAGCGGCGCCGCCTGCTCCAGCGAGGCCGCCATCAGGTCCTCGAAGGGCTCGTACGCGAAGGGCGGCACCTGGAGGCCGATGCCCTGGTGCAGCACGCCGCCGGTCATCCGGTCCAACTCGGCGCGGCTGACCTCGAGGATCGCGATGCCCCGGTCGGCGGCGGTGCGGACGACCTCGTTGACCCGGTCGTCGATATCGATGCCCTGCGCCAGGTAGAGGGCGGTCGCCGGCACGTTCGCGCGCAGCGACTCCAGCACCGGGTTGCGGCCGACCAGCAGCTCCGGCGCGTCCTTTGCCGGGTTCGCCTTGCGGCCCGGTGCGACCCGGGGGCCGGTCCGGCCGGCCGGCTTGCCCCGGCCACCGCCCTTGCCGACGGGTACGCCCCGGCCACCACCCCTGCCCCAGGTGGTGTCCTTCGTGCCGGGCTTGCCGATCTTCGGGGCACGCCCCTCCTCGGCGGCGGCCCGGCGCTCCTTCTCCTGCTTCCAGGCGGTGCGCTGGGGCAGCTTCTCGGTGCCCGAGTACGCCTTGTGCCAGGGTCGCTCGTCGGCGGGCAGGGTCTTGCCCCGCCCGGCGAGGGCGTCCTTGCCCTTGCCACCGGAGCCCTTCGGGGCCCCCGCCTTCGGCGTCAGTCGCCGGCCACGGCGCTGCGAATTGCCGGCCATCAGTCCTGCTCTCCAATAGTCCAACGGGGGCCCTGTGGGGTGTCCTCGACCACCACGCCGGCCTGCTTGAGCTGGTCGCGTACCGCGTCGGCGGCGGCCCAGTCCTTCCGGCTGCGCGCCTGCGCGCGCTGCTCGAGGGCCAGGGCCACCAGGGAGTCCACCACGCCGCGCAGGTCTTCCGCGCCGGCGCCGCCGGTCCACACCGGGTCCAGGGGGTCGACTCCGAGGATATCCAGCATGGCGCGCACCTGACCGAGCGCGGTGCGCACGGTCACATCGTCGCCGGCGGTCAGCGCGGTGTTGCCGTCCCGGACCACCTCGTGCACCACGGCGAGCGCGGCCGAGGTGTTGAGGTCGTCGTCCATGGGGGCGGCGAAGGCGGCCGGCAGCTCGCCGAGCGGCCCCGCGCCGACCCGCTCGGCTGCCCGCTGCACGAAGCCCTCGATCCGCCGGTACGCGACGGCCGCCTCACGCAGCGCGTCCTCCGAGTAGTCGATGACCGACCGGTAGTGGGCGGCGGCGTAGTAGTAGCGCAGCTCCACCGGCCGGACGCCGAGCGAGTCCACGTACGTCAGGTCGAGGGTGTTGCCGAGCGACTTGCCCATCTTGGCGCCGCCGATGTTGAGCAGGCCGTGGTGCACCCAGTACCGCGCGAACGGCAGCCCGGCCGCCTGCGACTGGGCGAGCTCGTTCTCGTGGTGCGGGAACGTCAGGTCCAGCCCGCCGCCGTGGATGTCGAACTCGGCACCCAGGTAGCGCCAGCACATCGCCGAGCACTCGATGTGCCAGCCGGGCCGGCCCCGGCCCCACGGCGACGGCCAGTACGCGTCCGCCGGCTCCTCCGGCTTGGCGCCCTTCCACAGGGCGAAGTCGCGCGGGTCGCGCTTGCCCCGGTCGGGGGCGTCCCCGGCGGACTGCATGTCGTCCGGCGACTGGTTCGACAGCGACCCGTACGCCGGCCAGGAGCGCACGTCGAAGTAGACGTCGCCGGACCCGTCGGTGGCCGGGTAGGCGTGCCCGGTGTCGATGAGCTTCACGATCAGCTCGTGCATCTCCGGGATGTGCCCGGTGGCCCGCGGCTCGTAGGTCGGGGGCAGCACGTTCAACGCCCGGTACGCGGCGGCGAGCTTCAGCTCGTTGGCGTACGCGATCGACCAGAACGGCTTGCCCTGCTCCTGCGCCTTGACGAGGATCTTGTCGTCGATGTCGGTGAGATTCCGGACGAACCGGACCTCGAGGCCGTGCGCGAGCAGCCACCGGCGCAGCACGTCGTAGTTGACGCCGGAGCGAAGGTGCCCGATGTGCGGCGGCGACTGGAGGGTGAGACCACACAGGTAGACCCCCACCTTGCCGGCTTCCCGCGGGACGAAGTCCCGCACCGATCGGGTGGCGGTGTCATACAGGCGTAGCGTCACCGTACAAGGGTATCCGTCCCCGCTTTTCCGGGTCGGCCGGAGCCGGGTCGTACGCTGCTGGTCGTGGATACCACCGCCCGACCGGGCAGCGACCCGCCCGCCCGGGCCGACACGGGCCCTTCGGTACGACCCGGCGCGGCGCCGGCCGGTGGCCGCGGCGAGGCGGAGGTTCGCGGGGGCGAGACCGCCCAGACCCTGGACCGCGGGCTGCGGCTGCTGCACCTGGTGGCCGACGTGCCCGGTGGGCTGACCGTCACGGAGGCGGCGAACCGGTTGGGCATCGGCCGCGCGGCGGTGTACCGGCTGATCGCGCCGCTGACCGCGCACGGGATGGTGCGCCGCGACGCCGACGGCCGGCTGCGGCTCGGGGCCGGTGTGCTGCACCTCGCCCGGCGGGCCCAGCCGCTGCTCGCCGAGGGGGCGTTGCCGGCGCTGCGCCGGCTCGCCGAACAGGCCGGCGCGACCGCCCACCTGACCGTGGTCGAGGGCGGCGAGGGGGTCGCGCTGGCGGTGGTGGAGCCGAGTTGGACGGCGTTCCACGTGGCGTACCGGACCGGGGCGCGGCACCCGCTGGAGCGCGGGGCCGCGGGCCGGGCCATCCTCGCCGGCCGGTCGGGCGCCGCCGGCCCGGTGAGCACCGCCGGGGAGTTGCAGTCCGGGGCGTACGGGGTGGCCGCGCCGGTGCTGGGCGTACCCGGCCTGGAGGCGAGCGTCGGCGTGGTGTCCCTGGCACCCCTGGACACCGAGACGGTCGGCGCCCAGGTCCTCGCGGCGGCCACAGCCATAGCGTCCGCCCTCACCTGACCCCCTGGTCCACTCGACTTCATTGAAGCCGGGCCGTTCCGGCCATCACGATGCTCCGACTTCCATGACGTCGAGTCGATCTTCCGAATACCACATGCGGCCGGCCTGATCGGCGTTGTCCACAGGCGACCGTCGGCACACACCCGACGCCTGTCCACAGGGCTGTCCCGGCGATGCCGGGGAACCGCAGGGTGGTCGGTATGCCACCTCGACCACACCGGCCCGCCGCCCTCGCCTGGCAGGTCTTTCGCGGCTCGGAGGCCGTTCAGCGGGGTCTGCTCACCGAGCACCAGCTCCGCAGCTCCGCCTGGGTCCGCGTCAGGCACGACGTCTACGCCGACGCGCGGCTGGATCGGGATCACGCACTGGCCTGCCGGGCCGCAGCCCTGCGCCTGCCGGGCAGTGTGCTGATGGCCGGCCCCTCGGCCGCGTACCTGCACGGTGTGGAGCACGCGGCCACCTTCACCGACGAGGTTCACGTGCTCGTCCCGCAGTCCCGCCGGGTCGGTTCGCAGCAGGGCATCCGGTTGCACGTCGCGGGCGTGGGCGATCCCGCGTCCGCGTCGGGGCCCGCAGTCGATCCGACCTCCGTGCCGACGTCCGGAGGCGGCTGCGCCCGGACGAACCCCGCCCAGGCGGCGTGGGAGACCGCTGTCTGGGTGGAACCGGTCCGGGCGGTCGGCATCGTCGACGCGCTGCTCCGGCAGGGGCTGACCACGCCCTCGGCGCTGGCGGCGGAAGCGGACCTTCGCGAGGGTCGACCCGGCGGGAGGCGGGCCCGATGGGTCTTCTACCTCGCCGACCCCGGCGCACAGTCACCACCGGAGTCCCATCTGCGGGTACGGCTGGTCCTGGCGGGCCTACCTCGACCGGTCACGCAACATCCGGTCCGCCTGCCGTCCGGCCTGGTCCTGCACCCGGACCTGGCGTGGCCCGACTTCCGTGTCGCGGTCGAGTACGACGGGCACTGGCAACAGGACCGGGACCGTCTCCACCTCGACCGCCAACGGCTCAACCAACTCGTGACCGCGGGTTGGCTGGTGCTGCACGTGACCAGTCGCCGCCTGCACCGGAAGTTCCCGAAGGTGGCCGCTGAGGTGCGTGCCGCCCTCACCTCGCGCGGTTGGCGTCCTTGATCCACTCGACTTCCCTGAAGTCGCGGCATCCCATCACCCACCGGTTGCCCGACTTCCGTGAACCCGAGTGGATCAACGGCGAGGGCCCGGCCGACCGGGTGGTCGACCGGGCCCTCCCGGGTGGTGCGGCTGTCACATGGGGGTGGTCACCGCGGCGTACGCGTCGACGATGCCGTGCCCGTAGAAGCCGTTGAACTCCTCGTCACCCTCGCAGAGGGCGTCGAACTCGGCCGACCGGCCCTCGAGCGTGTAGCTCTGCAGGCGCGGTTCGGGGCAGGCGTGCTCCGCCGCGGTCTGGTAGAGCTGCTTCTCCACCTGACCCGGCGCCATCCGCAGACCGCCCTTGGCCCGGTCGGTTACGCCGAACCTGCTGACGATCAGCGACGCCACGCCGGCGGCGTGCGGGGACGCCATCGAGGTGCCCTGCAGGTAGGTGTAGTAACCGCACCCGGCCTTCGTGCACTCCTTGAAGACGAAGCTCTTCGCGGCCGCCACGACGTTGCCGTTCTTGTCGACCGAGCCCTCCTCCTGAAGCACCTTCAGCGGGTACGCCGACAGGATCATGTTCGCGTCGGTCCGGTACGACTTGGTGCCGTATCCGTCGCGGAACCAGCCGCCCGGCGCCGAGACCGAGATCTGCTCGAGACCGTAGTTGGAGAAGTCGGCCTTCTTGCCGGACGGGCCGAGCGCGGACACGCCGATCACGTGCGGGCCTTCGGCCGGCAGGTCCCAGCAGGTCGAGTTGTCGATCGGCCGCGGGTACGCCGGAGCGCCGTAGTCCGGGCTGGAGAAGTCGGTACGCGGCTTGCCGAGGTCCTCGTGGTTGTTGCCGAGGGCACCGACCAGCGTGACGCCCTTGTCGTGCGCGTAGTTCAGCGCCCGGTTCATCGCCTCGATGATCACCTGCTGCTCCGCCTGGGCCTCCGGGGAGTCGGCCGGGTTGGCGGTGCAGTTGTAGAGCCACGGGTCGACGTAGAAGGACATGTTGACCACGTCGAGTCCGACATCACCGGCGTGGACCAGCGAGTTGACCACCGGGTCGAGGAAGAAGTAGCCGGAGTCCTGGCCACCCTTGAGTTCGACCAGCGTCACGTTCGGGGCGACACCGGAGATGCCGAAGCCGTTGGCGGCGGCGCCGATCGTGCCGGCGACGTGCGTGCCGTGGCCGCCATCGTCGGTGCCGACCGGGTCGAGGCAGCCGGCCACCTCGCACGGGCCGTCGACGTCGGTCAGGTCGGGGGCGAAGTTCCGCGACAGCGACCAGTCGAAGTTGGCCGCCAGGTCCGGGTTGCTGGCGTCGAGGCCGGTGTCCAGGACGCCGACGGTGACGCCGCGGTCACCGGGTTCCACCTGCCGAGCCTGGTCGGAGCGGACCATCGACAGGCCCCAGAGCTTGTCGTCGAGCGGGTCCATGCCCGCCCGGTCGGAGCTGGCCGCGGCCGTCGTGCCCTTGCTCTTCGCGTCGGCGAGAAGGTTCTCCTGCTCGACGCGGTCGATCTTCGGCGCCCGACCGATGGACTGCTTGCGGGCGGCGCCGACGAGAGCGTCAGCGGCGGCCACCCGGCTGGCGAAGTCGGCGCGGTCGCTGCGGACCTGGAACATGCCGACGCTGTCGGTACGGGAAACGATCGTGCCGCCGGCCGCCTCGATCGCCGCGATGGCGGCTGCGGCGGAGGTTCCCTTCTCGGCAACCACCGTGTACTCGGTCGAGGTCGTCGGGGCGGCGCCGACCGAGCTGGCCGGCCCCACCAGCACGGTTGCCAGTGCCGCCACGGTCGCGACGGCGCCGGCGGTGAAGCGTCTGCTCACCACATCTTTCCTCTCGTTGAGGGACGTGCCCGCCATCACAACCCATCAACAGGAATTCCGCCAGGGTCACCGGGATTTGTTTTCCCCTGGGCAAGCATTATTCGGCTGGACGGCCAGCGGCCCACCACGATCGGCCGGCCTCGATCGCACCGCAGGTCGAATTCGGACCCCGGCCAGCGGCGGTCAGCGGTCGGCGGCCAGCACCGGCTCCTGCTCGCTGGTCGCCGCGGGGGTCTCGCGCGGCTCGTCGAGGCGTACCAGGGCGACCCCGGCGACGATCAGTGCGCCGCCGAGCAGCTGCACCAGGGTCGGCAGCTCGTGCAGCGCCAGCCAGGCGATCAGCACCGCGAACATCACCTCGGTCAGGCCGACGAAGGAGGCCAGCCGGGCACCGAGGATGCGGGCTGCGGCGATCCCGGAGAGGTACGCGATCACCGCCGCCACCAGCACCAGCCCGGCCACCGGGACGAGCCAGCTCGTACGCTGCCCGGCGAAGTCGACGTCGCCGAAGGACGCCCGCAGCGGCAGCACCCCGACGAGGCCGAGGAGCAGCAGCACGGCCGCCCCGACGGCCATCCCGCCGGACGCCATGACCACCGACGGCAGGTTCGGGTCGACCCGACCGGCGAGCACGAAGTAGCCGGCCAGCCCGATGGCCGCGCCGAGCCCCCAGAGCACACCCACCGGGTCGAGGCGGCCGGCACCGGCCAGGTCGAGCACGAGGAAGAGCCCGGCCAGGGCCGCGACTGAGCCGGCGACGGTCAACCGGCGGGGGCGTTGCCCGTGCGCCAGCCACATCCAGCCGACGACGACCACGATGCCCAGGTACTCCAGCATCAGCGCGACGCCGACCGGCAGGTACCGCACCGCGTTGAAGAAGCACACCTGGGCCAGGGCCACACCGAGCAGCCCGAAGACGCCGATCGACGCGAGGTTGCGCCGCAGCACCGACCAGCGCCCGCGCAGCGCCAGCACCGCCGGCAGCGCCACGACCAGGGCGGCGAGGCCGACGCGGGCGATCACCAGGGCCTCGGCCGACCATCCGGCGTTGATCAGGGACCGCGCGAACGTGCCGGAGGTGGCGAACGTGAGCGCCGAGAACACGGCCAGGGCGAGGCCGGCACCGCCGACGGGTGGTTGGCGCATCGGACTCTCCTTGGCGATCGGCCAGCGTCATGGGCAAACTATGGCTACGCCGATGACGCTAGGCCGGCACGCTGACAGGAGTCAAGTTGCTTTTTGCCCATGACACCGAGTGTTCGCTCGTCGCCGCCGCCGCGTTGGTCAACACCGGCGGCAGCGACGGCGAGGGCCTGCCGGACGTGGCCGCCCTGGACGAGTTCTTCGTCGCCCACGCGTACAGCGGGCGGCACGAGCACACCGATGCGGAACTGGAGGCGGTCCGCGAACTGCGCCCCCGGCTGCGCCGGCTCTGGCACGCCGACACCGACGAGATCGTGGCGATCGTCAACGGGCTGCTCCGGGAGAACGACGCCCTGCCGCAGCTCATCACGCACGACGACGAGCCGTACCACCTCCATGCCGTGCCCCGCGATGCGCCCCTCGCGGTGCGGATGGCGGTGGAGGCGGCGATGGCGATGGCCGACCTCGTCCGCAGCGGCGAGCTGAGCCGGCTG
This sequence comes from Micromonospora sp. H33, assembly GCF_052068455.1. Taxonomy (NCBI): domain Bacteria; kingdom Bacillati; phylum Actinomycetota; class Actinomycetes; order Micromonosporales; family Micromonosporaceae; genus Micromonospora; species Micromonospora sp. H33. Next base: position 32,861 of record NZ_JBQHDE010000003.1, on the reverse strand, counting down.
CGGATCTGCGACCACCCCGAGTGCGACAACGTGCTGGTCGACCTGTCGAAGAACCGCTCCCGCCGGTTCTGCGACGCGGGCTGCGGCAACCGCGCGGCCGTCACCGCCTACCGCGCCCGCAAGGCGGCTGCAAGGAGGTGACCCGCGGCCGTGCTGGCTCGACGACCGCCGGACCCGTCCGAGCTGGACGATGCGCGACGGGCGCGCTGTCGAGCTGCCCCATCTGTAGGACCACCGCCCCGCCCCCAGCCGGCTGTCGTCGAAACGCCCGCCGGGGACCGGCGACGGATCGCCCGCTGACCACCGCGCTCGGGCTGGTCTCATGGGCGGGGCAGCTCGACAGCGCGCCGATGTCCTCCCCGACCTGCGGCGCTGCACCCCGCCGCACCTCCGGCACGGGCGGGGCCCAGCCGGCGCTCGGCGGCACCTCCGAGGGGCCGGACAGGCCAGCCGGCAGCTAGGGGTGGGTCATTCGGAGCAGGTCGAGGGCCTCTTCGAGCTGCGTCTCGCTGAGCTTGCCGGAGTCGACGTGGCCCCGGGCGATCACCACCTCCTTGATGGAGATCTGCTTGGCCAGCGCCTCCTTGGCGATCGAGGCGGCCTCGTCGTACCCGAGGTAGCGGTTGAGCGGGGTGACGATCGACGGCGAGCCCTCCGCGTACGCCAGGCAGACCTCGGCGTCCGCGACCAGGCCGACCACGCACCGGTCGGCGAACAGGCGGCTCGACGCGGCCAGCAGCTTGATCGACTCCAGGATGTTGCGGGCCATGACCGGAAGCATGACGTTCAGCTCGAAGTCGCCCTGGGAGCCGGCGAAGGCGACGGCGGCGTCGTTGCCGATCACCTGGGCGCAGACCTGGCGGACGGCCTCGCAGACGACCGGGTTGACCTTGCCGGGCATGATCGACGACCCGGGCTGGAGGTCCGGGATCCGCAGCTCGCGCAGGCCGGCGCGGGGACCGGAGCCCATCCAGCGGATGTCGTTGGCCATCTTGTAGAGGCCGACCGCGACCGTACGGAGCTGCCCGGAGGTCTCCACGAGGGCGTCCCGCGCGCCCTGCGCCTCGAAGTGGTTGCGCGCCTCGGTCAGCGGCAGGCCCGTCGAGGCCCGCAGCTTCTCGATCACCTTGGCGGCGAAGCCGAGCGGCGTGTTGATGCCGGTCCCCACCGCGGTGCCGCCCAGCGGCAGCTCGGCGAGCCGGGGCAGCGCCGACTCCAGCCGCTCGATGCCGTAGCGGACCTGCGCGGCGTACCCGCCGAACTCCTGGCCGAGGGTGACCGGCGTGGCGTCCATCAGGTGGGTACGGCCGGCCTTGACCACGGTCTCGAACTCGATCGCCTTGCCTTCCAGCGCCTCGGCCAGATGCCGGAGCGAGGGAAGCAGATCCTCCACCACGAACTGGGTGGCGGCCAGGTGGATCGACGTCGGGAAGACGTCGTTGCTGGACTGCGAGGCATTGACCTCGTCGTTCGGGTGCACGTCCCGGCCCAGCTCGCGACTGGCCAGGGTGGCGATCACCTCGTTGGCGTTCATGTTGGAGGACGTGCCGGAGCCGGTCTGGAAGACGTCCACCGGGAACTCGTCGTCGTACCCGCCGGCGGCCACGTGCGCGGCGGCGGCCGCGATCGCGGCGGCCACGTTCGCGTCGATCACGCCCAGCTCGCCGTTGACCTCCGCCGCAGCCCCCTTGATCTGCGCCAGGGCCTTGATCTGGGCCGGCTCGATCCCCCGGCCGGAGATCGGGAAGTTCTGCACCGCGCGCTGGGTCTGCGCCCGCCACAGCGCCTCGGCGGGCACCTCCACCTCACCCATCGAGTCGCGTTCGATCCGGTAGCCCGTCGCCTCTGGAGTCGTCACGCGTACCATCCTGCCGCGCGCCACGACGCCGTGCAGATGTTCACGCCGAGCGGGCTCAGCGGCGGCCGACGGTGAGGACCGGCTTGGTGACCTCGGCGAAGAAGTCGTTGCCCTTGTCGTCCACGACGACGAACGCCGGGAAGTCCTCCACCTCGATCTTCCAGACCGCCTCCATGCCCAGCTCCGGATACTCGAGGACCTCGACGTGCTTGATGCAGTCCTGCGCGAGCCGGGCGGCCGGGCCGCCGATCGAGCCGAGGTAGAAGCCGCCGTACCGCTCGCAGGAGCGGGTGACCTGGGCGGAACGGTTGCCCTTGGCCAGCATCACCATCGAGCCGCCGGCCGCCTGGAACTTCTCCACGTACGCGTCCATCCGGCCGGCGGTCGTCGGGCCGAACGAGCCGGAGGCGTACCCCTCGGGGGTCTTGGCCGGGCCGGCGTAGTAGACGGCGTGGTCGCGCAGGTACGACGGCATCTGCTCACCGGCGTCCAGCCGCTCGGCGATCTTCGCGTGCGCGATGTCCCGAGCGACGACCAGCGGGCCGCTCAGCGACAGGCGGGTCTTCACCGGGTACTTGGACAGCTCGGCGCGGATCTCGTCCATCGGCCGGTTGAGGTCGACGCGGACGACCTCGGAGGTGTCCAGCTGCGCGTCGGTGACGTCGGGCAGGTAGCGCGCCGGGTCGGTTTCGAGTCGTTCCAGCCAAACGCCCGACGGGGTGATCTTCGCGACCGCCTGCCGGTCCGCCGAGCAGGAGACGGCGATCGCCACCGGGCAGGACGCGCCGTGCCGGGGCAGCCGGACCACCCGTACGTCGTGGCAGAAGTAGCGGCCGCCGAACTGCGCGCCGATGCCGAAGTTGCGGGTCAGCTCCAGCACCTCCGCCTCCAGCTCCAGGTCCCGGAAGCCGTGCCCGGTCATCGAGCCGGAGGTGGGAAGCGCGTCCAGGTACTTCGCGGAGGCGTACTTGGCGGTCTTCAACGCGTACTCGGCGCTGGTGCCGCCGATGACGATGGCCAGGTGGTACGGCGGGCAGGCCGAGGTGCCGATCAGCCGCAGCTTCTCCTCCAGGAACTGCATCATCCGCGTCGGGTTCAGCAGGGCCTTGGTCTCCTGGTAGAGGTACGACTTGTTGGCCGAGCCGCCGCCCTTGGCCATGAAGAGGAACTTGTATGCGTCCGGGTGCCCGTCCGGGTCCTCGGCGTAGATCTCCACCTGGGCCGGCAGGTTGCTGCCGGTGTTGCGCTCGTCCCACATGGTCAGCGGGGCGAGCTGCGAGTACCGCAGGTTCAACCGCGTGTACGCCTGCCACACGCCGCGCGAGATGGCCTCGGCGTCGCCGCCGTCGGTGAGGACGTGCCGGCCGCGCTTGCCCATGACGATCGCGGTGCCGGTGTCCTGGCACATCGGCAGCACGCCGCCGGCCGCGATGTTGGCGTTGCGCAGCAGGTCCAGCGCGACGAACCGGTCGTTCGGCGAGGCCATCGGGTCGTCGATGATCGACCGGAGCTGCGCCAGGTGCGCGGGGCGCAGGAAGTGCGCGATGTCGTGCATCGCCTCGGCGGTCAGCGCGGTCAGCGCGGCCGGTTCCACGGTGAGGAACCGGCGGCCTCCGGGCCCGTCGACGACGTCGACGCCCTCGTCGGTGACCAGGCGGTACTCCGTCTGGTCCGGACCGGTCGGCAGCAGGGGGTCGTACGAGAAGACGGCGGCACTGCTCATGAGCGGAAAGCCTAGGGCAGGAGGGTCGATCAGTCCCACCCGCCGGGTGGGTCCTGGGACGCCGCTCTCATCGGCGCCGGTCGGACCGGACGGCGGCTCGGGAGCGGCCGGCAACGTGAGGCCACGGTCAGCCCTCGTCCTCCGGGGCGGGGCACAGCTCCCGCTTCGGGCCGCAGCTGTCGTCGGGTGCCGGCACGTCGCCGGTCCCGGCGGGTCCCGGGCGGGATCCGTCACCGCCGTTCGGCGGCGGGACGACCGCGGCACCGCCGAAGCGGATGTACCCGATCTCCCGGCCCTCGCCGATGATCATGCCGGTGGGGCCGACCGCGAGCGCGTTCGCGGCCGTCCGCAGGGTCGCCAGCTCCGCACCGGTACGCGGGTCGAGCGCCACCAGCCGGGAGGGCTTGTCATGGGCGAGCACCGCCGCGTACGGGGTGAGTGCGGCGCCCGCCTTCGCGCCGGTGGGACGGCTCCACCGGATCCGGTCGGTGCCCAGTTCCCGGGCGGAGACCGAGCGCTTGTCGGCCGCCCGGACCAGGGCGTACCGGTCGTCGACGGCGACGATCTTCTCGCCGGGGGCGACGACGAGCAGCAGCCGGCCGTCGTACCCGTCGAGGACCGCCTCCCGGCCGTCCGGTGCGACCCCGATGAGCACGTTGCGCGCGCCCTGCGGATCCTCCCGCTGCGCGCACCCGGCGGCGTCGGCGGTCCGCAGGTTGACGCCGGCGCGCTGCCACGCCTCCTGCCCGGTGGTCGGGTCCCGGCCGGAGATGGTGAAGAAGCAGGTGCCGTCCTGGGATCGGGCGGTGATGCGCAGCAGCCGGCCGCCGACCACCGACAGCCGTTCGTCGCGGCCCGGCTCGACGTCGGTGAGGACCCGGCCGGTGGCGGCGTCCACCACGTGCACCCGGTTGTCGATCGGGAAGCCGAGCAGCGGCGGCACCGGCTCCGGCCCGGCGACCTCCTTGTCGACCCGGACGGCGTCGAGCCGGCGGGTGTCGAGCAGCCCCGGGTTGTCGCCGAGCAGGCCGCTGCGGACGCCGGGCACGAACGCCGTCCACAGGGGAGTGGTGCCGCGCGGGTCCCAGGCGGTGAGCGTGCAGTCGGTGGGCTCCGCGCAGTGGGCGTCGAGCAGCAGGTTGCGCCAGGTCCAGACGGCCACGGCGTCGTCGTCCCGCCGCCGGGTGACGCCGGTCGTGGGGTCGAGCACCTCGTACCCCTTGACCAGGAGCTTGCCCACGACGACGACCGCGTCCCGGCCGCCGCCGGCCACCGCCGACCAGTCCGCCTTGCGCTCCCAGAGCTGGATGCCGTCGCTGAGCCGGCGCGCCTCGACCCGGGTGCGCTGCTCGACCATGACGGTGTCGCCGGCGAAGGTGACGCTGCGCGGCGTGCCGCCGATCCGGTGCTGCCAGACCACGTCCGGCTCGGAGATGGGCTCGCTGCGGTCGACCCAGTCCCAGATGCCGGGGAAGGGGTTCCAGACTCCGGTCGACGCGAGGATGACGACGGTGATCAGCCCGAGCAGGAGCCAGCCACGTACGCCGAGGCCGCTCCCCTTCGCCACCGGATCACGGTAGCCACCCGCGCACGCGGGCGCGCCCCGGCGCGCCGTTGGGCGAGAAGGAAGGGCCCCTTCTTAACGTCTGCGGTAGAGGAAGGGCCCCCTGTTAACACCTCACCCGCCGTGGCGTGGCGGCGTCAGCACCCGCCACAGCGCCAGCGTCGCCGCCAGCGACGCCACTCCGGCCAGCGCCATCACCGTGCCCGGTGCGAGCACCTCGCTCAGCGCGCCGCCGGCCGCGGCGGCCAGCCCCTGCACCGCCATCAGACCGGTGCTGACCAGCCCGAACGCCTGCCCGCGCCGCTCCTCCGGCACCGCGTCGAGGAACCGGCGGGCCAGGCCGAGCTGGTAGGCGAAGCCCGCGGTGGCCACCGCGAAGAGCGCCGCCGCCGGCCACAACGCCGGCCGGGCCACGAACGCCAGCATGGGTACGCCGAGCAGCAACGCGAGCCACGGCGTCCACGCCTCCCGACGGGCGGGAGCGACGAACCGCCCCACCAGCAGGTCCCCGACGAGCATCCCGAACGCGGCCGCCATCAGCAGCACGCCCGCACTGGCCTCCACGCCGAGACCGGCGGCGTACGGCACGGCGACGCCCTCGGCCCCGACCAGCACCGAGCCGGGCAGCCACTGCGCCAGCAGCAGACCCCGGATCCGCCGGTCGCCGAGCAGTGCCCGGTTGACCCGCCAGGTCTCCCGGACCGCGTTTCCGCCGCCGGGTCGCGCGCGGCGCGGTCGCGGTGTCAGCCCGACGCGCACGACCAGGGCGGACAGGGCGCAGGTGACGGCGGTCAGCCAGAGCGCACCGTACGGGCCGACCAGGCCGAGCAGCAGCCCGCCGAGGGCGAACCCGGCCACCTGCGTGCCACCGGCCGCGACGGTGAGCAGGGACCGCCCGAGGACGTACGCGTCGCCGTGCAGCACCTCCGGCAGCAGCGCGGTCCGGGCGGCGCTGCTGACCGGGCCGAACAGGCCGACGACCGCGACCAGCCCGAGCATCGCCCCCGGGGAGAGCACGCCGAGGGCGAGCACCACCACCATGGCGAGCCGGACCAGGTCGTACCCGACGATCACCGCGCGCGGCGGCCACCGGTCGGCGAGCGCGAGCAGGAACACCCCGCCGAAGGCGTGCGGCAGGAACCCGGTCACGTACGCCAGCGCGGCGAGCAGCCCCGAGCCGGTGCGCTCGTAGACCAGCACGGACAGGGCGAGCATCTTCACCGTCTCGCCGATCAGGAACACGCCGAAGCTGCCGAAGAGCACCCGGAACTCGGCGACGGCGAAGACGTCCCGGTAGGTGGCGGGACGGGTGTCGGTCAGGGTCACGCGGCCAGCGTGCCGGCTCGCCGGGGCGCGCTCTATCCTTTCGCTCTGGGACGAAACAGGGAGGTGGCGTGCGGATCGAGGTAACCCCGGCCGACGTCGCCGCCAGCCGATTCGCGATCTCGCCGCTCGGCGAGGCGGTGTCCGCGCTGCGGCTCTTGGCCGGGCAGAACACCGTCCCCGGCCTGGCACCCTGGGTGGTCCGGGCCCGACCGGCGTACGAGCGGCTGCTACGGGAGCTGCCGGCGGTGGGGGCGCTGCTGGCACTGCTGCGCCGGGGCGGGTACAACGCGGACTTCATCCAGCCGCCGCCAGACGGCACCGGCCGGGACTTCGCCGACGAGCTGGCGGTGGTCCGCGCGACCCCGCTGGCGCAGGCCCGGGACGAACTGGCCCGCAACCTCGCCGGACACCGGACCCCACCGGCGTACGCACGCCGGATCTACGACTCCCCCGACGTGGTGGACCGGCTCGCGGACGCGATCGAGGCGGCCTGGACCACGCTGGTCGAGCCGGACTGGCCGCGCCTGCGGGCCGTCCTGGAACGGGACCTGCTGCACCGGGCCGGGCGGCTCCTCGCGTACGGCTGGGGGGCGGCGGTCGCGGGCCTGGACCCCCGGCTGCGGTGGGTGCCCGGAGGGCCGGTCGGTTACATCGAGGTGGCCGACCACGACCCGGAGACGTACACGCTGGCGGGGCGCGGGCTGCTCCTCGTCCCCACCGTCTTCGGCACGATGATCAACTACGTCGAGCAGCCCTGGCCGTTCGCCGTCGTCTACCGGGCCTCCGGGGTCGCCGAGATGCTCGGCCCACCCGACCCGACCCGCCCCGAGGAGGCGCTGGACCGGCTGGTCGGCCGGGCTCGGGCGACGATCCTGCGGGCGTTGGCCGCACCCGCGACCACGAGCCAACTCGTCGCCCAGCTGGGCATGAGCCTCGGCGGCGTGGGCGACCACCTGTCAGTGCTCCGCCAATCCGGCCTGGTGACCGGGACCCGCACCGCCCGCTCGGTCCTCTACCGCCGCACCCCGCTCGGCGACGCCCTCGCAGGCCACGCCTGAGGCGTTAAGAAGGGACCCTTTTACTACCGGAGGCGTTAATAGGGGTCCCTTCCTTGCACCGCAGAGCGGACGAGCGGGAGCACGCGGTACGGGATCTGCTCGGCCAGAGCGATGATCGTTGAGGCGCGTCTTATGCCCTCGTACGAGACGATCTGGTCGATCACCCGTTGGAGATCGGCGTTCGAGCGGGCGACGATGCGGCAGAGCAGGTCCCCGGAGCCGGTGATGGTGTGGGCCTCCAGCACCTCCGGGATCGCCGCCAGGTGGGCGGTGACCGGGTCGTGGCCGTGCCGCTGGCTGATCTCCAGGGTGACGAAGCTGGTCACCCCGAACCCGATGGCCGCCGGCGAGACGTCCGGCCCGAAACCGCCGATCACCCCCCGCTCGACCAGCTTGTCGAGGCGGGCCTGCACGGTGCCCCGGGCCACCCCGAGACGGCGCGAACACTCCAGCACGCCGATCCGGGGCTCCTCGGCGAGCAGTTCGATCAGCCGTGAGTCGAGCGCGTCGAGCTGGACATCCTGACCAGTGTTCACGGGTGAAGACCCTACTCCTTGTGCAACCTGACCAGCCGGAACCGGGACAGTTGCCCAGTGAGCCGGCTCACGGCGATATTCGCGGGAAGAGCACAGCGTCGGCCCACGAGGCCGGCCGGTACGCGAGGGAGGCCATCATGACCCAGGCGATCGACCGACCCCAGTCGACCGAGGAGGTCGACGTCGACCGGCTGGTCGGCGCCGTCGACCACGACATCAGCCACGACCCGTTCCCGGTCAAGGGCCTCGACCACGTGCACTTCCTGGTGGGCAACGCCAAGCAGGCCGCGCACTACTACTCGACCGCGTTCGGCATGACCTGCGTGGCGTACCGGGGGCCGGAGCAGGGTCACCGGGACCACGCCCAGTACGTGCTGACCAGCGGCTCGGCCCGGTTCGTGCTGACCGGCGCGGTCCGCCCCGACGCCGAGGGCGCCGACCACGTGGCGAAGCACAGCGACGGCGTCTCCGACATCGCCCTGGAGGTTCCGGACGTCGACGCCGCGTACGCGCACGCCACGGCGCAGGGCGCGACCGGCCTGGTCGAGCCGCACGACGTCAGCGACGAGCACGGCACCGTCCGGATGGCGGCCATCGCCGCGTACGGCGACACCCGGCACACCCTGGTCGACCGGTCCCGCTACAGCGGCCCGTTCCTGCCCGGCTTCGTGGCGCGTGGCCCGATCGTGGACCGGCAGCCGATGATCGACGCCGGCCTCCAGCCGAAGCGCTTCTTCCAGGCGGTCGACCACGTCGTCGGCAACGTCGAGCTCGGCAAGATGGACGAGTGGGTCGAGTTCTACAAGCGCGTCATGGGCTTCACCAACATGGCGGAGTTCATCGGTGACGACATCGCCACCGACTACTCGGCGCTGATGAGCAAGGTCGTCGCCAGCGGCACCCGCAAGGTGAAGTTCCCGCTGAACGAGCCGGCGATCGCCCGCAAGAAGTCGCAGATCGACGAGTACCTGGAGTTCTACCAGGGCCCGGGCGCGCAGCACATCGCCGTGGCCACCAACGACATCCTGGCCAGCGTCGACGCGATGCGGGCGGCCGGCGTCGAGTTCCTGGACACGCCGGACTCGTACTACGACGACCCGGAGCTGCGCGCCCGCATCGGCGAGGTGCGGGTGCCGATCGAGGAGCTGAAGGCCCGCAAGATCCTGGTCGACCGGGACGAGGACGGCTACCTGCTCCAGATCTTCACCAAGCCGGTGCAGGACCGCCCGACGGTGTTCTTCGAGCTGATCGAGCGGCACGGCTCCCTCGGCTTCGGCAAGGGCAACTTCAAGGCGCTCTTCGAGGCCATCGAGCGGGAGCAGGAGAAGCGCGGCAACCTGTAAGACTGTCGAGCGTGAGCCAACCTCCGCCGTACGTGACGCCGCCGGCCGGTGGGCACCCGCCCGCCGGCGGCGTCCCGCCGCACCCCCACGGGTACGCGATACCGCCGCAGTACGCCCCGCCGCCGGGCTGGGCCGGGCCGCCCCGTCCGGTGCCCCCGCCGCCGGCGCTCGCCCCGAACGGGCAGCCGCTCGCGAGCTTCCCCGACCGGCTGTTGGCGTGGCTGATCGACACCGCCCTGGCCACGGCCGTCGCGCTGGTGGTGTTCCTTCCGGTCTACCTGGTCCTCTGGTTTCGGATGTTCGTGGCGGTGACGCGGATCAACCCGGACGGGACGCCGGTCGAGCCGGACCCGCGCACCCTCTTCCTGGACTACCTGCTGCCGCTGCTGCTGGCCCAGCTCGGGCTGTTCGTCCTGATGATCGGCCTGTACTGGCTGTACCACGTGGAGTACCTGCTGCGCCGCGACGGCCAGACGTTCGGCAAGAAGGTGATGAAGCTGCGGGTCGTCCCCCTCGATCCGGCCCGGCGGCTGACCCGCCGCGCGGCCGGCCGCCGGTGGGTGGTGCAGTTCCTCGCCAGCTCCTTCGTCCCCTTCCTCAGCTATGTCGACGGGTTCTGGCAGCTGTGGGACCAGCCCTGGCAGCAGTGCCTCCACGACAAGTTCGCGGAAACCGTCGTCGTTAAGGTTGCCGAGTGAACGAGCGCAGCGAGGCGGCCCGGTGAGCGTCGCACCCGGTTGGTACGTGGACCCCGCCGACCCGGACACCCGGCGGTACTGGGACGGCGAGGGCTGGGTCGGCGCGGCCATCCCGGTCGACGCCACCCCGCCGGAGGGTCCGCCACCCGCCGAGTCCGCCGTCCCCCCCTCGGCGCCCGTCACGCCCTCGGCGCCGCCCGCGCCCGCACCGGGACCGGTGTCCCCGGCTCCTGGCCATCCGCCGGCCGGACACGGCGGTCCGGCCGGGCCCGCCGTCGGCCCGGCACCGCACCCCGGCGGGTGGCCGCCGCACGCCGCACCGCCGGGGTACGCCGCGCCGCCCGGCTGGCCGCCCGGCGCCTGGCCCGGCCGGCCGCCGGAGCCGCGCCCGCACGGGCTGCCGCTGGCCGGGTACGGGGCCCGCCTGGTCGCCCGGCTGATCGACTTCGCCGTCGTCTTCGCGCTCAACGCCGCCGTCAACGGCTGGTTCGTCTGGCGTCTCGCCCAGGAGTTCCGGCCCACCGTCGCCGAGTGGTGGCGGCGCGTCGAGAACGGGGAGATGACGTCGGAGCCGCTGCCCCAGCCCGGTGCGCAGGCGGAGTCGCTGCTCGTGGTCATCCTGCTGATCGCCACCGCGCTCTGGCTCGCCTACGAGGTGCCGGCCATGGCCGCGAGCGGACAGACGCTGGGCAAGCGGCTGATGGGCATCAAGGCCGTGCCGCTCGCCGCCGACCAGCCGCTCGGCATGGGCCGGGCACTGCGGAGGTGGAACACGCTGGGCCTGCCCACCCTGCTCTGGTACTGCTGCGGCCTGGGCCTGCTGCTCCAGCTCCTCGACGCGGTCTCTCCGCTCTTCGACCACCCGATGCGGCAGGCCCTGCACGACAAGCGGGCACAGACCGTGGTGGTCCAGCTTCCCCGCACCCCCGCCCCAGAGAACGACCGCACCACACCCCCGGGAGACACCCCATGACCGACACCGGACGTCCCCAGCCGTCGCCGCGGCTGACCCGCCCCGACCTGGACGCGCTGCCCAACTACGTACCCGGCCGCAGCCCGGCCGACCTGGCCCGGGAGCTGGGCCTGCCCGAGGCGATCAAGCTGGCCAGCAACGAGGTGCCGTACGGCCCGCTGCCCGGCGTCGTGGAGGCGGTCGCGGAGGCCGCGGCCGGGGTGCACCGCTACCCGGACATGGGCGTGGTGGCGCTGCGCCAGGCCCTGGCCGAGCGGTACGGGGTGGACCCGGACCGGATCGCCACCGGCTGCGGGTCGGTGGCGCTGGCCGAGCACCTGGTGCGGGCCACCTGCCTGCCCGGTGACGAGTTGCTCTATGCGTGGCGGTCGTTCGAGGCGTACCCGATCATCGCGGCGACCAGCGGCGCGACCAGCGTGCGCGTCCCCAACGACGCCGGGCACGGGCACGACCTGGCGGCGATGGCCGCGGCGGTGACCGACCGGACCCGGATGATCCTCGTCTGCAACCCGAACAACCCCACCGGTACGGCCGTCCGCACGGCCGAGCTGGACCGGTTCCTCGACGCCGTGCCGGACGACGTGCTGGTGGTCATCGACGAGGCGTACCGGGAGTTCGTCACCGATCCGGAGGTACCGGACGGCCTCACCTACGCCGACCGGCCCAACGTGGCGGTGCTGCGGACGCTCTCCAAGGCCTGGGGCCTGGCCGGTCTGCGGATCGGCTTCCTGGTCGCCCAGCCGGCGGTGGCGGCGGCGGTCCGCAAGGTCGTCACGCCCTTCTCCACCAGCATGGCCGCGCAGGCGGGCGCGCTCGCGGCGCTCGCCCAAGCCGACGAGGTGGAGCGGCGGTGCGCCCTGGTGGTGGCCGAGCGGGACCGGGTCACCGAAGCGCTGCGCAAGCTCGTCCCGGACGTGCCGGACAGCCAGGCCAACTTCGTCTGGCTGCCGCTCGGCGACCGGTCGGTGGACTTCGGCAAGGCCTGTGAGTCGCGCGGCGTGATCGTGCGGCCCTTCCCGGGCGACGGGGTGCGGGTCACCATCGGCACGCCGGCCGAGAACGACGCCTTCCTCGCGGCGGCGGAGTCGGCACTCGGCTGACTGTGAGCATGGCGGGGTCGGTTCAGCAGTGGTGAGCTGATGGCTGGCGGTGGTGGCGGTTAGGTCGCGGCGAGCAGCACGGGCTCGGAGGTGAAGAAGTAGCGCTGGTCGTCCGCCTCCGGGTCGACCGGCTCGCGGAGCCGCTCCACCGCCACGTAGCCGTCCACCGCGTACGCGGCCCCCGGCGCCCAGGACGTCCCGTCCGAGCCGGCGGTGAGGGTGAACCACGACAGCTGCGCACCGGTGGCCTCGTCCAGCGTCACCAGGCCGTTGGCGTCGGTCACCAGGTGCACCCGGTCCGGCTCGACGGCGAGCACCCGCCCCGCGCCCAGGTCCCGGCGCCACCGCTCGACGCCCGTCCGCGCATCGCGGCCGACGGCACTGCCGCCGGCCATCCCGATCGCGGTGTCACCGGCGAGCACGCTGTCCGGACGGTCCAGGGCTGGTGCGGCGGTCGGCTCGCCGTCGCCGAACAGCCAGCCCCGGCCCGCGCCGTCGCCGGCCCCGGTGACCGTCCGCAGGCCGGCACACCCGGACCGGCCGGTACGGCAGCCCAGCGGTGTGGCGCTCAGCGCGTCGCCCGCGCCCGGCGGGCGCCACCGGGTGCCCACCGTGCCCGTGCCCGCGTCCCGGAACTCGACCGTCGCCGGTCCGTCGCACCCGTCGACGCTCACGAGCCGGCCGGCCGCGGTGGTGCCGATCACGTCGTGGCAGCCGGTACCGACCCCGGCGCGCCAGCGGCGCCGCCCGTCGGCGAGGTCCACGGCGGTCAACGCGTCACCGCCGGCGGCCACCACCACCGACCCGCCGCCGGGGATCGGGGCGACGAAGAGGCCCTCCGGGTTCCACACCCTCGCCGACCCGGTCCGCCGCGCCGTCGGTATCCGCGCCGGGGCCGGCCCCTCCGCCCGCCAGGCGACCCGGCCCGTCCGCGCGTCCAGCGCCACGAGCAGGCCGTCCGACCAGCGGCTCACCACCGTGGTCCCGCTCGCCACCAAGCCGGCCAGCTCGGCGGGCCAGCGGCGGTACGACCAGTACGGGGTGGTCCGGTAGCGGTGGTCCACCGGCCGGTCGGCGTAGACCTGGCGCTGTGCCGCGTACACCCGGAGCCGGCCGTCGACGACCAGCGGGGCCACCGGCAGCCGGGCGACCACCCGCGGGTCCCGGTTCGGGGCCTCCGGATACGCGGCGCGTGCCGGCGTGCTGACCTCGGCCGGGGCGAGCACCCGCCAGACCGTGGCCGCTACCGCGACGGCGACCAGCAGGACCGCCGCCACGAGGACGACGCGTCGCCGGCCCTTCGGGAACCCCATGCGCACCTCCGCCCGGCACCCTACCCAGCGCGGCCCGCCCGGCCACGGTGAGGTTGCCGAGGCGGGCGGCAGTTGGGCGTGTGTCGAAGTCCCGGCGAGGCCGGGTCGTGACGTCGATAACCGCCCTAGGCGGCCTCGGTGGTGGCGTCGGCGGCAGCGGCGGCGAGGTCGGCGAGGTCCCGTCGCAGGGCGCCCTCGACCGCCCGGGCGGCCAGCCCGCCGAGCAGGAGTGCCACGACCCGGCCGTACGGCTCGGTGGCGACCGCCTCCTGCGTGACCGTGACCTGCGTGCATCCGCGGCCGCGGCGGCGGACCGGGCGCAACGTCCAGGTGACCCGGTAGTCCACCCCCGCACCGGGCGAGCTGAGCACCAGGCGTCGCGGCGGCTCCACGGCGACCACGACGAACTCCTCGATCAGGGCGGACCCGTCGGGCTGCGACCGGACCTCCCGCCAGGTCGTGCCGGGGCCGAACCCGCCCGGGGTCAGCACCTCGACCCCGCGGGTGGCATGGGCGCGGACGGTCAGGTCGGTGAGCAGACGCCAGACGTCCACGGCGTGCGCCTCGATGGACCGGGTCACCGCCACCCTCGACATGCCACCTCCCGTGGCGTCGACGGTACGCCGGGTGAGCGCGGAACGGGGGCCCCTCGGGTGGAATTTCCGTCCCGGGAGGCCCCTCGCGGCGCGCGGCCGGCGGCGGTCAGGGGCGGAACTGTCCCGCCTGGATCGCCCGCACGAACGCCGTCCATCCCGGGGGGCTCACCGCGAGCGTGGGTCCCGACTGGTCCTTCGAGTCGCGTACGGCCACCACGCCGAGCGCGTCGACGAGGTTGTCGGCCACCTCCACGCAGAGCCCCTGGTCGTTCGAGCGGCTGCTGGTACGCCAGACCGCGCCCGCGAGATCGTTCATCCTCACCCTCCTGTCGTCGGACGCCAGCCGACAGCCGGGCCGGGACCGAAGGGGGAAGATCGGGCCCGGCCCGGCGCGGCACAGCGACGGAATCCGGTCGATCAAACGCGGGAGGTGTGCCCGCCCATCGGACGATCTGTGCGACGACCCGTCCCATCCGCGGGACCCGACGGACGGGGCGTACGTCAGGAGGGGCGGGCGGGCGACGGTCGGCTCCGGCGCGCGGCCGAGCGTCGGAGCCGCGTCCGACGGACGGCTCGGGTCAGCGAGCCGGGAGGATGGTTCCGGCAGGCCCGGTCAGCGGGCCGGGAGGATGGTTCCGGTGACCTCGCCGAGGGCGACGGTCGTGCCGTCCGGGCCGGGCGCGGTGGCGGTGATGGTGACCGTGTCCCCGTCCTCCAGGAAGGTCCGGGTCTCCCCGCCGCCCACCTTCACCGGCTCCGTGCCGCCCCACGTCAGCTCCAGGAACGAACCGACCTGGTGCCGCTCGGGGCCGGAGACCGTGCCCGAGGCGTACAGGTCGCCGGTGCGCAGCGACGCCCCGTTGACGGTCAGGTGGGCCAGTTGCTGGGCCGCGGTCCAGTACATCGTGGCGAACGGCGGCTCGCTCACCCGCTCGCCGTTCCACTCCACGGCCAGCCGCAGGTCGAGGCCGAGGTGCGGCTCGTCCCGCAGGTAGTCGGCGACCGGCGGGTCCTGGTCCGGTGCCGGGACGAAGGCCGAGCCGAGCGCCTCCAGCGGGGTCACCCAGGCCGAGATCGAGGTGGCGAAGGACTTGCCGAGGAACGGGCCGAGCGGCTGGTACTCCCAGGCCTGGATGTCCCGGGCGGACCAGTCGTTGACCAGCACCACCCCGAAGACGTGGTCGTCGAACTCGTGGGCGGCGACCCGCCGGCCCAGCGGGCTCGGCGTGCCGACCACGAAGCCGACCTCCGCCTCGATGTCGAGGCGGACCGAGGGACCGGTGACCGGGCCCTGCGGGGTGGCCCGCTGCCCCTGCGGCCGCACCACCGGCGTGCCGGAGACGACGACCGTGCCGGCCCGGCCGTGGTACCCGATCGGCAGGTGCTTCCAGTTCGGCAGCAGCGGCGGCTGGCCGGGCCGGAAGATCTGACCGACGTTCGCGGCGTGGTGCTCGGAGGAGTAGAAGTCGACGTAGTCGGCGACCTCGAACGGCAGCAGCAGCTCGGCCTCGGCCAGCGGGACGAGCAGCGGCTCGACCGCCGCCCGGTGGGCAGTGTCGGTGAGCAGTTCGGTGATCCGCTGCCGGACCGCCGTCCACTGGGGACGGCCGAGCGCCAGGAACTCGTTCAGGCGGGGGCGGCCCAGCGCCCCGGCGGCGAGCACCAGGCCGGCGGCCTCCGCGCCGCCGAGGTCCAGCACGAGATCCCCGATGCGTACGCCCACCCGCGGCTCGCGGTCGGCGGTGCGGAACACCCCGCACGGCAGGTTGTGCACCCCGTACGGCGAACCCTCGGCACCCGTCACCCAGCTCATGCGTCGACGCCCCCGTTCACCAGCCCCAGCCGGATCAGATCGGTCAGTGGTTCCAGGATGCTGCACGAGCCGTACCCGACCCACAGCGGACGCGCCGCGTGCAGACCGGCTTCGATCGGCTGGAGCAGCGGCCGGGGGTCGGTAGCGGTGAGCAGCTCGGCGACCCGCTCCACCCCGGCGCCCCCGGCAGCGGCGAGCGTGGCGGCCAACACGTTGGCGAAGCCGTGGTGGGTGAAGCCGGTCTCCGGCTCCAGGTGCCGCACCGCGTGGTGCAGGCCGGCGGTGAGCTTGAACGGCAGCTGCCGGTCCCGGCAGGCGCAGATCACCGCGGCCAGCTCGGCGGGGGTCGGGAACAGCTCGGCGGCGAGGCCGCCGGTGCGGAACTTCGCCGCCACCGGCGCTCCGGCGGCACGGGCGTCGACGAGCGCGTCCAGCGCGCCCATCAGCCCGAACGTCAACGGGATCTCGGCGTAGACGGCGGTGGTGTCGAGCCGGTCGGTCAGCTTCAGCAGCTCGGCCAGGCCGGGCAACGGGTCCTCGCCGCGCCTGGCCACGGCCACCTCGACCTGGCGGGCGGTGACGCCGGCCGGCAGCGCCGCCAGGGCGGCGGGCAGGCCGTCCAGCCCGGTGTCGCCGATCAGCCCGACCACCAGGCCCTCCGCCGGGTCGACCAGCGGGTGCAGCTCGCGGCCGGTCACCGCGGAGGCGGGCACCAGCAACGGGCCGACCAGGTCGGCGTACCAGGAGGTGCGGTGGCGCCGGTGCGCGGTGACCGCGTCGGGCAGCGGTGCGCTGCCGGGCGGGAAGACCGCGGCATCGTCGACGAGGCCGGCCAGGAGCCGGGGCAGCTGCGTTGACACGACACAAGAATGTACGGGACGCTACAAGGAGCGGACAACCGCGTCCGATAATCGGACGCCAACCGGCCCCCGGGAGGCGAGATGCCGTACTACCGCCGCGTCGGCGACGTGCCGCGCAAGCGCCACACCCAGTTCCGTCAGCCCGACGGGAGCCTCTACGCGGAGGAGCTGATGGGCCAGGAGGGCTTCTCCTCCGACTCGTCTCTGCTCTACCACCGGTACGCGCCGACCGCGATCGTCGCGGCCGAGGAGTTCACCCCGCCCGCGTTCACCCGTACGCCGAACCTCCCGCTCAAGCCCCGCCACCTGCGCACCCACAAGCTCGACGCCGCGGGCGCCGATCCGGTGCTCGGCCGGCAGTACCTGCTCGCCAACGACGACGTGCGGATCGCGTACGTGCTGGCCGACCGGCCGTCCCCGCTGTTCCGCGACGCCACCGGCGACCACTGCCTGTACGTCGAGTCCGGCACGCTGCGCGTCGAGTCCACGTTCGGCGTGCTCGACGTGGTCGCCGGCGACTACGTGATCATCCCGACCTCGACCATCCACCGGCTCGTCCCGACCGGTTCGGAGCCGGTCCGGCTGCTCGCCGTCGAGGCGGCCGGCCACATCGGCCCGCCCAAGCGTTACCTGTCGGTGCGCGGTCAGTTCCTGGAGCACGCGCCGTACTGCGAGCGGGACGTCCGCGGGCCGGACGCGCCGCTGCTGGCCGACGGCACCGACGTGGAGGTGCTGGTCCGGCACCGTCGGGGGTGGACGCGGTACGTCTACGCGAACCACCCGTTCGACGTGGTCGGCTGGGACGGGCACATGTACCCGTGGGCGTTCTCGATCCACGACTTCGAGCCGATCACCGGCCGCATCCACCAGCCGCCGCCGGTGCACCAGACCTTCCAGGGCCCCAACTTCGTGATCTGCTCGTTCGTGCCGCGCAAGGTCGACTACCACCCGGACGCGATCCCGGTTCCCTACAACCACCACAACGTCGACTCCGACGAGATGCTCTTCTACACCGGCGGCAACTACGAGGCGCGGCGCGGCTCCGGCATCGAGCAGGGGTCCATCTCGCTGCACCCGTCCGGCTTCACGCACGGGCCGCAGCCCGGAGCCGCCGAACGGTCGATCGGGGTCGACTTCTTCGACGAGCTGGCGGTCATGGTGGACACGTTCCGCCCACTCGACCTGTGCGACGCGGCTACGACCTGCGAGGACGACGCCTACGCCTGGACCTGGGCCCGCCGCCCCCGGTAAGGCCGGGGTGCTCAGCTACGCGGCGCTGGTCACCCCTGACACGTGCCGCCCGACGCCGGGTCACCTGACGGGTCGGGCGACCACGGTCAGTTCGGCGACGGTCGCCACGCCGATCGCCAGGACCAGCGGCCACGGCGTGCCGACCAGCGCGTAGAGCAGGATCAGCACCGGCGCGGCGGCCGCCGCGTACACGGCCAGGGCCAGGGTGCGGTCGGAGCGCAGCAGGCCGGGCAGGATCGTCCGGGCCAGGCCGGGCAGCTTCGCGGCGTACCGCCACACCAGCAGCGCCCCGCCGAGCGCCGCGAACACCGCCGCGACGCGCGACGTGCCGTCACTGCCGACGGCGAGGCAGGCGAGCACCACGGCCGCGATCATCGACCAGCCGGCGCCGAAGACGACGAGCTGGCGCAGGCCGACGGAGATCGTCCGGCCCGAGTCGATCCGGCCCGGGCTCATCGCGGCGGCCTCGGCGAGGTGTTCCAGCGCCTCGCTCCAGCGGCGCTGCTCCAGCCGAAGCACGCCGATGTCGTGCCGCGCCTCGGCCAGCTGCGGGTCGAGCCGCAGCGCCTCGGTGTACGCCCGCTCGGCCAGGTCGTACAGCTGCATGTTCGCCGCGACCAGGCCGAGGACGAGGTGCGCCTCCGGCTCCTCGGGGGCCAGCTCCACCCCGCGCCACGCCGCGTTCAGTGCCGGCTGGCCGTTGCGCGAGCCGGCCAGGATCGCGGCCGCGCTGCGCTGCGCGTACGCGTCGTCCGGGCCGAGCGCGAGGATGCGGTCGCCGGTCCGGGCCGCCTCCGCGTACTCCTCGAGGTCGGCGAGCGCCATTGCCCGGGCGACGAGGGCGGGGACCCAGTCGGGGGCCGCGGCGACGGCGCCGTCGGCGGCGGTACGCGCGTCGGCGGGCCGACCGGCGGCGAGGTGCACCCGGGACAGGGCGGTCAGCACTGCGGCGTTGGCGGGTTCGAGCGCGACCGCGTAGCCCAGCTCGGCGGCGGCCTCGTCGTACCGGCCGAGCTCCGCGAGGAGCTGGGCACGCTGGACGTAGCCGTCGGCGGCGGAACGGTCGGAGGTGGCGTCGCTGGACATCGCGGCGAGCCTAGGCGGCCGGAGCCTCGTACACCAGGGCCACCGCGATGCCGGTCAGGCCCTCGCCGCGTCCGGGAAAGCCGAGCCCGTCGGTGGTGGCGGCGGACACGCTGACCGGGGCGCCCACCGCCTCCGACAGCACCCGCTGCGCCTCGTCCCGCCGCGGACCGATCTTGGGACGGTTTCCGATCACCTGCACCGAGACGTTCCCGATCGCGAACCCGGCCGCCCGCACCCGGCGGGCGCTCTCGGCGAGCAGTGCCACGCCGGAGGCGCCGGCCCACTCCGGCTGCCCGACCCCGAAGTTCGAGCCCAGGTCGCCGAGGCCGGCGGCGGAGAGCAGCGCGTTGCAGGCGGCGTGCGCGGCCACGTCGGCGTCCGAGTGCCCGGCCAGGCCGTCCTGGTCGGGCCAGTGCAGGCCGGCCACCCAGCAGGGCCGACCGGCCTCGAAGGCGTGCACGTCCGTGCCGATGGCCACCCGCGGAACGATCATGACCCGAGGGTACGCGTCAGGCGCCGGTGGCCAGCAGGTGCTCGGCCAGGGCCAGGTCGAACGGGCGGGTGATCTTCAACGCGTACTCCGAGCCGGGTACGCACACCACCGGGACGCCCAGCTTCTCGACCAGGCCCGCGTCGTCGGTGAGCGGGTCGGTGGCGGCGGCGTGCGCGGCGGCCAGCACCGCCCGGCGGAAGCCCTGCGGGGTCTGCACCGCACGCAGAGCGGCGCGGTCGACCGTGCCGAGGACCAGCTCGCCGGCCCCGACCTCCTTGATCGTGTCGACCACCGGCAGGACGGGGATGACCGCGTCGTGACCGGCCCGGACCGCCGCCGCGACGGCTTCCACCAGGTCGGGAGGGGTGAGCGCCCGGGCCGCGTCGTGCACCAGGACGATCTCCGGGCCGGCGGGCACCGCGGCGAGTGCGGCGGCGACCGACGCCTGCCGTTCGGCACCACCGGGCACCACGGTCACCGGCGCCACCGGGGCCAGCAGCTCGCGGACCGCGTCCAGCTCGCTCGCCGGTGCCGCCACCACGATGGTGTGCACGGAGACCGCGGCGGCCAGCCGGCGGACCGCGTGCACCAGCAGCGGCTCGCCGCCCAACAGGCGCAGCGCCTTCGGCCGGCCGGGGCCCAGCCGCACCCCGGCACCGGCCGCAGGCACGAGGACCGCGACGTCACCGCGCGGATTGAGCTGCGCGGTCACGTCGCGGTCCTCGGTGGTTTCTTCGCTGCGAATCGGGTAGGACGATGGGGTGCGGATCAGGCTTCGGTCAGCACCTTGTCGAGCAGCGTCTCCGCCTCGTCCTTGGTGCTCTTCTCGGCCAGCGCGACCTCGCCGACGAGAATGTCGCGGGCCTTGGCGAGCATGCGCTTCTCGCCCGCGGACAGCCCCCGCTCCCGCTCCCGGCGCCACAGGTCGCGGACGACCTCGGCCACCTTCAGCGGGTTGCCGGAGGCCAGCTTCTCCAGATTCGCCTTGTAACGCCGCGACCAGTTGGTCGGCTCCTCGGTGTGCGGAGCCCGGAGAACGTCGAAGACCTTTCCGAGGCCCTCTTCGCCCACCACCTCGCGCACACCCACGATCTCGGCGTTCTCAGCGGGCACCCGGACCGTGAGGTCACCCTGCGCGACCCTCAGAACGAGGTACTGCTTTTCCTCGCCCTTGATGACCCGAGTCTCGATTGCCTCGATGAGTGCGGCCCCGTGGTGGGGGTAAACAACGGTCTCGCCGACACTGAAAACCATAGGTTCGAAACCCCTTTCGCTGTGTCTAGGGTAACACGCTCAGACACCGATGTCTCACCGCTGTCCTGACCGTTGGCGCAGCTCAGGGGCCCTGTGAGAGGGATTTCTTCAGCTTGACAGGCCGCCAGACCGAAGAATCGAACACACTCCGTGACGATCACGTGACGTCCCGGTACGGATGACGGAAACCCGAGATCAAGGGCATGCGCTCAGCCTCATGGTATCCCGCGGCGCCGGTACGCGCCCAGGTGTAGCGGCAGGAGGCCCGGTGGGGGACGCTGGAAGGGAGCCCGCCGCAGGCTCACCGAGACAATTCCAGGGGGTCTGATGGGCAAGCCCGACGCAGACGGCCCCGGACTGCCCGACCTGCCGCCGGAGTGGGGCCGGGTGGTCGTGCCGGACGACGCCTCGGCACTGGCCGCCGAGGCCGAAGAGGTCCGCCGAGAGCTGCGCCGACAGGCGCAGGGTGACGCACCCCGGCCCGTACCACCGCTCGCGTTGCCGCTGCTGGTGCTCCTGGTGGCCGTGGTCACCACCGTGGCCGGCCTGGTCGCCGTCACCTGGCCCCGCTCCACCCGCTCGACGCCGTCGGTGTCGACGCCGGCCCCGTACGCGCCGCCGGCCGGGCTGACCGGGCGGCCGCTGCCCGCACTCGACCTGGTCGACGACGGGCAGCCGGTGCCGCTGCGCGGGCTGCTGCCGGCGCTCATCGTCCTGGTCGACGGGTGCGCCTGCGCGGCCGAGATGGCCGGCGCCGCCTCCGTTGCGCCGCCCGGTGTCACCGTGGTCACCGTCGACGCCGACCCGGCCGTCCGGGTCCCTCCCCCGCCCGCCGGGAAGACGGTCCGTGCGCTCGCCGACCCCGCCGGCGGGCTGCGCGCCTTCCTGCACCTGCCGGCCCGCACCGGGGCGGCCACCGCACTGCTGGTGGACCGCTCGGGGACCATGGTCAAGGTGGTCCCCGAGGTCCGCTCGACCGGGGACTACCAGCCCGAGCTGGCCCGCCTGGCGGGCTGATCCGCGCCCGTCGCCCGCGACCGGTCCGCCGCCCCGGCGCCCATGCGCCGAGGGCAGCGCGGCCCGGTCAGCCCTGCTCTTCGAGCAGTGCCGCGTACAGGGTGAGGCCCGGGCCGAACGCCAGCATCACCACCCGCCGGGGCGGTACGACGGCCCGGCGCAGCCGGTCCAGGATCAGCAGCACCGTCGGCGAGGAGCAGTTGCCGTGCGCGTCCAGCGTGGCCCGTGAGGCGGCCATCCCGTCCGGCGACAGGGCCAGCTCCCGCTCCACCACGTTGAGGATGCGCGGGCCGCCCGGGTGGACCGCCCAGCCGTCCACCCCGGACATCGTCGTGCCGTGCCGGGCGAGCAGGTCGTCGACCAGCCCCCGGACGTGCGTGGAGAGCACCTGCGGCACCTTCGGCGACAGCCCCATCCGGAAGCCCGTGTCGGTGACGTCCCACGTCATGTGGTCGGCGGTCGACGTGTCGGTGACCGAGGTGACCTCGCGCAGCGCGTACCCCGGACCGCCCGGCATCACCACGACGGCGACGGCGGCGTCCGAGAAGAGCGCGTGCGAGACGATCTGCTGGGTGTCCACCCGGGCCGTGGAGGGCTGGATGTGCAGGCTGGTCAGCTCGGCGCAGAGCAGCAGCGCGGGCCGGCCCCGGGCGGTCACGAAGTCGCTCGCCGCGCCGAGCCCGGGCAGCGCGGCGTAGCAGCCCATGTGGCCGACGAACATGCGCTGGGTGCCGGGGGCCATGCCCAGGTCCCGGGCGAGCAGGATGTCCAGCCCCGGGGTGGCGTACCCGGTGCAGGAACAGACCACGAAGAGCCCGACGTCGTGGGCGGCCAGGCCGGCGGCGGTCAGCGCACGGCCCACCGCCTCCTTGCCCAGCGGCAGGGCCTCCACCTGGTAGCGGCGCATGCGCCGCTCGGTCGGCCAGTCGGAGACGTCCTCCAGCAGCGGGTTGACCGCGGCCTGGCGGCGGCTCACGCCGGAGTTCGCGAAGATGCGCTGGGCCAGCGCCCGCGTGGTGCCGGAGAAGTGCTTCGCGAAGAAGTCCTCCCACAGCTCGGCCTGGTCGGCCGAGGGCGGGTGCGCCGTACCGATACCCGCGATCACTGGCACGGCCACGATGCCCACCTCTCGTCGTGATTCCCCTGCACGTTCACCAACGAGGGGCCGACCCGTCGCGGTCCGGGTCGCCGCCCAGCGCCGCGATGCCGAGCCAGTCCGCGCAGACATCGGACGTCGCGGGGTGCAGCGAGCCGCAGCGCGCGTCCCGGTACAGCCGCTCCAACGGATGCCCCCGGCGGGTCGCGGACGTCCCGGCCGCCTCCAGCACCGAGGCCGCCACCTCGGCCGCCGTGGTGCCCGCCAGCAGCTTGGCCCGCCACACCCAGCGGTTGGTCTCGGCGTCGCCGGGTGCCTCGTCGACCCGGCGGGCCGCCTCGGCGACCACCAGGCCGGCCGCCGCCACCGCCGCGTCGGCGCGGCCCAACCGCGCCCGGACCGCAGGCAGGCCGGCGAGGTTGCGGGCGTTGAGGTGCTCGGCGGCCGCGTCGATCGCCGCCCGGGCGACCCCCACGTACACGGCGGCGTAGCTCGCGACCAGCCAGTGCGGCATCAGCTGCGCGACGACCAGGGCCAGCCCCTCCACGCCGCCGAGCAGCCGGTCGGCCGGCACGGTGACGTCCAGGTGCAGGTCGTGCGAGGAGGTGGCCCGCATGCCGAGCGAGTCCCACGTCTCCTCGACGGTCAGTCCGTCGCCGGCCGGCACCAGGAACTGGGAGACCACCGACGGGTCGGCGGCGCCGCGAGCCGCCACCAGGTAGCCGTCGGCATGGCCGGCACCCGAGCAGAACGTCTTGCTGCCCTTGATGCGCCAGCCCCCGTCGACCGGCTCGTAGACAGTGCTGAGCTGCGAGAGCCGGGCGCCCGCGCCGCGTTCGCTCATCGCGACCGCGTACCAGGCACCCTCGGCCGCCGCGCGCAGCAGCCGGTCCCGCGCCGCGAGCGCCTCCTCCGGTACGCCGAGCGCCTCGGCCAGCTCCTCGGTCACCGCGCCCAGCGCGCCGGTCACCGAGGCGTGCATGTTGAACACCAGGGCGGTCGCGCCGTTGCCCCGGGCCAGCTCGGTGGCGACGGCCGCGTACTCGGCGAAGGTGGCCCCCAGGCCGCCCAGCTCGCGGGGGACCATGAGGCCGAACAGGCCCGCCTCCCGCAGGTCCCGGAAGTCGTCGGCCGGGAACGAGCCGTCCCGGTCGTGCCCGGCCGCCCGGGCGGCGAATCGCGGCGCCAACCGGCGGGCCGCCTCCACAGCCTGCAGCGTCATGGAACCCCCTTCTCCGCGTACGTGTACCCCCGCGCCGGTTCCGCTATCCCCTTCGGACCCCCCGGCCCTGGTAGAGGACGGCGGTCGACCAGGTCGGCACGATGCGCGGCGGCGGCCCTGCCGGGCCGGCGGCGCCGCGCACCCGCCGGGCCAGCCAGGCGAGCAGGCCGGTCAGCTGCGGCCGGACACCGCGCAGCCGCAGCTCCACGCCGTGCCGGGCGCATTCGGCGACCAGTGCGCGGGCGTCCACGAACAACCGTGGATCGTGGATGCCGCGGGGCACGGTGGGCAGCCGCTCGGCGATGTGGACGGCGAGCAGGCGGCTCAACGCGGTGTCGTTCAGGGTGTCGAGGACGAGCAGCCCACCGGGGCGGAGCAGGCGGCAGGCCTCGGCCACCGCCCGCCGCCAGTCCGGCACGTGCTCCAGCAGCTCACCCGCGGCGACCACGTCGGCGCAGCCGTCCGCGAGCGGGACGGCGGTGGCGTCGCCGTTGACGACGGTCACGCCGTGCGCCGCGGCCTGTTCCAGGGCTGAGAAGGTCAGGTCCACACCGACGTGCCGGTAACCCTTGCCGGCCAGGTGGGGGGCCAGCAGCCCGGCGCCGCAGCCGAGGTCGACCAGGAGGGCGTCGGGGCGGGACGCCGCCGGCACGAGCGCCGCGCGGGCCTCGGCCAGCCAGTGCAGCATCGCGAACGCGCCGTCCGGCCGCCACCACTCGCCGGCCAGGTCGTCGTACTGGCGCGGATCGTTGCGCGGCAGGGTGCGGCCCGCGTCTCGCATGGACACGAGCGTGGCACGACTGCCCGGTAACGACCAGACTTCCCTCATGCCGTCGACAGTGCTAATGCCGACGCTGGCCCTGCTCAGGGCGAGCCATCCGGAGCCGGCCGCCGCGGTCACCACCGTCGCCGGCCTGCTCGCCTGGGGCGTCGGGCACCGGCCGTCCGGCGTCGTCGCCGTCGTGCTGACCGTCGCCGCGAGTCAGCTCGCCGTCGGCTGGGCCAACGACGCGCTCGACGCGGAGCGGGACGCCGCGGTGGGGCGTACCGACAAGCCGGTCGCCGCCGGCGCGGTGAGCCGGCGCGCCACGGCCCGGGCCGCCGTGGTGGCCGCGCTCGCCACGCCGCTGCTCGCGCTGGCGACGAACCCCACCGCCGCGCTCGTGGCCACCGCCGGCCTGCTCTCCGCGCTGCTCTACGACTGGCCGCTGAAGTCCTCGCCGCTGTCGGTGCTGCCCTACGCGCTCTCGTTCGGGTCGCTGCCGGCCTTCGTCGTGCTCGCGCTGCCCGGCGCGCCGGCGCCGCCGGTCTGGCTGGTCGCCGCCGCGGCCCTGCTCGGCGCGGGCGCGCACTTCGCCAACGTGCTGCCCGACCTCGCCGACGACGCCCGCACCGGCGTGCGCGGGCTGCCGCACCGCCTCGGTTCCGCCGGCAGCCGGGCGGCCGCCGCCGGGCTGCTGCTCGCCGCGACCGCCACGCTGGTCCTCGGGCCGCCCGGGCCGCCGTCGGCGGTCGGGCTCGCCGCGGTGGCCGCCGCCGTCGTGGTGCCGCCCCTGACGTGGTACGGCGGACGCACGGCCAGTCGGGCGCGGCCGGTGGCGGACTTCCGGGCGGTGATGGTGATCGCCCTCATCGACGTCGTTCTGCTGGTCACCAGCGGTCGGGTGCTCTGAGGACCACCCCGGGAGGTGGCATCCCCGGGTCGGCGTGCGGCCCTCGATCCACCCCAACTACCCTGGAGCGCGGTCTGCGCGGGCATGGCCACCGTGCCCGGGTATGGCCGGGCGGGATCGTGACGAGGAGGACCGACGTGACGCGCTCGATCAGGGGTTCCCGGCGGGCGGCCCTGCTGCTGTCCGGGGTGGCGGCGGCGACCGGACTGCTGCTGTCCGGGTGCGGCGCTGGCCAGGTCGCCGAGACCGCCAACAAGGAGCCGTCGGTCCAGGGCGTGAACCTCCAGACCAAGAACGGTGCGTACGCGGTCCGCGGCCTGCTGGTCGCGTTCCCGGGTGTCGAGGGTTACAAGGCCGGGGCGAACGCCGTCCTGAACGCGGTGATCTACAACGACTCCCCGAATCCGGTCACGGTGACGGTCACCACCGACGACGCCCGCGAGGTCGTCATCACCGGCGCCGGTGCGACGACCGGGGCCACCGGGTCGCCCACGCCGAACGAGTCGCCGTCGGAGAGCCCGTCGCCGTCCGCGCCGGCCGCGCAGCCGGCCCGGATCGAGATTCCGCCGCTGAGCTACGTGCAGCTCAACACCGAGGGTCGGCAGGTCCTCCAGCTGATCGGCCTGGAGGAGTCGCTGCGCTCCGGCCAGAACGTCTTCGTGACCTTCGACTTCGGCAACGGCAACACCGTCACCGGCCCGGCCCCGGTCGCGGTGCCGCTCACCCCGGCCGCGCCCCCGTCGCCGATCATCGAGCGTGAGGGCGGCTACGAGGGCCAGGAAGAGGGCGGGCACGGCCCCGGCGGCGAGGGCGGCGCCGAGCACTGACCCACGCGAACCACGGCACCGTCGGCGTTGGTGAACACCACCACGCCGGCGGTGTTTTCGTCGTACGCGGGGGCTAACGTCCCGGTGTGACCACCTCACGATCCACCTCCCCGCGCGCCGGCACGGCGGGCGGGCGCGGCCGTGCCGGCGCCCGCGAACCCCGCCCGGCGTACGAGTGCGACGCCTGCGGGCACCAGCCGCCCAAGTGGGTGGGGCGCTGCCCGGAGTGCGGCGAGTGGGGCTCGGTGGTCGAGTGCACGCTCACCGGCCCGACGGTCTCCGGCCGGGTGGTCAGCTCCCGGATGCCGGCCGAGCCGGCCCGCCCCATCGCGACGATCAGCGCGGCGCCCGCCCGGGCCCGCCCCACCGGCGTCAGCGAGCTCGACCGCGTGCTCGGCGGCGGTCTGGTCCCCGGCGCGGTGGTGCTGCTCGCCGGGGAGCCCGGCGTCGGCAAGTCGACCCTGCTGCTCGACGTGGCGCAGCAGTGGGCGGCCGGCGGGGGCAGCCCCTCGCTGGTGGTCAGCGGCGAGGAGTCGGTCAGCCAGGTCCGGCTGCGCGCCGAGCGCATGGGCGCCCTGCACGACCAGCTCTACCTGGCCGCCGAGAGTGACCTCGCCGCGGTGCTCGGCCACCTCGACGCGGTCAAGCCGGGCCTGCTGGTGCTCGACTCGGTGCAGACCATCTCCACCACCGGCACCGAGGGCGTGCCGGGCGGGGTGACCCAGGTCCGCGCCGTCACCGCGGCTCTGGTCGCGGTGGCGAAGGAGCGCGGCATCGCCACCGTGCTGGTGGGTCACGTCACCAAGGACGGCCAGGTCGCCGGCCCTCGTGTGCTGGAGCACCTGGTCGACGTGGTGCTGCACTTCGAGGGCGACAAGCACTCGTCGCTGCGGATGGTGCGCGGCGTGAAGAACCGGTTCGGCGCGGCGGACGAGGTCGGCTGCTTCGAGATGCACGAGGGCGGCATCAGCAGCCTCGCCGACCCGTCCGGGCTGTTCCTGACGCGCTACTCGGAGCCGGTGCCGGGCACCTGCGTGACGGTGGCGATGGAGGGGCGGCGGGCCCTGGTCACCGAGGTCCAGGCACTGATCGGGGCGACGGTAGCGGGCTCGCCGAGGCGTACGGTCTCGGGGCTCGACTCGGCCCGGCTCGCCATGGTGCTGGCCGTGCTCCAGCGGCGCACCGAGCGGCTGACCCTGCACGACCGGGAGGTCTTCGCGGCCACCGTCGGCGGCATCCGGGTGGTCGAGCCCGCCGCCGACCTGGCCGTCGCCCTGGCCGTCGCCTCCGGCGGGCTGAACCTGGCCATCGCCCCGCACCTGGTGGCCATCGGCGAGGTCGGGCTCACCGGCGAGGTGCGGCGGATCGGCGCGGTGCCACGCCGGCTGGCCGAGGCGGCCCGGCTCGGGTTCCGCCTGGCGCTCGTGCCGCCTGGTTGCGGGCCGGAGAGCACCGGCGTCCGGGCCGAGCAGATGCGCGTGATCGAGGTCACCGACGTCCGGGCGGCCCTCCAGGCCGTCGCGCGGGCGTCCGTGGAGTGACCGGTTCGGGCATCGAGGGCGATACCGGATCGACCGGGCAGGCCGGGCGGTCGGGGCGGAGGCCGGCATCGCGACACATCACAGTAACCACGACAGCACCCACCGCAGGGCAGTCCGTAGACTGTTGCCCGTGCCGATCGACCGCGACACCACCAAGCCTGCCGTCGCGACCCCCCACGCCCGCACCGGCGCCGTGGGTTCGCCCGCCCGTCCGATCAGCGTCAACGTGACCGGCGGCGCCGCCGGCGACCCGCTGCGGGCCAACCTCGCCCTGATGGCGCCGGGCACCGCCCTGCGCGACGGCTTGGAGCGGATCCTGCGCGGCCGCACCGGCGCCCTGATCGTCCTCGGGTACGACAAGGTCGTCGAGAGCCTGTGCACCGGCGGCTTCCCGCTCGACGTGGAGTTCTCCGCCACCCGGGTCCGGGAGCTGTGCAAGATGGACGGCGCGGTAGTGCTCTCCAGCGACGGCACCCGGATCGTCCGGGCAGCGGTGCACCTCATGCCCGACCCGTCCATCCCCACCGAGGAGTCCGGCACCCGCCACCGCACGGCCGAGCGGGTCGCCCACCAGACCGGATACCCGGTCATCTCGGTGAGCCAGTCCATGCGGATCATCAGCCTCTACGTCAACGGCCAGCGGCACGTGCTGGACGATTCGGCCGCGATCCTGTCCCGGGCCAACCAGGCCCTCGCCACCCTCGAGCGGTACAAGCTGCGCCTGGACGAGGTCTCCGGCACGCTCTCCGCCCTGGAGATCGAGGATCTGGTCACCGTCCGGGACGCGGTCGCTGTCGTGCAGCGGCTGGAGATGGTCCGCCGGATCGCCGACGAGATCGCCGGGTACGTGGTCGAGCTGGGCACCGACGGCCGGCTCCTCGCTCTCCAGCTCGACGAGCTGATGGCCGGCGTGGACGCCGACCGCACCCTGGTCATCCGGGACTACCTGCCCGCCGGGCGCAAGTCGCGCACCCTCGACGAGGCGCTGGTCGAGCTCGACCTGCTCAGCGCCACCGAGCTGATCGACCTGGTCGCGGTCGCCAAGGCGATCGGCTACCCCGCCGCCTCGGACGCGCTGGACGCCGCCGTCAGCCCCCGGGGGTTCCGGCTGCTGGCCAAGGTGCCGCGGCTGCCGGTGGCGATCGTCGACCGGCTGGTGGTGCACTTCGGCAGCCTCCAGCGGCTGCTCGGCGCCACCGTGGAGGACCTGCAGGCCGTCGATGGCGTCGGCGACGCCCGCGCCCGGGGCGTACGGGAGGGTCTCTCCCGGCTCGCCGAGGCCTCGATCCTGGAACGCTACGTCTAGGCGGTGATGGTGAGCCGCACCGGCTCGCTGAGCTTCGTGCCGACCCGCGCGAAGACCTGGTAGGTGCCGGCCGGCGGGTTGGGGCCGGCGGCCACGCCGTCGGCGCAGCGGGTGGTGTCCCGGCCGTTCCAGCCCAGTTGGTAGGAACGCTCGAAGTTCGGCGTGAACGACTGGACGTCCGAGCCCTTGCCGCTGCCGCACGTGTCGGAGGACCAGATCTTCTCGGCACCCGACTTGATGAACAGTTCCTGCACGTCCGCGCCGACGTCCCGGCTGCACGTCCGGTTCGAGCTGTTCCTGATCTTCAACTGCAGGTCCACGGTCGCGCCGCGGACCACGGTCGCCGGCCGCGCGACGGCGGTCACGGCGATCTCCGCGTCGGTGCAGGTGCCGTCGTCAACGACGGGGTTGACCGGTACCGGGCCGTTCGTGGTGGTCGCGCCGGACGACGGGTTCGCGCCCGACGGGCCGGTGCCGCCCGTCGGCGGGGGCGTGCCGGTCTGCGGGGTCAGCACCGAGCCGCTGGGCTCGGGTGTCGCACCGGGCGAGGTCGCGCCCGACGTCGACTGCGCCCCACTCCCGCCCGACCGGCCGGAGCGGTCGTCCGAGCCGCTGCACGAGTAGAGCACGACAATCAGGAGGAGGAGCACCGCTCCGAGTACGACGGCGCGACGCCGCCAGTACACGGTGGGGGGCAGGGGGCCGACCGTCAGACGCATGATGCCCCCACGGTAGCGGCGCACCGCACCGCTCGCCGCCGCGACGCGCCGAGCCGTCGACAGCTCATGGGAGGAGCCTCCACTCAGGACAGCCGACCGTGTTCCGATGCACCGTCAGAGGTAGACCTTCCGTTGGTAGATGGCGTGCGCACCGGCCACCCGGTCGAGGAACAGCAGCCCGCCGCAGTGGTCGATCTCGTGCTGGAGCGCCCGCGCCTCGAACGCGTCGGTGACCAGCCGGACGACCTTGCCGGTCCCCGGCAGCGCGCCCTCCACCACCAGCCGACCGGCCCGCTTCACGTCGCCGGTCAGGTCGGGCACGGACATGCACCCCTCCCGGCCGACCTTCCAGCGACTGGCCTCCACCACCGTCGCGTTGCACAGCACGAAGGTGCCGTGCACGGTGGCGGCCTTCGGGTGGCCGGTGACGTCCACCGCGAAGACCTGGGCACCGACCCCGATCTGCGGGGCGGCCAAGCCGACGCAGCCCGGCGACACCCGCATGGTGGCGACCAGGTCGGCCGCGAGGCGTACGGTCTCCTCGGCGGTCGGGTCCACCTCGCCGCCGGCCCGGCTCAGCACCGTGGCCGGCGCGGACACCACGGGCCGCACCTCCCCCGGCACACCCAGGTCCTCGGGCGTCCAGTCACCCAGGCCCGCGTACTCCTCGCCGTTCACAGCACGTCCGGATCGGCCGGCCGGAGGGTGACGTCGACGCCCAGGTCGGCGGCGGTCGACGCCAGCCGGGCCGCCACCTTCTCGGCCGTGCCCGGCGGCAGATCCACCTCGGCGACGACGACGTAGAGCGACCCGGCCAGCCGGGTGCTCAGGTCGGTGACGTTGCCTCCCGCGTCGGCGAGCACCCGGGTCATCGCCGCCACGATGCCCATCCGGTCCGCGCCGTGCACCGCCATCACGTACGGCTCGCCGGTCCGCGCCGACTCGCCGTCCGGAGTCACCGCGCGTACGGTCGCGAGGAGCTGGCCGTCGGCGGCGAGCGGCGCCAGGGCGGCCTCGACGTCGGCCGCGGCCGGGCCCACGCAGATCAGGGTCATCGCGAAGTGCCCCCGCAGCCGGGTCATCGTGCTGTCGGTGAGGTTCGCGCCGAGCCGGGCGAGCACCTCGGCGACGTCGGCCACGATGCCCGGTCGGTCCCGGCCGATGACGGTGATGGCGAGCTCGTTCATCCCGGCATTGTCCCCGACCGGCGGCAGAGCGCGTCGCGGGCCCGGTACGGGTCGCCCAGTCAGCGGGACAGCGCCTCGGCCGTGACATCATCGGCGACGCGATGACTGAACCGACCTTCGCCACCCTGGTCAGCCGGTGGTACGCGCGCAACGCCCGGGACCTGCCGTGGCGCCGGCCCGGGGTCGGCCCGTGGGCGATCCTGGTCAGCGAGGTGATGCTTCAGCAGACCCCGGTCGTCCGGGTGGTGCCCGCGTGGGAGGCGTGGCTGGCGCGCTGGCCCGAGCCGGCCGACCTGGCGGCGGACACTCCGGCGGAGGCGATCCGCATGTGGGGGCGCCTCGGCTACCCGCGGCGGGCGGTCCGGCTGCGCGAGTGCGCGGTGGCGATCGTCGAGCGGCACGGCGGGCGGGTACCGGATCGGTTGGAGCAGTTGCTGGCGCTGCCGGGCGTCGGCACGTACACGGCGCGGGCGGTGGCCGCGTTCGCGTACGGGCAACGGCACCCGGTGGTGGACACCAACGTACGGCGCGTGGTCTGCCGGGCGGTCGCCGGTGAGCCGGACGCCGGCCCGGCCACCCGCCCTGCCGACCTGGTCGCGACCGAGGAGCTGCTCCCCGTGGAGCCGGCCGCCGCCGCGCTGGCCAGCGCCGCCTTCATGGAGCTGGGGGCGGTGGTCTGCACCGCCCGGTCGCCGCGCTGCGCGACCTGCCCGGTCGAGTCGGTCTGCGCCTGGCGCGCCTCCGGCCAGGA
The DNA here is from genome assembly GCF_052068455.1 of Micromonospora sp. H33. Classification (NCBI taxonomy): domain Bacteria; kingdom Bacillati; phylum Actinomycetota; class Actinomycetes; order Micromonosporales; family Micromonosporaceae; genus Micromonospora; species Micromonospora sp. H33. The sequence continues at coordinate 677 of NZ_JBQHDE010000003.1, read as the reverse complement.
GGCGCCCACCGGCCCCACCCGGCGGCCGCAGCGGTACGCCGGCACCGACCGTCAGGTACGCGGACTGCTGCTCGGCGTGCTGCGCGAAGCGACCGCGCCGGTCCCCCGGCAGCGCCTGGACCAGGTGTGGGCCGACGACGTCCAGCGGTCGCGAGCCCTGGCCGGACTGGTGGACGACGGTCTCGTCGAGCCGGTCGGCGAAGCGTCCTTCCGCCTGGCCGGCGACGGTCCACCGGTCCCGGTCCCCTGACCCGTCAGCGCCTTCCTACGGCGACTGCCCCGGATTGCCACAGCCATATGTCCCGGCGAGCGGTTCGGCCGGTGTACGTGGGCATGACGAAAGGGCCGGCCCCCGGGTGGGGGCCGGCCCTTTCGGCTGTGTCGGTGTGTCAGGAGGTGCTGTAGCCGCGGGTGGCGATCCAGTCGGCGAGCGCCTCGGTGGTCATCCAGTACTCGGCCTGGTTGGGGTCGGCGCTGTCGGCGATCTTCACCTGGTGGCCGCTGTCGCGGTAGCCGGTGACGGAGATGTAGTGGCCGCCCTCGAAGGAGTGCACCCCGCCGTCGGTGTCGGTGGCGGTGCCGGCGATGTTCGCCACCAGCGCGCGGCCGTCGTCGACGGTGCGCACGACGTCCTCGCGCAGCTTGTCGGTCTGCTTGTCGTCGGCCTTGGCGTCGGT